>JBKHIT010000002.1:0-199671 GCA_046538485.1 Candidatus Brocadiia bacterium | reverse complement strand
TGCGGGTTCCGGGAGATCTGTCGGCTGATAGTGCGCGTTCTGAACTCCAGCCTGCTTATATGTCAAGTCACGGAACGCGACAGAAAACAACGAGTCCCTTTGGTCTCTTCCGTCCCTTCTTCCCGCAACCCATCGCCGGGGGGAGCCGCCGTTGGTCGTTCTGGTGTTTTGCTGCGAGACCTCTCGGTTTATGAGCTGCGTTCTGAACTCCAGCCCCGCAGAGCGGCGCTGAAGTCCAGTCCGCTTGCCTGCCATACTGAACGGACCAACACCTCGCGGTCTGGAGTGCTGGGAAGCGCCGCCATCTTGCCTGCGAATGTTTTTCTGCCTGTCGCAAAGTCACGACTGTGCCAATATTTCTGCCTGACCCAAATAGCTCAAACAACAGCAAAAATGCCCGCCGGGATACCCTCACGTCCCTGCGAACTCAAGTCAAAAAAGTGTTGGCGAGACTTCGGCACCGCATATCGGGCAGGTGTAATTGTGGCTGTGGCGTTCCACACCGGTGTTCATAGCACATTCGACACAGAAACGAGCTCCGCAGGTATCACATCGGACAGCCCTATCCATCAGATCTTTTGCCAGGGCTCTCGCCCGCGCAGCTGTTGTATAGCCCGGTGAGGACTTTGCGGGGCACATCTCTTTCCCGCAAGACTCGCAGATCCCGGCCCGGCCTTTCGCCCCTAACGATCCGCCCGGCATTTCGATTGTTTTCGCCTCAGCCCCCTTCCCCCTGGCGAAAGCATGTTCAATCTGACGTGCGAAAGCTGTCCGACTGCATGGAGAAAAGAAACGACCGCGTGCCTGCAACTGCACATACTGTTCGGACGCATCAAGCCGCACTGGCCAAGCAAAAGCCCACATATCGCTGTGAAGCTTGCAGACCTCTCTCGCCGCACTGTCGGCCTTTTGGCGGAGTTTCTCTCCCGAAAGTCGCTGGCCATCCCATTTCAATGCCACAGGAAACGAGCACAGCCGCGTGCGCCCTTTTGGCTTCAGGCTCCCTCTTTCTATCTCCCTTTGTCCCATAACGCTTCTTGTCACCCTTTTCTTATCGCGGTATAAGGATCTTCATATCCTTCCCTCTATAACTATTTTATCCAATGAATTGGCTTTTCTCAACTATTTTTCGTTCCTCCGCCACCCGATTGATCCGCCCAAACGGTTCCCCAGCCACCTTTTAGCCCTTGCCACGCAGCTGAGTGGTCGGGGTCGCAAATACGGTATCGTTTGCCGGAGCGGATTTGGCGTAGGACAAGGAATGACGAGGAAGCGTATTTGCAAACCAGACCACTAAAGACCACCGGACGTCTCTCCGGAGAAAAGCGAGTATTCCCTGAATTTTCCTTCGGCGGCCGGTACCTCCCCGGTGGCAAGACACATTTTCCCTTCCGATGGTTTTAAAACAACACTCAACAGGTTAATATTCTGCAAGACATCCTTATGACGCAGAGCCCGTTTCATGCTTTCCACGTCGAACGGACCTCCCATTCGCTCCGCGACGGTCCCCAGAGGCCAGTCCGCATTTCCCTTCCGCACCCCGCGTATGTCGAAGTCGGTGGCGGAGTGATTCGCGTTCGAGACACTCCCCTCAGTCGGCCGTCGCACCTTCACCTTCCGGTCAACCATCTCCACCACAACCGCAGTCTTCTTCCGCGCATCCGAAATTAGTATTGAACCCGACTCCGGCGGTCTGGCCTTTCGCAGAACCTGGACGGCCTCTTTGGTGGAGCCGCAATTCTTCAGGATCCGTCGAATCGTGAAAAATACAGGCTCCCCCCCGCCATCTTCCTCTCCGGCCGGCAGTTTATTGAAGGCGACTGTCAAACCCTTTTTGTTGGTGCCGGTTATCACACCGATCAGGCCCGGCCAGGTGAGGGAGACATATGGAACGCCTCCTTCGGGTTCCACGCGCATAATCAAATGGGTCTTCGCAAGGGGGCGACCGGGATAATCATTCCAATCCAAATTTCGTCCATGTAGCAACTCACCATCTTTTGTGTTTTTCCCCCACATCGCGATCTGGCGGCAAAACAACCTGTCACCGATCAACGTGTAGAACAGATTGAGGAAAAGGACCTCTTCGTATTTCATACCACTGGCCCTGGCCAGAGCCTTTATCTCTTCCCGGTCCGAACGCTTGAGAAACCGTGCGATTCTCCGGCATTCGGTGTAGATCTGTTTCGGTTTCTCGCGTCTCATAAAACAGGCCGTTCGAAGAAAAGTCGGATGAAGTTCCTGGATCGTCTTGCCAAACTTCTCCCCGAACCGACGTCCGATCGCCTCCGGGTTGCCTTTCACGGACAGCTGAGCTGGTTCCCCACCGGCACCGAGAGATGCAGAAAAGACCAGCACCAGGGATGCCAGCAGAAGGCCAGAATTTCGCCGTCGCCAAATTTTCTTGTTCATTTACTTCCCTCGAACTGTCCGCAATTTGCTCCGGGCCGATCCGGTGTTTCCGGGAAAGTTTGGAAAGCCCCGATATTCTGAGTTTTTTGCACGCGTTCTTCCCGGTAAAGACCATCGAATTGTCCCATCTATTATCACCCGAATCCAAATCCAAGTCCAGCCAACAAACTTGTGGGGGAATTTGCGCCCGGTTCCATTCACCAACCGGTGGAAATCTCACGCCAATCCACGGTCACCAGGCAGTTAAACGACCGACAGCTCAAATTCCTCATTGCCCGCCGAACTTGACATGGGCGGGGGCAGCTCAGGTAGAATCCGGGTGTTAAATGGGGAACGCGCGGCTCGTCCTCTTTATCTCCATAATGGAAAGGACTGCCTTTTGTCGCACAACATCGGCATTATTGGCTATGGCATCGTCGGCGAGGGGGTCGAGCACGCTCTGGCTCCAGCAGCTGACTCGGTTAGAATTTATGACAAATACAAAGAACACGACACACTTGAGGAAACGGTCCGCAATTCGACGTTTCTGTTTGTCTGCGTCCCGACTCCCTGTGATTTCGAGGCACAGACAATCGACTTGAGCATAATGGACGAAGTAATGGAAGCTCTGGCCGCTCTGACCGACGGTGACCAGATCGTGATCATAAAATCCACAGTTGTCCCGGGTACGACGGACACCTACAGCCAGCAGTACGAAGACTTGAGCCTGGCCATGGTGCCTGAATTTTTACGCGAAAAGACACACCTCGAGGATGCCAAAAATCCCTCTCGCGTGGTGGTTGGGGCGAACTGTGAGGAGGTCGCCCGGCGTATTAAGTCGCTCTACCGCCGGGCCTTTCCCGAAGTTCCCATTTTCCTCTTGCAGACCGCTGAAGCCGAACTGGTAAAATATATGTCCAACTGCTTTCTCGCCACGAAGGTCATTCTTGCCAACGTCTTTTCCGAGTATGCAGAATCGATTGGCGGAGATTACGACCAGCTCAAAGAAGCGCTCACGGCCGACCCGCGCATTATCGACGACCATCTCGAGGTAACGGAAGAGCGAGGGTTCGGGGGAAAGTGTTTCCCAAAAGACCTGAACGCGCTGATCGGCTTTGCTCGGTCTCAGGGGCTCGATGCCGATCTTTTGGACACGATCTGGCGGAAGAATATGGAAGTACGAAAGACGCTCGATTGGAAGCGTATTCCGGGGGCTTCTTCGGCTGATATGGAGTGGCCCGAGAGGTGACAAATTGTCGCAGCACGCTCCCGTGCTCCAGAACCGCCAGCCGGAAGCCGGGGTTCTGGCCCGGATTTTACGGATAATTAGAAGCTATTGTTGCCGACTCAGGATAGAATCTTTATTGAACACCGTTCATAACCCTTCTCAGCCAAAAATCCGGGCCGGGCGTTGACATCAGCCCACCGCTTTTTCTATATTTCATGCAGGTGATCTTCCTCAGAAAGGATCCAATCGGTGCAAAATCGTCTTCTCGAGGTGTCTGAAAATCTGGGCAACCCCCGAATCTGCGTCGTCGGCGACCTTATGCTCGACACCTATGTCTGGGGCCGGGTCAGTCGGGTCTCGCCCGAAGGACCAATCCCGATTCTCCACGTCGATCGCAAGGAACATCGTCCCGGCGGCGCCGGTAGCGTTGCCTCAATGCTCTGTGCCCTTGAATGTTCGGTCTCGTGCGTGGGAGTTATTGGCCAGGATCCGGCCGCCAAAGAGCTCAGACGGGAACTGCAAGCAGCAGGAGCCGATACCACCGGTCTGATCCCAAGTGCGGACCGCCCCACCGTTCTGAAAACCCGCTACCTGGGATACGTCCAATCCGCCGGACGAGGTCTTCAACAAATCGTCCGGGTTGACGAAGAAATCACCGACCCCATCCCTTCCGAGATCGCCGACAAGGTCCTCAAACAGGTCAAAACTTCACTCGATGGGGCGGATGTTGTGCTGATTCAGGATATGGCCAAAGGGTTATTCACACCGAGCTTGCTGCAAAAACTCATTCAAACAGCCCGTAATGCAAGTAAACGCGTCATTGTCGACCCGGAATGCAGCGAGGATTACTCTGGTTACCACAGTGCCGACTATCTTCTCCCGAACAGGCTGGAAACCGAAGCGGCCACTAAAACTCAGCTTGAAAATGTCGGCAGTTACCGCGAAGCTGCAGAGCAATTGCTCAAAGATCTTGATCTTGAAAATGTGATAATTACCCTCGATCGGGAAGGGATGTTCTACGCAACGGCCGAAGGTACTGAACGCCACGTAGCAACAAAGCCGCGGTCTGTGCTCGACGTTACAGGGGCGGGGGATATGGTCGCCGCCATGATCTCTCTGGCTATAGCCGAGCAGACTCCCCTTGATGACGCGGTTGCTCTGGCCAATGCTGCCGCGGGAATGGAGGTAAGCCGCCAGGGAGCTTCACCAATCTCACGGGCCGAAATGATAGCCGATCTCCGCTCCGAGTCCTCGCCGGGACTCCGCAAAATCAAGACCCGCGATGAACTCCAGAATATCCTCGACGAAGGCCGCAAACAGGGGAAAAGCGTTGCTTTCACGAATGGCGTTTTCGATCTCCTTCATCTCGGTCATATGGAACTCATCCGTTTCGCCGGTCAGCAGGCCGATGAACTCGTGGTAGCGGTTAACAGTGATCGGTCCGTGCGTGAACTCAAAGGGTCATCGCGCCCGATCAATTCGGAAGATGCACGCGCCCGAACGCTTGCCAGTCTCCCACATGTCGATTACGTGGTCATCTTCGAAGAAAGAAGTGTCCTGCCGCTGATCAAACAGTTGCAACCGGACGTGCTTGTTAAAGGCGGAGATTACGATAAGACGGGGGTTGTCGGCTATGAATTTGTGGAATCCTATGGAGGTCAGGTTAAACTTGCCCCAAAAGTTGAGGGGCTTTCCACGACAGAATTGATTCGAAGGATTACCGAGAATAATGAAGGAAACGATTGAAAAAATACTGAGACGTAGTGCCGAGGTCCATAACCAACTGGCCGAAAATGCAGAAAGTGTGTTAAAGTTTGTTAATATCATCCTCAAGCACATGCAAAATGGCGCAACCCTCTACGTGATGGGGAACGGGGGCAGCGCGGCCGATGCGCAACATCTGGCTGGCGAACTTGTCGGGCGGTTCGAACGGGAACGTCAGGGGCTTCCGTGCGTGGCGCTGACTACCGACACCAGCGTCCTGACGGCCGTGTCCAACGATTACGGCGGATCGGCCATTTTCACCCGTCAGGTCGAAGCGCTTGTCAAAGAAGGGGATATCGTGCTTGGCATATCCACAAGCGGCAATTCACAAAACGTCCTTGAAGCCCTCGAACTTGCTCGCAAAAAGGGCGCTTGCACAGTTGGGCTCACGGGAGAAGACGGGCACAAAATGGAAGCCTTCTGCGACGGGATTTTATGTGTTCCCGCCCACAAAACTGCACGCATTCAGGAAGCACATGGCATCATTATTCACATACTTTGCGGAATCCTGGAAGAAACGCTGGGCGGCCTGTAATCCACACTTTTTAAGGCCCGAGTAATCAGAGTTTCTTTGCACGAGGGCGTACCGGGCCGGTAGGATATAATAATTCTGCACAGTTTTGTTTGCTGCCACTTTGTTTTTCCTTTTTTGCGTTTTCGGATAGAACTGAGCTGAACAATGCTGGACTTTATGCGTACTGCAATCATCCGGTTGCTGGCTCTTTTGCCGGCTCTCACATTGCACGAATTTTCACACGCGTGGAGCGCCGTAAGAGCCGGCGATCCCACTCCCCGGCTCCAGGGGCGTCTCACCCTTAACCCTCTGGCGCACCTTGATCCGATCGGGACCTTGATGATTCTTTTTGCTCCAATAGGCTGGGCCAAACCTGTGCAGATCAATCCCGCCAATTTCCGTAATCCTGTACGAGATAACATTATTACGAGCTTTTGCGGGCCATTGTCCAATATTGTCCAGGCTTTTTTTTGGTCTTTGGTCCTGCGGCTTATAGGCACGGTCGCACCGGAAGCGATTTGGGCGAGTTACAGTAAGGCCACTCTTTTAGGCGGGTTCCTGGCTTTCATGATACTGTTAAACTTTGCGCTCGCAATCTTTAATCTCCTGCCGATTGGCCCTCTGGATGGACATCACATTATGGAAGGGCTTCTGCCGTACCCGTATTCTGTTGAGTACAGTCGTTTTAACTCACAATACGGCATGCTTGTTCTCATAGGGCTCATCGCCCTGCCTTTCCTCACAGGCATCAATATCCTTTCGTGGCTGGTCGTAATCCCATCGCAAGTTGTGGGGGGCGCTGTTTCCGGCCAAAGTATTTTAGATCTAATCGCCACTGCTGGCCTCTTTACCTGACATGGATAACGGAAAAAATCCTAACGATTCGACTGGTTCTCCACCGGGATCACTCAACCTGTCGGTGGATTCGTTCCGGGCGGAACTGGAGGTTTTCAGTGGTCCCCTCGATCTCCTGCTTTATTTGATCAAGCAGAAAGAGGTCGACGTTCTTGAAATTGAAATCTCAGAGATAACGGACCAGTATCTCATAGCCCTACAGACCTTCCAGGCATTCGACGTCAATGTGGCGGCAGAATTTCTGGTTATGGCAGCCACCCTGATGGATATCAAAAGCCGTTCTCTACTGCCTGAAAGTATTGATGAGGACGAAGAGCAAGAGGACCCCGGCGATCAACTCGTCCACCAGCTGCTGCAATATAAACGCTTCAAAAAAGCTGCTAACCGCCTCCAGGATCTTGCCGCTCACCGGGCCATGCGTTACAACCGTATCCCCCCGGAATCACAAGTTGATCAGCCACAGAAAGAGTTCTCACTGGACGAAATTCTGGAAGATGTCGGACTGTGGGAGCTGGTATCAGCCTATGCTGAAGTCGTTCGTCAGATCGAAATGTCGCAACCGCATCAGATTGTGTATGATGAGGTGCCGGTGGCCACATACATTGAAGAGGTTGTTGAAACCCTTGACAAAGGAGAGGGACGTGTACAATTTTTGAAACTTTTCCGCAGCGATCGCTCCCGCGCAAGAGTCATCGGTGTTTTTCTTGCCCTCCTTGAGCTGGCGAAACAGAAAAAGATAGAGCTTCATCAAGCGGAGGAGGGACAGACACATATATGGATCGAGCGAGCCGCGCCAGAAGAAACTGACATCAATGAAGACGCCGCAAAAGAAGTCCCGGATGACGGCAGAGAGCCGTAAAAACCTTCTTAGTTGAGCTTCCCCCCCCATTCTGTTAGAATACCGCAGTTCCGTAGCCCGACGCGGGTTCAATGAGAGAAATTTGGTATGCTATGGCTCAGTCGGGAACTGCAAAAGGCGCCCAAGCAGGAAAGGCAGATACGTGCGAGCTATTCTTTCCGATATCCATGCCAATGCTTGTGCATTGGAAGCCGTGTTGGAAGATATCAACCAGCATGATGTCTCAGAAATCATTTGCCTGGGCGATGTGATCGGATACGGCCCTGAGCCCAAACGATGTATCGACCTGGCGATGGATTTCAATATCGCTCTTCAGGGAAACCATGAACAGGCCCTGCTGGTGCAAATGGAAGGTGCAACGTTCAACGTCAAAGCGAAAAGTTCGATCGATTGGACACGTCAACAACTCGACATGTTGTCCGAAGACCGTGAAGAGAATAGACCTCGTTGGGACTTTTTGGGGGGGCTCCGCGAATATTACGAACAAGATGAAATGTGCTTTGTCCATGGGTCCCCCCGTGATTACATCGCTGAGTACATTTACCCCCGTGATATCTATCGACCTGATAAACTTCAAGATGTGTTCAGCATAATCGAACGCGTCTGTTTCCTCGGCCACACACACGTTCCAGGTGTATGGACTGACGATATGGTGTATATGACCCCGAAAGAAGTCAATTACTACTATCAGTTCACCGAAGAGAAAAAAACACTGGTGAATGTGGGCAGCGTTGGCCAGCCTCGAGATGGTGACCTCCGTGCTTCTTATGTTTTGCTGGAAGGAGACGAAATCACGTTCCGCAAGGTTTCATATCCTCTCAAAAAAACGGTCGAAAAAATCCGGAACATCCCGGAACTGGATCCTTTTCTCGCTGAACGTCTCCTCCAGGGTCGCTGAGACTATTCCAGAGATGCGATATCCTACTGGCTTCCGGCGGAAACACTTCACCATCTACTATTTGAGTAAACATGAAATCCGACCACTCTCGTCGTTAATCCAATCACGAGTCGTTTAATGGATAAAAAAACTTTCGTCCACTTCCTGTTGATGAGCGTTGCCATTATTGTGGGGTGGTACGTCTTTTTGTCTGTAAGCGGTGGGAATCAGCAACCACAACCCCCCGCCCGGGAAAAGGAGGCTGAAAGACCGCAGGAACCAGAAGAAACCGAAGAACAACCGGTCGCAGGCAAAAACGAAAAAGACGAAAAGGAGCCCCAACCAATAGCAGCGACCGCTGACGTGAAGAAAGTCAGCGGGATCGTTCTTCAAAACAAAAATATCCAGGCATCATGGACAAATACGGGAGCGGGGATCGAATTCGTCAAGCTACGGAAATACAAAGCTCCTTATTTCAAAGCCAAAAAGGAAAAAGAACGGCCCGTTCTGACGCTCGTCAGGGATTTTCAAAAGAACACCTTCAGCGATGTGATCACAAGTGTAAGTTTCCACTCGCCTCCAGATGATGCCGAAGTGTGGGGGCCCATCGAAGTGGATACTGAAAAGCTTAACTACAGAATCGTCGAAAGTGACAACCCGAATGAAATAGTTTTTGAAGCACAAATAACGACCGCGGAGACCACGCACCGGGGACTGCAGCTGAACCTCAGAAAAATCGTTACGATTGAACCCGATACTCACCACCTTAGTGTCCGTCTGCAATTCATCAATCCGACTGATAAAAACATTTCCCTCAGCTTTGAACTGCGAAATGCCGCAGGCATCGAACGCGAGAACATGGAAAGTCGTTACCTGGGAGCTGTCGTTGGACGCAGCAAAGACGATGGATTTGACATCTCTCAAACCGGGGGGGGGGAAACGGACGTTAACAAATCCACCAATATTCAGTGGGCCGGCGTCATGAATCAGTATTTCGTCGCCCTGAGCTGGCCCACAGCGACCCAAGAAGAAAGCAGCTGGACCAAAGAGGTCAAAATTTTGCCGATAACCGACACCCACCTCCTGGATGCAACCGGACGGTGGGAAGAAACGCCAATACCTGACAAAAAACGTGCCGAAAGACGCGAAATTGCCGGCCAGAATGCAACCGTTCTGCTCCGATCAACCGTCTTCAATCTCGCCCCCAAAGAATCGGCGTCTCGTGGCTACAGATTCATCACTTGCCCCAAACTTAAAAAACCTCTCGATGCCTACGGCGAAGGACTGACCAACAATTTCCGTTTCGGGACAATGCACTGGATCACAAACATCATCTCTCTGGGCACCCTTTCCATTCTTACACCTTTGATGGTCTGGATTCTGGAGTTTTTCCATGGCATTATCCCGAATTACGGTATCGCTGTGCTTCTGCTCACTGTTCTTGTCAGGTCAGCCCTGCATCCGCTGACAAAACGCAGTCAGATCAGCATGCACAAGGTTAAGCTGCTGCAACCGAGAATTAAGGCACTCCAAAGCAAATATGGCGACGATCAGCAGAAGATGGTCCAGGAACAGATGAAACTCTACCGGGAATACGGTGCCCATCCGCTCAGCGGATGCTGGCCGATGCTGCTGCAGATGCCAGTCTTCATCTCGCTGTTTACCACCCTCCGCACATCAATACAGCTGCGGCAGGCAACATTCATACCGGGCTGGATTGAAGACCTGAGTCAATCAGATACCGTCTGGCACCTGCCCTGGAATCTGCCGATTATGGGAAATGAACTCAACATCCTTCCCTTCATCATGGTCGCCATGTGGATGCTCAACCAACATCTGATGCCGAAACCCCAGGATGAACGCGCGCAGCAACAACAAAAATTTATGAAATGGATGCCCGTGCTGTTCGCTGTTATGTTCTACCGTTTCGCCAGCGGTCTTGTCCTGTATATCGCAGCCAGTAGCGGATTTGGTGCTCTTCAGCACTGGTATATCCGCCGTCATATCGCCGATATGGAACTCAAACCGGTGGATGAGGGCGAAAAGGAAAAAAGCCCCGACAAACGGGACTGGAAACCGAAAGAAAAAGGGCTTTTGGGGAAACTCATGGATCACCTTGAAGAACAGCAGAAAAAAAGCAAACAGGCCAAAAGTTCCAAAAAGAACAACGATAAAGACTGACGGACGCCTTCCTCGTTGGATCCGCTCCCACCAAACCATCCAGGGAAGTTCCACTTTCGCATAATGTTCGGTTTTACAACCTTGGCCCATCCATTATACTTATCGTGTTATGAAACAAGAAAATCTTCCACCCGATGCCGAAGAAGAGCTGCGCACCCTTAAAAATCAGATTCTATCCCTCGCCGGTATTGTGGAGTCTGCGTTCACTGAAGCAACCGTAGCTTTAGTCGACAATGATATCGCTGCTGCCAGAGAGGCAAAGGTCGAAGACTACAAAGCCCATCAAGAATGGTTGCGGGTCGACACCCTTGCCTCCGACTTGCTCAGCACGGGAAAATTGGAACTGGATGACGTTCAGTTTGTCTGCGCAGCGATTAAAATGGCTCTCAATCTGCGCATGATGGCCGATCAGGCAGTCGCTATCTCAAAACGCATGCAAGCCTGCCCCGCCGGTGAAATTCCGCCCGGCCCCTGCACAGAAATACTCCCTCGAATGGTGGAGCTGAGTCAAAGCATCTACAGCGATAGCATCGAAGCTTTTGTGAATCGCGACGGAGCCGAAGCGCAAAGCCAGCATCTGGTTTTTCGCGAACTGAGTTCCCTCAACGACGACCTCGTCGAACGGGTCAAGGAGGAGATGGTCGAGGAACAGAATTTACCCGCCGAAGTGGGGACAGCGCTCATTCTGGTCGGCCGATCTCTGGAGTTTATTGGGGAACATACCCTGGATATCGCTAACTACGTCTCCCACCTCTACCCCACCGAAGATCACTCAGAAGAACTCGAAGGCGAAACCGAGTAAGTAGCTCTTCTTTTCCCGGATACCATCCAAAGTCTTTTTCACCCAAAAATCCGCCCGGGACTCTGACTGTAATCGGCGGTTCACCTCCATGTAAAGGTGTTTTCGCACGAAAAACGGCCCGGAACAGACTGCCTTTAAAAGGCTTTTTCACAAACACAGACTGCTTTCGGCACGATAATAGCGGTCAGAAAATGTGGACACTGTGCGTTGTTGTATATTGTTGTTTATAAACGGTATCTGCCGTTTGACATAGCCCACTCCCGTAAGATGAAAGCTAAATAAATGCACCCTTAGCAGCTGCAGACTCGATAAGATAATGGGATCTCCAGTGGAGTGGTCCTCATCTAATCATCACATCATGGAACCATGACAGAAGAGCTGGACAGCATCGTCGAACAGCATCAGGAAGAGCTCTACTATTATCTCCGCTATTTGGGTGCGGGCAAAAATACTGCGGAAGATCTGCTTCAGAAAACCTTCGTGGTGGCCCTCAAAAAAGGGTTTCCGGAAGATGTCGAAAAGTCCGGGAATCAGATCGGCTGGCTGCGAGGGATAGCCCGGAACATGTTTTTGCGCTGGTGTAATGCCAGGGAACGACGTCCGGACCTTTGCTCAGAGTTCCTTAAGGTAGCGGAAACGGTCTGGGCTGCGAACTACGATCAGGAGTCCAAACCGGAGAATATCCGGGCCCTGCGTAAATGTCTGGAGGAACTTGAGGAAAAGGACCGTAAAGTGCTGATGATGCGCTACCGGGAAGAATACTCGCGGAAGGAAATGGCCGAAAAACTTGGCCTGACCGAGAATGGCGTAAAATCGTTGCTTCGGCGTGTCAGAGCAAGATTGCTAAAATGTGTTGAGGCGCGCCTGCTGCGGGAGGAATACAGATGAAAGACTATTTCA
Organism: Candidatus Brocadiia bacterium; assembly: GCA_046538485.1. Classification (GTDB taxonomy): domain Bacteria; phylum Planctomycetota; class Brocadiia; order SM23-32; family SM23-32; genus JBKHIT01. The sequence continues at coordinate 187,303 of JBKHIT010000002.1, read as the reverse complement.
AAGATAGATTTATAGATACACTTCTCAAACAGGAGATCGGTCCCGAAGAGGCACCAGACGTACGTGAGGAGGTGCGCCGTCGGTTCGATGGATCGCGCAACAAAAGAAGGGTGCTCTACGCCACGGCCGCTGCACTGATGCTTGTTGTCGGAGCTGCACTCTTGTTTCTCCGCACCGGGCGCTACCCGGAATCGTCGGTGACCGGCAGCTACGTTTTGAAGGAGGCCGAGTCCCTGAAGAGAGGTGCCCTGGTGCAGGCCACCGGTGGTGCATCGATCTCGCTCGGCGGTTACTGCAAAATCGAAATGAATGAAGGCACCATGTTGCGGCTCGAGGGGGAGCCCCACAGAGAACAAGTTTTTCTGCATAAAGGAAGTATTACTTGCACAGTCAGGCCAGAACGGGGACGTTTCTCTGTCGGGTTCGAAACAGGCAGGATCCGGGTCATCGGGACCCGTTTCCGGGTAACCGCTCTGGGACCCGAGGGGACAAAAAGCTCCACTCGTGTGCAGGTCAGGGTTATTAAAGGGCGCATCGCCGTGACCGGAACATGGGGCCAAAGAGTGTTGACAGCCGGCCGAGAAACACAGTTTCCCCCCTCAGACGAAAAAGAAAAGGAGCGGACCGGAGATCAGGAACAGCCGAAAACCAACGGGCCAGGTCGGGAGAACGGCATTCCAGACAGTGCCCGGCGCCAGGAACCGGACCAACAGACCACTCCCGAAGGGCCAGTCCGGGACCAGCCGGACCGGACCGCCGATAACCAGGACAGCGGACAGGTCCGGGAATCCCCCGAAAAGGAAACCACCGTCGGGGAGAGCCCAAAACCCGAAAGGTCGAAAACCGAGGCCGCGCGGTCGGAGAGGGACGGAGCTGCGGGAAGGGATGAGAAGCCAAAACGCGAGGCACCGAACAATATACATCGGACCGCCGCCCGCTGCCAGGAAGCACTCGAAGTGCTGGCAGCACACCTGCCGAAACCCCAGCGGAGTGGCGTGCGGGACGCAGCACAGGAGGTGATGCTCGCGGAGCAGGAGCTGCAGATGCGCCTGAAACTTGCTGCCTCTGAAAATGCCGATGAAGCCATCCAGATGCACTTTCAGCATCTGGAGAAACTGTCGCGTTCTTTGCAACGCAGCCTCCAACGGAAACGTCCCGCCATGGCCTGGCAGAAGGCAGCACTCATGCGAGCCACAGTACAAATGGCCGAAAAACAACTGCGCAGAGAACCGGAAGGACAGCGCCGCGAGGAGGCTCAGCGGCGGCTGCGATCGCTTTTATCCAGAAGCGCCACCCGTATGAAGCAACTACTCAAGACCGCCCCCCCAGAGCTCTGTCACATTCCCGGTTTCGTGTCGAGCGGGAGCACGGCGGAGAGCAAAGACGCCCCACCTTTCGGAAAACCCCCCGCCGAGAGAAATAACCATGGAGTAAAAGACCACCGAAAGGAAAATGAAGCCGCCCCGAATGGAATTCCAAGTCGCAAAGGATCGAAAGAGGCCACCGGCCCCTGAATTACGGTTAAAAAGCAAGCCTAACCGCATTTGTACCGCATCATCAAAAAAAGTGAACCCTTTTCCCGGATTAGAACGATATAGTAATGAGGATCGAAGGAGGTCAGAGGAAAACTCACTTTTTCTAACTGATTTCGGAAGGAGTCATACCATGAAAAAGGTGGCACTCATAGCACTGATAGCGGCAGTAAGCCTGTGGGGAGTGGTTACACTTCAGGGATGGGCAGAGGATCGGGACGCCAAGGAAGCGCTCAGGCTCGTTGACGAAGCAACGCAGAAGCACATTGCGGCGCTGGAGGGAGTGCTGGAAAAAGTCCCGGAAGAGGCAAAACCAGCCATCAAGGAAAGTATGAAGGTCTCCCGTCTGGGTCAGCAAAAAGCCCACGAAGCCGTCAAAATGGCTCGTGCGGATGGCTCCATGGAGCAGGCCAAACTTCACTGGGAGCGTGCCAATGACCGGGCCAAAAAGCTGGGCCAATTGCGGGGAGAAGGGTCCGGGCAGTATGCCCAGATGCTTGCAAGTGAGTACCAACAGGCCGTCCAGGAGACCGTTAGTGAGCTGGACAGGGCGCGCCAGCAGGGCGCCGGAGTAGAGAAAGCCCTCCAGGCCGTTCGAAGCGGCACTGCAAAGCACAGAAAAGTCCTGGAGCGTGCCGCGAACCTTGTCCCCGAAAAGGCCCAACAGGCTATCCAACGTGCCATACGACATTCCGCAACCGGGCGAAAGGCCGCCCTGAAGGCCCTCCAGCGCGCCAGATCACAGGAAAGCAAGACAAAAGGGCGCGAGGAGAGAAAAGGCAGAGGGAAACCCGATGAGCAAGGTAAGCGTCGCAAAGATGCGTCGCCACGCGCCGGGGCTCCCGAAGACACCCCCTCTGGGCCTCCCAAGGGCGTCGGCCGACCATGACCGCCGGCGAGGCAGATTCTACGCTGCCACCCCGGATTCCCCGCTGAAATCCTTAGCCCGGATATTGCATGAATTTCGGAGTGATGTTACTATAAAGGTTTGGAGGCGTTAGCTTTACTACTGGTTTTCACGAAGAAGTTAGTACACACCCTGTGCTGAGTCTCCCTATCTGGGCAAACGGCAGGAATTCACCCTGCCGGGAGCGCCCTCAGCGCCGTATACGCTTTGTCAGGCTGCAGTTGGGGTATAAGAATACACCCGTCTTTGCCTTCCGCGCATATCCGGCGCTGAGAACGCTTGCAATTTCCGGGTCAGCCATTCAAAACATCGGATTTGATTTGGCGGAGGCGGTGCATCAGCTCCTCTTCCCGGCCGAAAAGATCGTACAGATTACAGTATTCGGCGTAGAGTCTGTCATAAACCTGGCTGGCCTCCGGGTCGGGCTCGAAAGATCCCCTCAGAGCGGGGGCCATCCGGGCCGAAGCGTCCGCCACCGACTCATAGCCCCCCGCCTTTTCACCCGCGACAGCCGCGCCGCACATCGCGGACCCCAGAGCGCACGCTTGCGCCGTCCCCGCAACCGGTAGCGGCATCCCACAGATATCCGCAAAAAGCTGCACCACAAACGGGTTATGCTCGGGCAACCCGCCGCAGGCCACCAGTTCTCTGACTTCGATTCCGCTGTCCTCATAGGCTTCCAGAATACGCCGTGTCCCAAAAGCCGTTGCCTCAATCAGCGCCCGATACATTTCTTCGGGTTTCGTATTGAGGGTGGCCCCCACCAGCAATCCGCTCAGTTCGGCATCCATCAGGATACTCCGGTTGCCGTTCCACCAATCCAGAGCCACCAGACCGCTCTCCCCGGGCGCCAGCTGCCGGGCCTTTTCGGTCAATATTTCGTGAGCGTTCTGGCCACTCCCCTCGGCAGCGATTTCCGGCGGTACGCAGTTATCCACAAACCAGGCATAGATATCGCCGCCGGCCGACTGACCCGATTCGTAAGCATAATAATCGGCCAGTATACCATCTTGAACGATGCCGAGCGGTCCCTCACCGCATTTCAAAGTCTCGCCCAGCATCATGTGACAGAAGGACGTCCCGAGCACGAGCGCCATACGACCCGGTTCGGTAATACCCACTCCCGGTACACCCATATGAGCGTCAATCATACCGGCGCTGATCGGGATACCGGGACTCAATCCCAGTTCTTCAGCCCAATCCTCTGTTAAAGCGCCCACTTTTCGGCCTGCGGGGATAATTTCCCCCGGCATCTTCTCCTCGAAAAAAGCGCCGAACCCCTCTTCGATTGCATCCAGAAATTCCTTCGATGGATACCCGCCCAGTTCGGCGTTGTACATGGCCTTGAACCCGGCACAACAGGCATTCCGTTTCAGCTCGCCGGTCAGTTGCCACGGTATCCAATCGCAGGCCTCCACAAACGTCCAGGCCGCTTCGTATACCTCGCGGGAGCGGTGGTATGTCTCGAGAACTTTAGGCAACAGCCATTCGCTGCTGATCGCGTGGGCGAAATAATCCATAAGAGGTTCACCCCGTTTTTCCCCGACCTCTTGAATCCTTGCCGCTTCAGCGGCCCCGCCGTGGTGTTTCCAGAGTTTAACCCAGGCCTGCGGGTCATCCCGGTAGTCGTCCCGCATGCAAAGCGGCGTGCCCGCACTATCCACGGGTATGAGCGTACAGGAGGTGAAATCCAATCCGATCCCTATCACGTCTTCCACGGCGACATTTCCGCTGTGGATAACGGCGGGAACGACCGCCCGCAGCCCCTCCAGGTAGTCGCCCGGATGTTGCATGAACCAATCGGGGCCGAGTTCGGCCCCGGCGGGCAAGCTCTGATCGAGCACACCGTGGGGATAATCAAAAACTTCCTGGGCCACTTCCTCGCCCGAGCTGGTCTCGACCAACAACGCGCGAACACTTTCAGTGCCAAAATCCAATCCCAGACTGTATATGCTCACGTTCGGATCCTCTTGGTTGAAGTCAAAGAATCGGCACGTGATAAAAAGTCATCGGACCATTTTCGCTGCCCGGGAGCCAGACCTCTACTCCTTGTGAGCAACATCTTTCTCAACCAGATGCTGACGGGCAAATCCCACAGCGCGTTCGAACAGCACGATCCCATCTCCTTGCTCTGATAAACCCTCACGGGTCCAGCGAGGGTGATGAATCGGAAGGCTGTGGCGTTCCGGATGCGGCATCATCCCCAGCACCCGGCCCGTTGGATCGCAGACGGCCGCGATATCCTCGACGGAACCGTTTGGGTTCCAGGGATATCCGGCGGACTCACCCTCGGGATTCGTGTACCAAAACACAATCTGACCGTTATCCCGCATATCCTGATATACGCCGTTATCCCGCGGCACGAATTTACCTTCCGCATGGGCTACCGGCAGATAAATAGATTCCTCATCCTCAACCAGAACGCAGCGGCTGCGCGGAGCTTTCAGGTAAACCCACCGGTCCTCGAATCTATGGCTGTCGTTGATGGTAAGAGTAGCCTCCTGGGACCAGCGATTTATCGCCGGCAACAGACCGGTTTTGACAAGGACCTGGAAACCGTTGCATATCCCGATAACCAGTTTACCATCCTCGATAAATTGCTCCAGGGGCGGGCGCAACAAGGTCAAGAGCTCGTTCGCCAGCACAGTACCTGCCCCCAGGTCATCACCGTAGCTGAACCCGCCGGGGATGGCGAGTATGTGGTACTCTGAGAGCACATTCGGCCGCTCTCGCAGGACATTGACGTGAAGTTTTTTGGTCTCGGCCCCGGCCAATCGAAACGCAAAATCAGTTTCCTCGTCGCAGTTCGTCCCGGCCGTGCGGAGAATCAAGGCTTTAACACCCATGAACGGAATACCTTTCCGTTTTCAGTCAAATTTCTCGTTAACTCAGACGTATTCTACGAAGCGGTCTGTTGATTTCAAGTTACCGCCGTAAAAGAGGGGCTCATTTGTCGTTCTGGTCCGGGGGCAACACCTTCCATGCCATCTGTATATTGATGCGAACCTATCCCGTCACCGGCCGGATTTCCCGTATTCCCCCCCCATTTTCACCCGGATGGGATTTGTCACAGCAAAAGCCGACACCCCCATCCCTTTCTTGAGGGCGTAAACCGGATCCATTCCCTTTTCCCCTCTCACAAGCACGGCAAACCAGCTGTCTTTCTGACAATCGAGCTTGATTTTTTGGTTCAGTGCTGTCACATTCTGTCTTTCACTGACATCAAATCGTCGTATTTCTTTCCCGTTCTGCAGGAGACTCACGTTGTCCAGGGAGATCCATTTCGCACATCGCACCTCGATTTTTGCTTCCAGATTATTTCCGTTGGTTTGCACTGTCCCGCCCGGTCCTTTTCCTTCGATGTCAAACAGGACGAACGGTCCATTGCTGATGAAACCACATCCCGTATTTCCAAATCGTTCGACATCTTTAATCAGATTCTCTCTCGAAAGATCATCGGGCTGATCCTCACGCCTGATCCACGTTCTGGCACCCATTTTGTGACCATCCCCGAGGGACTTCGACCCGCTTCCGGCTGTCAGAACGACGCGGCGTCCACGGTTCAACAAATCAAACCACTGCTCTAAGCATTCCCGCGCCGCTGCGACGTCAGTCCCACTGAGCAACCGAAGGCAATCGAAGCGTTCTGAAAATGCCTCTGCTGTTCTACGCCCCGGCACGAACCCGTTCAATCGAAAGTAGCCTCGCTCTCGATTAAGAGGAGTGTCCACCTGCAGCAATGAACGGGGAAAATGGCGTCGCAACAGTCCAATCACAGTCTCCCCGTCATCGCCCCAAAGACCGGGGCAACGCGGCCGCCATCGGCCTTCCTGCCAATCTTTGCCCGAAGCCAGAACAGTAAATGTCCCCACCCCCGGCACAAAGCCGCCCGCAGCCGGGATCCTCGGTGGAGACAGCACCTCAAAATGGCCACGCGGGCGCAATGAACCGTCAATACCACGGATCACCACCCCATCCAGCCGCTCGCACAGATTCAAAAGGGAACGTTCCTTCAAAGAAAGAACTGACTCAGGATCTTCCCATGCCGATTGGGCGAAATCTACAGCCGCATATCCTGTCGTATCGATCGCCCTCGACAGATCAAAGTCCAATTCCGAGACCTCGCCCGATTCAACTTCAATCCACTTGCCCTGTGCTTCGAACTCTGGCCCCCGCGAAGCTGCCACAAAATATTCCCCTGGACGTGTCACTGATAACGGAGGCAGCCTGAAAGTCCGTTCTCCCGATTCAGGCACCAAAACAATTTCGGAAGCACGAAGCTCGGAGAAAAAGGGAACTCCTTTTAATGGATAACCGAATTGCTTTCGTGGTACGATCGTTAACCGCGCTGCACCACTCGAAATCATAGAATCCGTTCCTTCGTTCAAACGCACTCTCACCCGACCGGGAGGAGCCAGTTTAAAGCGAAGAGTACCCGACCCATGGGCTGTCAAATTCAGTGGAACATCTTTCCGATCCCGGCCCGGCCCTCCGCAGACGATCCGATAGGAACCGGCAGCAACTTCCGCCTCCCCGCGACCGTTTTTATCTGTCACAATCAGGGAAGTTGCATAACCTTTCCCGCGCATCAAAATCGCGTAGGCGGATGGCACCGGTGCCCCTGACGTTTCATCGGTCACTTCTATGCTGAAGCGAGTTCGCTCAACCTCCAGCAGTCTCTCCATCGCACTTATTACTTCCTGGGGCCCCCCGTTGGAGACATACAGTTCGCGTCGCACATTGTGTGTTTCACCTGGAGAGAGATCTATCTGGCCATACAAAATCCGTGTGTGTCCACTTTTACAGCGCAGAAAAAACCGCCCCGGTTCCCGGGGAACCAATCCCCAGGCCCATTTGCCTTTAAAAAACACTACCCAGTCCGCCTTCCCCGACCGTCCTGCGGGATGCAATCCAAGTGGTCGAACAAAACGCTCAGTCCGCCCCTGCAAAAGCAGGTCGCCCATCAGAACACTTTTGGAATCTTCGGCGCAGTTCTCAACTCGTGTTTCAATCGTGAGATTCAGCGATTCTGGAGCCAACCAGTACCGATGACGAACAAGCAGGTCCTCGTCGCCCTTAACGTGCCCTTTCAACTCAAAACCCGAAGCACCGTCCGGTTCTTCAGGCTCAAAACGACAGCCGTCCGTCCATTTCACATTTGGCAAGCTACCGGACCCAACAAATGGGGCCAGTGCCCTCATGCGGTCTACAGCCCCGTGCAAATTCGCATCTATCAGTGCACCGCCATACACGGGGCTCGGGCGACACCGATTTCTATTCGCCGTGACAAACGCACAGACCGAGTTTTCCAGAACGTGGTCTCTGGGCCGCGCCTCCGAACCCCAGCCCCTTGAGGACATTTCCCGCCCGCATTCTTGGACCCTTGTCATGCCTGCGAGGTTGATCTTCAGCGCGGCCTGTTCACTGTCTGACTGCTCTCCCGCTCGTTCCTCCAAACCAGGCTGGCAACCGGCCACCATGGCAAGAAAACAAGAAGCCAGTGCAAAAAACACGTATCCTCTGTATGGAACGAAAGCAAACAACACGAATTCTAATCCCTCATAGCAAAATTTTGTCGGAGAGTAACGGCATTTGGCCCACGAACCAACACACCCCGGCATCTATTTGATCATTATCGCTGGAAAACAGTATTATACATCTGTTTTCAACCACTGGATTTTTGTGACAACTCTTTGCCAGGAACAAACAAATTGAAGAAAACAATCGTCGCATTTTTAGGTATATTCACTTGTTTGATTATTGCATGCAACCAGAGGGTGTTGCACTCGGATTTTGAAGTTGATCCCCGGATGGGAGGATGGAAACAGGTAGAAACGGGGGACAAAAAAACCAACAGCCAATGGGTCCGGCCATCTCATGCTAAGGGAAACGGCTATATAACCACACGAAAAGGCGCGTGGAAAAGCCCCGAATTCTCCGTGAAACCTTTCCAGTATTATCGACTCTATTTTCGTTCCCGCAGCTCCAAAAGCGGGTATTGGGCCTGGGTCTTCTACAACCGGCATGGCAATCGGATGTCTGCCGACCATTATTCCGAAATTGATCCCTGCAAATCATGGCAAGATAATGAATTTCGGGTCCAGGCAGAAGCCGAAGCAAAAACAGCCAGGATTATGTTCGAATCCACCGGGGATATTGAGCTCTCTATCGACGAGGTTATAGTCCACCCGGTCAGCAGCAACGAAGTTGCCCGGTGGGCGGATAAAATCTACAAAAATCTACCACCGCTCGATTACATCCCTTCCAAAAGCCGTTGGGGATACATGGGCGACACAATCAAGAGACTTAAAGATCAGCTGAGCGTTCGCGTGCTTGTGCTCGGCGATAGCATCGCCAACGACCTGGCCAACTCAGCGTTCGATGTGCTTATCGAGCGAAATTGGCCCAACACCGATGTAAACGTAATCAGTTCCGTCGGAAATGGTACTGGTTGTAGCTATTATCGGGATCAGAACAGGGTTAAGCAGTATGTCATTGAAAAACGCCCCGACCTCCTCGTCATTGCTGGCATAAGCCATCACTTTGAGATCGAACCGATCAGAGACGTGATCCAGCAGGTACGCGGGGAAATTAATCCGGATATTCTTGTTCTCACCGGAGCTATTACGCCCCCATCTCAAATGCTCGAAACAAGGGTAAAAGCAGGTGCCAATAGAGCAAAAACCCGCCAAAAGATGGAGGCTTTCCCTGAGAAAGTTGCCAGGATGGCCAGAGAGGAAAAAGTCGAATTCCTCGATATGCGGAAAATCTGGGAAAATTATTTAAGCTCTAACGATAAACCACGCGAAATGTTCATGCGCGATAAAATCCATGCCAATACGCGCGGCAAACAGATCATGGGACGAATCCTTGCGCGGTATCTCTCGCTCCGCCAGCCCGCGCCCCTGAAATAATTGCCACGCCGGTTCTGTAGCTCTCCATCGCTTTTTACCTTTCCCAAAAACAGAGTATAAGTCTTCAACATCCCGCAGACTTTTTTCGTTACGTTCAATCCCACAGATCAGGCAGCATGTATCAAAGATTTATCCGTACCGAGTAACGCCCCAATCGTCAATAAAATTAGCCCCGAAACCAAAACCGACAGCGAGGGAAACTTTACCCGAAACAGGTATTCCAGAGAATCGCCGGTATGCCCCCAGGCAACTTCATGCTTTTCAGTAGAAAAAGTGCCGTCTTGCCCTACGCTGACCACCAGAAAACAATGCGGTTGTCCTACCCGATTCTCCTCCCCCAATCCTCCCGTTGAATAGATCGGTATATCTTTGGTTTTATAATGTTCATAGGTATGCAAGTGGCCTGCAAAAACCGCACTTACGTTGTGCCTGCTCAGCACACTCATGATCTTCCTGGTGTCTTCGGGTCCAAGATCGTGCCCCGTTTCGGGCGCATCCGGCGGAACGTGAAAAAAAACGAAACACAATTGATAAGCCCCCCGGTAACTGTTCATTACTTCTTCAAGCCATGCAAGTGTTTCCTCTGTGACAGTCTCGATTGAGTTATCGAATGCCACAAACAGAGCGTTTCCACAACCAAACCAGTAGCGTCGCGGACCGAAAGCACGATTATAAAGCCGATAGCGCTCTTCAATACTGGAACTCGTGGGGTCTATATCGTGATCACCCGGGACAAAACAGAATGGGATAGAAAGGTCTATTTCATCAATGCCGCGCAGTATCCAGTTAAACTGACGTTCATTGAGTCTCTGTGCAATATCCCCAGCGTGCAAAATCAGAGCCGGTTCCATCTCCTTAATCCGAACTAACCCTTGCTGGAAAATTTTCCTATTCCCACGAGTATCGCTGACCACCGCGAACTTGAAAGGAGCTTCCCGGTCTATCGTCTCGCCGGCCGGAGGTAAAATAGCCGGAGGGGCCTTCCTGTTAATAAACAACCATAAGACCTGAAGGCTGATAAATAAAAATCCTGTGATGATGCAAAACGCGCGAATCCAACGCTCGACCGCGCCGGAATCTTTCTTCTGGCCGAGTGCTTCCACTTCCTTACAATTCCTTATCTGTTCCCCCAAAATATTATCTCCTACTCACAAATGAATCACGTACGAGCCTAATTCATTATTCTAAGGATAAAAGAAATCATACGCTATTACCATAAAATTGCCATGACTGTTCCGCCGAACAGCTGGATCGAGCCGCGTCCCGCGCCCGCTCAAGGGCCAGTATTAACATTGCCGCCAGAAATGTGATGATAGCAATCACCACAAGCAAATTCAATAAGCGCAAACTCCGATGCACCCCGGGCTCTTCTCTTTTGCACTTGTCATTCCTCACTCAGAACGGATAATCTCCGTAAAAAGTGACTACACTTTATAAAGCTTGATGTTTGATCACTATTTGCTGCCGCTCACAAAGCACTCGGTTCATTTGCAAAAGAGATGAAGGAGTAAAGGATGAAGGCCACTGATCTGGACAAATTGTCCGAATTTATCAACGTCCCCCGGGAAGCCGCAGAATTGCTCGCCTACCCGGAAAAGCAGGTGAAACTCAATCTCAATTTCCGCCTTGAGGACGGATCGCTCACCCGAACAGACGCCTTCATCGCGTACTACAACACCGCGCGTGGTCCGGCGAAAGGGGGAATCCGGATAGATCAGGGAGTCACTCTCCAGGAAACGACGAATCTGGCCGAATTGATGGCCTGGAAAACGGCTCTTATGGGGGTCCCATTCGGCGGTGGCAAAGCAGGGATAAAACTCGACCCCCGCCGGTTTAACAAACCTCAGAAAGGCATTGTTCTGCGAGAATTCGTTCATCTGAACAAGGCGGATCTGCTGTCTGGACATTATATCCCCGCACCCGACATGGGATCCTCCGAACACGAAATGGCAATTATATTCGGGGAAACCCACATGTTTGAATCAGTGACGGGCAAACCGCCCCGTATAGGCGGCCTGCCCGGCAGACGGGAAGCAACGGGACGAGGTCTGGCAACGTGCGTGCTTGCGGCCGCCGAGAATATCCTGGAAATTAAATCTTGCGACTTCTCCGTCGCCCTGCAAGGGTTTGGCAATGTGGGAAGCTGGACCGCGAAATTCCTCCGTGATGCCGGTGTCCGCATTGTGGCCGTTTCAGACATCGACGGCGGACTTTTCCGGAAAGACGGTCTCGACATAGAAGATCTCCTGAAATGGAATCGCGACGGAAAGAAGCTCGTCGATTACCCGGACGCCGAGCAAATACCACGAGACGACGTCCTTTCTCTTGACGTCGACATTCTCATACCAGCCGCCACAGGGAATGTCTTCACACGCGAGGTTGCTCAGGACGTAAATGCGCGAATGATAGTCGAGGGAGCCAATAACCCCACTCCTCCTGCGGGCGATGACGTTTTTAAGGAATTGGGAATTCCCATCGTCCCCGACATCCTGGCCAATAGCGGAGGTGTGATTGCCTCCTATGTCGAATGGCGAAAAGCAAAATCCGGCAGTCTTACCCCGCGAGAAGAAGTTTATGATATTCTCGACGACCTGATCAGCAAGGGACTCACTCGGGTGCTTCAGGCTGCAAATCAATGGAAAACAACCTATCGGCAGGCAGCACTTGCCCTGGCAATCGACGAGGTCATCAAAGCTATGGAAGACCGGGGATGGTTTTGAATTTGGTAATGAGGCGTCAAAGCACTTCGGAGTTCATTTCACGCAACCTGCCGACTTATTCGTATTGCTCATACCCCGCTGGCAGCGCTGGTTGTGCTCCGTGGTTGTACCGGTAGTAATGTCGCCAGGGCACGGACCAGAAAAAGATTATGTAACCCGAATTAGTCCAGATGCTAAGCGAGGACGATTTCAGACAATATCACAACAATCGGAGTATCGGTTCAGAATAGTCCAGTGCTTGCAAACAGTCTCCGCTCTATTTAGCATGCTTATATCTATGTCATTAACTTATCTTTTCATAGCGCCAATGTCCGCAACACATCTTATCACCACTCAGCGAAAGATTGCCCCGACGACCACATTGGTTTTGATACTTCTGACCATGGCCGTTATCATCCCCCGGGCCGCCGCGTGGAATGGTAATCCGGCGCCGCACGATGACGCGCACCTGATCCTTCTCAAACCGCATAACTTCAAACACAAAAAGAGGGAATCTACACGCGACCCACACTCCCCCGTCGGACGATGCATTGTCCTCGCTAAGGGCACCAAAAGCCACCTCCATGTCCGCCATGCCGGGAAATACCACGTTTGGTTGCACGTCGCTGGAGCGGATCAAAGTAGTCCCCTTAATGTCGCACTCCTTAAAAATCAAAACACAGTCATCCAGAATCCGATTAATGACGGGGATGGCAATAAAAAACGCGGCGGGCCCGCTGGACTCCGGGCCTACCTCAAAAAGGCCGTCGATTTCTCTCCCGACGGTCCCCTTCGGGCCAGGCAACTCGGCTACGAGGTCGAAGGCGGAGATTCGCTCTCCGGCGCGGCAAAGGACGATGGGCCGGGGCTGCTGGAGGAAATTGAGCAGAAGGAACGCCCCCCATTCTACGATGTCTCCCGCCTCGAAAAAGTCACCGGACGACGCTACTACTGGTGGAAAGCTTTCACGGTTGATCTTCAACCCGGCAAATACACCCTCACAGTCGTCCCCGTGGGTGGAAGCAAGAAAAAAAATCCCGCCCGCATGGATCTCGCATTCCTCTCAACCGCGCCCGAATACGATACGCTCTATCCGTCGGCCGGAGACTTCAATTATCCGCCGGGAACGTACGTCCGATTTCGCATCGACAGTCTGCCACAGGACAACACACTTCAGATCCGCTTCGGAATGCACATCCACCACGTTCCTTTTCGAGCCGGGCCCTGTCAGCTCGCGGCCAACGGCCTTTTTGATCGCAAGACGGAAGGCAAACCGAAACCACACACAGAAATCGGTTTCACCCGCTGGTACCGGCTGCAGGACGGCGAACACGTCCCGTTGCGCGGCGGCGGAATCGGGATGAAAATTACGCTCCGCGAACGGCACGGCGCCGACGGGATCACGCAGTTCGCCGCTGCACCCCACCGGGACCAAATTCTACGGGAATTCGGCTGGGGAGAAATCGACGGTCTGCATATTTCGCTTAATATGGATATAGCAAACCATCTCGATAAGCTCCGCACATTCCGCGACCACGAACGAGAACATTACCGTTGGGCACTGAATGCCGCCGATGAACAGCTTTTTCCTCTCGCGCAGGGAAATTTGAGTTTCAGCAATGCCACGGGAAGATGTTACGGTGCTTCACGTGATTACATGTACAAAGTCTTCCGGTTGCTCGGTTTCAATGCCGCCGCCACACCTCAACCTGAACTCTATCACCGGCTATACGGTGCCGAAGCACAACTCGGCCATTACTGGCCGTCCGGATATCTGCCTTTCGACGAAGAGACGGCCCGCCGCAAATATGAAAAAAACTACCGTAAGTATTTCGAAGGTAAAGACAAATTTCGCCTTGCACGCATTTTCCAGATCGCCGACGAGCCAGGCGAAATTAAGAGAGAAGAAATGAGCGCGCCCGCCTGGCGATATATTGCAACCGACAACGGCGGACGCTGGCGGGACCTCTCCGGAAGCAGTTCTTTGCATACAAAGAAAACGGATTTCCACAACTGCGTCTTTGAAGGTCGTTTTCGGCTGCTGGAAGGACGCAATTTCGGGCTACGGGTGGCGGAGGGAAATTCGGAACACCCCAAAAAATACGGGTACTGGCAACTTGGCGTTTACGGCAACCCCCGCTACAACGACAACAACCTGCTCTACGGAGTCGGACCGGGCCGCGGAAAAGGTATCCAGCGCGAAGGCGCCAGCGTGCGCGGCGGCACTCACCATTTCAAGATCCTCTACGAGGAAAACCAGGCGACACTGTATGTTGACGGAAGGCCCATGCCCACACTCCGGGGAATCGCGCCGAAAGGCGGTTTCGGCATCTATGGCGGTCCCCGGAAGGAAGTCTGGGACCTGAAATTCCGCCCCATCCAGAAAAATGAAAGTGTAAAAGTCGAACCGGGCGGCGCAGCTGGGTTGTTAGAAGATGATGACACCGACGACGGTATCGGCGATCTGATGATCGATGCGAAGAAAACTCCCGAGTGGGCAAAACTCAAACCGCTGAAAAAAGCCATCGAAGAAGACTGGCGTTTCGCCGGAGGGATTTCGGGCGCATGGGAAGGATTCCGCCGCTGGATTGCTGACAGAGGCTTCACGCCGCAATTTTTCGGCAAAAACTCATGGGACGAGGTGCCGATGATAACAACCCAGCGCATTATTCGGAATAAATACGATCGTCGACTCTACTATTGGAGCCGGCGTTACAGCGCCTATCTCACCCCGAAAATGTTCTCACTCGCGGCGGCTGGCCTCCATAAATATGCCCCCAACCCCGATATGAAAGGTTTTGTAGCACTCAGTGGACACAGTCTCTACATGCGGGGCCCCACAATGCCGCTTGATATGTTCCATCTCGCCCGTTTCGGGGAGGGAACGAACCTGATGCCGGGTGTCAGCGACTGGATGACCAGCAGCTGGAACTGGGACAGCCATCAGGCTGTGGCGTATTCGGTCGCATTCTACAACTCAGGGGGACGCAACCGAGGCGGCGAGAGGTATTCCTGGCCGATGATGCACTGCGGCTGGCCGACGGAGCTGCGCAGCTATACTCAGCTCGCCAATAACGTCAAATATATCAGCTATTTCTGGTACGGTCCGGTGTACGTGGGCACCGAATGGATGTGGTCGGAAAGCCGCTATAGCTACCAGGCAATCAGCGATACTATCAACCGCGCCGCGCAGATTGACGACATCGTCGCGCCCGGCAAGATGCGACCGAGTCGGGTGGCTCTGCTTTACAGCCGCGCCACCGAATACTGGCATCCATCTCATAGTTTCGCCGACAAACGATCTACTTTCCTGAACCTATCCCACGATTATTTTCAACCGGAGCTGGTCACCGACAGACAAATTATCCACGGAGACGCACTCCGATACTACGATGCGCTGTACGTGCTCGAGCCTAACGTCCGGCGGGAAGCCGCCGAGAGAATCGCCGACTGGACTGAGCAAGGCGGACTTCTCTGGGTTGCTTCAAACGCCATGACATTTGACGAATTCAATGAGGAAAACGATTTTCTGGAAGAACTTGCCGGACTGAAACGTATCCCACCGGAGAAGGAAAACGTCCGCTCCACAAGACCGAATTTCGAGCCCGTCAAAACCGAAGCGAAAATTTCCCCGCATACGGTGCGAGCCCGATGGCCGGTCGAGATCGAATGTCCGGGCGCACGAATTCGCGGGCGCTACGATGACGGAGAGGCGGCGTGGGTCGAAAAAGAGGTGGGAGACGGCCGGCTCGTATACCTGGCCCACAGGCCGGGTCTGACCTGCAGCGCAAACGCCAAACGGGCCGGGCCCCGCTTTCTTTGGAAAGACGCCCCGCGCGAGCCACTCACGCGTCCCCTCTTCGATGGCAGTGTGGAACGCGAACTGGTTCTCTCGCGTCCGACCGTGATGGCAACCCCCCTGACGGCTGAAAACGGCACGGCAATCGTCCTTTTTAACCTCCAGTGGGAACCGATGAAAGACCTGAAAATCGGTCTCAAGGAACCCCGCAGACCGCACAGCGTGCGTAGATTCGACGACCTCGACCTGGTCGAGGCGCAATGGGAGTACAAAAAGGGCCGTGTCTGGATCGACGTCCCGCAGCTCGACGTGCGACGCGGTCAGATCATCGTCGTGCGTCGGAAACCAGCCCCTGAAGATCCCCGGATGGCCAAGATGCGGCAGCGTACTGAGCGCAACCTGGCGTCCGAGGACCCCCGGGCACTCTCGGCGGGGGCGTGGTTCGCCGGCTTTTTCCCCGAGTGGAGCATGGGGGCCGGACTGATCCCGCTGCTGGAACATAATTCGTGGGCCGTGCGACGCGCCGCAGCGGCATCGCTCGGACGTCTTGGACACCAGAATGCCGCGCCGGAGATTCTGAAAACGTTTCGCAAAGAAAAAGATGCACATGTCAGAGCCGACATGCTGATGGCACTCGCCCGTCTCCGGCATCCGCAGGCCGTCCGATTATGCCGGGAAGTTCTGTCCGAAAACAGAAACGTCATACCCCGTCTGGAAGCTATGCGCGCTCTAAACACGCTTAAAGTGTCCGACGCGCAAGAACAATATAAAAACCTTACGGAGGCCTGCCAAGAAACATTTGAAAATTATCGGAACCACCGGGATGCTCGGTTCGCCGGATCAGCCGCTAAACTTGGGCCGGCAGGAGGAAAAGACGAAACGCAAAAATAAAAACGGCTATAACAGAACAGCAAAGTCTCTTCCTCGGGGAGATTGACCTGGATTGCTGACAGAGCTATGCTAAACGCAAATTGCAAATGACACTCGTTCGCTATTTGTGAATTTTGTCTTCCCGGAGATCTTGATTATGCCAGAAAATGACGGAGTGATCGTCCACAAATCGGACAAATGCGATGACGGATATCGCCTGTATTCCAGTCGCATGACGGAAACGGCACATTTGATTGAACCCGACGGGACCGAAGTCCACCAGTGGACCTACGACCAGGGTTTTACATGGCATTATGCTGAAATGCTACCCAACGGCCATTTGCTTGCGATTATCAAAGAAGTAGAAAACAGTGTACCGGGTATGGCGATCGAACTCGATTGGGACAGCCATCTTGTCTGGCACGCGGACGTCGCAGCCCATCACGATCTGGCACGTCTCGCAAACGGCAACACTCTGATCGTCTGCCGGGAATATATCGAAAATAAAAAAATACGGGAAGGGACGATCAAGAGTGACAGTATCCTGGAAGTCAATCCCGCCGGCCAAGTGACGTGGGAGTGGCATTTGGACGAACATGTCGATGAGATTGCCGACCTCGTGCCTGTTACCCTCCCGTCCGAACCTTATGATTGGGCTCACACGAATACCGTGGAGTCGTTGCCCTCGAGTTTCACCGGTGAGAAAGACGAACGGTTCCGCGCGGGCAACCTTCTGATCAGCCCCCGCAATCTCGACAGCATTGCAGTCGTTGATCGAGACTCTGAGCGTATCATCTGGGCCTGGGGTCCAGGCGAGTTGGAGAAACAGCACATGCCGACGATGCTGGAAAATGGCAATATCCTTATTTTCGATAACGGCACTGACCGTGAAGCGACACGGATTATTGAACTCGACCCTCTCGCAGAGGAGATCGTCTGGCAATACTCGGCCTCTCCCCCCTCCGATTTCTATTCGCCCACACGAGGTGCGAATGAACGGTTGCCGAACGGGAATACGTTCATCACCGACTCCGACAGCGGGCGACTTTTCGAGGTAACTCCCGCCGGCGAGATTGTATGGGAATTCCTCAACCCCGACCGCACCGAAAAAGGGCGGAGAATGCCCCTTTACCGAGCGTTGCGTTACGAGCCAGCCCTCGTCATGCCACTGCTCAATCACCAGAGAAGCTGAAAAGCACGACGCCTCCGGTAAAATTTAGCTGCACGAGAAAGGGCTTCGGTGTTGAATCGGAGCAGAGGCAGGCCTTTCGACAGGCAGAACCGCGAAGGCATAAGGGAGCTTGACATTTATCGATTCATGCCTGATTGTAAGTTGTGGGGGTACTTGAGTTCCGAAAGGCCCAGAATGCGCAGGAATCAAAACTTAAAAATAGCCTTTTGCGTATTTCTCTCGATCCTCGTGGTTGCTCTCGGGCCAGTTTATGGCGGTCGGAGCAACGGATCGATAAGTGAAACCTTCCAGAAAGTCGCGAAGGCAGGATCAGCGGCTACGGTAGGTATATACTTCAGTCAGAGTGAATTCGTCAGTTATTACGGGACGGGTGTGGTAATTTCACCTGACGGCTATATTCTGACTTCCACAACTGTTATCCCGCCCGAAGCTGAGAAAACAATACTGATTTATTTCGCTGACCATTCGCGTCGGGAAGCTACACTGGTTGAAAGCGCCACACAGGTTGAGGCCAGCCTGCTAAAAGTAGATGCCGATGAACTCCCCTATGTCCCGTTGGCGGAGACGCTCCCGGAACTTGGAGAGCGAGCCTACACATTCGGTAATGCTCGCCACATGCTTCGGCGTAGCGCACAGGCCTCTTTCAGCGCGGGGCGCATTACAGGGATTTATGACGTCGGTAGCGCTTCGGGCCTGAGTTCATACGAGGGTCTTGCAATCGAAACGGACGCCGCCATCAACCCGGGGCAGGACGGCGGCCCTTTGCTCGATAGCGAAGGGAAACTCGCCGGCATCGTATCGCTGAGCTTTTCTGACGCTCGCTGGCTCGGGGTAGCGGTGCCGACCTTTAAAATCAAGAAGGCTCTCAATTCGCTCGCCGACGGGAGTGTAAAGACAAGTGAGACGCCTCTCGTAAACCCCCCCGCTGATGACATCGCCGCAGGGGAAGATTTCCTTGGGGCCGCCAGGAATATCGTTCCCGCCCTTGTAAAACTGGATATAAAGCGAAAACATCCACTTGAGGAAATGCCTCGTTATCACTGGCCCCGCTTTATTGCTGAACATCAGGATAAATGGAACAATGCCAGCAAAGCCGAAAAAGCTCAACTGGCAAACGTATTTTTTCATGCCGAAAAGATTCTGCGCGCCAACCAGCAGGTCAGACGCCCCGATGCGCCCGTAACTGGTGCGTTGATATCAGCGGATGGTTACATTCTCACAAGTGCCTTCAACGTTGCCGTAGATCTTGCTTTCGTTCACAAGAAAAAGGGGATTCAGCCAATCTCCTTTGACGAATGGAGTCTCAGCAAACTCATTGGCAATCCACGGAACTACCGCAAACAGCGAAACCCCGTTGAAAAAATCACCGCTATTCTTTCCGATGGGAGGACTTTGCCAGCGAAAGTTATTTCCCATCACAAACCCCTCCGGATAGCACTGCTAAAAATCGAAGCAGACGACCTGCCTCATCTCGATCTTAACACCGAAACCGACGCGATTGCTCTGGGCCGGCAAGCCGCTGTCGTTGGAGTTATGGAAGGCAAACGGCCTTTCACATTGAACCCGGGTGTGGTCAGCGCCTCATCGCGGCAGAGCGGTCGTTTTTTTCAGTTCGGAGGCACCGTCAATTTTGCCAATAGCGGCGGGCCTGTAATCGACAGAAAAGGCAGATTCCTCGGGATCACCGCTGAACCTCTCCGTCCCGGACCTGTCATGGGTATGGTGCTGCAATGGCGCACCATCGCCGGACGCTGGTATTCGGCCCCTAACAGCGGGATCAGCTTCGTCTCCCGTATCGACCACATTAAGAAAGACATCGGAAAAATGAAATCGGGGCAGTCCATCGAGCGCATCCGTGGGGCATTCATCGGAATCGCCATGGACCAGAAAAAAGCTTTCTCGGAAGGAGCATTCGTAGGTGCGGTGATACATGGCTCCCCCGCTGAGGCTGCGGGCCTCAAAAAAGGCGACCAAATTCTGGCCGTTGAAGGACGGAAAATAAACTCGTGGAAGGAGCTGACTGATGTAGTCCAATCTTACGAAGTCGGTGACCGCATAACCCTGAAAGTGCAGCGTCTCCGGGAAATCTACCAAAAAGAGATCGAAGGGGGGACCGATGATGAAAATGAAAACGAAGCCGAAGGAGAATTCGATCTCGAAAACGCCGAGGACGATGATTTGGGCGTGGGACAATACAAAACATTGAGCATCCCCCTGACGTTGGGAGAAAGAGAATGAAAAAAGACCTCGCGAGATGGCCTGCAACCTCAGCCCTTATTATCCTGATCGGGCTTCTCTCTGCGCCGATCTCCTCTGGTGTTGCCGAAGATTTTGAGATAAAGCTCAGGGACCTTATGGCAGACGTACGGCCGGCATTCGTCTTTATCGGCGGGGGCAGTGGAGCGATCATAAGCCCGGACGGCTACATGGTTTCAAATGCCCATGTTGTTGGAGATAAAAAACACTTCACGGTGAGACTTGGCAATGGCAAATCCTGCAAAGCGTATGTGGTAGGCCTTAACCGTGAAGGAGATCTTGCCCTCCTCAAAATTCAGGGAGTTTCCGAACTCGACTATCTGCCGTTGGGTGATAGCGATGCGCTTCGGGTTGGATCGTATTGCGTGGCAGTGGGCAACCCCCTGGCACTGGGACTTGTCGACCAAACGCCGACTTTCACGATCGGAGTTCTCTCCGCCAAACATCTCTACCGTGGCATCTACAACGATGCTCTGGTCACCGATGTTCCCGTTAATCCGGGCAATAGCGGTGGCCCACTCGTCGATATGAATGGCCACTTGGTCGGAGTTAACGGTAGCATTGAAACGCGCTGGGGACTTCGTGCAAATACGGGTATCGGGCTCGCCGTTCCGTCAAATCAGATCAAACGCTGGCTCCCCCACTTAAAAAAAGCCAAAGGTAAAAATGTGCCGCGGGGTCACCTCTTCGGCATCGAATGGGAAGGACAGCCCGAGGATTATGTCCAGGGAGCCATTATAAGATCAGTCGCCGAGGGCAGCCCCGCCAGCAAATTCGGTCTCACAGCAGGAGATGTAATCGTTAAAGCTTCCGGACAGCCGGTCTGGAATGTCGCCCGCTTCAAGAGCATTCTTGCAGGTTATCCTGCTGGTAGCGACATTGAACTCACAGTTCAGCGCGATGCAGAACTCAAAGAGATTTCCGTAAAAGTCCAGAAACCGCCCAAAGCCGGATTCAAACTCAGTATTGGCGGAGAAAACAAAAAACACGTTGTCGTAAAAAAGATTGAAGATGATTGCGCAGCAGCCAAAGCCGGTCTTTTGAAAGGTGATCTCATCATTGGCGTGGGACAGCAAAAGCTCAACGGTCCGCCCCGCCGTCAACTCATCGTGGCCAGCTATCTGATACGTCAGTTTGTTGCAGGCGGCCGCGAAGTTACACTTACTGTTGAACGCAGCCAGAACGGCAAAGCAGTGGAGAAAAAAATCAAGTTCTTTCCTGGCAGTGGATAAGAAATGGCAGAATACATCTCAAAAGCCTCCGGAGCCACTGATCCAAAATGGCACCCTGGATCTTGATGCCGCGGTTGAATATTTCGAGGATCTTTACCGCTCTGACGCCAGTATCTGTCACGCCTGCCTTGCTGAAGTGAAAAATCTGACCGGCTACGCAGTGAATACGGAGGCCAAGTCCTTGACCGATTTGGGAAGTGTTGCTACACTTCAAGCGGGTTATGTAAACTGAAATCCTGCACAATTGACTTCCATTCGCCAGGGTTTTAAGAAAAGCAAAATAAAACATGGTCGATTCAGACCACAAACAGGATAGTAGCTCAACAGCCCCGCAAATACGAACGGGGACAATAGGTTGTATCGGAAGCGCTTTTTCCGAAACATCCGGGTACTGGGCGAAATGTCTGACGGGTATCCGCCAAGCGGCTACAGAAAACAACACCCATTTGCTTTTGCTGCCTAATGAATACAACGCCAATGCCTGGGACAAAGTTGACGGTCTTATTTTGAGTGAACCCCTTAGCATGTCTGTTCCGGAAGACGCAAAAGAACTTCCCCTGGTATCTGTTATTCAACATGACATGGATATGTACAGCATCGTCGCAGACGATGAAGGTGGTGCCCGGGAAGCCACGGAATATCTGCTGGGACTTGGGCACAAATGCATCGCTTCTCTCTTCACGCCACCTCCGAATCGCTTTGGAGAGTTGCGGACGTCCGGGTATCGCAGAGCCCTGACAGATGCAGGAATCGAACCTGATAAAAGCTGGTCCCGTGATTTCGTCGGACAGGTCGGGGGGCAGTCTTTCGCGGATATTGCAAAAAGCATCATCGAACGCTGGCTTGACGAAAACTGGAAAGAGACGGGATGTACGGCCCTTATTGCACAAAATGATCACGTGGCTATCGGTGCCATTCAGGCCTTCAACAGCCGGGGAATGCTCGTGCCAGAAGATGTCAGTGTTATGGGCTTTGATGGAACCGAAGTGGCGCAACACAGTATGCCCCCCCTTACAACCGTGAAAATCCCGCTGGAGGAAATCGGAGAGCGCGGTGTGAAATTGCTGCTGGATCAGATTAAAGGACGAGTCGAGAAAGGTGCAGACAAAACCGTAGTTCTTCCCACAAGCATCAAGCTCGGAGATTCAGCCGCCCTCCCCCCCTGGCTCACAGAAGAATCCCAGGGCGGTGGGCGCCGTACACGCTGATAAACCGGAATCCGACATTCCCCAATAAGCGTTACTCTTAAACTCAAAAATGAAAGACGTATTTGATGTCCCGGAAACCTAATATCCTTCTGATCTTCGCCGACCAAATGCGCGGACACGATGTTCGGGCTATGGGCAACCGACAGATTCAAACACCCAATATGGACCGGCTTGCGTCCGAGGGGGCGCTCTGCACAAATGGAATTTCTAACTGCCCGGTCTGCACACCAAATCGGGGCATTTTGCTGACCGGGACCCACCCCACACGCCATCATGCTCTGGCCAATGATATGCCCATACGGGCTGACCTGCCGTCCCTGGGGTCAGTTCTCCGTAATGCCGGTTACCGAACAGGATATATCGGTAAATGGCACCTCGATGGCGTACCTCGAGATAAATTTACCCCCCCCGGAGAACGAAGACTCGGATTTGACGATTTCTGGGCCGCCTGGAATTGCCATCACCAGTATTTCGATGGTAAATATTTCACCGATACCGATGAGGTCCGGCATTTTGATGGTTACGAACCAGAGGGACAAACGGATCTCGCCATCGACTTTGTGAAAAACCATAGTGACGAACCATTCGGACTGGTGGTATCCTGGGGCCCGCCGCACGCTCCCTATGAACTTGTCCCGGATCGGTACCTGGGAAAATACGATCCCGCCGACATCGACCTTCGTCCTAACATAGGCGCCCAGTCTGACACTGCCCGCCAGAAGTGGCAGGAAACTCTCGCCCGTTACTACGCCGCAATCACTGCACTCGATGACAATCTCGGCCGTTTGATGCAAACTCTCGAAGAATTAGAAATTGCTAATGATACTCTGGTTATATTTACGTCAGATCATGGCGACATGCTCGGGAGTCAAGAAACAACAAAGAAAGAAAAACCGTGGGAAGAATCTATTCTGGTCCCCCTTATGTGGCGCTGTCCTTCCATTCTGCCGCAAGGTCACCGGACAGAAGCCCTTATAGGAACAATGGACATCCTGCCGACTATCCTCGATCTGCTGGAGATTGATTGCCCCGAAACCATTCAGGGCCGTTCGTGCGCCCCTTTTCTGAGAAAAAGCAAAGAACCAGAACCGGCAAATGTACCCGTTGGGGTCCCCGTAATCGTCGATCAAGGGGCTTCCCAGGAATTCCCGGAGTGGCGGGGAGTTCGAACCAATCGGTACACTTATGCCCGACGCATCGAAGAAGATAGCTGGCTCCTGTACGACAACTTGAAAGACAAGTTTCAGCAGCACAATCGAATTGACGCCCCACGCTTGAAGGCTATCCGCGACGAACTCAATCAGGAGGTGGATGGCTGGATGCAACACCTGGGGGATCCGGAATTGCCGTGGGAAGATATGATCTATGAGCTGGATCTTGTCGAAGCGTGGAACGCACGTGAGCGCTATATGCACGGAGAAAATGCTCGGTTGCTCGATTAGTCGGTTGCACAACGGTCTCTCGCATACCCGCGATTTTAAATCCATATTCCGGCCGTATAATCCTCCCGGTGCTTGCTGGAGCGCTCTGTTTCCTGACCAGGATACTGGCATTTGACGAAACGTTAATCTCCGCCATAATGCATCAGTCGAAGGTAATTCCACCGGGGATTTGGCCATGGCACATTCGTCAAATGACAAAACAATTGCCGACCGGCTGCGAAATTTACTTAAAAACCCTGTACAACGCCTGCTCGCCCTTTGCGGATATCATGCTTCCCGCGGGCGTCGTTATGGATTAAGAGGAGATCGCGAGGAGAGAATGGCCGCCAGATTTCTCCGACAAAATGGCTATCGCATACTGGAAAGGAATTTTCACTGTACCGGAGGGGAACTCGATATTGTCGCTTTCCGCGACGGAATTGTAGCCTTTATAGAAGTTCGTGCTCGCGGCATCCGGGCAACAGTTGACCCCCTCGAAACCGTCACCCGGGAAAAACAGAAACGTGTGCTCAGAGCCGCGCAACAATACGCAAGCCTCCGGCAACTCCATCGCGAAGACGTTGTTCTACGGTTAGATCTCGTCGCCGTGCATAAACAGAAAGGGCTGACACCCCCACGAATCGAGCATATAAAGGATGCTTTTCAGCTCAATTCACCCACTTGAACTGGACATTATTGAAGGACTCGGCTAATGAACGAACGCGAACGCTGGCTGGCCTGCGTTACTTTTGGGGACGCCGACCGTTTCATATTTGAGCATAGTTTTGGATTGATGCCCGGTACGCTGGAACGATGGCATAATGAGGGTCTGCCGGAAGAAATAGGCGAATCGGAAATCCGTGATTATTTTGGTTTCGATCGACCGCCGATTGGCCTTCCAGTTAACTTCGGCCTACACCCGCCGTTCGAACAAAAAACGCTCTCCGACAAAAACGGGGTTATCATCACGCAGGATTCGATGGGCACAAAACGCAAACTTAAAAAAGGGGTGACGACCATTTCGCTCCCCTACGAATTCCCTATCGCGGGCCCCGATGATTGGCCAGAATATGAAAGCAGATTACAGTATAGCCCCGAAAGAATATCCGATGACTTGGGATCCAAACACAACCAGGCAAGACAAAACGGACGGGCCATCAGAGTTGGCTGGAAAGGTTTCTACTGGTTCCCGCGCGACCTGATGGGCGATGAAAAACTCTGCCTCTCATACTATACACAGCCCGATTTCATAAAAAAGTTGCTCCAAACGTATTCTAACATGTTGTTTGCTGTGAGCGAAGAAATGCTGGGGCGCGTGGACGTTGACTGGATGCATATGAGTGAAGACATGTGCTACAGAAGTGCAATGATGGTAAGCCCCGATATCTTCCGAGAATTCATGATGCCGCATTACAAGAGAATCATCGGGCTTTACCGATCACATGGGACACGCATTTTTTCAGTGGATACCGACGGCCACTTGGGACAACTTCTACCGCTGTTGATCGAAGCGGGGATTAACGCAGTCCTCCCATGTGAGGTCCGGGCAGGCAACGACATTTGTGAACTGCGGGAAAAATACGGTGAGCAGATGGCATTCATGCGAGGAATTAACAAACTCGCCCTCGCTGACAATCCGACCCCCTTACTTCCAATGAAGAATAGTAGCACTTCGAACCCGCAAAAGGCGATTGAAGATGAAATATCTTACCGAGTTCCGCCGATGATTCGGACTGGAGGATACGTTGCCGGTCTGGACCACAGGGTCGTCCCGGAAACGTCTCTGGAAAGTTTCACATTCTATGTTCGAAAAGTCCGGGAGACGCTCGGACTGTGCCTGGATGTACCGGTATTCTCTGGAAACCATAGCTGAAATCCGAGATGCAGATTTGCCTCTTCGGACACATAAGAGTACAATTCCCGTGTAAATTTATTTTTGTGGCAGATCGGGCTCAGGAATGCGCTTAAACACCATTTTCATCACAGCAGCTGTACTTTTCTTGGTTTCTTTCATGCTCTGCGGCTGCCAGACCAACCCGACTCAGGAAGAGCCGTGGTTTCAAAACATTCAGGGATCCCTGCCGCTGAATGAAGCAGAAAAAATCGAACGTGTGCGAAGTGTGGCGGCTATGCTTCAGAACGATGCTTCAGCTATGTTGCCGCACGACCAGGGTAGCCGTCCTGTTGAAATCGTTTTTGTCACAACCAGCGACGGGGCACAAAACCAAACTGTCGCTATGGGACGCGGTCCTACCCTAACGGAAGCCCTGGCACAAAGCGTTGAATCTATCCAGCAGCGCGGGGGAACCGGTTCGAATGCAAAGTGGATTAAAGTTGATTTTGTAACCACCTCTGAAAAGCACCCCCATGTTATCAATTTTCGACAGGCTCTGGCGCTCGACTGCAGTCTCTGGGGCATAGCGTTTGGTCCCCATCCGCGGATGGCCTTATTACCCGACGAGTTAATCCACAGGGCACTTGTTGACAAAACCAGGCATCTGGATCCTGACCGAATTGCTGCATATCTTGGTCAGCACACGGAGCGAGGCCAGAAATTTGCCACATTAATGGAAAAAGATGCTTTGCTGGCTTATCGGTTCCGCACCGATGGATTTTTTACCGATGGAGACAAAGTTGTACACTTATTCCGGGGACACAGGCAGTTCCCCTCTCTTTCCGAGGAGCTTCTATTGCAATCCGCCCGCGCCGGAGGAGAATACCTCACCCGTGCGACGCGGGAAGACGGGCAGTTCGACTACATTTATATCGCAGGTAAAGACAAAATCCCCGACGACTACAACATAATCCGGCACGCAGGAGCGACCTATTCAATGCTGGAGCTTTACGAACTAACAAAAGACAAAAAACTTCTCGATGCAGCGCGCCGGGCTTTACAATATATGCGAGATCGCATAAAACCCGTCGGTTTTGAGGGCCAGAAGGGAACCATTCTGCCTTCCGGGAACGCCATAGCGCTTGGCGCAAATGGATTGGGAGTTCTTGCTTTTGCCCAATATGTCAGAGCTACCGGTGACAAAGACCTGCTGCCTGTTGCCAGAGATCTGGCACGGTGGATAACAAGCACACAGGCGGAAAACGGTCATTTCACAATTCACAAAGCCTTTCTGCCTTCGGGAAAATTAGCGGCGTTCCAATCCATCTATTATCCTGGCGAAGCCATTTTGGGGCTCACGCGCCTTTACGAAGTGGACAGGCAAGAAAAATGGATTGATGCGGCGGAGCGAGGCGCGCATTATCAGGTAAAAATCAAGCAACATAAGCCAGCCGAGATGCTTTTTCATGATCATTGGGTTCTCTATGCCCTCTACGAAACGTACAGACGAAGGTCACATTCGGGTCTGTTGAGCCATTCTCGCCGACTCGCCAGTGCTATGATGCGCAAACAAAACAGAAAGCCCCAGGTTCCTGACTGGCTTGGCAGTTATTATCGTCCTCCCCGCAGCACACCAACAGCAACACGCAGCGAAGGTCTCGGGGCAGCTTTCAAGCTGGAACGTGATTTTGGCAATGCCGAGTTGGCCAGGATTTTTCGCAATAACATTGAACTTGGCATTCGGTTCCAGTTGCAAACTCAGTACACACCTGAATGCGCGATACACCTCCCTGACCCCGCAAAGGCCATGGGCGGGTTTCGCCGCAGTTTGACCCGTAGTGAGATACGCATCGATTACGTTCAGCATAATCTCTCGTCGCTGATCGCCTATATAAATATATTGCGGCATGAGCAAAGCCGTTAACGCGCCTGTTTCAAGCGTTGCCGGCGCGGTACCCGGGCGGAAGGTAAGCACAGACGTTTCCCGTATCTCAAGTGCCGCCTGACAAAGCACATATTCCCTGTATAGTTGAAAGGCTGCTGTGTCAACACCTTTTCACGTGTGCATCAATGTGCTTTTCTTTTCCCGTCGTTTCCGGGCGGTCGCGCCAAAAATTCTTGACCCTGTCGTCTTGCCAACTATGTATCAATTCGTGACCTTCCCCGTGTTCTCCACCCGGGGCCAACAACTTACAGCTCTCGGTGCGTTAACTGCATCGTGAAATATTCCGGGGAACACACTCTCGCACAAGCCGGGGCCTTTTTTTATATCCAGGTCCAGGGCGGCCCTTAAAAAAACATCCCCAACGTAAGCGCTTGCTGCTGTTGTAGTTGCAAGCCCAAGATGTCAGGCTGACCTATTTGATCCGGCTTGACTTTTTGGGGCAATCTGATGTAAGGTACAGGAAGCAGGGATGTGCTCCCTGTTTTTTTCTTGTGAAACAGATTTTTCAATACTTCTCCCCCTTGTCAAACCCTCCCGAGGATTTCACGCATGGCTGACGAAGAAAACACCGAAACCGGCGTCACCGAACAGCAGGACGAAAACGACGTTGAAGAGTCAGGAATTCACACTGAAATCGAACGCCACGGAAGCTGTGAATGCTCTATACGCATCGAAATTGATGCTGATTATCTGGAAGACCGGTTCAATGAAGACCTGGATAACCTGCAGCAACAAGCTCAGTTGCCGGGATTCCGCCAGGGAAAAGCGCCACGCGGGCTCGTCCTGAAGCGTTATAATGAACGTCTGCGCAACGACGTGGTTTCCACCGTCGCCGGTGAGGCCTATCAGGATGCTGTCCAGCAAAATGAGCTATCGGTCGTTGAAGAAAAAGAGGCACCTGATTTCGAAAGCCTTGAATGGGACGTTGGACAACCGCTCGAAGTCGAATTTCAATGCGAAATACTTCCCGAAGTAGAAATAAAAGAAGAAGATTACAAAGGGCTGGAACTTGAGATTCCAGAACTGGAAGTCACCGATGAGATGTTCGAACAGGAACTCGAGCGTTTCGCCGGTCAACTTGCCGGTTGGGATGAAGTTGAAGAGGGATCCGTGGATCAGGATGACTATGTCGAAAGCAACGTCACTATCTCCACTGATAAAGTCACTTGGAGCGAAGAAATACCTTTTCAGCCAGGCGAAGAACGTATCGGACCGTTTGAGGCTGAAGGTATTAAAGGGGCGATAATTGGTGCATCGCCGGGCGATTCGATTGAACTCGAAGTCACCCTTGCAGATGATGCCGACCTTTCGGCACAGAACAAACCGCTGGAAGCTCTGGCCGACACTCCGGTTAAGACCGAGATAGAAATCCAGTCGGTTTATCGGCAGGAAACCCCAGAGATAGACGACGATCTTGCGCAACAGCTCGGCATGGAGGATGTCGAGGAACTGCGTTCAATGGTCCGAGACCGCCTCGACCGACGTCTTGAACAGCAGCGTAACCAGATTCGGCGCAATATTATTACCGATACTATTCTGGAAAATATCGATGTTGAGATGCCGGACTCGCTCATACAAAGCGCCACAGAGGACGAAACCCGACGAATGATGACCGAGGCCCTTCGCGCCGGCCGTTCGCGTCAGGAAGCCGAACAAATGGCACACGAAAACGCAGAAGTATCCCGCGCCCGGGCTGTCCGTAATCTTAAAGTAGAATTCATACTCCGGAAAATTGCAGAGAATGAACGGGTCTACGTCCTCGACTCCGAAGTCCAAGAGCAGGTTCGAGCCGTGGCCAGACGACAAAACTGGACCGAACGCAAAGCACGGGGGTACCTTGAAGAAAACAACCTCATGCGGTCGATGCGCTGGAACCTTCGAGAAGAAAAAACCGTCGAAGCTCTTCTCGATGAAGCTGAAATCAACTATGTCCCGCCCGAGGAGTTCGGGGCCGATCAGGATGAATCAGAAGACACGGGAAATGAACAAGAGTCTGAAGAAACTCCAGAAGAATAGAAACAGATCCTCAAAAGTGGAACATTACAGGAAAAATAAGGAAATGGAAGATTCGCGGCCGGATATGGACCCGATGAACTCCCAGTATCTCCCGATGGTCGTGCGGAAAACCGCCCAGGGAGAGAGAGCGTACGACATCTTTTCGCGATTGCTGGAAGATCGCATTATTTTTATTGGGTCCGTTATTAACGATACAGTTGCAAACACAGTTGTCGCTCAGATGCTGTATCTGCAGAACGAGAACAAGAATCAGGACATTAATCTATATTTGAATTGCATGGGTGGTTTGATAACCAGTGGACTTGCCATATACGATACGATGCAATTGATACAGCCGGATGTTGCGACCTATGTCGTTGGAGAAGCCTACAGCATGAGTGCTGTCCTTCTGGCAGGAGGCGCTCCCGAAAAACGCTTCGCCCTGCCCCATGCGCGGGTCATGCTCCATCAACCATGGGGCGGTATGGAAGGAACTGCCGCCGATATCAGCATCCACGCCGACGAGATGGTTAAACTGGAGGAGTGGATCAACGATATCCTGGCAAAACACACAAACCAACCCTTCGAACGAATTTCAAAAGATACAGACAGGGAATTTTACCTGTCCGCCGAAGAGGCCTTAGATTACGGAATTGTAGATGAAATACTCACGGGCAATGAGAACGAAGAAGATGAATCGCAGTAAACGCAAAATTCGCCCGGATTTGGCGTCCAATAGATAAGGGAGAAATATATGCCCGGCAAAGATGACCGTGGCTCACACAAAGAAGCCTGTTCTTTTTGCGGTAAAGGTTACGATGATGTCCGACGACTGATTCGAGGCAGTCACAACACTTTCATCTGTGATGAATGCGTCGAACTCTGTCATTCCATTGTCCAGCAAGAACAGCTTTACGAACCCACAGCTGAACCACTCGAACACGTCCCGACTCCTGTCGACATCAAAGAAATGCTCGACGAGTATGTAATTGGACAGGAAAAGGCTAAAAAAAC
Organism: Candidatus Brocadiia bacterium; assembly: GCA_046538485.1. Classification (GTDB taxonomy): domain Bacteria; phylum Planctomycetota; class Brocadiia; order SM23-32; family SM23-32; genus JBKHIT01. Next base: position 156,485 of record JBKHIT010000002.1, on the reverse strand, counting down.
CGTCGCAGTGGCTGTGCATAACCACTATCGCCGTATCACCAGCACAATGGTGGAGGATGTCGAACTCGATAAAAGTAACGTGCTGCTTGTCGGACCCTCCGGCTCGGGAAAAACCCTTATTGCGCGTGTTCTTGCCCGGTGTTTGAACGTCCCCTTCGCGATCGCCGATGCCACAACCCTCACCGAGGCCGGCTATGTCGGAGAAGATGTTGAAAACGTCCTTCTCAAACTCGTTCAGGCTGCCGATTTCGAAGTTGAAAAAGCACAACAGGGCATCCTTTACGTCGATGAAATCGATAAAATCGGCAAAACAAGCCAAAACGTCAGTATCACACGAGATGTCGGCGGCGAGGGTGTACAACAGGGCCTGCTGAAAATGCTGGAAGGAACGGTCGCAAATGTCCCGACCCATGCCGGGCGAAAACATCCCGAAGAGCAATACATTCAGATTGACACAACGAATATCCTGTTTATCTGCGGTGGGACCTTTACAGGTATCGATGAAGTCGTCCGCAAACGGACAAATCGCCAGCAGATAGGCTTCGGCAGTCCACATTCAAATGAGAATGCTGAACAGAGAAACCTGGCCGAGGCCCTAAAGCTCGTCAACGACGATGATCTTATCAAATTCGGTCTCATACCTGAGATTGTAGGGCGCATACCGGTTGTGGCCCCGCTTATGCCACTCGGACAGGATGAGCTCGTGCGAATTTTACTCGAACCCCGCAATGCGCTGGTGCGACAATACCAGAAATTCTTTGAATTCGAGGATTCTGAGCTGGAATTCACCGAAGAAGCGTTGAACGAGATTGCTCGACTTGCTGCCGGTAAGGGCACGGGAGCACGGGGACTGCGAACCGTTATGGAACAAATAATGCTTGAGCCCCTCTTTTTCCTGCCCTCTCACACCACTGCGGAAAAATACGTTCTCGACCGCGATGTAGTGCTCGGGAAACGTTCCTTGATGGCCGGTGAGGATGAAGAGAAGGAAAAACACCGCAAGAGCGCCTGAACGACTGGTGGGCTGAAAACGGTTTTTTAACGCGTTCAACTCACTCCAAGTATTCGTCTGCACTTTTCCATTGCCGCGGCCATCCCTCCGGCTTCCTGAATCTTCGCATCGGCCTGCTCAACGGAATGTTTTACTGTGCTGTGAGTCCGCCCACCAAAAAACCGCCCGATATCTGATAGTGATTCTCCGGTCAATTCTCGCCCCAAATACATTGCTGCCTGGCGTGCCCGACAGGCCTTTTGCGCCCTCGTTTTGCCGCGCAATTCCTGTTCTGTAATTGAAAATGATTCTATCACCGCTGCTGTGATTTTTTCCAGCGTAGGTCTCGGCATGCGAGCGCGTCCCGTCGCCGAAAGTGCCTTTTTTGTTTCTGCCAGGCCGAGACGATCTTCACCTATCAGGGAAGCATAAGCGGTTACAGATCGTATCACCCCTTCCAAACGGCGGAGATTTACTCCGTTTTGTTGCACTATATACTGCAGCGCAGATGGTTCTGCCTGGCATCCCATTTGCCCGGCCAGTGCGCTCGCTATTTCCGTCATTTCCTCCTGCGTGGGCATCTGCAAATCAACCCAAAGCGCACCACTCAGCAGATGTATGAACTCAGGCTTAACATCTTCGAAATCGTCAGGGTGGAGCGCCGAACTCACAAGAAGGCGACCGCCTCGTGACTGCAACGTCTTCGCCGTATGCACAAACTCCTCCTGCGCCGCGGGCTTACCCTGGAAAAATTGCATTTCGTCCATTACCAGGAAATCACATGACCGGTAATGTTGGCGGAAACTTCGCGTGCGATGTTTCTTCAAAGCATGATAGTAGTCGTTACTCCAACTCTCTGCTCGCAAATATTGCGCCTTTCCGAGGACTTGCGATTTTTGAGCCAGCCCTTCTGCTGCACGTAAAAGAGCTGTCTTCCCTGCCCCGTGCGACCCAATAACCACAACAAAATTGAATTGCGGGGCCTCACGCCGTGCAAGCTCCTGAGCCGCTAAAAAAGCCAGGCGATTCGAATCGACGACAACAAGTTCTTCAAATTGTTTGTGGGAACTACGCCCGCGCTCTTCCTGAGATTCTAACGTGGGACCTATCTCGTCGGCGACCTTTTTCGGTTTCTCCGGCAAAGCGGCATCTGGCAGAGCCTCGTCGTCGGCCCGGGTTTTCCGCAAAAGCTTGGGGGCCACATCGAATTCCACGCCGACTTCGCTGTCGAGCAAAGCCTTAGCTGCATCTTCGACGATCACCCGATATTTCTGGTCCAAATATTGCTTGATGATGACATTCGGAACACCGATGACCAGCTTCGAATCATCGAAGTCCATGAGCTCGGTCTGCTTGAACCAAATTCCAAAGCGTTCCAGACCAAGCCGCTCCTTGATATTTTCCTGGATTTTATACCAGACCGTTTCACGTCTTAGCGGATCAGAATCCCCTTCCGAAGCCGTCTCCTGTTCAGATTTCGGGCGACCAGCATCTGGTCCGCTATCGGAGAAAACCACATTGGTACTCTCTTCAGACAAACACTCCTCCTGTCACGACATTCCAGTCGCTTCAATCAAAAACTTATTAAACCGTCCTGGTTAGTGGGGAAACGAAGCGGGAGGGAAATACAGGCGCGGACAATTATCTGCCCAATTGTTTCGATGACACTGACTCACAAAACCCTCTGTATCATCGGCACGCGCGGCAACATCAAACCTTTTCATTCCAGTCACTCCTCCGTTGACTACTTCGGACGCCGTAGCTGCCGGGCCAGTCGGTTAACTCCCGCAACCAAATCACGTGGATGTTAAGTCATGAAACGGTCTGGGTCAACGCATTCACTGCTCTGACAAATATTCTTTCCGTCCGATGTGAATGCTTTCCTCATGTAAGCTGATAGGACACAAGCGGTTCGAGAAATCTTACGAACTTCTAATAATTCTTGAGTACGCCAGCAATCTTTTTTCTCCAATACCATTGCCCCAAATTCTGACGCGGTCCGGTTTTTCGTTCCTCCTATCCAGTCAAGGACTTAGGGGAAAACACACCCAAAACGAATCGCAGCTCAAAAACAGAAAACGCTGAGATTGCCAAATTCGGCACCCAAAGGCTCGTTTCGCGCACACAGGAATGCCGTTGCACTGATGCCGTGTTTCGTGTTACTAAAAGCGGAAATTGAAATAACACCCTAAGCCCCTTTCCGATACGATTTCGCACCTCTCGCCTTACACAAAATGCAAGTTGAGACACCCTTGTTCCAGACAATGTCAAAGGTGCGCCCAAAGAATTTGAGGCCAATTACAATAGTTTCAGAGTTGCCCGTCTTGGTAGCGTTACACAAACGAGTGATGCCGGGAATCTACTTCCGGAAATGTTACGTCGCACGCTGCAGCGAATTCACACGCTCGAACCCGTCAAAAACAACCCGCAAAATCCACACAGCAAAGATTGAACGTATTATTCACCTGAATTGGTCCCGTGATCTTGCTAACCCGCATATTTCAAGCCCCCTCAGCGTCAGATCTGCTATTGGTCATGAGGGGGCTGGCAGTAAATTTTCGTTCGATCTCGCCCCGGGCTTTTTGTAGAATGCTTTGGTGGGTATCAATCATTTTTTTCGTCCTGGAGCATGCAATGCGAGCGAGTTTTAGAGCGGTCATATTTGATCTCGATGACACACTGTTCGATTGCACAGGTTCGCTTATCGATGCTTCACGTCACCGCGCCGCGCAAGCTCTCGTGGATGCGGGTTTACCGATGTCGGTCGATGAAGCCTTCGAACTTCAGAAAGACCTGGCAGCTGATCACGGACCGCATTTCCTGGTTTTCGATGAGATTGGAGAACGTTACGATCTGGATCAAGAAGCTCTCCAGATTGCCTACCGCGCGTATAATCGCGAAGAAGTGGCCGACGATATCCACCTTTTCCCGGACGTACTTTCCACTTTGCGCACGCTCCGGCGCCAGGGCATTAAATGTTTTCTTCTAACGGTCGGCAACCACCGCCGGCAACGGGGAAAAATCACAAAACTCGGCCTCGAAGGCAAATTCGATGATATCCTCGTAAGCGATGTCGACCGCGGAGCCCGGATGACAGAATGCCTGCGCTATTTCCTCAGCAAATATAAATTAAACCCTGCCGAAATTCTCATTGTTGGGGATCGACCAAGCGAAGAAATTCGTTACGGTAACGAACTCGGCTTTACCACCGCTCAGATGCTGCACGGACGTTTCAGCCGAGCCGAACCGCGCGATCAATTCGAAGTCCCTGATTACAAAATCACAAATATTTTTCAGGTGCCTACAATACTCAGAATGGTCGATCTCGGCAAACCACCCGACCACCTTCGTATCGTAGCGATGGGTGGTGGAACAGGGCTTCCTATCGTCCTTGAGGGTTGTAAAACCTATAGCAAACATCTCACCGCTATTGTTGCCGTCACTGATAGCGGAAGATCCTCAGGCAAACTACGTGACGAACTCGGGATACTCGCTCCAGGCGACGTCAGGAACTGTTTAGTCGCCCTCTCCGAACCAGGAGAAAGAGAAAGAAGGCTGAACGAACTCTTTCAATACCGATTCGCAGAAGGTTCCCTTGAAGGTATGAGCCTCGGCAATCTTGTTATCGCCGCAACCACCGATATGACAGGCCGGTTTGAAAAAGGCATACGTCTCGTCAGCAACCTGTTGAATATCAACGGAAAAGTGCTTCCCTCCACGCTCACTGACTGCCACGTTTGCGCCGAATTGAAAGATGGTTCAGTTGTGGAACAGGAAGTCCAGGTACGGGGGATCGACAAACCACCCATCGAAAAAGTTTTCCTCAAACCGCAGGATGCCGAAGCGCTCGACGAAGCAGTGGAAGAAATCGAAAATGCCGATATCATTGTTCTCGGACCGGGAAGTCTTTTCACAAGTGTAATTCCCAACATTCTGGTGCCCCGAATCCGCGATGCGGTCAAAAATACACGGGCCAGAGTCTATTACGTGTGCAACGCAATGACACAGCCCGGCCAGACGGACGGTTTTAGCGCCCGTGACCACTATATTGCCCTCGAAAAACATCTTGGGCCCCAGATTATTGATTGCATGATCCTTAATTCCACCGATCCACCGCAAAACATTGTGGAAAAGTACCGCGCCGATGGGGCCGAACTTGTGGGCAAACAAGAAGATGTCAAAGATATTGACGTCCGCACTGTTTTCACAGACCTTCTTGAAGACATCAGCCAACCCCGGGTGCTCTGGGAAAAACAGGATTTGCTACGCCACCATCCCGATAAACTAGGCGATGCCGTCTGTCGGCTGTTCGGAGGGATGGAGGCCCGGGACGCTGTGCCTGATTAGTCGCCCGCCTCTTCCGGATGCGTCGCCTCCCAGATTTGCTCTTTCATCTCACGGCACGCTTCCCCGGCCGCCTGGGCCCACTGAGCCGGACCGTATTTCTCGGAATACGGCTCGCGTCGGAATGCATATATGATACCCCGTGAGGAATTGACCACCGCCCCGTCGCCTTCCTCGTCAAACGCCCCCACAACGTCGGAGACTCCCCCACCCTGCGCTCCAAATCCCGGCACCAGGAAAATGGTTCGGGGCATCCGCGTGCGTAAAGATTCCAATTCTTCCGGGAAAGTCGCCCCCACGACCGCCCCGAGAAGACTGTACCCATTTTCCCCGCAGTAGGGCTTGCCCCATTCCGCGACATAATCAGCTAACTTTTCGTAAACCAGCCCCTCCGGCGTCTCAAGATCCTGGAGTTCGGTGGAAGATGGGTTGCTGGTTTTCACAAGTGCAAAGATACCGCCCCCGCCCTCGGCTGCTCGTTTCAGAAACGGGCTCACACCATCGTAACCAAACAGTGGATTGATTGTGATGGCGTCAACGCGAAAATCCATGCCCCCGAGCCACCCCTCCCCCTCTTCCTCTCCGAAAAGGTGGCCTCGGGCGTATGCAGCGGCTGTGCTGCCAATGTCATTCCGCTTCACATCCCCGATAACAAGAAGACCGCTTTCGCGGGCCGCCTCAAGCGTTTGGACGTATGCATTGAGCCCCGCCCGACCAAATCGCTCATAAAATGCTATCTGCGGCTTCACGGCAACGGCGTGGTCTCTCACCGCTTCGATAATGCCGAGATTGAACCGTCCAAATGCCAGCCCTACGGCTTCAGCCGTCCGGCCGCGGTTCTTCACCGCCTCTTCCATCAGGGCGGATGGCATCATTTCCGGACGCGGATCGAGTCCCACCACAACCTGGCTGCGTTTGGCCCTGCTTGCCATGATTAAACGGTCCGCAAAACTCGTATCTGCCATCTTCGGCTCCCTTTCCTCTTTTTTCCCAGATTTTATATAAAAAAAGGCACGGAACAAACCGTGCCCTTAAAAATTAACATATGCGCTTTTAGCCGCCCAAAGAAGTCAAATCGCCCATTAGGAGCCCCCATTCCTCTGACAAATTCCACTGTTCGTTTTTATCCAGATAGTCGCGCGTGTTTTCCAAAATGGAATAGTGCTGATTTTCTTCCTGGGAAAGGCGTTCGAAAATTGCCCGCTGATCCGCGGTGCCAGCATTTTTGGCTGCATCAGCGTAAAGCTTATAGCTTTTCTCTTCCATTTCCAGAGCCATCTCGATGGCTTCCCGCTCGCTCGCCGATACTTCAGCTTCCACGGCGATCTCCTGGCCCGCTGTACTGAAAACCGTCTTAATCTCATCAGCAGGCATTGGCATCTGGTCGACATCGACTCCCATTCCTTCAGCAAGCTTTTCAACGATCTTCAGGTGCCGCTCTTCGTCTTTGGAAAACGATTTAAAAAGCTGCGCAGCCTGGGGATTCCCTGCTTTCTTGGCTGCATCATCGTAAAAACCTATTCCGTCCAACTCCATCTTACGCGCGAGCTGTATCGCTTCGGTCAAATCTCCAGCCATCAGATTGCCTCCTTCTCAAGTAATTGGAGCCTAAACATCATAGTCGCTATCAAATACGATAATGGGCAGCCGCCAAATGTGTCAACTGAGCGCCGGCCTATCAAGGCTCGGCTTCGACCGGGGATATGCTGTAGCGGATTCTCACAGACGGCATACCAACGGGTTTATCTTTTCCTCAAGCAAATCTACCAGTATGTTCCGGCAAAATCTCGATGCTTCGGCCGTTAACCTGGCCCTGCCGGGAGCTTCGAACTCAACCAGTGCCGCCCTTCGGGAATAAAGGTCCGAACAACGGGATTCAGGTCTTGAATGCGGGGCTCGGAACGGGTAACTTGTGCGTAAAGCATAATGAAGGTTAAAAGGTACCTGTTCGGCAGGAGGAATAATATGTATCAGGAGAAACGACCAACATGCATAACCGTGATCGGTTGGGCATGGATTATTATCGGTGGCCTCATGTGCCTCTCGGCAACCATGGGCCTTTTCAGTTCCGTCATGATTGGCGAAATGGCACAAGACGAACCAGACATGCCCTTCATCTTCAAGATTTTCCCGCTGCTCGCCATCGTTCAGATCGGGGTTGCCGTGCTGGGACTCGTTTCTGGAATCAACTTCCTCAAGCTCAAGGCGTGGGCTCGCAGCGTGCTGGAAGGGCTGACTTGGCTGCTTCTTATCTTCATTCTTGGTTTCATGGTCTTCTGGCTTTTCAACTGGGTCTCCATGATTTCAGACCATGGTCCCCGTGGTTTCGGGATCATGGGTGCAGTCATGGGCGTGATTATCACGGGAATCTACGGGGTTCCTCTTGTCATCATGCTGAAGTACCTGAGAGGCCCGAAGGTCAAAAATGTAATCAACGGAACTGCCGAACAAACGCATGCAGACGCGACTTCCGAAGCGTCTGATGCGTGACGTTCGAGCAAACAAACAGAGGATGACAGATGATCGCATTTCTGCAGCAATTCAGCCCCATTACACAAGCGCTGATGGCCACGCTCTTTACGTGGGGTGTAACGGCAGTGGGAGCAGCGCTCGTCTTCTTCACGAAGAAAGTCAGTCCAAAACTCATGGATTCGATGCTTGGTTTCGCGGCTGGCGTCATGATTGCCGCAAGCTTCTGGTCATTGCTTGCGCCGGGCATCGAAATGGCCGAGCAGATGGGGCAGATCCCTTGGCTAACAGCCGTCATCGGATTCATGGTTGGCGGGATTTTCATGCGACTCTCGGACCGCTTGCTACCGCATCTTCATATAGGGTTTGATTTGGGGCAGAGCGAAGGGATCAAAACGTCCTTGCAGCGGAGCACACTGCTGGTTCTTGCGATTACTTTGCACAATATCCCCGAGGGTCTCGCGGTTGGGGTAGCTTTTGGAGCTGTGGCAGCCGATCTTCCTTCTGCCTCGCTTGGTGGGGCCATTGCGTTGGCAATCGGTATTGGTCTCCAGAATTTTCCGGAAGGTGCAGCCGTGTCACTACCGTTGCGGAGGGAGGGAATGGGTCGGACAAAGAGCTTCGTCCTGGGGCAGGCATCCGGCATCGTTGAGCCCATCGCAGGGGTTGTCGGGGCGGCATTTGTTCTGCACATGCAGAACATACTGCCCTACGCACTTTGCTTTGCTGCAGGAGCAATGATTTTTGTGGTGGTCGAGGAACTGATCCCGGAATCTCAGCGAAACGAGGCAAACATCGATGTAGTGACCATCTCAACTATGGTGGGTTTTGCCGTGATGATGCTACTCGATGTGGCGTTGGGATGATGAATGTGACCTGGTATCACCACATAATGCGCCAATCGATCATGTGGGAACCAGCAAATGGGCAGCTCAAGCATATGATCGTTGAAATATGAACCCGCCAACCATCGGCTGCTGCGTACGTCGCTATCGCGCCGCCGCAGAGCCGTGACGTTATGGTCATGAGGAAAACAAGATACCTCAGAACAGGTTTTTCAGTTCTTCGGGATCGTTTTCAAGGTCGTACAGCTCACATAAATCCGCCTGTTCAGGTTTCATGGCATTTCACCCGTGCAGTAATAAGATAAGCCTTCCATGAGAGCTCCTCCGGCCTGGAGGCATTCTTCTTTGAGATAATGTCCGCCGGCACCTTCGCAGAGAACTGCTGTTACGCCGAACTGTTGATGCGGGCCTCCCGTCCAGCTGCCTTCGTAGCTGGAAGGACCGTGTTGACGCATCGGTTTCATCCGGCCTTTTAGATCGGCCGCGAGAATCATGTCGCGCAGGTTCTGCCATGGACCATAATTTGATTCCGTGCTCTCAGCCGGAACGATGAGGGGATCAACGATACCAGCCCAGGTGTGGTGTCCCCATACCATGCGCAGCGGCCGCGTTTCCGCGATGTTTTCAAGGTCCCGCTGTGCCACGCAGGCCTCATGGGTCTGGGCTTCGGGGCTGGACCCCTTCGGATTGTATGAACGGTTCATGTCGACGCCCTCCGCGTTGACCCTGTACCATCCGTTTGAGGGCGCATCCGGGCTCATCATAATCAGAAAATGAGCCGCATGGTTCCGCAGGAAACTATCCGCAGTTGTATCGCCACTGAGCAGCCAGTTAATCATTCCGATCATCCGCCACTGGGCGTTATGCTCGCCGGGATGCTGGTTGGCGAAATACAGAACCGGGCGTTGCTCCAGCGGGATGGAAGATTCATTGGACGTTGCCCGGAGACGCAGGAGGGGGCGCCCTCCAAGTGATTCACCAATTTTCACCAGGCCGGCATCGCGATTTTGGGCAAAATTGTTCAACAGATGCACCATGGTTTCATACGACATGGGCACCTGGTGGCCGACATAAACGGTGTCGCGTTCAAAGATCGGGAACAGCAGAGTATCCCCTGCCGGGCTGTCCGGCTCGTTTTTCTCCCAGTGGACCGGACGCCAGTTTTCGGCGTCGTATGACCATGAATAAGAATATTCATTGAACGGCATGGAGCTTCCGCCGCTGAAATCCACGTCGAGTCTGAGACGATGATTCCGGGCGTGGTTGCTGATGGTTAAATTGACTTTGTTGGCCCATTCGGGGTGCTCGGGTGCATGCCCCGGGGTCACGCGGAAATGATCTTTACCGATCTTTTCAATGCTGGCCCCCTGGCAGCCTAGAGGACCGTCAAAGGCGAAATCCTCGGTTTGAAGTTCATATTGGGTCATGTGGCGTCTCCAGATTGATCGTGCGAGCTACTCCCGCTCTCACAAATGTATTCGATGAGATCATGGGGGCTTATCTACAGGAAAGGTCAGTCGAATTCAAACGGGGGGATGCTGGTCAAACGCAGACAATGGTAAAAACGACGCTTACAACAACAAAGGCCTCTATATACGCCTTAGAACGAATTTTTCGACCCGACATCGCCCGGCCATCTGCCTGTCTGCTGCCGCCGAGCGCCTGCTCAATCCGGCGGTTTTCGCTCCTCTGGCATCGCAAAAGGCTACAACGATCATCCCCCAGCTGTGGTTGCTCACACGCCAACCGGTAACGGCTAAACGCGCTTTTCCGCATGCATTGCTGCCACCACACCATCGGCCACTGCGGTTGCAATCTGGCGGTAGGAACCTACGCGCACGTCCCCGATGGCGTAAAGCCCTTTCACTTCAGTCTCCATATTCATGTCGGTGGGAATCAGCTCTCCTGCATATTGGGGCAGGATGGTCTTGAGGTAGCCTGTATTTGGCACATGTCCGACAAAAATGAAGACGCCGTCGCACTCATGCTGCCATTCTTTGTCAGTCTTCACATTCCTCAGTGTCACCCCTTCAACCTTATTTTCCCCGTTAATGTCTGTAACGATCGTATCAAGCACAAATTCAATTTTCTCATTTCGCTTCGCCTTATCAATATTCATCGCCTCCGCACGCAATCCTTGCCGACGATGGACGAGTTTGATTTCCGAGGCAAAACGGGTGAGAAACACTGCTTCTGTCATCGCAGCGTCTCCCCCCCCGACAACGACCAGTTTCTTATCGCGGAAAAAGGCGCCGTCGCAGGTTCCGCAGTAACTGACACCCGCCCCGGCAAGCCTTTCTTCCCCGGGAACATTGAGTTTTCGGTGTGAGGCACCTGATGCGATAATAGCAACGGGAGCCCGATACTCGTTCGAACCCGTGACAACTCTTTTCAACTCGCCCTCGTCGATAAGATCCACAACTTCTTCCCGTATTATCTCGGCACCGAATCGTTCGGCATGATTCTTCATTTTTTCCGTCAATTCCGGGCCTGTAATCCCATCTGTAAACCCGAGGTAATTATCCACGTCGTAGGCCTCCGCCAGCTGGCCGCCGGGTCCCAATTTTTCGAAGAGGACAGTTTCCCATTTGGCGCGTCCGGCATACAGGGCCGCGCCCATGCCTGCCGGGCCACTTCCAACGATAGCAACATCGCAGTTCTGGTCGGTCATTGTTGAACTCCTTCTTTACTTATCCGGAGGTGCGTCACATTTCCTGAAGAAAAACCTCTTCGTAAAACTCCTCCAGGCGCGCTTTATGTGTATTTTCCATTTTCGCGAGTTTACCGAAAAGCGTACTCCACGTCTTACCATCGGTCGATTGCGCCATCGTTTCATAAAACTCGCGAGCCCTTTTTTCACGTTCCATGGCGTGAACCAGAACGTCCTGCAGACTGCTATTTTCTTTAAGAGGTTTGGACTTGAGATGTTCCGTAAGTTTCAGATCCCGTTTTTCAGGAGGGGTGAATTTATCAATTTCCTCGGCGGACAGGCCTTCCAGAAGCTGGCGATGGCCGTCTTCCTCTTCAGCGAGATCCTCAAGCAGAGAACGCGCTCCCGGATTGTCGGTTCTTTCAGCCATATCCGCATAGAGATCATGCGCCTCGACTTCTTTTTTTATCGCTGCCTTGAGTATTTGTTTCTTGTCCATTTATCAACCTTTCGCAAATAACAATGGTATCGGCATAAAAACACCAAATCGAGAAGTCCTTACATTCGGGTGGGATTCACAAAAGTGAGACAAACCTCACCCCGCCGGCTGCTACATTTTGGGCCTTCTGGAAGTTACAGCAACTTCTTGACATCTTGCTGCAACGATTCGATTTCCCCTTCTTCGTAGCTTTGTTGTCGCCAGCCGAATTTGAAGTCGTCGTCGAAGAAACGCGGGATGACGTGAAAATGGAGATGGGGAATTTCCTGACCCGCACATTCATGGTTGTTTTGAAGCACATTAAACCCATCAGCATCCGTAGCAGTCGTCGTAGCCCGGGCAATGCGCTGGACCATAAAAACCAGCTTGTGTAGTTCATCCTGTGTGAGATCCAGGAGCGTCTCGACATGGCGTTTAGGAATCACCAGAGCGTGACCGGGATTGACCGGAGCGATATCCAGAAAACTCAGAACTTTCTCCGTTTCAATCAGGGTTGCGGCCGGGATATCTCCAGCAATGATCTGGCAAAAAACACACTCAGTTTCAGCATTCATAGTCGTCCTGTCTCCGGGAAAAGCCACAAATTGCAAGATATCACGCGACCGGAGAGCGGTCAAGTGGTCGTGACACTTACCGTTGTTATCCTGACCGAAAGCAACAACGTTTGTAGAGTCTCGACAGAGCTGACGATGACAATAAAAGACACACAAACATCTGATAAACGACCGGGGCAAGCCTGCATTTTTTGGTTGAGAAGCGTTTTTAGCGGTAGCCAGTAAACAAGGACCGTGCGCCTTGACAATAGCAGGTTCCAATTATCCGTAAAATCCGGGCTAGAATTGCAATTCGATTCGATCGATCGTGGCATAACAATAAGAACTCGTAAAACCCCAGCGCCCGGCTTTTGACGGTATGGGAGCTTTCCCGCCGCTGTACTCAACCGCGTTTTTACCGTTTACCCACAAGACAGCTTTTCCTTTTCGCAACTCCAATTTTATTTCAAGCGGCTCTTCCCCATCTAATTTGTCGAACTTTTTCCGCGCGTAGACACCCTCAAGGGTTCTTTCATCCGGGCTAATTTTTCCCAGCAAACGAGCTTCCCCCCCGATCGTCCGGCCAAACTCCACAGCCCCGGCAACCATCTGTCTTGGTTCGCGAAGATCGCGGGCGCAGAGGGAAACGTTCGCGTTACTTTCAAGGTTCTGAAGTCTCGCACGCAAGGATATAGCTCCTTCAACCGCTTCCACATTGTTCAGCAAAATGTGGTATCGGTTCCGCCCTTTGAGACCGCACAGCGCGGGCGGATCCGTGCGAAGAGGTTTCGTCTCGTCGGGGACATCCAGATTTAATCCGCTCAGCATCGGCTCGCTGCTTTCGGCCGGCTGAACGGCACGGGAAATGGTCTGTGCAAAAGAAACACTCACATTCCGCGCTCCCAAGCCGATAGCCCCTCCTGCAGGAGCGTGAAGGTTCACGTTTTCCATACTGAGGACAGTCTGACCGTTAAACTCCCCTGATACTCGGCCCTTGGCAACGGTCAGACGGATGTCTATCCGTTGATCTGCGGGGGAAACATAAGGCCCTCCGGGGACCGTCAGGACGGTTTCTTCGCCATCTTTTCGTGCTTTCAACTGGACATCCCAACCCGATTTTTCGTTCTTGCGCGCCCCTACCATTCCGAAAAATATGTAATTGTCGGAATTCTGATAGCGGGCGTAGACTCCGACAACCTGTTTCCCAGGGTCTCCGCTGCCCCTTCGTGCTCTCATACTGGTGCGGATTTCCATTTCCCCGAAGGCCCCCAAGGTGCATATGCTCAGACCTGTTCCTTTGCCATCGAAATGATATCGCCCCCCGATTCCTTCCCATTTGCCTTTTTGGGGCTTCCAGCCCGCGTTGTTGTGTGTGAAACTTTGTCTTAAACCTATCGAATAATTCACCAGGTTTGCCGGCCGCGTATTCGGAGCCGGTTTCATCTCAACAAGCGAGGGCAATCTTTCTTCTTCAGGCTCGGGTTTGAGAGGCGATTTTTTGATTTCGGTTTCTTGCGCGACAAACTCAAGTTCACGCGCCGCCTGGAGTTCTATGTCGTCCCAGGAACTACGGCACGAATTCGCCCGCAAGCCAACGCCTCCGGTTTTGCACAAGGCATCCGGCAGTTTCCTAAATCGTCCGACTTCCTCACCGTCGACCTTTGCAATGGCATCGTTGTCAACGGCTTGGAGCTGTATTTCCCCATCGAAAGGCATATTCGCGGGCAGAGGCAGTTTGGTCGGTGGATTCTTTACGATAATTTGCCCCTTCATTATACCGACAAACTGTGCTTCATAAGCCTCATTCCTTTTGCGAACAACGACTCTGAGTTCTGAGTTCTTCCGTCGCCTCCCGGCCAGAGCCACGCTGGCATTCTCGCCCCGCGCTGCGTCAAGTCGGCACCAAACGCTAATATCACAATTTTTTTCATCGAAATACTTGTGCGTTGCGAGCGAGGGGCCTTCTCCGGTAATCGAACGCAAGGTTCGCCGTCCAATTGATGAAACGATCCATGTGCCCCTCTGAAAATTCCAGTCCTCGGCTTTTCCAGAACCAAAATGATCGACAAAAAACCTCTGGTCCTTGGGTTTTGGGAATGGTTCATCGTCATCGTTATTTCGAGTTTCCTGCTTTCCGTCGCCGTTCTCCTCTCCCAGAACCACTTTACCCTTTGCTTGCGGCGGCATCTCATTGGCAAAGCTTCCAGGCCCAGGACGACCATAGGTCATATAAACAGCGGCAGCGACCAGCAGTATAAACAGTGCTATTGCACCCGCTATAAACCACCGTGACGAATGCTGACTTTTTGAAACTCGAAGTCCCGCTTGTTTGGGTTCCGTATTCGATTCATCAAGCAATAAAGGTTTCGACTCACCTTCCGCATTCTGGCGGGTAGCTTCGGCTTTGCTAAGAAGTTTCTCGCGATACGGCTCATCCTCACTGAACAGTTCAGCAGCTCGTTTCCATTTCCGGCGTGCCAATTCCGGTAATCCTTTTTTTTCGGCCTCCCGGGCCTCCTGAATGAATGTCTCAAGCTGAGGCCGTCGTTCACGCAGTTGAATCTCCCTGAATTTCGCTTCGAGAATAGGATCTTCAGGCATAGACTCACCAAGAGAACTCAGCGCAGATCGCGCCTTCTCATAATCCCCTTGCGCGAGCCAGCCATCGACCTCTTTCAACTCGTCAATAATTAATTGTCGCGTCTGACGAATCGCCTGTAACCTGTATCGTGCATCGCTGAGTCCCGGGCATGTTGCCCAATCAGATTTCACCTTATCAATAAGCGCTTCGGCTTTCTCGCATTCGTATTTCTCGAGTTGTTCGATAGCGTTTTGCACCCGGTGTTCACTTTTATCCATCACCTTGCGGATTTTGCAGATCAGTTCCTCAACGTTCTCGGCTTCCGCTCCCCCCCCGGGCATATTTTCAAGGGCCTCGACCGCCAGGCCAAGTTGTCCATTACGGGCCAGTTTTTTGCCTTTCTTAAGAGCTCGCTCACACTCTTCACGCTGTTGATCTTTATATTTCTGAATAAGATTCTCGGCCTGCTCGCGGGCATATACGAACAAACTCCCCTTAATTTGTGTCACCGACTCAAGTTCTTCAACAGCCGCGAGATATTTACCAACGGCCGCCAGGCTACGCGCACGGTCAAACGCACGACTTATATCGGTGGCTAACTGGCTGCGCCGTTCGCGAAGATTCGTTCCGCAAACGCTACATTCAACCTGTTCAGGCGGATTTTCCGCACCGCATTCCGGGCACACATCGAGCAAAATGGAAAGATCGGCCCCGCAATTGAGACAAACATCTTCTTCCATCGGATTGGCGCTCCCACACCGCGGACACTTTTTGCGCACGAGCGTCAATTCGTTCCGGTAATCGTCAACAGCCGAAAGCAATTCATCTGCCGTCTGGAAACGGTCAGCTCGATCTTTTTCAAGACACTTCATAACAATGCGATTTAACTGATCATCTATCCCGGGACGGTATTTCTCAACAGAATCCGGAGGGAGATCAAAGGGGAGATGATCGGTCAGCAACCTGTAAATAACAGCCCCCAGCGAGAAGATATCGCTTCTTTCGTCCGTGTTAGCGATATCCTGCTGTTGTTCCGGAGGCATATAGCCCCGGGTTCCTATGACGCGTCCCTCGTCTTCTTCCGGTTCTCCTCCGGCAAGAATTCGAGCCAGACCAAAGTCGGCAATTTTCACGTTTTTTCGTTCGTCGAGCATTATATTGCCGAGTTTGATATCGCAGTGAATGATTCCTTTTGAATGAACGTACCGCAAGGCCCGAGCGGCCTGACGGAGGATCCGCAATACAAAGTCCACCGTGGCTTTGCCCTCCTCCACAACCCGTTTGAGCGTGGTTCCCTCAACATATTCCATGGCAAAAAAATACGTATCCCCTTCGTGCCCGCGATCAATAATACTGACAATGTTTGGATGATTCAGCGACGCCAGGGTTTCTGTCTCGCTGTCGAAAAAGCTCACAAATTCCCGGTTCGTTGCGTATTTTTTGGGAAGAACTTTGAGAGCAACCGGCCGATTCAACGATAGCTGCTTGGCACGGTAGACGACCCCCATGCCGCCCCCCCCAACTTTTTCCTCGATCTGAAAGCCCTGTACGACGTCTCCCGCACCGATATTTTCGTAGTCCTCTTCCAAACTTTCCTGATCGTAATCAACGGGCTCTGTAGTGGATCGGCTCCGAGAACTCGAACTTTCTTCAAGGGTTACTCCGCAGTGCGGACACAGTCTATTTTCGATCCGCGCATCGTCCGGAATTGGCTTGCCGCACCGGGAGCAAATTTTAGCATTCATAGAATGTTTTACACCGCCTTAAATGCCTCTTTCATCAACAAAAACACCCCGAGAACCCGACGCTTACTTGTCACATATAGCCGAAAAACTTCTCTTTATATTTTATCCTTTTTCGGCTGGACGCCGCAACATGTCCGACTTGCAAAAAAAGCTTTTTGCCCCCCATTGCATCGCGCATTTTAAAACTCAATCTCCGGTAAGCCAAGCAGAGGGCGGACGGGACACTCTTCACATTTTGGGGAGCTTTTTTTGCAAAAACGTTTCCCCAGCTCCACAAGCTGCGCGTGAAAATCCTTATAAATCTCCACATCAGGGGGTAAACGGTACTGGAATTCTTCCTGGACCTCCTGGTAAGCAGCCTCACCAGTTATTAGACCGTGCCGGCCCAGAATCCTTACCGTATATGCATCAATCACAAACACAGGTTTCTCCAGCGCATACAAAAGAATACTATCCGCCGTTTCCGGACCAATCCCGTTTATGGCAAGCAGTTCTTCTCTAAGCACATCGGCTGGTTCCCACTGAATTGCTCCGAACTCCGTATCTCCCGGGACAAAACGTTTCATGACCCAGTCGGTCAGCCTTTTCAACCTCGCCGCTTTTTGTCGGTAATAACCTGCCGGTTTAATCAGTTCCTGGATCTTTTCGGGATCCGTCTTTGCCAGAGCCGTCGGATCCAGCAAATTCGCACCCCGCAAGTTTTTGATAGCTTCCTCTGCATTTTGCCAGTTCGTGTTCTGAGTTAACACTGCCCCAACCATCACTTCGAACGGTGTTTCGGCCGGCCACCAATTTTGCTGACCAAATTCCTGCCGTAGCGTCACGTAAATCTGAAATATCAGTCCTTGTCCACTCATCATGCTCTCTTAAAATTAAAGCTCCAGGAGGGTCAGGCAACCCGGGCACCCGACCTTGCCTCGGGGAAATGCAAACGATAACCGTTGGCAGACAATGTTATTCAAAACTCACATTATCCCCGAAACTACAGTATAACACAGGACCGGTAGCGCTCGAAACGGCTTTTCAGCCTGTCTTGCCGTTAAACCACTGCCTCGGATCTTTAACCCACCCCCGAACGAGGATATCTGGTCCCACCGATTGAATGCTCACACATGGTTTTGCCGGCAGATCCCCGAGTTCTTCATCAGTCAATATGGGGCCCAGCAACGACATCGACTCTTCCACCGTCTCATCTCCTATTCCGCCGACGGCTGTCACGGCGTCACGTCCTCCAATAACGATCGGCGCAATGAAAATAACCGCCTCATCGACCAGTTCCCCGTCGAAAAAACTACCAAAAACCTCTCGTCCCCCTTCAACCATGACCCGCGAAGCCCCTCGTCCGGCGAGATGCTCCAGCATGCCCCGTAAGTCAACTGTGTTGGCTCCGGATGGCGATGGAGCAACCTGCAGCACCTCGCAACCTGCTCCCCGCAGATAAGCCAACTCCTCTTCCGTCCTCTTGCAGGTTGTTACGATCAAGACAGGCAACTCTCGTGCCGTTTGCACCAATCTGCATTCTCTGGGCGGTAGCGTGTTCCCGCAGAGAACGACACGTAGAGCCTCCCGACGGGTTTCTGCATCCCGGCAATTCAACATAGGATCGTCCTGAATCGCCGTACTGCTCCCGATTATCACGGCATCGACCTGTCCCCGAATCTCATGTACGATTCGGCGGCTTTCCGGACCGCTGATCCATTTCGACTCTCCCGTCCGTGTGGCAATTTTCCCGTCAACACTCATGGCCCATTTTGCCGTCACAAGCGGAAGGTCTTCTGCAAACCTTTTAAAGAACGGCGCATTGAGCATTAATGCTTTGCCGCTGCAAAGACCGCAGGCGGTTTCAACGCCATTCTGGCTGAGAACTTCAATCCCTCTTCTTTTTTCGATGTCCCCCGATTCGCGATGAGCATGATATGCCCACAGCGGATCTTCGGTCGCAATAATCACGCGTGAAAGACCAGCCTCAACAATCTCAGGTGCACAGGGCGGGGTTTTCCCTTCGTGCGCGCAAGGCTCCAGCGTCACGTACATCGTTGCATCGTCAGGATCGTTTCCTTTGGCCACGACGTCCTTCAATGCCTCAATCTCCGCATGAAGTTTTCCGAAACCCGCGTGGTACCCTTCGCCAATGATCTTCCCGTTTTTCGACACTACAGCCCCGACCATAGGATTGGGCTCCACATATCCCTTCCCTTTGCAGGCCAATCGAAGTGCTCGTTTCATACATCGGACATCGAATTCAGAGAAGTTTTTCACGTCGACCTCAAAATGCAGAGAAGAACACAAGAGTGTAGATCGCAATTATACGCCCCATAACGGCTTGATTCAAAACCGCCCGACTCCTAAAATATTCGGACCGGATTGGGGATAAGGCCGCACTCGCCCCATTGCCCAACAGGTCTTCATCTTGAGGAGTTATCGTTCCCAATGGCAAAAAAGGCTGGCCGAGGCCCATTTTATTACGATTTCGAGGAGCCTGTTCGGGAACTCGATGAGAAAATTGAGGAACTCCAACAGCAGTTGGACGAGGAAAACGGTGAACAACTTCGTGAGAAAATATCAGCGCTGGAACAAGAACGTGACGCGGCCTTAGGCCAAATAATGTCGGACCTTACTCCATATCAAAGAGTTCAGCTCGCACGACATCCTCAACGACCTCAGTCCCGCGACTATATTCCGTTACTTTTTGATGATTTTATTGAACTCCACGGCGACCGTGGTTTCGGTGATGACCACGCGATTATCACGGGTTTTGCAACCATCGAAAACCGGCGACTGATGCTTATTGCCCAACATAAAGGCCGTGATACCCAGGAAAAAATGAAAAGCAATTTCGGCATGCCCCAACCCGAGGGCTACCGGAAAGCTCTGGCGAAAATGAGTCAGGCAGAAAAATTTGGCCTTCCCGTCCTCAGCCTTATCGACACCCCGGGAGCCGCCCCGGCTGTCGAAGCCGAAGAACGTGGTCAGGGCATGGCAATTGCCGAAAATATCTATCGCATGGCAGGCCTTAAAACGCCTATTATCATTGTTGTAACGGGTGAAGGTTGCAGCGGCGGAGCTTTGGGCGTCGGTGTTGGGGACAGACATGGCATGCTTCAAAATGCATACTACTCCGTGATTTCACCGGAAGGGTGTGCAGCTATCCTTTTTCGAGAATCCGAAAAGGCCGAAGATGCCGCTCGGGCTCTGAAACTAACCGCCAATGATATGCTCGAATTTGGAGTAGTCGATGAAATTATTGAAGAGCCAATCGGAGGAGCGCACAGGGATAAAAACGCCACGGCCGAAAATATTCGCCGCTATATAATCAAAACTCTGGATGAGCTGAGCAATTTGGCAATCGAAGACGTCCTGGAACAACGTTACGAGCGCTATAGAGAACTCGGCGTCTACACAACCGCTGACAGCTAACCCGTTTTCAGATTTGCTTATATAAAGCCAGAGGCTGCGCTTTGCCCCTGTCACAGCATCATTTCATAATCAACAGGCTCAGGGCCATAACGACCATACCGGCTATGAGACCGATGAGACTATCATGACCCCGGCCGAAAAGCCTGTTGCAACCGACAGGAAACGGTAATTGCTGCGGCGGGCGAAGAAGGCAATGATACTACCGATGCCCGTTGCCATCCCGGCGAACAGGGTGAGTCCAAGTGCAAGCTATACTCCGTTCATTTTTTTTCTTTCTCCGATTGTAATTCCCCGCCGACAACAGCTGATTCCCATTTTCCCAGGCGGAAAAGACCATACGTCATCACGGCCGATATAATGTTTCCTGCCACCATGCCAAAATAAATGCCACGGCTACCAAATCCCAGTATATAACCCAGAGTATACGCAAGAGGCAAACGCAAAATCCAGAGCCTTACTATATGAACAAACATCGCGGGGCGCGTATGACCTGACCCGTAAAATGCAGCCAGCAAAACCATCAATACCCCAAAACAGTAGGAAGAAGCGGGGACTATGCGGAAAAATTTCGTCGCTTCTTTGATAATTTCCACATTGTCTGTAAACAGTTGCCCGACGTAGTGGCCTTGCGTCACAAGCAGAATCATTGGAATGAGCATGACACCGGCCACAAAGCGCGCACTCAGTTCAACTCCGCGGCGGGCAAGTTCCTTTTTCCCGGCCCCGAGATTTTGACCGACCACGGGCGCCGCCGCCATGGCCATTGCCTGGGCAGGAATATTGAAAAAGTGCAATACCCGAATACCTATCACCATTCCGCCTATAACGGTCGTTCCCAGCGAGTTGATCATCACTTGAAACACCGCGAATCCCACTGAATTGCTGCTGTTACCGATAGCCGCCGGGAAACCCACGGAAAGAGTCTTTCTCATTAAAAACCGGTCCGGTCGAAAATTGGACCAGTGCAACCGCAGCCCTGCCCAGCCTTTCGAAAGTCCGTAGACACAAATGAAAGCATTAATGAGACGGGCAAAAACGGTCGCGACAGCCGCCCCTTTTACCCCCATCTCCGGGAAAAAACCCACACCAAAAATCAGTAATGGGTCAAGAGCCAGGTTGATTACGTTTGTCACAACGCCGATTAGAAGAACAATTGTGGTGTTCCCAATCGCTCTCAAAGCAGATCCATATCCCATCGAAAAAGACATGATAGGGAGCCCAAATAACAGCACCCGCAGGAACCCGGTGGCCGGTGGGACTACGTTTTCCGGAACCTGTGCCAGCTTCAGAACCTGCGGTGCAAAACTGAAAAGAGGAACTGCAAGTAAAACCGCTAACCCACACAGTAGAATGAACATCTGGCCAGCAGCTCGCCCTGCTTTCATGTGGTTTTCTGCCCCGGTATATTGCGCCACCAGTGCGGCGCCTGCTTGCCCGAAACCCATTCCAAAAGAGATAACGACAAACAGAAAGGGCAGACATGCCCCGGTGGCGGCCAAAGCCTCCTTACTGTAATGCCCAAGCCAGAAAGCATCTACGGCAGAGTAAATCATGTGAAGCGCCATTGTCCCCGCAAGCGGCAGGGCCAGACGCGCGAGATTGCCCATCAGGGAGCCGGAGGTTAGATCGCTTTTTCTTGGAGGGACGTGAGAACTTTGTGACACAAGAAGTTTCCGATCAGAATCTGCTGAGAAAATCTACAGTTGTCAATCTCGATATGTCTCTTCCCTCCGCGGTTAGTTCGCGGTAGACCTGGACAGCACATGCACAATCCTGGATGGCGAGACCAGTTGAATCGAACACCGTGATCTCATCCTCACATTCACGCCCCGTCTTTCGGCCCGTCACCACTTCCCCGATATTAGCATGGATATCCTCTTCCCTGATCAGTCCCTCTGCCACAGCACAGTTGATTTCACCGCCGTGTGATGCCTGTTTCCAGCTATCCAAAACGATCTTTGCTTTTTCAAGGACCTCCAGCTCCAATTCCTGCTTCCCCGGTGCATCAGCTCCGATCGCATTGACATGGGTCCCGGGTTTCAGATACTCGAGGCTGACAAAAGGCTCACGGCTCGGAGTAACCGTCGTAAGGATATCGGCCTCTCTCACAGTATCGTTTAACTCGGCGTACCGTGCTTCAAGATCGTGTTCTTCGTCACAGTATTGGCAGAACTGCCGCGCCCTGTCCTGATCGATGTCATGGATCAAGACCTCCTCAATTTGGGGCATCGTTTCCACCAGGGCCGCCAGTTGCGTCCGAGCCTGACGCCCTGCCCCTGCAAAAGAGACGATCCTGGAATCTTCCCTGGCAAGATAACGCGCCGCGATACCGCCAGCCGCTCCCGTGCGCACAGCTGTCAGATAAGTTCCGTCCATAATGGCTCGCGCAAAGCCCGTATATGGGTCAAAAATAGTGATAGTTGCCATAACAGTGGGCAACTCCGTATTCTCCGGGTGCACATTCACGTTTTTAACAGAAGCCAGGCCCAGTCCCGGCAGGTACGCCGGCATGCATCGGAGGTCACCTTTGGGAAACTGCAGATATGGTTTGGGAGGCAGTTGAGCGTTTCCCTCTCCGTATGCCCGGAACGCCTCTTCCACTGCTTCGACCGCCCGAGCCATCGTCAGGAATTCTTCCACCTGTCCTCTGTCGATGAGGATAGTTTTATGTTCAGACATCGTGTATCTCCCGGGGTTCTCCCACGCATTTGAAATTTTTTTCTGGCTCCGAAAATCGAACGGCTGCCGCTCAACGCTTTTTGAGGGCAAAGAAATTGGCATGATAGGGCCGCCAACCGATCAGTGCAAGCTTCAAGCCTATCATTTGCAACCAGCCCTGAGTCAAGCGGGATTTCAAGCCGCCCCGGTTCCAGTCGCTAAGTGGTGGCGGTCGCAAATTTTATCAACCAGACCACTAAGTTTCTTCTCCGCTCCGTCTCGACCAACGCCTGAACCATCGTTTGCCCAACAGGTAGGCCAAAAAAGCACCACTTATAACCACAGAGGTCCAGGCAAACCAATCTCCGAACGCCATGTAAATTGTTTCCTCGCGCGACAAATGGACCTCTCCCACCATGGCTCCAGAGACATTGCGGCTCGCCAACTTGCCTCTCTCCGTAGAGCGTCTCAGGAAAAAAGGGATCCCTCGCCGACTGATAAAACCGGATATCCCGGTGTTGGCAACCCGGATGACGTCGGTCCTGGTTTCCACCGCCCGGAAAACCGCCATAGCAGCATGCTGTCGCTGTTCTCCCGGCGGTCTGTACCAACCTTCATCGGTAATATTGATCAGTACTTCGGCTCCTTTTCGGCGGAATCGGCGCATCAGTTGTGCGACCACGTCTTCATAGCAAACCGGTGCCGCCACTTTTGCCGTCACATCATTCTCCAAACGGACTTTGAAGATGACCGACTCCGCCCCCGGAGTTACCTGGCGAGTCATCGGCGTAAAGACCTGCAAAAATGGCAGCAGATCAACAAGAGGGACGTATTCTCCAAACGGCACCAGGTGCATTTTGTCGTAGCGGTCGATATATTCCCCCGCAGGGCTGAACAGAACAGCACTGTTCGCAGAATGTTTCGTATTCATACCGTAATAAACCTCTTCAACGTAGCCGGCGTCACGCGCGAATGCTGCCGGAGCTCCGACAAGTACATGACAACCAAAGTCCCGAGCCAATTCTTTGATAGAATTTAGAGCGTGAACCTGTATGGCGCGGGTATCCGGATCGCGAATGAGTTTGGGGGTCACGTTCAGGGGCAACTGAACGGTTGTTTCCGGCCAGACGATTAAATCCGGATTTTCCCCTTTCAATTTGCGGGATAGTCTCACCGCTTTATCGATCTCTTCAAGCATCCGTCGGTCGATCTGGCGGTAATAATCATGGATTTTTTTCTGAAGCTCCTCCCGCGTGGACGTATCGAGACTTTCACCCTCTTCCCGCAACCGCTTTCTGGCGTTCAAAACCTCCGTGGGCATCTGAATATCTACCAGACGCCGGGGCACATTATGCTGGACAATTCCCACTCGCATTGTTTCGTCGCCCACCGATTTCGCATTCTGAACCCAGTGCAAGCCGATAGCGCCACATGATTCGTAAAGAATCAGACTGGCCGCCAGCCAGAAAAGTGAGACATGCCATTTCTTTGGCGCCAAGCGTCGGCTGGCCAGTCCCATCCCCGTTCGAGCGATATTAATATTGATAAAAATAACAATCCAGCTGATCCCGTAGACGCCGGTAACGGAAGCCAGCTGCAAGATCCCAAGTGATTGCTGCTGGCTGTACCCAAGTAAAAGCCATGGGAAACCGGTTATGAACCGCGCCCGGACAAACTCCAGCCCCACCCAGCCGAACGACATCAAAACCGGCCACAATTCCCCTCCGTGGGTTGCCAGCACGTATACAAACACCGCCGCGAGAACCAGGTACAAGCTGACATAAAAGGACAGGCCGATCCAGCCGACAACCGTAACGCTGGAGAGCCAGATCAATCCCGGCAAATACGCCGTCAGCCCGGCCAAAAGCCCATAGAAGGCCGCCCTGCGCCATGAAGCCGCGCCCATTGCGACATAGATAAGTGGTGCGAGCGCGAAGAGTGCGCAGAACCAGAGACTGACCGGAGGAAACGATATGTACAACAGGATCCCACTCACCACCGCCAGCAAAACAGCTTTTTTGGGCAACGGAAATCTCCGTTTTTCAGGGGTAATTGTTTGTTCCTCCATCGGGATTGGTCTTCTATCCATTCGACAGATAACGCGTTGGGCCTGCGATTTTACTTGCCTCGCATCCCCGGTTAGCTGACCGCTGAGTCAATCGCAGAGCGTCCCTTCACCGCGTTATTTTTTCATAAGGGACCAGAACAGCAGCACAATTATGAACAAAGTAACAGCATTTCCAGACCACATGGCGGCGGCAACAGGCAGGGTACCCGTCTCAGCGGCGATTTGGCCCACAATCAGCATTGGATAAAATATGATCACCATGAAGGCAAAACCGATACCGAAAGCTATCATACTGCTTCGATGTTTTGTCATAACTCCCAGCGGCATGCCCAGTAATCCGAACATAAATACCGCAACGGCAAGGGCCAAGCGACGGTGCATTCTCACTTCCAACTCTCGCAAATCTTTCTGCTCTTCAGCCTGTCTGCGTTTCTGTTGCCATTCTTTCATTATGTTTTCGACACTTTCTCGTTCTTCACTCAGTTCGGCCACACGTTTTTTAATTTCCCTGACGCTTTGCAGGCTTTTCCGTTGTTTTTGTCTGGCTTCGAGCCTGTTCTCCTCGGCAGCCACCACTTTTCCCTTCAAAGCATCGATTCTGTCTTTTAGAGATTTCGCTTTTTTACGCAGGGCCGTAATTTCTCCAAAATTCTCTTCACCTCCTTCATTTTCTCGCAACTCCTTGATTTTCTGTAGCGTTGACACATGGTCTTTTTTAACTTTGGCAATCCGTTCCCGCCACTCTTCCGCCTGTTTGCTTTGTCGTGTAATAATATTTTCCTGGTCGCGAAGAGCCTCTCTTCGCAGACGGTCTGCTTTTTGGTTTTCTTTCTTTAACAAGCGTTGCAAGCCCGCTTTCCGAACGCCAAGAGCCCGCAAATGATCACTCAACTCATCCTCTTTGTCGTCTGGATTTTTAAACTTTTTTTTATGGGAAGCGACCTTTTCTTTCAGTTTTTTCCGCCGACGAAGAAACAGGCCCAGGGGTAGATGTTTCATATCCGTCGTCAGATCATCCAAATCGGAACCGAAATGGACATTCAGGACCATTCGGCCGGCTTCGATCGTTCCCCGCCCCCCAAGCTCACTGCCGGAAAACTGAGTAACATTACAATCTGTGAGAATGAAACGAACACGCTGGCTTCTCTCCACTTGTTCGCTTGTAATCCGGGAGGTATCCGTGGGAGTCCGGCGTCTCGCATCGACCCACCCCTTTTTTGCCGTAATAACGGTTTTTGGTGGGCCGCCGTGTTGCCCTCGCACGACCAGCACATTGATCAATCGTTCGTCCCGGTAATCTTCATACTGAATTGTGTAGGGGCGAAAAGTAAACTGCCGTTGTGAACTCAGTGCTACTTCATCAACGAGCAACTGCTGAATTGCCTTATACTTCAGCAACTCAATACGCTGACGGTCAAGAGGAACGGTTTCGAAGTGGAAATAAGCCGCCACACAACTAAGCAACAAACCAGCAAGAGCAACTGGGAACATAACATGGCGCAAGCGCACGCCACCTACCTGCATAGCGAGCACTTCTCCGTCTGCAGCCAGCCGGCCAAAAACCAGAATAACCGCTGTCAGGAAAGCCGGGGGCAGCACCCAGGGCACAGAAAAACTGGCGACATAGCGCGGTATGCTCCGCAGGCGCACAACGTCGAGGCCATCATGAATCAGCTGCACACAGAACCCGAGCACCATTATCAATAAAAGCGCCAAAAAAGCCGGTATGAATGCCTTCAAAACCTCTTTTAGCGTGTATGATTGTAACTTTGTCACAGGGAACTTCCAGAAATTCATGCCCGAATAAAATCGTCATTAAATCATATCACAATATCATATAGCGCAACCATGCCCGGTAGCAAATCGTCCGCATATTCCAGAACTCCTGTCCGAAAATACGTCTTTTGCTTGAATACCAAACCAGAATGATGTCAAATAACGGTTTTACGCGACTATGAAGAGATTCCAACCGAATGTTAGCAATTATTTCGGACATTCATGCCAACGCTGAAGCCCTTGAGGCCGTCCTTCAATCGGCCTGGATGCAGGGGATTGAAGAGATCTGGTGTCTCGGTGACCTCGTAGGTTACGGACCAAATCCTCAAAAATGTATAGACCTGATCCAGAAAAATTGCAAGGTCTGTTTGATGGGGAACCACGACTGGGCGGTCCTCCACTCGCCGGTTTCGTTCAACTCAATCGCCACACGGATGATTTACAAAACAAAAAAATGGCTTAAACCGGGAGAAGACGCCGACGAGCAGCAAATCGAACGATGGGAATTCCTGGAAAACCTTCCCAAATACCACGACGAAGACGATTCGTGTTTTGTTCATGCCTCTCCCCGAGAAAAACTCACCGAGTATCTTCTGCCATCCGATGTTCAATACGACCGCGAAAAACTTCAAAATGTGTTGGAGACAATTGACCATTATTGTTTCGTTGGTCACACGCACGTTCCGTGTTGCATCAAAGAAGGTCTCGAACTGGTAGTCCCGGAAGGGAATGGTTTTACAGTTGAACTTGACGAAAGAAACGCCATCATCAACGTGGGGTCTGTTGGTCAACCGCGCGATGGTGACAATCGTGCTTCATACGTAATACTTGATGAAAACAGGGTCACCTGGTACAGGGTGCCCTACCGTTTCGAAAAAACCGCAGCAGAAATAGCAAAACTCGGCAAAGATTACGGAATTTTAGGACATCGCCTGCGCGTGGGCAGGTAAATGCCAGGCTTTTCGGGAAATCTGAAAAAATGGTTGTCATATCTATCATCGCAATGGTAACGTTGGGGCTTTTGTTTGGCATCGGCCTCGCCCTTGCCTCACGGGCATTTTCAGTGGATACTGATGACCGTATTGACAAAATCCTCCAGATACTTCCCGGTGCAAACTGCGGCGCATGCGGGTATGGAGGGTGCCGCGCCTACGCTGAAGCGGTCGTCGAGGGAGAAGACATTGGTTTATGCAAAGCCGGTGGACAGAAAACCACAGAGGAAATCGCTGATATCATGGGTGTTGAAACATCAGATATAGGCGCAATGCGCGCGGTGGTTCACTGCCAGGGCGGCATCGGAGTGTGTGATCGGATCGCTGATTATAATGGACCAGAAGATTGTCGGGCTGCCCACATCGCATCCGGAGGGCCGATAGCCTGTCCATACGGCTGTCTTGGGTTTGGGTCGTGCGCAGAAGCCTGCCCGTTCGATGCCATTACAATGACGGAGAGTCGGCTGCCCGATATCGATCCCGAGAAATGTACTGGCTGCGGCGTCTGTGTAAACGTCTGTCCACGGGACTTGATCAGCCTGTTGCCGATCGAATATAAAATCTACCTTGGATGCTCCAATCGAGACTCCGGCCGTTCTGTCAAGGATATCTGCAGCAAAGGTTGCATCGCCTGCGGAGTCTGTGAAAAGAAGGATCCCAACGAAGCAATTGAGATTGTAAACGGTCTGCCGCAACTCGATCATGAGAAGGCCGAAGGCGATTTTTCGGAAGCTGCCGACGCCTGCCCAATGGACTGTTTCGTAATTGAATCCGCGGGACAAAAACCTCAACAAGAAGATCAGGCAGTCGGCGCAACTTCCTAACCCGTTTTATATAGCCTGCACCCGTAAGATGCAGGCTATATGCTACTTCTTGACTTTTTCTTTTACAACCCTTTCCATAAAGGAGGTCTGTGATGTTCGTAGTTGACGAAGAAGAATGCACCGGGTGCGAAACCTGTGTTGATGTTTGCCCCACCGAAGCCATTTCACTCGAAGATGGTATTGCGGTAATTGATCAAGAAGAATGTGTGGAATGCGGCACCTGCATGGAAGAATGCCCGGTCGAAGCAATTAGCGAAGAATAATTGAGTTCCCGTCAGTTTTGGAACTCAAAGCAGGGGTGTCTGATCGCCCCTGCTTTTTTCTTTTTAATGGCGCTCTTTTCTTAAACCGATCATCGAAAACAGTAAAACATGAACGAAAAAGAACTTTCCCTGTTAAATTCGGCAAATCAGCGCATTGAACAATACCGTAAAGGACCTATCCGGCTTCAGCTGTCCGACCAAAATGGTGAACGCGCCTCAGGTGTTAAGGTCCGTTTAACGCAAACAAATCACAACTTTCTTTTTGGCTGCAACATCTATCTGCTGGAACCCGCCAATCAATCAGAAGACCAAAAGAATTATCAAAAACACTTTGATGAACTTTTCAACTTCGCAACGTTGCCTTTTTACTGGGGCAGCTACGAACAACAACCCGGCGAGAAGCAAGAAGAGAAACTCAAAGCTATGGCCGCATGGTGCATCGAACACGAGATTATCCCTAAAGGACATCCCCTCGTCTGGCATTCGGTCTGGCCATCATGGGGCCCGGACGATCCCAAAGTAACCCGAGCAAGGCTGAAAGAGCGCGTCCAGGAAATAACCTCAGATTTTCGTCCTCTTATTCGTCATTGGGACGTCATCAACGAATCCACCGTTTCCGCAAATTTTGATAACGGTTTGGGTGAATGGGTTAAACAGGATGGGTCGGCCGAAGTTGCCCGCCAGTGTCTGGAATGGGCCCGCAGTGCTGCCCCGGAATCTGTGCTACTTGTCAACGACTTCAACGTCTCCCCTGAGTACGAAAAACAGCTCAACGAACTCACCCACCGCGCCTCTCCCATCGATGCCATCGGCATACAATCTCACATGCACGGGGGCGAATGGGAGCTCGAACGTCTCTGGCAAGTCTGCGAGGATTATAGCCGGTTCGAACTCCCCGTCCACTTCACCGAAACAACGGTCTTGAGCGGACGACGTATCCCGGAGGGTGTCCCCTTCGACGAAGCGAATTGGGAAGACTGGCCCTCTACAGCAGAAGGGGAAAAACGACAGCGCAAATACGTTGAGGCATTCTACACTATTCTGTTCAGTCACCCGTCCGTAGAAGCGATTACCTGGTGGG
Organism: Candidatus Brocadiia bacterium; assembly: GCA_046538485.1. Classification (GTDB taxonomy): domain Bacteria; phylum Planctomycetota; class Brocadiia; order SM23-32; family SM23-32; genus JBKHIT01. The sequence continues at coordinate 126,749 of JBKHIT010000002.1, read as the reverse complement.
ATTTCCGTGACGGCTGCTGGAAAAACGCTCCAGCCGGTTTGTTGCGACGCGACCTTACCCCAAAACCCGCATACGAACGTCTCCACGAGCTCATCCATTCGGAATGGAAAACGGCCACGAATATGACAACCGATTCGAGCGGGGAGATTTCGCTTAATGGTTTCTACGGTGAGTATGAAGTCGAAATACTCGGCACGACGGCAAAAATGGGTTTCACGCACTCCGAAGCCGAAGGGACATCCACAGTTGAATTACAAGTGCAAAACTGACCTTCATATGGATACCGATTTCTACTCAGAGGAGCTGGGGTAAACCGATCACCATGGATCGTTTTGCTCGTAGACGGCTTTCATATCCGCCATGGTTGTATCGGCCACCATATCGGCTATGCCGGCACTGCCGAATTCATTGACCAGAAACTCAACATGTTGAGCAATGCGCTCTTTGATAAGAGCCATTAGATCGATGAATTCCTGAACGCCGCTTTCCTCGGGCGGTTCCCTGAGAATATCGAAGGGCTCGACTTCCCCGAGATATGTGCGCGGGTCGATGACATCCAGTTGCTCGTCAAGGACCTTTTTTGCACCTGCGAGGGCCTTTGTTTGGCCGGCAGCAGGATTGTCCTTGAAGAATTTGCGAGACGTCGCTGTGATGCCGAGTCGCAGGTCGGTATCGATGTTGATTTTCCGCAGCCCAAACGAGATTCCTTCTTTAATTTTTTCGAGCGGTACGCCCTGGGCATTCTGCAAATTGCCGCCAAGATCATTAATCTCCTGGACAATATCTTGCGGCACAGTTGAAGAACCATGTCCAACCAGGAAGCGGGTCTCATTGAGGCCAGCTTCCACCATACCGGCGTAGCTGTCCCGCACGATTGTCGTTTTCAGCTCGTTGATATTGGCCCCTTTGTTCGGCCCATGGCTGGTTCCGTAAGCCACAGCAAGCGCATCAGCTCCGGTCCGCTCGAAAAATTCAGGCACGCGAGCGGGATCCGCGTAAACCGTCTCCTGGTGGGACACATCTTCTTCAACACCCGAGAGTTGCCCATATTCGCCTTCGACGCCGACCCCTCGCGGATGGGAAAAAGCAACCATTCCTCGTGTGATAGCGATATTGACCGGAAACTCTTCATCGCTGGCATCAATCATAATGCCCGTATACCCGCTATCGGCACACTCTTCACCCTTCTCCGGGTTACCGTGGTCCAGATGCAAGGCTACAGGCAGCTGGTGATCGCTGTTTTCCATGGCTTTGGTCACCATGTAAAAAATCTTGTCGGGACCACCTTGAAAACGATTAGCACCTTTGGAAGCCTGGATCACGGCAGGAGCATTTCCTCGCCTGAGCCCTTCCAGGACTCCTTGAGCCTGGGTAAAGAAATTGACATTAAAAGCCCCGGCAGCTGCCGGATTTCCTTTCTGGCTGGACTCTTCAGCTGCGCCAAGAACAGCGACCAGAGGGCTGAGTTCGTAATCACTCATGGAAGCACCTCACACTATAAAGAGGGAATTCAGAAAAACAGCAATTTCGGGCAGGAGTCTGCCCAACGGAGCCGATATCATAACAGGACCGCGGGCGATGTCAAGCAAACGGCATGCATGCAGAATACCCTTCGAAAAAGGCGAGATGTAGTTTGCGCTGCCTTCTCGGTCTTAGCTCTTCCCTGTGAACATTTCTTCACCGCCGGACCACTTCTCCTGCACTTCCTGGTAGCTTTCAGGCGTCCCAATATCCAGAACAGTCTGATCTGTTATCAGGGCATAAACGTCATCTTGATGGACAAGCCAGGAGATATAATGGCCGGGGGCATCCGGGTTATTTGATTCGTCGTTCAAGTAATCTCGCAACAACTGTACGGCGTTCGGAGAATAGACATAAAATGGCGGAACCGCCAGGTTGCTTGGCGGATTATCGGGTTTTTCGATGAAATCCACAACCCGGCCCTCGTCGTTAACTGTCGCCACTCCCATTCTCGTCAGTTTTCCTTCGCTATCGATACGACTGGCAAAAACAGCACTGCCCTTTTTCTCCAGGGCCAGGTCCACAATATCAGTAATATTGAAGTCGGCCAGGTTGTCCGTACCAAGAACATACACACCTGAATCGGTGTCGACATCGGCATGATTCAGCACGAAACGCACATCACCGAGGGCTCCGAGACGGTCGGCGTTTGAATCCGTCCCATCATCGAGGATCTGGATGTTCTCGCCCTCAACATACCTATCTGCCCACTCCTGGAAATGGGGCGCGAATTTAGCGTTGGTTACCAAAAAAAGTTTATCGATTTTATCACTTGTTTTCAGCTCTTCCACAACGTAATCCAGGATAGGTTTCCCGCCCACCGGCAAAAGGGCCTTAGGCCTGTCTTTGGTCAGCGGATAAAGCCGGGTCGCATAACCTCCTGCCAGCAAGATAGCATCCACAATATTTTCTCCTGATTTCGCAATCACAACAGATGAAGCTGCCCAACAGCTTTACTTTTTCACAACGATTGCCACGCCATAGGGTTCGAGGATAATCTCCCCATTTTTTTTGCCAGTAAGAATATCTTTAGCAGCCGTATCCTCCGATTCCAGTTTAACTTCATTTGCCGAGTGATTGAGCACAAAAATACGCTCCTCTTCGCCCTCAACCGAAAGAGGAATAATTTCTACGTCATCGTCTCCCCAATCATGCACTTGGATTTCATTATCTTCCAGTAACATTCCAATCAATTCCCGGTAGCATTCTTCCCCGACATCTGCCGCTACAAAATAGGAGTAACCCTTTTCGACCTTTTGCACGGTAATGGCCGCCGATTCGGCGTAGTATTGATCCGTGTAAAAAGCCAGTGCCTCGGCACCCTGCAGCTCCAGAATGGAGCAAAACTCTTCGACTTTGTATTCTTGATCCTCTTCCTTAAAACGCACGCTATTTGATATGCGCGAATTCAGGACATCATGCTCGACCACTTCGACACCAAGCAATTGAGAAAGGCAGCCTGGTCGGCGATTTTCGGCGTTTGTATTGGCTTGCGTTTTGTACCCCGCGGGCGCAGTAACCAGCACGCCCCCTCCCTCCCGAACAAAGCGTTCAAGATTCTTTGCAAGGGAAGCGACAGCGATAAAAGGCATTGGAAGGAGCACAATATCGTAATTCTTCAGATCCTTTTGAACATCTGCAAAGTCAACCGCAACCCCGAAACCCCTCAGAATTCTGTGGAACATCCGCGCCTGCTCAAAGTAGTCCGGGTGCATCGCCAAAGGTGTAGCTTCCAACGCCCAGGCAGAATTGTAGTCGAGGGCAATGGCCACACGCGCCTCTGGCAGGTGGCCTTCCCAGGCCTCCGCCTTCGCTTTTAATTCGGATATCGTTGCCTTCAACTCGTCGAAACGTCGTCTTGGGATACCGTCGGAATCGATAATTCCGTTCCAGTGCATTTCCTGGCCGGCGGCCGCCGTACGCCAGCGGAAATAAACAATTGTCTCCGCTCCGTGAGCAGCCGCCTGGTAAGACCACAGCCGAAGCTGGCCGGGACGGGGCTGTTGAGCGTGTTCGCGAATTAACGGCGCGCCCGCCTGTTGCTCCAGAACCCAGAAGGGTTTTTTATGCAAAGACCGGGCCAAATCCAGGCCAAGGGCCGCGTTGTGTCTTCGGTCTGCATCGCTGGGATAATTGTCCAGTGATGCGACCGTCTCCGCTTCCGAAAGGGTGAACAAATCGATATGCGGCAGGGCAAAGCCTTCCGGTTCGTTCACAGTAACCACTACATCTTCGCCGGCATATCTCTTGATCATCTCCTTTTGTTCCTCCACAAAAGCGCGGCACCGCGCGGAGAAAAATCGTTTATAATCCAGAGCGAGTGACGGGTGAGGACCGCAAGTGGTACGTTTGGGAGCAGGAATTTCGTGCCAATCACTGAATCCCTGGCTCCAGACAGCTGTCCCCCACATTCGGTTCAACCGTTCGATGGTGCCGTAACGCCTTTTGAGCCAGCGTGTGAACTCTTTCTCACACTCCTCACAGTAGCATAACCCGGTTGGTCCCAGTGCCAATTCATTATCAATTTGCCAGGCACTGATGCGTTCATCTCTCCCGAATTGTCTGGCCAATTCGTTCACAATCCGGCGAACGTATTTCAAATATGCTGTATTGTTGATACAGACGTGACGTCGGCTCCCCATATACCAGACGTTCCCCTCTCGATCTTGTGGCATAATGTTTGGGTGTCGATTAAATAACCACGGGGGCGGAGCTGCAGTGGGAGTTCCCAGCACAATCTCAAAACCGCGTTCGCCTGTAAGTTCAATGACATTCTCAAGCCATTCAAACTCGTAACGCTCACGGCGGGGTTCCAACCTGAACCATGCAAATTCGCCCAGTCGCACGACCTCCATCCCAATATCAGCCATCATATCAAGGTCTTTTTCCCACTGATTTTCAGGCCACTGCTCGGGGTAATAGGCAACGCCCAATTTCATTTGAACCTCCGGCGGGTCGATAGGCGGCTGAGCCGATGTTTTCGTGATGGATTATCTCTCTTTTCGCCTCCGGCAGAAAGCCGGCGCGGTTTCGAGGCATTATAGGCGATACCCCTCCAAAATCAAGTCACACGACCTTATCATCGAAAGCCTATTGGCTGAGTTTTGACGAAGAAAAAACAGCGTTTTCAGCGATAGCGATTGACGCCATGGCTCCGAAACCGATAGGATAATATCTCCATGTGTGGGGGAAAAATATTTAATTCTCTGCAAACAAACGGGAGAGGGAGCTTCAAAAAATCCGAATCCTGCTTGAAAAAAAAACCGCACTTGTCCATAGTTATGGACGGTTTAGGAGGCCGTGGGGCCTCCCGGAAAAAGCAAATCTCATAAACTCGCTGATGATCTGAACGGCCAGGAACTATGTTCGCACCAAAGATATGGGCTATTGACCTCGGACGAAGTGCCCTGAAAGGGGTATTAATTACCCCCGTGCGAGACGGAGTCGAAATTCTTGACGCCGACATCATATCTTTGAAAGGCGATCCGCCGGAAGCGCTCAAAGAACCGAGTCGAGATACGAGACTGTGGGATGCTCTTGAAGAATTCGACAAACGCCATCGTATCGACAAATATCCTGTCGCTTTTGCGGTTCCCGCGCAGAATGCCCTCATTCGCGAAATTGAGATCGCTCTCGTCGGTAAACGCGACGTAGAAGAACTCGTTAATTTCGAAGCTTCCAACGCCATCCCTTTTGTTCTCGATGAAGTCCTCTGGGATTATCACTTATTCGACGCCAAAGGGGAAGAGGCGACCAAAAGGGGTATGATTTTCGCCGTCAAAAAAACGTCCATCCATACCTACCTCCAGGCGTTCGCAGAAGCGGATGCGGAACGTATCGTCGAAATTACGATTGCCCCCCTGGCAGACCTCAGTCTGCTTCAGTTCGAAACAGAACAGCAGGGTTCAGCGCTTTTATTCGATGTCGGAGCCGAAAACACATGTCTGGTCTCAATGGATGGTAATCGTTTCTGGATGCGAAACCTTGGAATTGGCGGTAACAGAATTACCTGGTTGCTGCGAGATGAATTCGACATCCCTTTCGATCAAGCTGAACAGGCAAAAAAACGAATCGCCCGGTCCGAGATGGCCGAAAATCTGGTGGAAGCTATCAAACCCGGCCTGCACGAACTGGCTGCCGAGCTCAAAACGACACTCGATTATCTTCGACGACAGGGCGAAGATGTCTCCTACGACAGAGTCTACGCCATCGGCGGAGCAGCCCGCCTGACAGGACTTAAAGCGCAGGTGCGTCAAAGCCTCAAGAAGAAACTCTTGGATATCAGATCGCTGGAACACATTTTCGTCTCCCCGGATATCGACGCACGAATCATCCAGAAAAATTTCGATCGACTCGCTGTGGCAATTGGAACCGGGATTAAAGCACTCGACAAAACCCCTGTCAGAGCCTCTTTCGTCCCCGAAAATGTCGCTCTAAAAACTCAAGCGTCTACCGCCAAAAGGTTCCTATTCTCTACGGGTATTGTCCTGTGGGGAATCGTCGTAATTGCCTTTCTGCTTGGCGTTCGGGTCAAGCAATATCTAAAAGAGGCTCAGGATCGTGCTCAGGACGTTCTTGCCACATACCGGGAGAACAAAAACGCGCTTAGAGACGCAACGGAATGGGAGGCCATCGAACGGGAGATGGATTTCCTTCCTTCTCTCAGTAACGGGCGCGCGCAAACTGCTCTGATTTTCGATGAAGTTGTGAGGGTTTTTGAAGAAGCCAACCGGCACGGTACAGTATATTTCCAGCTTTTCTCGATGGAATGTTATCACACAAAATTACACAATTCCGAAAAAGCCCCTGAAGACGACAAAAAAGAGGAAGAGAGAAAAACCAAAAAGTTGGCCTCGACCGCTGAAACTGTCCTTTCGGTGGTCGGGCAGATCCATACACCACCGGGGATGGAAAATAAAGAAGCTTATGCATCACTTAACGGTCGGCTCAAAAACCACCTGCGCAATTCTTTGCTACTTACCCGCTCACAGGGCAAAGCAACATTCGAAGCCGGCAAACGACTCGTGACGGGTTCGAATACCAGATGGAGTGAAACCCTGAAAGAAGGCGATGAAATTATGGCTCACGAAGACGGTATCTGGTATTCTCTCGCAAAGGTCCAATCTGACGACAAGCTCTTGCTGAATAATGAATTCGAAGGCGGCGATATCAAAGGTGAATTCTCTGCAGCCAGGATCGGCGTCTCAGAGTGGAATCACCTCACCGGTGAGTTCACAATTCGGGCAGAGGTGCCATCGGCTCTCCCATTCACAGGTGTTCTTAGAATTTACGAATCAAACTTCAAAGAGAAAGACGACTGATTTTCTGGAGAAACAGATGGTGGATGCGAGCACCAAAAGACTCATAACCACAATTGTGGTGGGTGTAATATGGCTGAGTCTGTTTGCATTTTTGGCATTTAAGATCATCCCCTTGAGGCAAACACTATTACAGACTCACCAAACACTGGCGAAACAACAGGAATCCATTCTCTCTTTGAAGGACAAAAGCCCCGAAGAAGAAAATCTCCCCACGGCGGGTTTAATTGAGAAATACGAGACTCGCAAGAAAGAAATGCGTAAAGAGGCCGAGACATGCGCTTCCTATTACATTCGGCATAGCGGCGACCTCAACGATGAAATTTTCAAAGGGCCTCGCTCTCAAGCCTATCAGGTGGCAAACGAATTCCGGAGCGAAAAAAACAAATTGTCCGATCGTGCCGGAAATCTTAATTTTCTGGAGTTAGGCCCACTGGACGATTGGGAAGAAGAGGCAAAAGGCCGGCCGGAACCCGATCAAATCGACAGGCTGGAGAAAGCCACAGCACTTGCGCGTATCCTTATCGGGCATCCGGATCCCCAGCCTCCGGGCGAATTGACCCATGACCCCAGTACTGTTATCGAACTGATGCATATACATGAGCCCATTATGCCGGAGCAACCACCTGTCCCGGAGGGAGAGCTCAGAGTGGTGCGATATCGGCTCTTACCCGTCGACATCACTTTCACCACCCGATTCAAAACCCTCGGTGAAATGCTCGATCAAATCGTCCGGGTATCAAGAACAACCGAAGAACCTTGTATTTCCGTCAGGAGTGTTGCCTTAGAAACTCCCGACGAACTTCGTCCCGGAATTGTTCGAGTTCAGCTGGGACTCTATATCTTTGATTTTTATCGGCCCGGCGAGCCAGAAGGATAATCATGAAAAAACGCGTCGGACTAATTGTTCAGGGGAGCCTGATATTGCTTTTGATAGCGACCTTTTTTCTCGCCGTTTATTTCCGAAATCGAGTGGAGAGTTACGCCGCGACAGTTTACAGAAATGCCACGGTACTCAGCGGCTATCTGAAAAGTGAAACATACGGCACAAATGTGGAATTGCCACCGTTTAAAAGAGACCTGCTTTATCAAGAAATTACCAATTCCTGGGACCGCAGACTGACAAAACGCGAGTACCCTCACCAGCTTCTACAACCGCCGAAAGAAGGTGACCTGGAAGAAACTGTGCCATAGGACAGTTAACTTAAAGTCACCTCGATAACTCTCTCGGCATTGAAAGTCTCTTCCAGATTTTTATCTCCGGCCTCTCCAAGCGCCAAAAACGCAACCGGGAGCAAATCCAGCACGTCTTCAGGCATCACTGAAATTGCCCCATATTTTCGGGCCGCCAGGTCGCCGGCCAATCCGTGGACAAAGACACCAAGGCGAGCGGCATCAAATGAATCGAGTCCCTGGCAAGCAAGGGCCGAAATCACCCCCGTGAGAACGTCTCCCATACCTCCGGTTGCCATACCGGGATTGCCGGTCAGGTTAACATAAATCTCACCGCCATCCGTTACCACCGTGCCGGAGCCTTTTAGAACGACAACCGCTCCAACTTCTCGGGCCAGTCTGCGCGCAACTTCACTCCGGTCGTGTTGAATGCAGCTCACATCTTCGGCTCCGACAAGCCGTTTCATTTCGCCCGGATGCGGAGTCAGCACGGTGGGACACGATCGATCCCGGACCGGTTTCAAATCCGTCGCCAGGGCATTCAAACCATCGGCATCGATGATCAGGGGCAGCTCAGAGTCGGTTACCAAAGATCGCACCATTTCCTGCGTTTCCGGAGCGCGTCCCAAACCTGGCCCAAGAGCGCAGATGTCAAATTTTTCAGCCTCCTGAAGGATCTCCGTTGCCGCCTCTGAACCAAGTCGTTTCGCCCCGCATTCTTCCAGCGGCCATGACATAACGCTCAGCAGCCGCGCTTCAACTACAACATTCAAAGTTTCAGGAATCCCCACGGTCACCAACCCTGCGCCCGATTTTTGCGCGGCAAGAGCTGCTATACAGGGCGCCCCTGTCATCCCGGGGCTTCCGCCTACAACCAGAACGTGGCCAAAATCACCTTTATGCGCGTCCGCCGATCGCGGGGGTATCCGCGGCAATTTCGTTCCATCATTCATACTTCAATTCCCTTCCGGTTGCATGTCTTCGGTATCCAAATCCAGGGCGGTTTCATTGATAAGAGCTGCCATATATCCGCCTCCGAAACCATTATCGATATTGACCACCGTCACGCCCGACGCGCAGCTATTCAGCATGGTGAGCAGCGGGGCAATCCCCTGCAAACTCGCTCCGTAGCCAACACTTGTCGGCACACCGATAACGGGACATTGCACCATTCCTCCCACCACACTCGCCAGCGCCCCCTCCATCCCTGCCACCACAACAATAGCTTTGGCCGATTGTAACAGACGGGCGTAACCCAGCAGACGATGGATCCCGGCCACCCCAACATCGCTGACCATCTCCACGTTCGCTCCATATACCTCGGCCGTAACGACCGCTTCAGCCGCCACCGGGATATCGCTTGTGCCGGCTGTTACAACCACAACCTGACCGCGCGGGACGGGTTTTTCCTCCTGAATAACCACGCACCGCGCCTGTTCCCGGTATTTTGCCTCGGGAACAATTCGGGCAACAGCGTCATAATGCTCCTGGGTAGCGCGCGTGGCCAGGACCTGGTCACTTCGTTCGAAAATTTTGCCGGCGATCTTGCCGACTTGGTCCGGGGTTTTGCCCTCGCACAAAATTACCTCGGCTCGGCCACAACGCAACGATCTGTGGTGATCGACCTTCGCAAATCCAATATCTTCAAACGGAAGATGCCGCAATTCACCCAGCGCATCTTCAATCGACACTTCCCCCGCGGCAACTTTGTCCAGCAACTGGCGCAAAGACAATTCATCCATGGTGTAGGTAACTCCCTGGTTAAGAAATCACGGCTGCGCTTCCGCGTCCAGCGAAGCCAGATTTTTGGCTTTTAGGAGATGATAAGCAAGTCCCCCGACAATGGCAGCATTATCACGGCAGTATTTCAGAGGTGCAAGAAACAAATCAACAGATAGGTCATGGGTCAATTCTTTGAGCTTTTGCCGCAACAACTTATTCGCCGCCACCCCACCGCCAACTATCAGTGTCTGCAAACCCGTCTTTTCCAGTGCCAGTTTCGTTTTCGCTATCAGAACATCGACAACCGCTTTCTGGAAACTTGCCGCAACGTTCGCAACAAAATCCGGATCGTAGTCCGCGTCTTCGATATCGTCTTTGGAGGCATTCTGGCCGAGACAGTGGTAAAGGACAGCCGTTTTTACCCCGCTGAAACTAAAATCAAGCGTATCCTTATTCAACCAGGCTCGCGGGAAGTTGACCGCTTCCGGATCTCCATTCTCGGCGGTCTTCTCGATAACCGGGCCTCCGGGGAAACCGAGCTTTAGTATATTCGCCACCTTATCAAAAGCTTCTCCTGCGGCATCATCTCTTGTCGCCCCCAAAAGTTCATGTTCGAGTGGACCGCGTATGCAAGACAAATTGGTATGGCCCCCGCTCACCACCAACCCAATAGCCGGTAACGGAGGCGGTTCGCCGTTCAGCCATGGTGCATAGCTGTGAGCTTCCAGATGGTTGACAGTAGCCAGAGGCAGATCGAAAGCCCAACTCACAGCCTTCGCCGCAGTCAGCCCAATTAACAGAGACCCGATAAGGCCGGGAGTGTTGGTAACAGCGACAGCATCGACACTGCTAAGCTTCATTTCGGCCGCGTCGATTGCCTGTCTCATCACGGGTAAGATATTTTCGATATGAGCGCGACACGCCACCTCAGGCACAATTCCCCCGAAACGTTCGTGCAGCTCATCCTGATCACTGACGATATTAGAAAGCACTTGCCTGCCATCTTCAACAATGGCACACGAGGTATCATCGCAGGAAGTCTCAAATGCCATTACAAGCATTACACGCCTCTGCAGGAAAATGGTCAAAAAATGTCATTCTAACCCCAACTCCCTGGCCGGACAAATCGGATTAACTTCTTTTCGGGGTTTCCTCGCCCAAATATCTACATTGACAAAAACGGCCCGCTTGGTAAAATCAAATAATTACTGATAGCTGCTTTTCCCTAACAATTTAAGGTCATATAAGAAAATGCAATGTCCCCATTGTGAAGGCCAGGAACTCGAACCCATGATCGAACACGGCGGGATAGAACTGGACAGATGCCCTTCGTGCGATGGCCTCTGGTTTGATGGCGGCGAGCTTCAACAGGTTCTTGATGTGCCGGTAAGGGAACTCGAATTGTCACCAGAAGCCAATAAGGGAGAGCGTATTTGTCCCCGCTGTAACATAGAGATGTACGTCTTCCAGTATCCAACCACTCACGTAACGGTAGATATGTGCGCCAAATGTCATGGGCTCTGGCTCGATGGCGGAGAATTGATGGAAATCGCGGTCTCCCGCAAAGCCAGTGGCGAAGCCTGCCCGCGGTACGCTTATCGTGCCGGCAGAATTTGGTCTTACCTGGTTGAAAAAGTACAGCGAAAAGAAAGCGAAAAAGAACTACGTCAGTATCTAATCGACAACCTGCGTCTGCAGGCTGACCGCGACAAGTATCTTGAGATTGAACAGACGCAACTTGCTGTAGAACGCACGAGCGAAACGATTCGAACAATCCGTATTGATAAAAAAGGGCGCTTTTACGATCACGAAGGCACCAGGGGTTTTGTCGGGGCAGCCGGAGTAGGAGAAAACGTCGTCTCGGTATCCCACATTTATGATAGCTACTATTTCCCCTGGTTGCCGGACAAAAAACTCGAAGGCGATAGTCAATGGGATGTTAATTTTAAAGCCGGTTCTATTCCAGAACTCGAAGAAGAATCGGTTTTCGAAATGCGGTCTCACTTCGCCGTGGTCGATATCAGCCGACACCGGGGGCGGAGAAGCGCCGAGATACGTTTCACCTACGAAGGCGAAAGGTCCGATTCACAAAGCAATCTTAAGCTGGATGGGCGAGGAACGTGGATTTTCGACCTGGAAAATAGCGTCGACCTCTTGCTTGAGAAACGCACCACATCAACCGTCACAGGCGGCCCCACAAAAGAGGGAACCACCGACCATACCGTGCGCAGGATGCTGTGTGAACATCCAATAGGATTTCTGTCGACCTCCCATTAAGTAACCAATCCGGGGCAAAACTCTGGCCTTCTCTTCACTCACTTCCACAGTTGATGTCCCGTTTTCCAGATCATAGGGGGCGGGACCTGAGATCGAGCATGGGCCCGAATCGCAGCCGATACCGTGATTTTATGGAAGCCAGACGTCCCTTATTAAAAAATTTCAATGGAACATATTCCCTCCTGTCCCGTCTAAATAAATGTCGAAGCAACGTGAAACATTTGGAAACCATTCCGCAAAAGGAGATCGGTGATGAAAAACTTAGTTTTAGTTCTGCTGGCAGTTCTGGGTCTCGGAATCGCTATTGCTTCCCTGCGCGCAGAAGAAAAACCGGTTCAAGAACCACAACCGCAAATCGAAGTGGTTTTTGTCCTTGACACAACAGGGAGTATGGGCGGACTAATAAAGGGAGCCAAACAAAAGATATGGTCGATTGCCAACACCCTTGCAACCGGGAAACCGACACCAGAAATCAAAATGGGACTTGTAGGATACCGGGACCGGGGCGATGCCTACATCACAAAAATAACGCCACTGACCACTGATCTTGATGCGGTTTACAGTGATTTGATGAAATTCCAGGCCCAGGGCGGCGGCGATGGCCCTGAGAGTGTCAATCAAGCGCTGCACGAAGCCGTCAATAAAATAAAGTGGAGCGAAGGTGCAAAAACCTTTCGCGTCATCTATCTCGTCGGAGATTATCCTCCCCATATGGACTACAAACAGGACGTAAAATATCCCACTACGTGCAAACAAGCTGCCCGCCGCGGGATCATTATTAATACAATACAATGTGGAAATTACGGCAAAACGACCGCCATATGGAAAGACATTGCGAACCGTGCTGAAGGTGCTTTTTTTCAGGTAGCTCAGGCAGGCGGCGCCGTCACCGTCAGCACCCCGTATGATGGGAAAATGGCTAAGATGTCCTCAAAGCTCGAAGGAACACGCCTCTATTACGGCACTGCTGCCAAACGCAAGCAACTCGCCGAACGCGAAGAAGTTGCCGATGAGATTCGGAAAAAGGCCGCACCGGGAGCCAGCGCGGATCGTGCGGCGTTCCTTGCCACAGAAGCCGGGGGCAAAGCGTTTGCAGGGCGATCAGAACTCATAAGCGACTACGCGGCCGGCAAAATTAAGCTCGACAAAATCAATAAAGAGCATCTGCCCGAGAAACTCCGCAAAATGCCCCAAGAAGAGCTCCAGTCCTATTTGAAAGCACAGGTCAAGAAGCGAAAGCAACTCCGAGCCGAAATCACGAAACTGCAGGCCAAACGGCAGACCTACATCAAAAAAGAACTCAGCGAAAAAGGCGAAGAGGATTCTTTTGACGCTGCAATTCGCAATAGCGCCCGCAAACAGGCAAAAGAAAAAGGGATTGCCATCGAAGAATAACCATACGCAACCAGCCTGACCCGACATAGAACGGGCCGACCATACTTCACAGCGGTCGGCCCGTTCAATTAAATTCAGCCCTGATCGCAAATCTCAAAGGTATCTTTTAGAGCCTCAATCGGGTCGCCTTTGGGTTTGAACTCGTGGCCAAGATAGAGGTCATAGCCGGTCTCTGCGATGGCGCTGCAGATCCCGCGATAATTCATCTCCTGCGTATCATCCATGTCGTTCCGACCCGGATTCCCCGCTGTGTGGAAATGACCAATACGATCGATGGATTTCCTGATATTCCGAATAATGTCACCTTCCATAATTTGCATATGGTAAATATCAAAAAGCAAATTAACTCGCGGGCTGTCAACCATTTCACACAACGCCAGTCCCCAATCGGTATGATCGCATTGATAACCCGGGTGGTTGACCTTCGAATTAAGAAGCTCGACGTTCAGATTCACTCCTTTTTCCTCCGCATAAGGAGCGACTTTTCGCAGGCAACGTGCACAAGCAATCATCCCTTCGTAATCGCTCTGCCCTTCATTCCGGTTTCCGCTGAAACAAATCATACCCGGCACATCGTTGGCCGCGGCGATGTCGATAGATTCCCGCAATTCGGCCTCAATGCGATCGTGGTTTTCATACTTATTGAGACCATCCGGAAGAGAATCGTGACCAATAAAACTGGCAACAACAAGGTCATAAGAATGGGCTGTCTCAACAATCTCTTCAAAATCGTCCCCGCGGCCCCACAGTTCAATGGCATCGTAGCCAATATCAGCCGCAATTTCGCACAACTGTTCCAACTCCATCTCGTCCGGCATAAACAACGGATAACAAATCGACTGCTTGATGCGCATTTCACACTCCTTTAATGCTTAATGATATCAAGGGTAGCTCAGAACGCCCCGGCCAAACACCGGGGACGCGGCAATCTACCACACCTCGCTTGCACACGCAAGTTACTAAGGACTCGCTAATTTTAACCGATAGCAAGCAAAACTGTCTTTTTCTGTTACACAAATTCCCTGCAGCCCCAGTTGGACAAATTAGCGTTTTGACGGAAAAAGTCTTGATTCTCATCAACAGGCAAACTAAAATCCGCACAGTAGCAGCATACAGGTAAATTCTTACGCCTGAACGGCATGCGCCGTTTTATATATCCTGCATCCGTAAGATGCAGGATAGGGGTAAAAAGGAGGAAGGTATGCCGATTGGATATGAAGTGCTCGGCGCAGGGCATCTGATTCACGCGGTCGCTCGGTCTCCCGTCACAGGGGAAGACTTCATCGAATACGAAATTCACCACGCAATCGATGACCGTATACACCGACCTGTTTCAGAGTTGCTGGAAATCGAACCGGGGGCGCTTGCTCATATTACCAAAAAGGATGTCTCGAAAATCCTTGAACGAAGGCAAACTTTGCAAAAAGAACCTACGAGACAGCGCTGCGGGATTGTCGTATCATACGAGGATAATCGCGGCTGGGATATAGCGAAATTCTACGAGGGTATGGTTGTTCTCCATTCCCCTGAAGTAGTCATTGTTTTTGGAGATGTCAATATCGCGCGACGATGGTCGGGCTTTAGTGAAGGCAACTCGGAAAATCGCAGCCGAACCGACGTCAAATAGAGCGTCCGTTAATCTTCTGTTGCCAACAAGTATTATGTATATTATTCAGATGAAGCCTGTGTTCAAAACAGTGTGTCTTGCTCTTTTCATATCAGTCGTTGGGTGTACCATCACCGGCAGCGGCCGGACTGCGGATATGCCTCGACTGAACATTAACTCCCCCATGTCTCCCCCTCCATGGGCCGTTCTCGAAAGAAAAGTCTTTGAGCAAAATACTGAAGCGCTTCATATATTCGCCGAAAAATACTATGACGAACGCGGCTATCTGAAGGTCGATGCGACATTGGGCGGTGGAGCCGGTGCCGATGATTCCACCGAACCGACCAATAATTGGGGCTTGCTCTATGCACTCGGCGGCGATGAATACGTGCTGCAAACCCTCCGTAAAGCCTGGGAAGGACATTACCAACAATACACCGAAGCTGGTGGGTTGCATGAAGAGTTTATCCGTTCTTTCGATTGGCAGCATAACGGCGAACAATACCGCTCATTCTATGATCTGGGTTTGTGCGATCCCTGTAATGAGAAATATCGCGAGCGCGTCTGCCGCTTTGCCGATTTTTATCTCGGCATGCCCAATTACAACCCGAATAAGAGGCTTATCCGCAGCGTCCTGAACGGAAGTGCCGGCCCCATTATGAACGCGACCCTGGAAGACTGGGGTGGACAGGATTTTTTTAAATACTGGACCGGCGTAAAAGTGCGAGGCGATACTCCTCTGAATATGCAGTCCACCTCCCTCGTCACCACCGCGTTTCTTATCAGCGGCGAAAAGAAATACCGCGATTGGGTCAAAGAATATGGCGACGCATGGGTTGAACGCGCTCGTGCAAACAACGGAATATTCCCCGGAAATGTCGGGCTCAATGGCAAACCCGGGGAGGATTGGCCCCACCCGGCAAAACAGTTTCCCGAGTATGTCCCGAAAGGTTCAGAAGTCTACCCCTGGGCTGGAGGCGTAATGGGCTGGTCCGGTTGGGGTGGGCCCCATATGGTCATGTCGGGCGTGCGGATGGGGCTGAAAAATGCGTTTCTTCTAACCGCCAATGACAGGTATCTCGAAGCGGGGCGACGCCAGATCGAACACCTCCGAAAAGGCATGCAGATCGGCGTAAAATCAAACGGCAAACCTCTTACAACCGACGGAAGCGGTCAGAAACAGTGGTTTGCCGAGGATCTATACCTTCTGCGCCCCGGTCGCTACGAAGATTATTTCCGACAGTACTGGGGGCCGGGCCAAGGACACGACCAACCGCACTATGAGATGGGATATACGTTGGACTGGATCGCGTGGCTCGATGGGGAAAATGCCAATTTCCCGGAATCAATTCTTAAAAAGAGTCTCAAACACATCGATCGGCGCGTGAGAAAAATCCGTGCCGACAAAAGCATCGATTGGGAACGAGAATGCAACCTCACCGGCAAAAACCCCGTTGCAACGGCTGCCCTCACGATGTTGACGACCGGTGGCCGACAGCCGAGCTGGCGTGGCTCCCTGCTCTTTGCCCGCCTGCGCTACTTCGATCCCGACCGTGGAAGACCCGGACTCCCGCCCGATGTCGGAGCACTGGTTGATAGGATCCGCGATGAGGAAGTCCACGTGACGCTCGTTAACCTCTCTACCACAACTCCCCGTACTGTCGTCGTCCAGGGAGGAGCCTACGCCGAACACCAAATAACTGAGATTGCTGTCACAAATGGGCCGTCCCGTAAAATCAACGGCCGAGCCTTTGTCGTTAAACTTCAACCGGGCGCAGGAGCGAAGATACGGGTTCAGATGAAACGTTTCGTCCGCCGCCCAACGCTGTCCTATCCGTGGGGACCATGCGACGAAATTCGTTGATCCTACATATGACTGGAAACCTGCCTGTCCGGCACTGCCCCCACGTAAGCCCAATCAGTAACCGTCGTTCCATCGCCAGACAATTTTGTCCTTCAACACCGCCTGATGGTGCTCTTGATAGGAAATCGTTGCCGCATGGGCATCTAAAAATAACAGGTTGGCACTGCCTTTCTCCGGCTCTTCGGTCCGATGAAACCATCTGGGCGCCCCTCCGTAGCTGAACGCCGACCAGAGGGAATTGTAGCCGGGGGGAAGCTTCGAAAAATAGTTCTTTACCGCCGCATCGTAATTCAGATAAGGTGCTTCGTAGAACGTGACCAAACCCGACGCGTTTTTCACAATATTCAGCGGACGGCCGTTCAGATACGCGTTCCCGTAACTGGAATGCATACGGGTGTTAAGACCCACCAGGCGGTATTGACCACACATCCTGAAATATTTTCCATCACTAATATAGTAACCATCTTCATCGGCACGCACGGACGGGCAACTCAATGGGCCCCCGTGGATATCCTTGAACTGTTTTGCCGTCATGCCCGGCCGTAGATACTCGCTGAGCATCCCATAACCCCAGAGGTGGTTTACATGCCAGTCTGCCCAGCTGCTCGATTTCGCAGGCAGATGATTCTGATAGTCCCCCACATACATCGTTTGGGCCAGACCCGTTTGGTGGAAATTATTCAGGCAGGCGCAGATCCGCGCCGCTTCCCGGGCGCTCTCAAGGGCCGGCATCAACATAGCCGCAAGGATAGCAATAATTGCAATTACAACCAATAGTTCAATAAGTGTGAACCCGCCCCACTCCGCCTTTGATAGTACACCACGTTTCAACGAAGAAATCTGAGATTGCACCGGAGAAGACGATAATAAGCCCCGTATCTTTGCAAGCTTGTCGCCCCATGGAATATTACGTGCCAAATCATTGCCCCTTGAACAGAAAGAAGTACACCAATATGACACACCAAATCCGCGCCGGCACAAGGGCAAAACACTTCCAGCACTGCTCTCATGGTAGCCACCCAAAACCCAATCTGTCAAATTTGTTGAGCATTCGCAACGGCTGACAATTAGTTACAGGGTATATATGCCCGTCCCTTTTATTGCATCCGGCGGCAGCCTTGCGTTAACGTTGGACTTTACATTGCTTTCATGCCCCGAGGGAGAAAGGCTTTTACAGTGAAAGCCGTCGAAAACAGTGAAAATCAAATTCGTGTCGAAATGCCTTCGGAACACAGCGTCCATTTTGACTTTTTCGATGGCCGCTGGGCTCCTAATATCCTCGCCTCGAACTGAAAAAGTAGTTGTTCGACATATCCAGACACATGGAATAGAATTAACAACATATCGAAAGGAAAAGTCATGAAGGCCACAATCTTTTCACTGTCGATCGCAATTTTACTGACGGGATGTACGACCGCCCGGACCAACGGCCCACCAATCAGGGTTGAGTTCCGCAATGCTCAAAAATTGTCCGCACCACAACTGAAAAAAATGGTCGTTGAAGGGACCGACACTGCGGTCTATGTGGGGCAAAAAGTCTTCCTGACCGAGCGCGACATCAAATCCGCTTCGTTGAAAAGAAAACCCGGAAATATCTCACAACTACAAATAGTCTTTACCAGCGAAGGCAAAAGGAAATTTTCGGAGGCCACGGCAGAATCTGTTGGAAAACCCATCGCAATTATTGTCGACGACACGTTGGTCTCTGCTCCGATCATAATGGAAAAGATAACGGACCCGCAGGCGGTTATCAGCGGTCGTTTCAGCCAGGAAAAAGCCCGAGATATCGCCGATAGTCTCAACGCACAAAAGTAAACGCTGCAGAGGTCAGGCCCACATGCTGGAACGGTTCTCAAATCTGACTTTTCCCTTGTCGTGCCTGATTTAAGACCCTAAACTCGCGGCACATAGTTTTGCTCCTGTCCCGTAAACCTGCCAAAAAAAAGCATTTCTAACAACTAAAACCAACCAGGAGAGAAAAATGGCATCTGTAGCCGATCCGCAGGAAAACAACCCGCAAAAGCCAAACGTCGTTTTGATAGTCATGGATGATATGGGGTTTTCCGACCCCGGATGTTATGGGGGCGAAGTCGAAACCCCGAATCTCAACGGGTTGGCCAAGAAGGGACTGCGATTTACTCAATTCTATAACACCGGACGCTGCTGGCCGTCGCGGTCCTGCATGATGACGGGATTTTACGCACAGCAGGTCTGCATGGATCCTCCCGATTCGGAAACACATTACCGGCCCTCCTGGCAGAGGTTGTTGCCCCATTACCTGCATCAGGTCGGCTATCGCAGCTACCACTCCGGCAAATGGCACATAAGCAACGTGCAAAAACCCGAAGAGTTCGGAGAATTCGATATAAGCTGGGGAACACAGATCGAACAAGGGAAACACTTCTTCGGGGAAGAGGGCGAAAAGAAATTTTCCTCAACCGCCATCACCGATCATGCGCTTGAGTGTCTGCGTGATCACGAAAACAATCACAGCGGTACACCCTTTTTCCACTATGTATGCTATACCGCACCCCACTTCCCCGTTCAGGCCGAACCGGAAGATATCGATAAATACCGGCGGCGTTACGACGAGGGTTGGGACATAATGCGCGAACGCCGCTGGCAGCGTCTTCGTGAGATGGGCATTGTGAATTGCCCGCTGTCGGAACGCGAGTCGGACGTAAAAGCCCCCTGGTACAAAGACGAATACGGAGAACGTTACGGTCCGGGCGAAATCGAGTATGCCGTCCCATGGGATTCATTGACAGACGAACAGAAAGAGTTCCAGGCCACCAAAATGGCCATACACGCCGGGATGGTCGATCGTACCGACCGCGAAATCGGACGGTTGCTCGATCAGCTCCGAGAAATGAACGTTTACGATGACACACTTGTTCTGTTTTTGTCCGACAACGGGGCGAGTGCGGAGATTATGATCCGAGCCGGCGGACACGATCCCATGGCTCCCCCGGGCTCCGAAACAACGCATCTGTGTCTTGGCCCGGGCTGGTCCAACTGCAGCAATTCGCCATTCAGACGACACAAAATCTGGGTTCATGAAGGCGGTGTAGCCACTCCGATGATTGCCTCCTGGCCCAGCGGTATCGCCGCCCGGGGCGAGCTCCGTCACGACATGGGCCATTGCATTGATTTCCTGCCCACAATCCTCGAACTTGCCGGCATACGCCCTGGCGACATCCCGTTCCCGGCGGATGCCCCGCCACTCCCCGGTAGAAGTCTGGCGCCCACTTTCGGTGAAGACGATAGCATCGGGCACTCGCATATCTTTTTCCACCATTCAGGGAACCGTGCTCTCCGGATCGGCAATTGGAAAATCGTCAGCGCATCGGATTCGGGCCCCGTGGGCTCGATGGACGACGATTGGGCTCTTTATAACCTGTCGGCCGACCGCAGTGAAATGAATGACCTTTCCAAAGAGAAGCCCGATCGGTGCCGCGAAATGCAGGAATTCTGGCGGGAATGCGAAGAAACTTATCGTCAGGATGCAGGGAAACTCCCGGGCTAAACTGAATCTTACTTCAATCTCTCATTCATTTCCTTCACCGCCCGAAGCGCATCCGAGGGATTGCTGGCGCCGATGATAAGGTGACTGGGGGCCCCTCTGCCGCCGGGCTGGCCGTTCGCGCGGGTCCTTACCGGAAGTGACATCATTACAATGGCATGCCCAAGACCCGGGAAATCTTGATTGACCTCCACCGGTAACCAGTGCACCCAGTCTTTGCTGTCGGCGAACTTCCACATTAAACCGTTGGACTGATCATTGCCCACAAGTATATCGGCCTCCACCGGGTTTTTACCGTAACGGGTCCAACCAAAACCTGACATATATGTGCAATTCGTCGTCGCGCGAGGACCTGCTGTCGTCGTTTTGGCCTCAATATTGTATTTTTCCCTCAACCACGTGGCCAATTCCTCGCCGACCGGCCGGTAACGCCGATCCCCGCACCCGATGAGAAGTTCCTTGCCCCGCCGTTTCTCCAAAAACTCGCCGATTTCAGCCGGCGCAAGAATCTCAGTCGCACGAAGTTTCTCACCTTTTTCGCAGGCTTGAGTTTTTTCAAAGACCGCATCCGGAGTCTCGCCGTCAGGTTCGGTCTGTCCAAACAAACGGACTTTTCCCTGCGGCGCGATGGCATATCCTGCCGCGCGAGAAACCGGCAGCCAGGTTTCAAAACGAAGGTACCGCCCGTCCATATGAGCCGGCTTAGCCTCCCGAGCTGTATATCCTCTATCAACAAGCTGCATCTTGATCCTACCCTTCTTAATTTCGGCCGGAACAGGAACTCTGAGGCGCGCGTCAAAAACGACAGGCGTTTCTTCCCATCTATCCTCCGCCAGCACCGCCATCATGACACGTCCCCCGGCCAGTGTGCTGACGAAATATCCGCGTTCCCATAAATAGTTAGCCTGAGTATTGGTAAAAGTCACGTAAAAGTTGTCAATCCCCTCTCTCTTACGAGGGATGGCGTAGACCGCCCGGACCGGTCGATCAGTTTCGAACATGTACTCCCGATATTCGGGATTGTTGCGGAAGATGTGGAACCAGTCGGGATCATCCCCGCGCTGGGAACGCAGCATGCGACCGTATGCCGGCACCAGTTCTCGCTTTACGCCCCGTTTTTCGAGTTCTTTTGCCAGCCAATGTTCGTATCGTTTAATTTCAGGATTGTAATCGAGCTGGCGATGATGGGTCAATCCGAGCCCCATTTCGTAAGGTGCAGCCTGCCAGTACTCAAACCCCACGGGGTATCCACTGAGCATAGCCTCACCTTCACCAAACTTGTGCTCCACAATGGCTACCTGCTCGTGACGCGAAGCATAAAATGCCCGGGCCTTGCCATCCGTTGGCTCAAGCACCGCGTAAGTGCTCGCCTCGAACTTGTAATCGTGCGGGGGGATCGAAACATACGAACCTTCCGGGTGTGTCGTCACCAGTCTGTCGGGTCGGATGGGCGCTGGAACCCGGAACCCGGCGAATTCCGCCCCAAAAACGTCCGCCAGAGGCAGTCCTTTGCGTCGAACCCCAAATTCATCGTAAAGACCGGGCGCCCCAAATCCCAGAAGAATACCGCCCCCTCGAACCCACTGCCGGATCGTTTTGCTAACCCCATCTGGCAACGTATGGGTCGACGGTAGAATCAAAATTCTGTAATTTTTAAGATTTTCCGCGAGGCCGTTCTCAGCAATATAATCGAACTGAAAATAGGACCTGGCGAGAAGATGGCCCCATGCCATCGCGCTTTTGAACCAACGACTGTTCTTGTCGCGCCGTAGACTGCTCTGGCTCCACAGTACAGCAATCGGCGCGTCTGCCCGACGGGTGTTGAGAATCAGCGCAGAAAGTTCCTGACAGCGCATCGGCGCAAGGTAGTAAGATCCAATACCGAACCCGCCGATCTGCCAGTCACAATAGCGGAACCAGCTTCGTGGGAAATAGGCCCGCAAACTGTTTGCAGGTTCCCCGATAGCAATCCGCACACAACCGTGCAACGTCGCATTTGATGTGGCCGCAGCAGCAATGATTCCGCAACCTGAATGGACGTCCTGCGACCATCGCCACGCCCCGTCCGCCAAGCTGCGCAGCACTCCGAATCCAGCCGGGCTGTCCGTGGAAGTCCCGGGGTTATCCGTCAACTCACAGAGTCGGCTCAGATCGCGCGAATTACCCGTTCGAGCCGCGAAAAGTCTGTGGAAATCATCGCTTGTGGTCGGCATCTGAACAATTAACTCGTCGTGGCCTTGTTTCAACGCCTTATGAACCGTTCGCACGTACTGAATAAGCCAGTCCTCCCGGCACATTTCGGCCCGGACATACGCGCGTTCACCGCCTTTTCTCTCACGGTCAATTTCTTCCGGTATCACCCATTCGCTCTTCCCATCGCCCCCGTGCGCTCGGTCCCAGCGTCGCCAGAACTGATCCATAATCTCCGACCGATCTGCGGGTGCGCTGAGTTCGCGCTGGGTCCCCGGTGCATAGACGGCCGGAATTTGTTCTGCCCATTTTTGCCGGATATGACGCGCATAGGCCGTCAAAAAACGCGTGAAGGCTTTGCGCGTTGGTTCATGGAACAAATTGATTCCTGTCTGAACTTCCTTTTTTGGTTCGCGGCGGCGTCTTCGTCTTAAGACAGTGAACTGGCTGTCCTTGCCCTCTTTCTCAAGATGCCATTCTGGTGGTGATCCGTTCAAACAGGCCAGCATTGGGGTCACACGAATGCCGTATTTGTGGGCGCGTTTGACGATATTATCAAGGGGGGCAAAATCATACTCCCCCTTCTCTTTTTCGATAACTGACCAGTTACAAACCTTGTTGTAATAGACGTTTACGAATGAAATACCCATCCGGGCGCCCGTGGCGAGAACGTGGTTCTTGCGCTCGTCGCTGTAATCAAAAAAATCCGTTCTGCGGTCCCTTTCACGCAACCTCCACCCAAAGCGAAGACCCGAACGGCGTCCTCTTTCAAGCACAGGACTCCCCCAGGCGGCCGCCTTTTCGGTTATCTCCCATTGGATTTTCTGGCGCGCAGTTTCTCGTACCCGCTTGCGAAGATCTTTTTTCAACGCCACGCATCGTCGGTAGAAATCATTTACCTGCTCGGCCACTGAACGACGCGCACGTTGGAGAAGCGCAAGAGATTCAACCGCAGGTCTCTTGACCGTCTCTTTCTTGTTGCTGGTGGCAACATTAAATTGAGCCTGCAAACCGCTCGCTCCGTAATCGACTCCCCGAATCAGGCCATAGAGTCCTTCCGCCTCGACCATCAGGTCTTCGACCTCGGGGTCCCGGTCAGGCCCTCCCCAGCCAGCAAGATAAACCGTCAGCGTACGGGCATCCTGAAGGTGCTCAATAGCACCGCGGTGAACCACTCGGAGGTCGGTTACGCGCCCGAGTTCTGATTCTATCTCCTTCGCCTGTAAGACCTCCGCCTCCGCCGCAAAGCCAACCGCGGGCAGCAACGTTGCAGAGAGAAGTATCTGCAAAACCCACAGAAGAATGTTTTGCACCCTCA
Source organism: Candidatus Brocadiia bacterium (assembly GCA_046538485.1). Classification (GTDB taxonomy): domain Bacteria; phylum Planctomycetota; class Brocadiia; order SM23-32; family SM23-32; genus JBKHIT01. The sequence goes on along the minus strand of JBKHIT010000002.1, from coordinate 102,842 downwards.
CATACATTTCTATAACCTGCCTTCCGTATGAAAAGAGCTTTTCGGTTTGGCCTCGTACAAAAATAAAACTGCTATTGATCAGGGTGCAGCATGACCGCAAGCCCTTGTTTTTTCAACCGAGCAAAGGCGGAAAAGCGGTCCAATCTATTCCTCCCGCTCGATATAAGCCACCAATACACTCGAAACGCAGGTTTGCCCACGGAATCTGTATCGAACACAGGACTCAACTGTTCTTGTGTTCTTCCCGTTTCACCTATCAGGCAATTAAAGAGCGCTCTGATGCATTGACATAAAACCTCAAAATGACCTATGCTCAATATAATGGGTTTTTATGATTTCGGCTATCCACTCGTTTCTCAAAAGGGAAAAATATGAAAAAGTTATTTGCCGTCTGTCTTTTAATCCTCGCCTCTCCGCTTCTTCATGCTGCTGCAGGCGTTGACTATTTTCTCAGTGATTGGGAGAAAGCCAAGAAACTGGCCCGCAAAGAAAGCAAACCGCTTTATGTGCACTTCACGACCGAGTCGTGCGGTTGGTGCCGGAGAATCGAAAAAGATGTTTACAACAACAAAAAAGGCAAACAGGCGCTCAAAGCATTCGTTCCTGTAAGCCTCGACTGTACGGTGCGAAACCGAAAGGGAAAAGAACTCGAAAACGCTAAGAAATACCGTAAATTAATGAAAAAATGGGGAGGTGGAGGGTACCCTTTCCTGGTGCAGGTTACTGCCGATGGGATAGTCTTCAATTCCTGGGCCGGGTATCTTCCCGTAGATCCTTTTGTCAAAAAGCTGGAAACCGGACAGAAAAAATTGCAGAGTTTCAAGACATTCCAGAAAAAAACCAAAACAGCCGATACAGACAGTTACGAATTTAATGTTCAGGCGATGAATATCTACATGGGCGTCCAGCAACACAAAAAGGCACTTCATGCAGCCGAAAAAGTTCTCGAGCTTGATCCCGATAACAAACGGGGAAATGGGGCAAAAGCAGCGATGATCCGTTTCCAAACTCTGCAAAAATCAGGGAAAAAGGACGAGCTGAGTGAGGCTCTCAATCAGGTCCGGACATTTGACCCCAAAAACAAAGACGGTTTCTGGGAAAAAGCCGTAACATCCTACGTGATGAGCCTGTTGCAAAATGCCCGGAGTACTCCCCCGGCGCAATTGAAAAAACAGGTAGTGGAAGCTACTGATAAAATGGAGAAGCTTACGGAAGCCGGTGTTAAACTCAAAGAACCTCAGAAAGATCACTACTTCCTCGGCATCCTGTATGCCCAGCAAGGCAAAAGGGAAAAAGCCCTGAAAACGCTTCAAAAAGCCATCTCCTTCAATCCCGATTCACGTGAAGGCAAATACATCAAACAAATCATCCAGCAAATCAAAAAGGAAAAATAGATATTTGAACGGAAGGACAATTCCTCTTTTTCCCCCGCGCACGTCGTCGCATATTTGCGGTCTATTATTTTTGGTCCCGCCAGCTTCGCGAAAAACAGTAGAGTTTAACGACCCCTTCGGCACAGACCTCTCAAAAACTATCCCCGCAAAGTTTCAAGTAAATACCCGGCATCGATTTTTGCGTAACGACGGTGCGCATAGGGCATTCCCATTTCATAATCTAAATCCCCTCATCCAATAAACACGGCCCGTGCCGGCTTGCCCGGCAGATGAAGAAGACTGTTGGCCAGAAAGTGGCTCATCATGCCCTATTGAACAATTTACCGAAAGGTTCGGGAAAAAAGAAAACTGGTGTCCCGTTTGGCACGGCCCAACTCTTCACCCCATTCCAGAGCCAGCGCCGGTGCGCTGAGAAGGCACGTAAAACCTATTCACATTTGTAACTTTCTCAGAAAGCAGCTCCAAAGCCGTCAGATCTCCCCGCAAACTGCACACGACCACCGGCGGGCCCGCCTCGTCGATGCGGACCTGCACCTCTCTGAAATTCTCCGACCCATATGCGGGTTAGCGCAGCAGGCGGGCTCTGCCCCAATTTGCAGCATCATAGCGGTTGCCATCGCCAGCGTTATCAACCACCAGACGCAACCGATCTACACTGCTCACATCTATCTCCACCGGTCGGGCTTCATCCAACCCCGACATTACAGGTGAAGACCACAGTTCTTCCCCGTCACCAAACACTTTGAACACAACGGATCCTTTCCCTTCTGTGACGGCATCCACACCGACTTCTGCCTTCAGCTTCTTAAATTGCCCGTTGATTTGATATTCCACCAGACTACGGGCAAATGTCCCCAGTCCGTTTTTAAATGATTTGCCAGCAATTTTCAGTGGCATCCCGAGACTGTTGCGTCCAAACCTTATGTGCCCAACATTCTGTTCCGCATACAGAGGGCCGAGAGCTGAGAGTGGGAAGGCGCCTTCTCGATACGCAAAAATCCGCCACTCGATCGTATTGGCTGCGTCCGGGTATTTGACCGTTATTTTTGCCTCGTCTGAATTTTTTAAATGCTTCCTTCCAATGAAAAAAGAGCTATCTCGCACGCCACCGGACAACTGTTTTTTGTGCCGCCGCAGATTCCACTCCGCTACTTTTTTCCCATTGACCGCCACCTCCGCGTCTTGCCCGATCTCTTCCAGCAGGAAGCGTTTCCTGAGAACCAGTCCGTAATCTTTCGGCACTGGCACTGAAAATTCCTCCGAACCACCTTTTTTGAACCGCAAACCATTACCTTCCCAGCTGCGTGCAGTCACCGTTTTGCCCTTGAAAACCGCTTTTTGGCCGCCGGTCTGTTTATAATCTTTTCCTCCCGGTTTTATTACCGATATAACCGTCTGGGGCCAGCTCAGCCCATCTGGACTTTTCACCTGCAGAAGTCTCAATGCTTGCTCCGCAACAGTCGGTTTCACGGGGATACGGAACGCAGTGGGCATTTTCCCCACGGAGAACCATTTCTCAGTCGGCTTAATGGGAGTTCCAAACAGGTCCCATGATTCAGTCACTTCGAGACCTGTATTTTCAAAAGAGATTTCTCCCGGCCGATACAAACGCCATAATACGACGACAGTCACATCCTCTCCGCTTTTTTCGAAAAGCAAGCACCGGGTTTGCCCGGGAATAATATCGCTGATTTCAACGCTTCCCGTCGAATGGAAATTGCCAAACAGTTCTCGCACCCGGGCCATCGCCCACCAGGAAGGTTTAAAATGATAATCACTCGGTCGGGCCCGCATCGGCGGTACATAAAGGCGATCCCGATACGCCAGACCCAGCCCGAGTCGATCATAATCTTCGTTCGCAATTTGCAAAACAGGCCGAATTCCGAAACGGTTTAACATCATGTATGAGCGCGTCAAAAACGCGGCCTGGTCAAACACGCAGAGCCCGCTCCCTTCTTTCTCAACGGCCCAGTCGAGATCCGTCACAAGAACGTAACGATGTTCTTCAGCCTGAGGCATTTCTGAGCGAAGCTCCTCAATATAATTGACAATCTCAGCGTCTTCCGGGGAAAGCCGTCCGACGTCCATACGAACATTCACTCCGCTGACATGTTCCAAAGCATTTTGTTTGCCTAACTTCCGCAGATATGGGATAGCCGTATTGGAGCTCATTCCCCCGATCAACAGAGGTTTCTCCGGACAGTAACGTCGGCGCCATTGGTCGGCTATTTTCGCCATGGAGGCAAACTTTTTGGGTTCCACCGCCAGGGGGCCCGACCCATCCGGATTGTTCCACAAGATCCAGCCGGCCAGGCCCTGGCCAACCCCACGCATGACCTCGCAGGTGTAATGATCCCAATCATCCATTCGTTCAGGAACCAGGAAGACATCCACGGCGTGCCCGGCATCCCTTTTTCTTCGTTGAAAAGCTCCCCTCATCATTTGCTCAAAACCCACTCCAGCGGCATAATAAGCGCTGTATCCAAGCAAAGCCCACGGTTTCGCGCCGTCTTCCCTGACCCTCCCTATGTGATATCTCAGCGTATCCAGCTGCACGTTTCCGGGATAATGTTCCACCCAGTCCCAGTCTTCATCAATCCGGGCAAAATCTTCACCCAGGGGCCGCTTCAAAGCCGGCGAATCGTCGATCTGTTCTTCCCAACCGCTACCGAGATATTTTGACAGATCCCCCACCAGAAAATCCTTGCTGAGGTGCTCCAACTTCTTCGCATTTTGTTTTAGATCCAGTGCAATCTTGTATGCACCAACCGGCAGTTTTTCGCCGCATTCGAGCCCTACATGTGCCATCGGTTTAAGAGCCCGTTTTTCATCAACTTCCACCCGCTTTCGCCCCCGCCAATCATAAATACCCCCTTCAATCTCTACATTACTCTCGTCTGCCATCCCGTGATTCGTCACCAAAACGCGCGCCGCTTCGCCGGGACGAAGGACATTCGTCCTCCCCATCGGCCTTAACCGCATATTGACTCGATGCTGAGGAGCGAGATGTGTTTCAGCACGCAAATCATCGACATATATCGTGCCCATTTCTGCCGATGCATCTCGTCCGTCCACCATCAGATGTACACCGAGCGGATAACTGGCCTCAAAACCCAGCACCGGCAGTTTTTCCTGCCATGTCGGGGGAATAACCGGCAGATTGAAAGTCAACTTCTTCCATCCTTTCCAATCAACCTTAACCACGTTTTGAAATTTACCCGCGCTTGTGCGTGGCAAAAACAGATCCCATTGCCCACCGTGCGCGCCATGACTGACCCCGCGTTTGTCCCCGATCAACGGATACATTATCTCACCTTTACCATCCCCATGGACCCACAAACTCAGCTCAACGGGCACGCCCGGCAAAGGTGGATCGACCGATACAGGCAACTGGAGTCCGGCCTCTTTCTTCCAATTGATGGCCAGCGATCTTTGCCCCCCATGCGAAACTTTGGCGCTCGTCCAGGCCACGAATTCCCCGGCCGGTTTCTTGCGTTCCATGCCCCTCGGCAGCATTCCCAGGTATCCCCGTTCCGCCTCAAAATCGGCAACTAAAGCCGAGGAATCCGGTTTTGCGATAATCAATTCACGTGTCGTGGAAGTAGAAAAGTCTTCCGTATCCGTTGCAACGACTTGAAGGCGGAAAGGGGCGAGACATTTCTCAATTTTCGCCGCGAACTTTGACAGAGGTATCTCAACATTTGCCGTCGCTACTGGATTAAGTCCGAGCTCTTTTTGTCCCGATGCAATTTCTTCATTTTTTCGGTCCAGCAGGTTCCAGGTCACTCTTACCTTCCGCCCGCCTCCCGGCCAGCTGTTTTGCACTGCAGCCCATGCATCGCCTTCCGACCACCAACGTCTTTCCGCATCTTCATACCCTACTTGCACGGCCAGAGTTTTTCGTTGTGGTTGCTGGGTATGAACGTGAATGGCTCCAATTTGAACGGACCCGGAACTCTTTTCTTTCCCCGGTTCGATGCGGAAAGCGGTCAGTTCAAGGGGAAAATCCAGCGCATCCGTTGAACCACGCGGCGTGTTGCGTCCGATACCTCCACCTGGCAACTCTAACTCGAAATATCTCCAATCGGTAAAATCGAGTTTACAGACCACTCGCCCACCGCGCCCAATTCGTTGCCACCCACCGGGCCAAAAATCTGCATTGTCTGTGTAATCGAGAAAACGAGCCCACAATTCAGCACCGTTGCCGTCGCCTTTTACCCAGACCCCCATCCGGTAGGCATTCCCGGGCAGATAACGCCGGCGGGTCATATAAACCGCCGCGTTGCCCCGATAGTCGAATTTCATGGCATACTTTCCGAGGTATCGTTCGGCAAGTAATTTGCCGGTTGGTTTGTGCTCGACCGGCACACGTGTCAGCCTGGCCGACGTCTGGTAGAACGGGGAATATCTCTGCTGCTCTCCCATTATCCATTTCGGCCAATGCCGCATACTTTTCAAATCCCCGCCGCCCGCGGTAAACCAGCGCCCGTAAACATCTGAAAGGTCATCAAACAGATAAATACTATTGCCCATCACCACTTTGAAACTACGGCTGACCGAAAGATCGGTTAGTTCGGAACCGACATCGCACTGGACTTTGAAAGGTGGAAGAAACCGTGCGATTTGATCGGGCACAAGTTCAAGATGGTGTTCAGAAGTCTTGTTTTCATCGGCGCTTATTCTCGCGAACGGTTCGGCCTTGATAGTAAAGTCCCGATCCAGAACCAGATTCTCATTTCGGTCAGTGGCCACCACTCGAGCTTTGATTTCCTGGCTTTTCCGGGTGAAATTCCTGACATCCAGTGAGACAGCGATTTTGCGGCTGAAATTGCGTATCCGCGGCCCGATCAGTGTTACAGCCACAGCCCCCTTTGGCCTCGACTTTTTGGGAATCTGAACAAATTCATCAAGAGCAAGTTTACCGCTCATTTTCGCTTCTTGCCCACGCGGAACTGTGATCTCAAGGCACCGCCACCATGCCGACCGGTCATCGGGAATTTCGCTCATATCGAAACTCAGGCGTTTCCATCCTGCGAAATCGAGCTTGACCTGCCTGGACCAGATGTCTTCATGGTGTTGCAGGCGACGACGTCCATGCCGATCATGTTGAACTCTGGCATGTCGCACGCAGATTCGCAGATTATTACCTGACCCATCTCCCTTAACCCACATTTTTACGGTTCCCGGTCCTGGAACTCGGTATTTTTCATCCGGTAAAAACAAGCTGGCCCTTCGATGGCGCCCTTCGGCCTTGTAGGTCAAATGCGCATGGCCAACCCCGCGCCAGGGATCCGTGGTCACAACCGAAGAGTGTATTTGGTCGCTTGAATTGAGCCTCGCGGTGAAGTTTTCAACGATATTATGGGGCTGGGCCGCGACGGCACAGTTCAACGACAAAAACACCAATGCCGCGATCCACAGCGTTATTGTGGTGCCTAAAACTCTTTTCATTTCGAACCTCCCGTGCCCTTTTCCGGTGTCTCCGACGTCTCAGGTTCCTCTCTTGGAGCCCAGATCTCCACAGTGCCACCATAATTCACAAAGTTCCTTCCGCCAGCCTTATAAACGGATGGGCGACCACTCAGCAGACACAAGAAACCTTTATAGGGTAAGGCGGTATGAATTTTACCCGCCTTACGAGGCGGGACAAACCTTTCATCGTCCTTCCCATCGTCCGATTTCAATACAGAAAGTCCATTGTCAGTGGGCACGATAAGCTGTTCCCGCGTGGGAATGGGCTGGCCACTGATACGCGTCTTCAGATCACGCCTCCAACGGACGGATCCCGACGGCATTATTGCCGCGATTTTGCCGTCTTCGCTCGCATATACCACACTATCTCCCAGCACAACCGGACACCTCGAAATATGGTCTCCCAGCGGCTTTCTCCACAACAATTTGCCGTTTTTAGCGCTGTAGCAGACCATATGACCTCGTTCATCACCAATGTAAACTTTTCCACTTCGAACCGCCGGACTGCAACGTGTGAACTTCTCTATTGCAGCCTGCCAAACCTTCCGTCCTTTCGCCGCATCCAGAGCGTAAAGGTTCCCATCCCAGGAAGCGAAATAAAGTTTTCCGTCGGACAATGCAGGAGAGCTTCGCACTTTTCCACCGGTTTCAAACCGCCATATCAACATCCCGGAATCGATATCCGCTTTGTACAGATTCCCATCATCCGAGCCAAAATATACTTCATGTCCGTTCGGAGTTGGAGCTGAGTACACTCTCCCGTCCGTCTCAAAACCCCACAGATGCATGCCATTATCAGCGACCGCATGCAGTTTATAATCCGCCGATCCGACCAGAAGGCGTCCTCTATATCGTGCGGGTGCGGTTGTTGGAGCCACGCTGCTGAGAGACCATGACCGACCCCAATCTGGTCTGTTATGTCGTCTCTCCGATCGACTGATTTTCACGGAGCGGACCCTCCCATCTGCCACACCGAACGTAAAGAGTCCGCTCGCAACGGAGCCTCCACAATGGTAAGCCGGGGTACCAATGCGACTCGATCTCGCTACTTCTTTATACTCGCCGGTCAGGGGTTCTGGAAGTTGTTTCGGAGCATGATCCGGCGATCCCATGAACATCGAATGGGCCGGCGCTGCCTCCGAAAATCCATCGCTTTTCTCCGCCATTTCCGGGCCCCCGAGCGGACCGTAGACTTCCACTTCGGTGATACACTCTTTATGAGCTCGGTGCGGTCCCGGCAATATTTTCAGATTATCGGTGTAGACAGGTTCGTCGAAATGAACTACTACGAACCGACGACGATTCCCTCGCACAAGTGCCACCGTTTCTGGCATTTTCGTCTCTATATTGTTCGCCAGCACGCCGATGGTTTGATAAACATTACCAGGCGTCGCATTGTTCAGATAGAGCACAAGATGGGAAACGTACATAGGTTCTGCAAAAATAACGCTGAATCCCACGTTGTCCGGTTGATAGCGCCATATCTGACCGATGTCGTCCAGCCGACCATTGTGCAAATAGCTTTCTTCCTGCGTCCAGATGATTGCCACATTCGGATCACATTGGGCAAACGCAGCGACCCGATTCTTATTGCGCAACTTATTCTTGAGTGCCCCTGAAACGCGATCATACTGGACTCGAATATCTTCCACATACGTGGGCTCAATCGCGTGGAGTTCTTCGCATGCCACCAGATTGGCCGACGGGAATCGAATCGGTTTCAAACTCACATCATCGACCAAAACCACTCCATCTTCCGCCTCAAACCCGACCCGTATTTTCACGGTATCGGCCATGCTTTTCACGGCGAGCCGCCCGAAGCTCCACTGCCCGGCTCGCGCCCCCGTCACCGCCCCAAATTTCGAGGCAGTAAGGACTTCATCGCTGATCTTGCCCTTGCCCTCAAGCATCACGCCAGCCGTCAGCCGCGCTTTTAAATTATTGATTTTGTAGAAAAATTCCAGCAGGTAAGTAGCCGACGGTACCACTTTTCGCTCGATAGCCTGGCTGACAAGATCCCCTTGCTCAAGGGACAAACATTTCTTGCCTCGGTGAGCCTCCCCACCAGATTCGATTTTGCCATCTTTAATTTCCCAATGGGTACCGGCTTCAAAACCACCCCCAGAGATTTGCTCCAGGCCTTTCCGAAGAAGGGTCTTATAGTCTCCCGGTTTATCTTCACCAACCGGATAAAATTCAGCCGTACTATCGGGGTCCCTCTGTTCAGCATATTCAATTTCGCCGGGGTATCCTCCAGCGGGAACACGGTTGTCGTCACGAATTGTTGTTTCCCACTTCGCCTTTCCCGCTGAATCCAGAAATACCAGGTCACCGTCTTCCGCCCCAGCCAGCAGACTCTTTTGGGTCGGCCGGAAAACCGCGCTGTAATCCAAGCCGCCGTATTCCCAAAGAGTTTCTCCGTTTTCAAGATCATAGCATTTAATCAGCCCGTCGGGATCGCAACGATAAATCTTCGTCTGATCCTTACTGAGCCGGTCCAGTTGTCGAATCCAGACTTCCTCCGAGTCCTTCTCCCACACCACATTCCCATTCGCAGCAACTCTTGCCAGTCGCGTATTTGTATGCTGCAGCCAATCGCCATTTTCGAGTCTTTTTCCACGAACCAGCTTAAATTCGCCAAAACTTCCGTCTTCTTGGAGAGGAGCTCCCAATCCTTTTCGATACACCCATGGCCGTTTCGAATTTTCCGGCCACCCTACAGACCATCCGCAAGCACGTGTACTTTCACCCCGGTTCGACCGGTTAACCGCCAGAATTTTCCCCGTTCTGGCATCGATTACGTGCGGCAGGTGGCCCCAAACATCGACTATTTCTTTTGCTGTCTCCGTAGATCCGGTGATCCGATACTGGCTATGAATAATCTTCGATCCATCGGGGCTGATCGCAAACCCTCGCATGACCGCTGACCGTGGAAAAGTGGCCGCTCCGGTTTGTTCAGCTTTCTCAGGGTATTCGGTGATCGCATCCGCCCTATCGAGCGACCATATTTTGTTCCCTTCATAATCCAGTGCTACCATAGCCGTCTTCCCGCATACCAATATCTGTTTCAGAGGTGTGTTCACTCTAATCGGCACTTCAGTCTTCAATGCTCCTTCGGTGTAAGTACTGTGGTAATTCGGCCACTCGGTCGATGCAAATTTTTTGATCACGTCACCATTTTCACCGTTGAGCAAAAAGACATGGAAACCGCGGCCCGTCGCCGCTACGACACGCCGGGCGCCCTTTTTCACTTCTTCCCCCTGACCCTCTTCTGGTTCTTCTTCGTATCCTTCGTCCGGCCTGATTTCTTTCGCATTTTCCCACGCCCCTATCGTCTCCTCTTCCTCTTCTTTCTCAATCTCCCTGATACCCTGGTCATACCATCGGGCATAGTAAACATCATGTTCAGGCAGAAATTTGCGCCACAACAGATCTCCCTTCTCCGACAGGCAGAACAGGTTGTAACCGTACCCAAATGTCCCGACCAGGATTCGACCGGATACCGGATCGACATCTATCGTTCGAATCAGATCTTCACCCCAGATATTCTGTCGGTAACTTGAAGGTGCCCAGTCCCGTCTGGCTTGATCAGCGAGTTTCGCATCGGACCGAACTTTCGGTTCAACAAGTTCCGGATGCACGGGCGCTGACACATCCGCTTCCGCCGAGATCAATTTCTCGATTCCTCGTTTTATTCCGGTTTTGTCTCGTGAGAATATGTACAAGGTGTCGTACTCATTGGAAAACGCCCGCCGCACGTGTCCGACGACAGCACGGCCTTGCCCCGGGAAGTTTTCCGTCAGAGGCTCCGGCACTGTTCCTCTACCGATCAAAGCCTCCACAAGCCGATTTTCGTAACGCCGTCCCAGCACGATCACAGGAGCATCGACAAACAGTCCAGGGGCGACTACTGTTCCACGCCACATCCTTGTCCCGTCCGCTGTTGGATTTTTGCGGTTCCAGTCTCCAGCAGTGCGCACGATCCCGTCAATGTTCTTGATCTCCGCCTCAATGCCCATCTTTTTCAGTCCTGCGGATAGTTCTCGAGCGGCCGGCACTAACCATTGCTGAGATTCCGAACGCGCAATGATTACTTTTTCGTTATTTTTCAAAAACCTGCGGATTTGGGCGACATCATGCACAAACACGGTTGTCCCATCGTATTGGCCGAGGGGCAACGCCCCTCGCCCCACCTTGATTTTCGTCTTCGCAATCGCGCCGCCGATTAATTCCCGAACGCTCAGGGTCCAGTTGCCGGGTGTAATATTGACCGGCATTGCATAAGCACCGGAATACACAGGTTTAGCTACCCGGTAAACATCGTAGAGCGTCCTGCCAAGAGGGTGCTCCAGCTTAATTTCAATAGGGAAACCGGCATTGATTGTGTGGCCAGCGTCGTCCGTCACTCGTGCCTGGTATTGGATGGTTTCTCCCGCCTTAACCTCGGAACTGGCCTTCAGACTCACGCCACCGATTTCACGCGGGAGGAAAGCGTATATCTTCCCCGGGTAGTACCGGAAGTCCGGCCGGACAATCATCCAGTCATCTTTCCTTTCAACTTCCACAGATCGCATCTCGAGCATATCGTAGCATTTCGGATTCTTCTCGGGAAATTTCACGGTCGGCCGGTCGGGCGCCTGATAGAGCGTTTTATGAAGCCCATCAAACCGCGTATAAGCAAAATTGGGTATAATCATGTATTGTCCCCGCCCGCATTTCAGCCAGTCCGGCCCCACGTGGACCGGGAGTTCCTCGGTCCCTTCAGCCTTTTGGACCAACCCCGCCGGTTCGATGTGTTTTGAAAGGAAATCTCCCACCAGTTGCGTCGTTTTCTCACTCCGGTTCCACACCATCTCCGTCTCAAAATCCACATATCGCGGGAAAGCGCCACCGAGCTTATCGTCGTATTCATCAAGCGATGATTGAAGCCTTGAAATCCCCTTTACGGGAAGTTTACTCGACCGCTCGGTCGCGACGATTTTGCCGGCATTAACAAGGCGTTTAAGAGCTTTTTGTATACTGGGAGGACATTCGCCCACCAATTCCCATCCCGGTGCGAAGACCACATCGTATTCCATTCCCCGGCCCTCAATTATATCGGTATCGTAGAGGAAGTCGGCGGGATATCCAGCCCGCATACACCCAACCCAGAGCCCTTCGCATGCGTAACTCAATTTTAGAGATTTTCTTTGTCTCAGGTGCGCCGCCGTCCGCGAGTAATAAATACCAACCTTTTTGTAGCCCTTCTCGCAAGCCATGAAGAAATCACCGTAGGGCCTGCAAAGTTCAGCGGCAATCGTGCGAATCGTATCCCTGTTATCAAGTTGTCGGGGGTTCTCTGGATCGAACCCGATCGTAAAGAAACTGAACCCTTCGACTTTTTGCGAAAGTGCAAAGAACGCCTGCCGGAGAAGATGCCGCCCGTAAATCCCGGGACCGTGAAAACAATGAAGTTGCGTCCAGACGGGGATATTTTTACGAATGCTGAGTACATCCGCCTGCATTGGGGCGAATACCGGCCGGTCCCCAAACCCTCCGTCCTTGTACATAACACAGGATGCGATATCCAGCGGTCCAAAAACCTTCTCCGAAGGGCCATTGTGCGCGATATTTGACCCGTTACTACCCCCGAATCTCTGGAGAGCAAAGGTCCGAGCGGACGGCATCACATCTTTGATCGCTCCGTTCATACGTCGGGAAAATCGTTCCCATTGCCAGTCCTCATGCTCTTTCCAGAGCCGGTACTTCTCCACATCTTCCGTCCGCCGACGCCCAGGCGGTCGTCTGACAAACCGATCGAGCGCTTTCTTGGCTTCCGCCACAGTCAAACCATCATAACGTTCCCTGAAACCCATCTGCTGGGCTTTCAGAAACATATCCTTTATCGCTGCCGTATGAACTCCCCCCGAATGATAAAACTCATCATACAAACAGACTCCCCGAAAAACGGGGCTGTGCCGCATAGACTCTAATTCGAGGCTCGCATATCGTTCGGCGGCCGCGAGAAAAGCCTTATGCCGTGGTAACATGCTGTCGTGATGACTGAAGATATTCTCGTAAAATCTCAAGTTATTGCGAACCGCCGCGTTCATAAACCGGTCGCGTCCGCTGGGTTGATAATAACTTTCCCACGGGCCCAGAGACGGTCGTTCACGCACAAGCTGCTCGATTGCCGTATTTTTACGGTTATGACGCTGCAAGCTGTAGCTCATTCCCATGAACGTGTTATATCCGGCCTCCTTTATTTCCCGGGCCAGAAACTCTGCGCCTTCACACGTCTTGAGAACTTTCTCATACTGTTTGCCGATGACGTTATATTTTCCATTGAGCATAGTCGTGAAATGCGTCTGCGGATCAGGTTCGACAATCGAAATATCACGCCCCGGGGAACTGTAAGATCCCAGTTTGGCTGCGAGTCGGTATTTCCCCGGCGCCAGTTTTAAACTCATCTCCCCGCCAACCCGAACCACATAGGTTTTTCGTTCTTCAATTGGTGCCTTGGTCTTCCCAACATAGACCGAGAGTTCCCGCCCATTTTCGTCCTCCAATTTCAACTCGATGCGCTGGCCGGAGGGAATCTGCTCCCCGGGAGTTCTTACACCAAGACCAATCCAGAATTCTTCTCCTCGGTAGAAAGCATTTCGCCCCTTTTGAGTAAACGTGCCAACTCCCGGACGTGGCTCCTCTGGCCCGATGGTCACCCATCTTTTTACGCCGAAACGGTCGTTTTCGGCCACTTCGAAACCGATCCGCAATTCGTAAAGGCCCGTTGGAAGTTCCGGCACAAAAAATTTCGCCTCCCCCTGGCCATGGCCTTTCAATCCGAGCTTATTCCATTCATTTTCGCCATACCTTCGCACTTCCCCGAAAACAACCTTATCGTCCAGCTTGCTCCCGCGAGCATCGACACCCCGGATACGGCTTACAAATTGCTGCTGAGTGATCAGGTGAGGTGACTCCATCTCCGCAACAAGCAGCTGCTGGGCCCCGCTCAGCTGGTCGACAATTCGCACTCTCATCATTTTTATTGGCAGTGTCTGCAAATGTCCCTCAATTTCAATTGTCGGCGCTTCTTCAGCAATTTGAACCTCGTATGGCTGGTGCCGCGGATACCATCGCGCCTCTTTGAGGCCACTTTCCCGTTCCCATTCCATTTTATGCACACCGAGAACCACGAGCGCACTTCCCTGATCACCACGCACTGGATGAACTCTCAGCGGTACGCGAATTTTATTTTTCGCCGTTTTAATACCGTCAACTTTTCTCCCTTTCTCACCCGATCCAACCTTCACCCCATCGGCATCCAGCTGAAACGTGAGCCCGACCGGATGGAGCAAATAGCCAGCACCCGCTGTATTCGGTGGCAGCCAGATTCGGAGCGGTGCAAAATCCTCAAAAACAGGCAACAACTCCCGGGGTTTCTTTTTGTTATCTTCTGCCGCGCTCCAGGCATCTTCTGCCTCACGAAGCGTCATCTCCGGCAGTGCCTGCTGTCGCATTGTCCCCGATAAGCCTGGGCCCGAAGACTGATACGCTTCAATCGTCACCGGATAACATTTGATCCGAACAACGTTCTCCTCGATCTCCAGAGCGGGGCTCCCGGATTGAAGCTCGCCTTCATCCGTTACCGTAAAGGTATGTTCGCCCGGCCAGATTGTATGTTTGCCGGGTTCGAGCTTCTTTTTGACGACCGGAACTCGTCCCACGTACTTCCTACCGTGGTAGCGTTCAAAAACAGATTGGCCATCGAGCCGCACATTCCGTGCCCAACAGGTAACCGCTACCCCAACTTGTCTCATCTCAACGCCCTGAGCGGTTGACACTGGATTAACGATCGGTCGTTCTTCGTCGAGTTCATCCACCGTAACATCGGGCCGGTCGTAAGGCACAAGCCGCAACTCCACGGTTTCGTCAGCAGACACTTCTCCCACCAGAGCCAGGCAAAGAATGCACAACAAAATCGCAGCCCAGCGGCCCCGCAGAAATAATTTATCTGTTTTCATTATTGTTCGTCCGCCAAAGGCAATTATCAGTGTGTGTAAGCATAAAGCATCCAGTTTGTTGCCCACTGATACATAAGTTCTCGTTGTCGGTTATCTCCTCCATGCCCGATTCCCTCACCGATAGGGTTTGAAGCCGTCGGGGGAGTTGAAACTTCCCAGCCGCAACCATCGTCATTGGGGCTGAAAAATACCGCCGGACGCCCGTCCAGCAGAAAATACTGCCAAGGTTTGTTGGGAAACCGACCTGCTTCCCCCGGCCACGGTGTTTCATACACCATCCGGAATACATCTTCCACGCGGGAATCGTCTTTCAAAAGCATTGTCGGTTCCGCACCGGGGATCATCTTTGCCACCTCCGGCCGAACGCTATCGGTAAATGCACTTCCCCGGTTATAACAATCATCCAGCAACAATGTCCCACCACGACGCAAAAACCGTTGCATATTGGCCGTTTCCTTTTCATTGAACGACCAGCGGGTGTGAGAGGTAAGATAAACGATGGTAAACTCGAACAGCTCATCAGTAGCCACCTTGAGGCCGTCATTATCGACGTAAACAGGCAGATCGGTTCGTTTGTTCACCTGGTAGAGCATATAAGGGATTGCGGTAGGGTCAGCATTCCAGTCAACACCTTCCATTGAGGGGTTGATCCGACGCATAGCCAGCTTGTTTCTGCGTTCCTGCTGGCCCTTCTCGCTCTTCGCCCGTGCCTCTTGTTCCGAAAGCTTCGTTCTATTCATTTTCCCGGCACGTTCCGCCCAGGAGGCACGTAAGCTACGTGACACCGTCACGAGACTGATTACAGCCAACATTGTCAGCAACCGAAGAAAGACAGAGTAATGGCTATTTTTACCTCGCATTTATTCCTCCTCCGACAGAAGCCGGAAATAATCGCCTACGGAATCTTCAGCCCCGCTGGGCCACGATTCTGGATTCAGTCTGGCTTCCAGTTCCCTTGGTTCAACTTCGTGTTGCTTTTCTTTTCGCACACTCCGTTCAGGTTGGACAAGCAAATTTGTGCTGCGTTTTACTTTGTGCAATTCGCCGAGCAAACTTCGTCCGCCAAAAGCGAATTCCTTTTCGGTAAACTTCGCCAGATCCGGTCGAACCACAACAATTTCAATGGGCTGACTTTTACCGAGCCCCGGTCCTGTTTCCGTATTGTTATCCCGCGCCAGAATCGTCATTCGAATGCGATCTCCGGGCGCAAGAGGTGGTTCCACGGCTTCGAATACTTTTGCAAACCTTCCTCTGATCTTGTCGCGGGGCGGATCGATTTTCCGCGTAACCTCATTTTCCCGCGTCGGCCGATTCAAAAACTCATCAATACCCTCGATCTTATATCTCAACACTATTTCCGAGACGCCAAAATCATCTTCTGCTGCATAACCGAGCGCGAAAGCCGTCGCCTGCTCAGCAAGCATCGTCTGTTTCTTCTTCCGCAGCAGGGCTCTGACCGATGGGCTTTCATCAGGTCGAACCGCAATTTCAAAACTCGGCGTCTTTTCCATTCGGAATTTCTTCCCGTGCATCCCGAAAAGATAGATCTTAGCACGGTCGGGCTGCTCTAGAACAAATGAGAAATGGCCAAACCGGCCCCGGATGGATATGGGTTGTCGAACGCCCGTTTGCCATTCCACGTGCGAAAGATCGCGATTCAGCGGAGATGTCGTTGCGAAACTTACCAGTACACGCGTGCCCTCCAGGGCTCGCAATCGGGGCACGCGTCCCACAAGTGTTCGAGGCGGCTGGCCGGTATAAGCGGGATACATCAATTCGTAATTAATAGCTTCCAGCCGGGGCAGATCCGCCACGAGTGCCGTATACTGTTCGGTTTCCTGTCGTCCGTAGCGGAATGTATATCTGAAAGACTCCGCCGCCTTTTCGATTTTAAACCGGGCTTTATGCTCCTTGAGTTCGAGCATCTCGCTTCGGGGATTTTTCCCGTTTTGATCAGTCATGATCAACTCGATTTCAGGCCGTCGCGCACCTTTAGCTTCGACGGACAAATCGACCGATTCCCCTGTAACGAGCTTTATGTTGCCCGGATGTGCTACGAGTTTGACAGGGAAAATCGTGTCGAGGACCGTCGCATAAGCCAGTCGGAGCCTGTTGACTCGATTCGTCACGGCATCGCGCCCGAGGAAAAAACAGCCTCCGGCGATCAGCACAACAAGCCATATCGCTCCGAACCATCGTTTGGCAGATCTCAGGTCGACGAACTGTCGTGCTTCGAGTTTTGGCCACATTCGAGATATCCGACGCACAAAAGCCCGCGCAAGCCCTTTGGAATAGCCTAACCGGTGCCCGGTTCGTTCACTCTCCTGGACTTCTTCGCCAAGCTGGAGAGCGCCGATGAGACGGTTGTCCATATTGCCATGCAGTTTTTCTACCTGTAACGCTTCCCGTTCCGGGTCGATCTTGCCAAAAAGCGGCCACACAAACCACCGGATAATACCGAGCAACCAGCCAAGACATACCAGAACAAATAGGAGGAAGAGAGGCCACGCAGGCAGCCTAAAGATGCAATCGACGATAAACCACAAGAAAAGGAGCGCAGGCCCCACAACCAGGGCCCGTCCGAGGCCTTCCAAAATGCGCCATTTTTTGCGGAACCGGCCGAAACCCCGGAGCCCATCCATCAGGGAACGCAGGGATTCCCGCGTTTCTTTCGTTCCCTGCTGTCCTGATCGTTTGGCCATTTACACCATCCCCCGTCGCTTCCGGATGAAACAATCCATACACACTAATCCCAGAAGTGCCAGCAGCACAATGGGGAGGTTCCAGACCGCAACAACAGGTCGCTGAACGTACTCTCGCCTCTCAAGATCCAGGGCATTCAGCAAATCCTCACTTTCCTGTGGAGTAAACGCTTTTCCCCCGGTAGTGCGGGCAAACTGATTCATGGCGTCTGGTTTCGCTGTCGGGTCCTCCATCTCTTCCGTACTCTCCCCGGCCCTGATTTTCTCGGTTGTCGTTGCGTCATTGTAAACAGTTTCCACCGTCCAGATGCCGGGTTCATCGACATCAATTTCATATTCGTAGAGTCCCGGGCTATCCCGCCCATCCCGCGGATATATCTTTGTTAAGCTTCCCGATGGGTGGCGCACTTTCACAAGCAGATCCGCGTTGCGCACCGGCTCATAAACATCATTGACAAGGCGCGTTGCAAGGGTAACTCGTTCTCCCACCGCTGCCCGCGATTGGTATCGCATTATCTGTGGTCGGTGAGGTGAAAGGCGAGGATCGGGGGCGAGATATCGGACCACGTTACCCCAGAACTTTCGAAAATAATCTTCGCTGTCGGGGGGGCGCATCATCTCCCACCTCCAGGTCGTATCGCAGGTCATTCCAAGAACTTTCCCCTTCCCCACATTGTGAATGGCAATGACCGGAAATGTCTCATTCTCTAGTTTTCGTTCTGCAAGCAAAGTGGCACTTGGTTTCAACTCCCCGACCCGATTACAGCCGTTCAGCCGGGCCAGACCGTACCAAACATCCCGGTTTTCTCGGGGATGCCATTCAAGTTGCATTATTGGGTGGCTGAAACCGATCGCTGTGGGTTGTGCCGAAAATTCGCCTTTGATCTGGGGCTCTTTGGTGGGTTCAATGCGGAATGGCAAAATACGCGCAAGCGGAGAATCCTCGTAACCGCCAGCCGCGTATACATCGCGCCCGCCAAGAGTCACAATGCCACCTCCCCGGCGGCTCACAAATTCCACCAGACGGCGCATTTTGGTCTCCGCTACGTCGCCCCCATGCCGAAAATAACTGCGCGGGATATCGCCGAAAAGGATCACATCGTATTTATACAAATCCGCTTCTTTGTTCGGAAGTCCGGCTCCCACGTCTTCGTGTTGAAGGGCTCCCTGCCCATACCATCCCCCTTTCGGCATCAATGTCAGCGCAGCAAAATCAACTACGGGATCAAGAGTGAGCCAGTGTCCCAAAATTTTGCGTTCATCCCGTGGGATGTCGACATACAGCACACGGATCTTTTTGTCGATCACGTTCAAGCGATGTGTTGCGACAAGCGTCCGTTCACTCACCGATTCGCGGACGCCCTTCAAAACGATGCGATACGTTCGTGGACCCGGTTCAGTTGGCTGGACAACAAAATTGACCTCAACGGGTCCCTTTCCAATTCGCACGTTCTCGCGGCTGGCTACTGGTTTTTCTTTGCCCTCCTCGAACAGGTGCACGGCCACCGTCTGCCCACGAACACCTTCCGAGGTGACCCTCGCAGCCAAACGGGTTTCGTCGCCCAGCCTCACATAATTCGCGCCCTCCGTCACTCTCACGCGCGCAATCCGAGGTTTTTCCGATTTCCCGAAAATTACCGGATAGACGGGAAGCCCGCGGGCCGCCAGGAGACGCGACAGACGTCGGCCAGTATTTCCCACCGTATCGTGTCCGTCGGTCAGCAAAATGAGCGCATCGACGCTTTTCTCCCGCCTCGCCACTTCTTCGATGGCCTCGATAAGGTGTGTTGTGCCATTACCCTCCCCCTGGTTTTCTTCGTCTGAAGTTACCTGCCAGTTGAAAGAGTAACGGGCAACATCCGCTTGTTCGGCAAGCCTGGAGACCTTTTCATTTGCGAAAGCATTGGCCGCCCACAGACGCGATTCTTCGCCGCCTCCATCCTTAATCGACATACTCCCCGAAATATCTGTCAACATTGCCACCCGGGGGCGCGCTTCACGGTGAACGGTGAGTCCGAGTTCAACCTGCGCCAGCATCAGCACAAGTAGCGCAAATCCCGCGATACGCATTAACGTTAATGAGAAACGGGTAGTCCACGGCATGACATTTTGGGGCAGCAAATTAAGGGCGGCAACGGCCAGTGCCACAATGGTTATTACAACAAGAAGCAAGAGAGCGGGCGAACTGGCCGCATACCAGGCCCATTCAGTTATCTTTAAAACTGAGCCGGGATCGCGAAGTCCCAGTAGCCAGTAGATAACGTTCATGCTTCCGTTCCTTCTCCGTTAAAAGACGGTAATTCATCGGCTCGTTCTTTTTCTCTTCGGGCACTCAGCCACCACCCGACAAATCCTTCGCCAGCATAAAGAACCACCAGCGCCAGCACCAGCCATTTCCAGGCTTCCCATCCTTCCGGAGCAAAACTCAGTGTTTCACCTACCTGCAGGCGGGACCAACTTTCCCCCGCGATCTCGTTAAGATCTTCTCCGGAAACCAGATCCAGATCGCTCTCAGCGGGGTCGGGATTGACGGTGACGTAACGAGAACGGGCGCTGAACATCGAAGTTCCGCCGTTCGTTCGGACTTTTTGTAATCGATACAAACCCGTCGGGATAGCCGGCACTAACACCGTCCGATCCTCCGCAATCGGCAAGATCAGCGGTTCAGCTAAAGACGTTTCGCGTTCTTTTTGCACGGACAGATTCACATCCCCATTTTCGCCGTTCTTTTCCGCCGATTTTTCTCTGGCAACTTTAACTGGGACCAGCTCCACTTCATCAACGAACGCAAACCGCGGCTCGGAAACATCCAGTACAGCAGGCCTCATAGCGGTGAGAATATCAGGCGGTTTCCGCTCGAGGTTTTTTGTGAGATAATCCACAATCCGCCACATAAGGACGGGGAAAACACGCGTCCGCGCAACGTTGCCGCGGTCGAGTTCGAAACCGAATGTCAGCAGTACCACCCGGCCGTCACCGATGTCTCGCTCCACGACTAATGGAATGCCCCGTTTTCCTTCTCCCAGCGGTTCGCTTTGAACAATCACTTCCGCGCCGCGCGCAAGCCCACGCAACTTCCGCAACTTCGAAAATCTCACCACAGAAAGATCGCCCCGACGTTGATCCCGGAATGGCGCCAACACGGGATGGAGCTCGGTCATACTTTCCGAACCTAGCGCAACACCTACGGGAGATTTAAGAGTTCTCTCGTTCCCAACCCGAGCCGGCGCAATCATCCCTCGCCCATCGGCTTCAGCATTAGCGGCCCCCGCCGACGCCAAAGTCCGATTAAACTTCATCGGGTTGCAATTTTCCGCTACGATCAGAAGCAACGCCCCACCCTGTTTTGTAAATGTCTCCAAGTCCGATAAGGCCTGTGCCGAAAGACTACTGACATCATAAAGACAAATAATTTGGTATTTACTCAGCGGCTGGTTCGCTAAACCGTCCAGCGTCACCACGCTGGCATTTATACCTGTTCCCCCCCTTCGCCCCAGTTCGCGAGCGGGGTTGAGAACATACTGCAAAATTCGCACTCCACTGATCGATTCCCCATCGCTCTCTTCTTCAGAATGCGGGGCACCGTGCATATCCCCTCCAAGCCCACCAGTCATTACACCGCCATCTGCTTTTTCTACTTCGCTTTTGGTATCCTTTTCGGCAGCCGTTCCATCGATAATTAACACCCGCAGCACATCCGCAACCTCCAGGGGAACAGCAAACCGGTCGTCTTCCGACATAGCGTCGGGGCTTGCAACTCCGTCGGGGTCCTGCAGATAGACCTGAGCGAAGGTTTCGACCGCTTTGTTTACCCGTGTCGTCATATCTACAACGGCCTGTGATCCCGGTTGGAGAGCTATTTCGCGGACAAACGGTTCTTTCTGCTGTCCGATTCGCAGCCGAGCGTGTATCGTCTTCCCTGAACCCGGTTTCTTGCTCTCAGCATTAGAATCTCCCCTTTCTTCAGGCTCTTCTATACGATCAGTGAAATGTTCAATTCGCGCAACGATATGGGCATCTTCGCCCACCTGGCCCGCTCCGCCCCGGACGTAACCATCCAGGAGTCCGAAATTCGACTGTGGTTCCGCGCGGACATCAACGAAAACAACATCCAGCCGATCGCCCAGTTCTTTTTCGACCCGTCTTATTTTCTCAATATTGGCTTGATTACGAGCGGCAAAAGCCGAACGACGCATATCGGATAGAACCACAATTTGCGATCGTATTTCGTGCCGCCCCTGGAGCAATCCGCATGCTCTCCCTAAAGCCGACACGAGTCCTTCACCTTCGCCATCAATTGCCTCCGCCATTTGCACGATCGGCACAGATTCGGCATGTCCCGGTAACAGTGAGCCCACCTTGCTTCTTGTATTTCCATCCTGCTCCAGCACACGGCCGGCCAGAACGCAGGCCGAATGGCCAGGCTCTTCGACTTCGCTTAGCAATTCCGTCCCCCTGTTCTTTGCCACTTCCATCAGGCTTGCCGGTCGCGCTGCTCCCCCACTCGCATTTTCTGCAGTCATCTTCATACTGGAAGAGCAATCGAGCACGACAACGCGGTTGAACGGAGGTGGTTCGTCTTTCGCCGTATTCAAAAATGGCCGAGCCATCGCAAGGGCCAGCAGGAGAAGCAAAAGCGCCCTGAGCAACAGCTGAGCTTTATCAACCAGCTTAAACGCAAAAACGTTCGCACGTTTTTCAGCCTGAAGCAGGCGGATGGACGGAAAATCCTGGACAGGAAATCGGTGCCGCGCTATGAGATGCAGGATCACCGGCACCGCAATCCCAGCGATTCCGGCCAGCATAAGTGGATAAAGAAAACTCATCGCGCCTCCATCAAACCATTTCGTTCCCGTCTCTGACGATACGAAATAAACTAGAAAAGCTCTTTAGAACAATCCTTTTCATCTCATGGTCTGCTCACGATAAAGGAGATAATCCCGCAATACTGTTTCCAGCGGATCAACCGTATCGACGAAACGATAGTCGGCACCAGCAGAAGTGATGCTGGAGCGCAACGCTTCCCGAAAAGCCTCGAATTTGTTCAGATACCGCTGTTTCTGGCGGAGAGGGTCGCTCATAACTTCCTGCCCCGTCTCCATATCTCGAAAACTTGTCAGAGACTTGAACGGGAACGTCACCTCATCATGATCCATCAGGTGGAATATGATGACATCCTGACCGCGCACCAACAGATGCCGAACGCCTTCCGCTACATTTTCTGGGTCCCCGTAACAGTCGCTGATAATTAGAACTATCCCGTTATTTTTTAGCCGCTGACTTATCGCTTTGAGCACATCGCCCACATCCGTTCTCCCACCCGGTTCGGTATCCTGCAATTTCGAAAGAATAGTATGAAGATTGCGATCCCCCTGTTTTGGGGGGACAAGATCACGGATGTTTTCGTCAAACGTTACCAACCCGGGAGAGTCCTGTTGTTTATTGACCAAAAAAGCAAGGGAAGCTGCCAGGAAAGAACCGTATTCCAGTTTGCTCAGACGCGCTTCGTTACTGGATTCATATCCCATCGAACCGCTGACATCCAGCAGCGCCACGACGTTCATATTTGATTCCATCTCGAACCGTTTGACGAAATATTTTTCAGTCCGCGCTACCATCTTCCAATCGATCATCTTCGGTTCGTCGCCCGGGGCGTATTCCCGGTGATCGACAAATTCCTGGCTGTAACCGTAATACGGGCTTCTATGACGGGATGCGTACATTCCCTCCACGAGCACTCGCGCTCTCAATTCGATATTGGCGAGTGAGCGCAAGACCTCTGGATCAAGAAATTGACTGGTGGGCATATTTCTTTCAGCTCAGAACCAATGAAAAGGAGGAACCCCGTGAAAGAACCGTCAGGCGCCAACTTTCTCCTTGGGCGCTTCCGGCACAACTTTCAGCAAATCATCGATCACATCATCCGTATCCACCCCATCGGCAAGAGCGGTGTAATTCGTGACCATTCTATGCCGCATGACGGGGTGAATAACCGCGCGGACATCTTCCGCGGTCGCCTGGAGGTTCCCGCGAAGCAGCGCACGCGATTTAGCTCCCAAACTGAGGTACTGGCCCGCGCGGGGCCCGGCTCCCCACGAAAGATACTTCTTCACCATCTCCGCAGCGTTCTCCTCATCCGGGTGAGTGGCCTGAACGATTCGGACAATATAATCAAGCACATGGTCGCTGATCGGAATCGTCCATACTGTCTCTCGCAATTTTGCGACATCTTCACCAGTCAGAACCGAATCCGGTTCGGGCAGGTGACCAACTGTCGTCTCGCGGATGATTTCTTTCAACTCGTCCTGCGCCGGATAATCGACCATAACCATGAACATAAACCGATCAAGCTGTGCTTCTGGAAGCGGGTATGTGCCTTCTTGCTCAATTGGATTCTGCGTGGCCATTACCATGAAAGGTTCATCCAGACCATACGTCTGCTTGCCAACCGTAACATCCTTCTCCTGCATAGCTTCCAGAAGAGCCGCCTGCGTTTTCGGTGGGGTGCGGTTTATCTCATCAGCCAGCAGGAGATTTGTAAAAACCGGCCCCTGGACGAAAACAAATTGCTTTCCCCCTGTCGCATGATCTTCCTCGAGAACTTCAGTGCCGGTAATATCTGAAGGCATCATATCCGGAGTAAACTGGATACGCTTGAACTCGACAGAAAGAGTTTTCGCCAGCGTCCGAACCAGGAGCGTTTTTGCCAATCCCGGCACACCCACCATAAGTACATGCCCACCGGCAAATAGAGAGATCAGAACCTCCTCTATCAGTCGTTCCTGCCCTATAATGACTTTTTGTACTTCGCCAAGGATTTTGTCGCGGGCCGCATGGGCCTTTTCAACCAATTGCACATCCGCTTCGTCACCCATCATTTCTCCTCTCTCCCCCGTTCCCCATATTGATTTTCGATTTCAAAAACCGTCTGGCAAACACCTTTAAACCGTTCTTATTTTTACCCGTTGCGGCCCACGCGTCAAGCGCGTGCAACCCGCGAGCAGTGTATGCTCTGGCTCGCTTAGGTGTTTGATAGCTGTATGAGCTTACTCAGAACCGCAGTCCGTTACCTTCTCTCCCACACGGGACTCGTCACGGTAAATTCCCCACCGCTTTCGGTGATGCGGGATCGCCATGACATCGTGCTCCGCCATATACTCTTCAAGTGTAGTCCATGATTCGTCCCGCTGGCCGCCTTCCCGTGCATCATCGCGGGCGACTTTCGCGGAAGTAAAATTTGACGTCCTCATCTGTCCCCACGGAACGAATGATCACCGGGAACACATGCCGGTCGAGATCGGCTGGTATCTTTATCACGCGGATGGTCGCAAGATAAAGGAAGGACCGCTGAACGCGGAAGCAAAACCCCTGTCCGATACGCACGTCGATACTCTGGACATTGGGGGACTTGCCAGCGACGCCGAACTGCGCAATCTGCTGTTGTTCCTGGAGATGCAGGTGAAGGGGGAAATCGTTTCAGAGAATCTCGTGCTGTTTGCGCGCCCCAAACACATTGACATCCAGCGTCCGGACATTTCTACCGAAATCCGTGAGAACAGCGAGACTTCTTTCACCATCTCTTTGAGTGCATCCCGCTCCGCTTTGTGGAGCTGGCTGGAACTGCCGGGTCGAGGGGCCAGCTACAGCGACAATTTTATCCACCTGCGTCCGGGCCGCCCATCAAAAATAGACATCTCAACCCAAAAACCAATGTCCATTGAGGCCCTTTCCGACCGGCTGAAGGGACAGAGCCTGATCAATACGTTTCATGCCGGGTGAACGGCCGCTCAATGAATTGCGTTCGGCGTGTACCCTTCAATTCCCAGCAACCCAGATATTCCCTGCCATCGCCCCACTGAACCCATAAAATCCACTGTCATAGATCACTGGGGATCTCGTTCGGATAATTAGTCTTGACAAATTTTAGACGCGCATAATACGATAACAGATTAATTTGGCGCCGCCCATCTCGAGCCCGTCTCTTACAGATTCCACTGTCCAAAGACGAGAAGTTTAAATTGCTCCGCAAGCGCAGCGGGCCTAAAACCGAAGGGAACAACAAGATGAACTACGATTGGGGAGCCGCCAACGAGCTACGCACGAATCGCTCACGGCCGAGAATACATTTCGGAATCGATGACCTGCCCGCGCTGCGGGAAAAATTGTCCTCCGGTCACGGTCGGACAATCGTAGAAGCGTTCCGCGAGCGAGTCCACTCGCAGGTCGAACGAGTACTCGAATTCGACACGGATGCGGAACTCCGCGAGGCAACCGGTGAACCGCGTTCGAAAACTCAGAAACTCGTGAAAGGAGGG
The DNA here is from genome assembly GCA_046538485.1 of Candidatus Brocadiia bacterium. Lineage (GTDB taxonomy): Bacteria > Planctomycetota > Brocadiia > SM23-32 > SM23-32 > JBKHIT01. Next base: position 76,956 of record JBKHIT010000002.1, on the reverse strand, counting down.
CGCACAACCGGCATCGTCGATATGGCCCTGATCTATCTGCTGGACCGGGATAAGAAAGCATTGAAAGCCGTGAAACGGCTGTTTCGGGTGATCCCCGATTTCGACAGTTCCGGACAGGGACGCCTTGCCCTCTCCTACAACGGCGTCGGTCTCATAAGCCAGGCCTATGATATGGTGGCCCAGGACCTTGAGGATGACGAAAAAGAAAAAATCTGCTCCTGGGCATGGGAACACGGGGTCCAGGAGAACCTGAACGACCTTTCGGTCCGCATTTTCAAAGGTCCGGGCGCCAATATTCCCATGAGCGGCGTGCTGAATGCTGTGCAGGCTTTGCTCTGTCTTGAAGGTGAGCCCTGCGTCGAGGGCGCTGAAGAACTCTGGCCGCAGGTCATTCCCATGATCGAAGCCATCGTCCACGGCTGCCTCGGTCCGAACGGTTATCCGGAAGAAGACATGGGATACGGCACATTAATGACCGCCCGTCTCGCCCACACCGTCGAAATCCTGAGACGCGCCGGAATCTACGATGTTTATGAAAAGTGCCCACGCTACGCCAAATTCGGGCGCGCCATGCTCCACATGCTCCAGCCCTGGGGTACGCATCTGACCACCACCGGCGATCACGGAGACGATTTCGGACTGCGCACGTTCGTTCTCGCTCGGCTCGCCGACGAGACCCATGACCCCACACTAATCTGGTTGCTCACTCATCTGTCCGATAAGAGGGATATCGATCTGGGCAACGGAATGCAGGTGGAAGATACCTTCTACTCCGTCCTGCTCGCGGACAGTTTCGACCGGGGAAAGCCCCCATCGGAAACGGATGTCCCCACCCAGTTTCTGGCCCCCCGCAGAGGCATGGTATCGTTCCGGTCGGGCTGGGAACCAGACGATGCTTACCTGGCATTTGACTCCTCCCAGAGAAGCCCGGCTGCCATGGGACACGAACACGCGAGCTGCGGGCATTTCATGGTTTCGGCACTGGGAGAATACTTCGCCATCGGCCCCGGCCGCTACAACATGGAGCAGAACTGTCATAACGTAGTCTTGATCGATGGGAAAAGCGGCCGCAGTACCGACGGGGCCTGGCAATTCATGGACCATGCCGGGACTCTGAAAGAATACACCCCCGGCAACTTCGTGGATACGGCCCTTGTCGACAGCACCCTGCAGCACGATTGTTACCGGGCGCGGCGGCGGATTGGATTCGTGAAAGGCCAGGCCGCTCGACCTTACATCTGGATCGTGGATGACATCAACAAAAATAACCAATGGGCCGAGTACTGGTGGCAGTTTCACGCCTGCCCGGAGAATACGATTGAAATCGCCGAAGACAGAGCAACGGTCTTCGGCTGGCGGGGCGAAGGAGCGCTCGATGTTCGTTTTGCGTTGCCCGCCCCGGAACAATATCCCCGCGATCATGTGCTTGAAGAGCTGTTTCAGGACGTGGCGGAACCAAGCTCTTACGAATACCTGGGGTCGGTGGAATCTCACATGGAGAAATTCGACCGTCCTGCCGAGCAGGTTCACTACTCGGCGTTTCGTCGGCCGCGTTTGGTCGCCCGAATCGCCGGATACAACGGCCGTCTCATGTCCCTGTTGTTGCCGCGACGGGTAGAAGAACCCCCACCCGAAGTTGAGCGAATCAAAAGTCTTCCCCAGTCGATTGCCGTGCGGATAACTTTCGACGGGGTCGAAGACGTATTGATCCGGACGCACGAACACGGCGTTCTGCAGGCCGCCGGCGTAAAAGCTCTCGGTAGCTGGTGCGTTGTGAGACGGGATGTGGAAAATGGCAATGTCCTGGATTACGCCATCGGAGACGGTACCTACTTTGAAGTTGACGGTGAAGAGCGACCGATTGGAAACGCAGATTGACTCGACATACTGGCCCCTATTTCCCTTCGATCTCCCAGACTTCACTGCTGCCTGGTTTGAGCTCAATCTGCTTATCAAAATCAAACACGTCCCAGCCCGCGGAACTTCGAAGATGGACCGCGCATTTATCGTCGGTCGGATTGTGGGCCTCGATAAACCATATTTTGGGTCTTTCTTTCCAATTAACAGTCAGCCGTACACGGAGGTCGTCGCAAGTGATTGGATGCCCGGCGAAGATATCGATATCGCCTTCGGTGGGATCGAGCTGTGCGTAGCCCCGACCTTTTCGCACCGGTATTGCACGATGATTGGGCCACTTTTTGCTGCGAATAAGCAGGTGCGCAGACCAGTGTTCGTGCAGACCGTCAACTATGAGCGGAATGAAATTGAGAAGCTTACACCGTTTTACGGTGGCCTCAAAAGCCCCATTCTCCGCCTTTGTGCGCCAGAAAAGGTATCGATCCGTTTCCTCTCCCCGTCTGACTTCCGCTCGGTAAGCGGTGTTGCCGGGGCTTCGGATGCCGAACGCCTTGAGACATTTGCGCGCACGTTCGGGCGAAACCGCGCCGGAAAACCCGACCCAGGGGATGAAAAATTCCACCGTCCCCCCTTTCTCAAGATTGCGCTGTTTGTGGACGCTGACGATACTGAGTCTCCCGCCTTTAAGTCGGTACCGCATGGGCGCATCGCTGCCGATGAGGGCGACCGAACCTTTGGGACTGAATTTCAGGGCGAACGCTCCACGTCCGAAATCTCCTGATGCTTTTTTAGTACCCTTCCCGGCCAGCAGCTCATCGCCCCGGTAAATTTCCCATCCCTTTCCGCCCCAGAGTCGGACAACCGAACCGCCTTCTTCGAGCGTCACATCCCGTTTCATCACCGGAGACGCCTGGAATCCGCCGAAACGGGCAACTCGTTCCCGCGTCGTACCCAGCACAGGTGTTGCCCAGATCCGGTACCAACCACTCAAAAACTTCGTGGGCACCAGATGGAACCAGCTTGTCCAGGCATTCTTCCCGATATGAGCCTGTTTATCGGGTTCCTCGTAAGGTATTCCTATGGGAGATTTTCTGGCGCCGTACTCGGCCGGATCGTAAGCCAATTTAAAGTTGCCCTGTCCAATCATCATTTCCGGCGAGAACAGGTAATTAGTGGGATAGGTGAACAATTCCTTGCACTCACCGGGCACATGGACGCGCGCACTGAGGGATGGTGTATCCCAGCTCACCGGTCGGCCATCGACTGGTAGAGTCGGGACATTGGCAGTGAGAGAAATGGCCGGTTCCCACCTCATCGCTTTTTTCATCGATCCTTTGCTCGGAGCAATACCCAAATTGCCCTGGAAACCGCATGGTAACCAGATCCAGCGACCGTCTTTGCTGACAAAACGCGCGTTGCCCAGGAAATTGCATCGATCGCCGCAAATGAATTGTTCGTTGATGAAATTGCGGTTCCAGTATTCCATGCTGATAGCACGTCTGCCTTTCACATCTTCGACCACGAGAAACAAACCGTGTTGCTGCGCGTTTGTGGTAACGAAAACATGCTCGAATTCCTGCGCCCCATCGAGCTTCCAGCGGCGGGCCACGTCACGATTGCCGCGGTAAATTGTGACGGACTTCAGCCCTGCATCCGAGCTGACTCGCAAACCCATACGTACCTGCCAGAAGTCCGGTCTCCACCATTCACCCCGGACACTCGGGTGCTGGATTCGCCGCCAATCCAGGATTTTCGGGCCATTCGTGATGTATTGCGAGAAACGTCCGTTGAACGGCCAGGCCCCGTGGTGCCATGTCCCGTCCAGTTCTTTCAGCGGACGCGTCGCAACCACTTTCCAGCCCCCTTTAGCACGCTTTTTCACCTGTTTCGGATTGGTCATAATCTCCAGAGCGAGGGCCGCCTGACATCCGCCGGTATCCATCCAGTATCGCCATTGTGCAAACGCATCGTCCACCGGCTTGCCATCAACGAAAGAGTAGATCGGGAAAGAGTTGTAGAGCTTATAATCCGCCCAATGGAGCCAGTTTTCATCGTGTCGCCAGTATCCGCTGATGATATCCTGCCGCATCAGCTCATTAACATAGTCGAAAAGCGCGCCGGTCCGATTTTTTTTGTTCGTCGCCAGCCGCCCGTCTTCAAGAACCATATCCTCTCGCGGAAACTGAACGTTGTCCGCAAAAGCGTACAGGTGATTGCCCTGCGCATCTTCGTATGTTAAACCGGGGAGCGCAAGGACATTTTCTCCCGAGTATTTTTTGCACTCTTCAACGAGCTGATCCCATTCGCCTTTCTCAAGTTGCAACATGTCTTCCAGGAAAACGATGTATTTCAGCCCCGCGTTTTTGGCCTCTTCTACGTAATCCGACACCGTACCTGAACCGGAAGACAGTTTTGTGCGTGCTCCGATGAGGCCGGGCGTCTGGGGCCGATTTTTCAGAACCGTGATTCCTTTCCATTTCTTCGGACCCAGATTTTTCACTTTTTTTCGAGGCCGGTGCAAAAGTTTCTTCGGCGTTTTTGCCCCGCCCATTCCTTTCTTCAGGGAGGGTTTCGCAAGCCAACGGATCGTATTGGCCAGGACCCCGACCCAGTCGCTCGGTTTGCCGTCCTCGCCCTTTGTCATCATCACTTCGACAGTCGGGCAATGACCGGGCGCCGTGAAAGACCACTTCGGTCGCAAAGACGTAACGGCAATGCGCCCCCCGCCAAAATCACGGCCCCCCATAAACGCCGGCCCGCTGTCGATCGGTTTTTCCGGTATCCAGGGCTGCAGGTGAGCCCCTTTGCTGTGATGCTCGGTGATGACGGTTTTGAGGGATTTCGCGCCCCTGACCACGACGTCCCATTTTTCGGAAAACTCGAATGGCATCACCGGTTCCGCCCCGGGATTGCCAAGCATCATGATAAGAACGCCCTTCACCCCCTTACTGACCGGCGGCTTCAGCCGATCCGTGAAACTGTGTCCCACGCCCATCATATCGGTGACTCTATTTGCCGGGTCCGTTTCTTTAAGAACTTCCCACCGCGGGCGCGCTCCCATATCAGTCAGCCATCGATTCATTGCGGTCCATTTTTCGGTGTGATGGTGGTTACCGCTCGGCGCCAGGATGAGCAGACCTCCTCCCCGAGCCAGATGTTTCTGCGCCACCTGCGTTCCTTCTTGGCCGAGGAGCTTTACGGCAACAAGCACATTAAATTTACCACTCTCCAAGCGCTCCTGAAGGTTTTCCGTTTTAGTGCAGGTATCAAACTCAATATCCCGAGCGTGGAGGGGTCGGGCGACGTATTTTTCATGGATACCTCCGTATATTAGAGCTGCTGGATTTTTTTCAGCGGCCCGAGGTGCGGTCGCAGCGAGGGCAAAAATCAGCAGCAAAGACAGGTAAAAGTGAACTTTCATAAATCGACTCCTATCTTCGAAAAGCAATCAAAAATATGGATCTGAGTCCGAGAGACTGTCCATTCTGACTGAATTTCTCTGAGTCGAGATTATACGTTCATTCCGCGTACATTGTTCTGTACCGGCTCATCGCCCTGATGAGCGCCTCAATATTCTCGATGGGGGTCGGCGGATAAATTCCGCACACCATCATGAGGCCACCCTGACGAGACCCCAGCTTTTTGATACATCGTTTGATGTGATTATCGATCTCTTGCGGACTTGCCCACGGGATGATTTTCTGGCGGTCAATGTCGAGATCGATGCAAATTTTGCCTTTAAGCTTTCCCTTGAGCACATCGAGGCCGTGGATCAAATCCTGGGGGTTAAGAATCGTCACTCCTGCTTCGATCAAATCCTCCATAATGTCGGTGATGTAACCATCGGAATGGAGGTGAACGTGAGCGCCCGCATTACGGCATGTCTGAAACAGCTTTGTGTATGCCGGCCCGATATAACGACGCCATTGCTCGGGCGAAACTGTCAGCCGCTCCTGCATACCCAGGTCGTCACCGAACTGCATCAGATCGACACCGAGTGACAGGTAGCGTTTGACAATTTTCATGTTGAATTCCACCACCATATCGATCAGCTTCAGGAGCCTGGGATCTCCGGTGGCAATATCCATCATGAGGTTTTCAAAGCCCCGCAGATAATAAAGACGCTGGAAAAGAAACCCGTGACTGACTCCGCCTGCAGTAATTTGCCCCTGTTCTTTGGCCTCTTTAATCTTCTTGCGTTCGCTGTCCCAATCCTTATCCCCAAAGTCGGTCTTATACTCCGGATCCGGCGGTTCGAAACCGTTAAAATCATCCCAATCTTCCAGAGGGTGTTCGGTCACCTGTCCGACGATACCGGCCTGGGCATTGTCCCATCGACAACCCCAGCTATCGATGGTGGTCTCGATGCTGTGGCGGTCGTCGAAATTTTCCCACTTTCCCCTGGGCGATGAGCCCCCAAACACGTCGGGATATTTGTCAACAATTTTCTGAAGTTCCTCTTTGTGCTGATTCCACGTTGCACCTGACAGAACCGGTCGACACGGGATAGGGCCCGGTCCTTTCATTTCAACAACTCTAAACCAGTCTTCACGCTCCATTTTTCGGCCTTTCAAGCAGGGAACTAAGATGTCAGTCCGACATTACTTCTTCGATCTCCCATGTTCCATCTTCTTCTATTATGTGTTTAATGCCGATGGGCGAATTATCCGTCAGCTCGGCAAAAATTATCACTTTCCCCTCTTTCTGCTCTAACCTGGTCCACCTGTAGTCTTTCAACCAATGAGGGGATTCGCGCACTTTCTGGTAAGGGTCACGGTATTCTTCCCAGCGTCCGTACCAGCGCGGCTGATCCCCCGCATAAACGTCCCAGGGGAAGAGCGGAACCATTTCAAGCGCGTAACAGACGGCGATCGCCCTGCGAATTCGTGCCACGAATTCGTCGCTGTGATATTCACGGGCCGGCACATCGGGAAACATTGAAACGACCTGGGGAAGGTTTTTCTCGCGACTCAGCGCTGCCATGCGATAGAGATTTTGAGGAGAGAAATTCCGCGTCTCGCCGTGCAAATAGTCGACCAGACCTTTGATAAGATCAATCCGATCGAAATTCACAGTCGCGTTGACAGACAGGGTCGGTTCTTCCCCCAAATGACGGGCCATCGTCTGACGCAGGCGCCGGAGGTAGTCGTAGACAGATTGTTCGGCAAACCGTTTGAAATCATCCCAAAGGGGCACCTCGCCTTGCTCAGCCATCGCAAACAGCTGTTTCCGGCTTCGGATGCCCCGACCAACAAGATATTCACGATAGTTTATATCGAGTCCGAGGTAGCGTCCGAATTCCCGCATGCAATGGCTGCAGAAACATGCCGTCGGTGTGTAAGGGGTCCGCGGCCAACCGAACATCTGCGCGTTACCGTACCAGTCGTCAAATTGAAATGTGTCAGTTACCCCGTCGGATATCAGTTCTTCTGAGCGCCGACATCGGTTTTCTAAATCCGTGGGATTGTTCATGCAGATGTATGGTTTTCGATCCCCCGGCGATCCGAATTTCCGCATCCAGGGGGCTATACAGGGCTGCGCGTCAAAATCCAATGCATGTCCCGGCGGCGAAATGGTATTGAGTGACGATACAAATACATTCGCCCGATCTTTCATAAAATCAATTTTGTCCCGATCACGGACATACGACCACTCGATTCGGGTGGGAGAGACTTTTTTGATGATGCCACGCGCCGCAGCCCACGATTTTGGGTCCGAATCGGGAACGTTAAAGCGAACACTCCGAATGCTGAGGCAGATATCAGTTGGTTTTGGCACTGGCATCTTCAGACCTCCTTTGAGCAGTTTGAAATGATTATAGGAAATCTCTCCCATAACTCAACTGTGCCTTGCTTCCGGGAAGCCCGTAAAAAAACGGACGTAAGGGACCAAAGCGACGGAAAGGACAAGGGGTTCGCGCTTTCCGTCCAAACAACCCCGGCGGATTTGCAAGCGGGCCCGGACCCGCGAGCGGACTGGACTTCAGCCGGAGGCTGGAGTTCAGCACGCGGTGCACAAACCTGCAGGTCTCGGAGCAAAATAGCAAAACAACCAACGGCAGCTCCGCCTCGGCGATGCGGACCTACAGTTCTTTAGCATTTTCCCGGATAGCAACAGTTCACCGCCCCGGAACATTTCCCAGAACCCACCGGGCCCTCACGTATCCGGGATGCCGCATACATGCAGGGCGTGATCGCCGAGCGCGCCCTGCCGTCTCATGCCCTGAAAGGGCAGTATATAATAGCCCGTGGTGCAGACGGCTGAAAGCCCTCGGAGCCCTGGGGTACAGGTGTGCATTGGGAAAAAAGTGGGCTGAAGGCCCGCCACAAAACGACGGAAGACAAACGGCAAAGCGGTGGCCCCTGTGGGGGGATTCGTTGGGGGCAGACGTGGCTGCCATTTTGAAATATCATTGGATTGGCATCCCGCTTCCAGGTAGTCCACCACAAAACGACGAAAGACAACGGCACAGCGGCGCCCCCTGTGGGGGATTCGTTGGGCAGAGGTGCCTGCCATTTTTAAATATCACTGGCATTGGTATACCCCTTTCCAGGTAGTCCACCGCGACTCGCGGTCGCCGCACTCCGTAGCCGGATGTGCCGGCGGGGTTCATGCACAAACCGGTGCTGATACGATTGTCCGCCACGCCAAATATTCCGTTCCGTAACAAACGACAACGACTCCGGGTCTGACGACCCGGTCCACACGCTGGAGAGCCTGTGCTACATGCGTCTGTCAGCCGAACCGCCACACCTCCGTTGCCCCCACCAGCACAGGGCGGCCGAGGCCAGAACTTTTTCTGCCGCCTATATACCCTTTTATCCCGTCCCCTGGTGGCCCATTTCCCGGCATTTGTCCGCCTCAAGTCACGCTTCGCCCGCTGAGTGGCGGGCTCAGCTGGACTGGAGCCTGCAGGATGCGCGGGCGAAAAGCCGGGTTGCAAGCCGACAGAATCATTGACACCAAAAGATGAGGTTTATATTACGACAACCTTGCAACCCTCTTTCCCCACGTTTATCATGGACATGTGGCGGGTCGCGGAACGGGCAACCCATTTTTACCGGGATTACGGAGCGCAAACGGTGAACGAAACTCCGACCAAACCGGCCAGACTGTTACTGTTAGCTGTGGCTGCAGTGGTAGCGACTTTTCTGATTGTCGGCATTCTCTGGTTAGCTCTGGGACAACCTTCCGGGCGACCGCCCAACCCCCCGGAACAGAGCCGCAACCGCCCCGTCAAACAACCACCGGTTTCTGAGGCTCCCCTCGACCAGCCCGGTCCCCAGCAGGGAAAAAGGGAAACCGATCAAAAATCCGCGGAAACTCCCCCCGCCTTCAGCGAGCGCACCGACGAGCGCCGCCGCATGGTCACTGAGCAAATCGAAAGCCGTGGGGTTACTGACAAAACAGTGCTGCAGGCAATGCGTCGAGTCCCGCGGCATGCTTTTGTTTCAGAGGGGATGTCAGGCAACGCCTACGGCGATAGCCCCCTGCCGATAGGACATGGCCAGACCATCTCCCAGCCGTATATCGTCGCCTACATGACAGAGCAGCTTGAGCTTGAACCTGGCGAAAAAGTCCTCGAAATAGGGACGGGAAGCGGATATCAAGCGGCTGTTCTCGCCGAAATTACGTCTAAAGTTTATACCATCGAAATCATCAAAGAGCTGGCCGTGCAAGCAAGTAAAAGGCTCAAGCGTTTGGGATACCGAAATGTGAAGTCAAAACAGGGAGACGGGTATTTTGCCTGGGAAGAACATGCACCGTTTGATGCCATTATCGTGACGTGCAGCGCTGGCCATATACCTCCCCCGTTGCTCAAACAACTCGCCCCCGGCGGACACATGGTAATCCCGGTTGGCAGCGTCTATGAAACTCAGTCGCTCATAAAAGTTCGGAAGAACGCCGAAGGGCGAATACGGTCGCAGGAATTGATGGCCGTTCGTTTCGTGCCAATGACGGGTCGAGCACAAGAAGGCCGGTGAACGCGTGCAAAAAAAGATATCCGAGAGCGGAATAACGGGGATTTTGCCGGCAGCTGCCGCTGTTTTTCTCATCTCAAGCGCGGTCATCGCCCTCGAATTGGTCCTGATGCGGTGTCTATCGGTCGCAACGTTCCATCATTTTGCCTACCTCGTAATCAGCACATCACTCATCGGCTTCGGGGCCAGCGGAACACTGCTTACCTTCATCGGACACCGACTTGAACGCCGTTTTGCCACGTGGTGTACGGCATTGACATCTGCTCTTGCCGTTGCAGTCCCACTCTCTTTCCACACCATCCAGGCACTGCCGCTTGATGTCCGGTATGTCCTCTACAGCTGGGAACAGGCGGGATTTCTGATGCTCTACCACGTTGCTCTCAGTCTGCCCTTTTTCATCGGCGGCATAGTCATCGGTCTTTCATTGACCCACCTCAAAGAGAAAGTACATCTCGTTTATGCGGCCAACCTCTTCGGGAGCGGCGCCGGTGGGCTTTTGATTCTTCCCATAATGTTCCTGATGCCGGAAGTCAAGCTCATCTACGTCGTCTCTCTTCTGGCACTTCTGGCTGCCGTGCTGTGGAGATTCCATGACCTCAAACAGACCGATTCCGCACTCTGGCCGGTTCTGTGGCCTCTCCTTGCCGGGACCGCAATCGTGTGTATGCCGGTCGTCCAAAGGCTCAATTTGCGAATCGATACTTACAAAGGGTTGGCAACCGCGCGTCGGTGGGAGAAACAGTCCGACGCGAAGCACATCGCTACCCGCCCTGGCCCACGCGCACGCATCGATATCTATGAAACAACGACATCGCCTTTTACCCTTTTCGCCGGGTGGACAGCTCCCGCTCCGGAACGAGACACGCCTCAACTGCGATTGTATCGTGATGCTTCTCCATGGGGAGTTTCTCTAAAGATTAGAAAAGCGTCTCAGGCCCCGTTACTCGATCACACGCCGATGAGCGTGGCGCACCGCCTGATCGAGAAGCCCCGGGTGCTGTTACTTGGTGAAACTGACGGGACAAATGTGTGGCTCGCAAAACGCTGGGACGCCTCTCGGATAACCGTGGTCCAGCGCAACCCGCAGCTGGTAGAAATGTGGTATGGGTCGCTTGCGGAACCTATGGGCCATGTCTTTCAGCAGCAAAACGTTGAGGTCATTACGCGCGATCCGCGGCTTTTTCTCGAGCAGACAGACCGGACCTATGATATTATCCAGCTGGCGGGGGCTGAAGGGATGACCGCAGGTGTAGCTGGGCTTTTGTCCGTTCACGAAGATTTCTTGCTCACCCGGGAAAGTTTCCAACTTTGTTTGAAACATTTGTCTCCCGAGGGGGTTATTTCCGTCACACGACAAAAACAATCTCCCCCGCGTGGAAACATCAAACTTCTGAATACCTTTGTCTCGGCTCTGGAAGCCGGGGGCTGCAGTCATCCCGCGCAACATATCGTCCAGCTCCGGAACTATCTGGCCGTTTGCACCCTCGTCTCACGAAAACCCTTTGGGGCCAATAGATACGCCCGACTGAAACAAACCGCTGCGGAACTCCAGCTGGACACCCCCTGGTTACCGATCGACGGGGGCGACTCCGCCCAGCAATACGCCCGGGTGCCCGGCCCCCCGGGCAAATCCTATTCCTATCTTCATCACGCCGCCAGAAAGATTTTCTCGGCCGATCGGGCACAATTTCTAAGCGACTACATTTATAACGTTGAAGTCCCTACCGACGACCGCCCCTATTTCCATAATTTCTTCCGCTGGGAGAGCATCTCGAAGTTTCGTCGGGTTTACAGTCGAAGCTGGTTCAGACGTTCCGAACCTGGCTACGTCGCTGTTGTAGCAGTTCTGATAGAAGTCATCGTGGTCGGCGGGATATTGATTGTTTTGCCGCTGCTTATTTCCCGTCAGATCAAATTTCCTTCCGGTTTCCGGATTCCAACGCTGCTCTATTTTCTGACCCTTGGAATAACCTTCATGGTGCTTGAGATGACCCTGATCATTCGCTTTACGCATTTTCTCGGGGACCCGATATTGTCGGCCGGTTTGGTTTTGAGTATTTTCCTTTTTTTTACCGGTTTGGGAAGCTGGCTGAGCGGGCGAAGTCCGCTTGCCCCACCTCACACGGTCATGTCAGCCTCCGCGGCAATCATTTTTATGAGCATAGGACTCGTACTGACCCTGGGGCCAATTTTTGCCTTTGCTGCCGGATGGCCTGTTCTCGCACGCTTAACCACTGCAATCGTCTTAATCGCTCCCCTGGCAACGCTAATGGGATGTTTTTTCCCGAGCGGAATAGCGTGCCTGCGTGCGAGACGACCGGAGTACATCCCGTGGGCATGGGCAGTCAACGGATTTGCTTCGGTTGCAGGTCCGCCTATCGGGGTATTGCTTGCCACCGGGACGGGTCTGACAAACGTGATGTTACTCGGAGCTGTCCTCTACGGCTGCGCTGGTTTGCTTATAATGTGGCTGGCAGAAAACTAGTGATACCTGAAAATTGATTTCAGTAACAGCCGTGCGTTTCCGCGAGAAGTTTGGCCTGTTCACTCACCGGGCCCGACGATTTCCGGGAGGACAAATCTGTAGCCACCTTCTTCCATCGTTCGACGCAATTCTTCAACATTTTTTTGACCGTCGAAAGTGCCGACGACCGCGCCGCCCGATCCGCAAAACTTGCACGATGCACCCGTCTCCCTTGCCCTTCGGACCATTTCCATGTTCGCCTCGCTGATCGGGTATATTTCGCTCCGCAGGTCGAAATTGCGGTCGATCATCTCAGGCAGATCTTCAGTTCGTCCTGCCTGCAAAGCCTCGCGTGCTTCGTCCGCCAGTGAAGCGATCTTGTCCATTGTTTCAATGACTTTTTCTTCGCCCATATCGTAGCGTTCCCGGACACGTATATGAGCCTGGTCACTTTCCTCACTCAAATCCGTACGGTAGGCAATATAGAGCGGCGGCAATGCCTCCGCCGATAACCTTTCGTAAAGTCCGTAACCATGTTGCTTCATATATTCTTTGCCAAAATCCATATAAACTACGCCCTGATAGGCCTGCGCAACCCGGTCCTGAAGCCCCGCAGTCAAACCCAATTCTTCGGTCTCCGCGGAGAGAACCACATTAGGCAACCAGTGATCCATGATATCGACCCCGTAGAATCCCAGCAATGCCTGCATAGCGGCTGTAATGATTGCGCTGGATCCGCCAAGACCCACCTGGCGGGGTATGTTTGTGCTGTACCGCATAGTGAAATTGCGCCGGGGGAGTTCGATGCCTTTACGCTCACAATATTCAGCAAACTTTGTTACGGCAGCTTTCATCAGCCGAACCCCACCGTAATACCCCGTGCGCTGGACGCTTTCGGTCAAATGCTCAACGCTATCGAAAACTGCGCGGTCCTGAGGAGCCGGTCGCAATTCGAGATCAGGACTTTCCCACAGCGTAACTTCCGCCTGAAAGTTGCGGAACGTGAAAGCGATTGTCTTGCCGTTATAGCCATCTGAAGGGTTGCCGACCAACCCGGCCCTTGCGCATCCATTTTTACGAACAATCATCTCAGACCTCTCATCCGTTGGTCCCTCGGTCCCTTTTAGCGGGGTTCTTTAGAGAACCAGATTGACTTCTCGCTGACCTGCCATCGCTGGTCAAAAAAACCGGCGCATAAATATTTATTGCACCATTCAATTTCGTCGCTTACTTCATCGGTATACACAATGAAATCGGGTATTAAGTCATATTTATGGTTATACGGAAGATTTTGGCCCCATGGTATGCCCGCATTGAGAACCACGTAATTACCCGGGGATAACGGGTTTGGATAAATCATCCAGAATCCGCATTTTTGGGTTTCGTACTCCCGGTCCCGCACCTGAATCGTTTTTTCACCAATAGTAATTGGCAAATCCGGCATTATCTGCCTGGTCAGTTTGTTCTCGGCGGGCGTTCCAAACAGAAATAGATTGTGACTCTTCAGCAAATTCTCAGTCACCTCGGAAGCCGGTATCACCTGGGGAACACCTTTTGCAAAACGCATCCAGTCGATGGCCGTTCTTATCGCCAGCTGATAGCTCGGGGTTTCCTGTCCCGCGTGGACCATGATAAAGGGATCCGTAAACGCCTCACGAACCGGACCACAAAGATCGGGAGTTTTCCAGAGGCTCTTTTCCCTTTCCTTCTCATCCGGGTAAGAGCCGATCACAAAACTTCCATCCGCCTGCGGATCAACATCGCATTTTTTCCCGTTCCAGACAATTTGCAGGTCCTGTTTTTGGGAAATCAACCTGCCGGGCGGCCTGATACGCAACGCCATAACGTTCTCGGTCTTGAGTCTGATGCGCGCATTTTCGGTCTCCAGCTCGCAGGAAACGCGGGCCGGTCGGCTCCAATCTTCAAAACCCAGCAAATTCGCCCAATACGCAAGGTCGTATTTTAAATTGTAAGTCTTAAAACTAAACTTTTTGGGCAGGTCATTTCCACCAACTTTTTTGAGCCATTTCACGGCCTGGGGCCGGGGTTTTGTTTCATCATAAAAAAAGTAATGCCCCTCACCTTCTATCTCCGTATACTGTACGTCCATTCCTTTCTGTTTCAAACGATTGTACATGGTACGGGATTGCCCGACGGGAATACCGAAATCTTCGCTGCCATGCATCATAAGCATCGGCAGATTACTGTAATTTTCAAGCATATTCGCTCCGAATTCCCCCTCGGCCAGTTTGCGTTTGAACGGGGCGATTTCCTCGGGTTTGGTATCTTTCCACATATAAAAGTCAGACCGGCTACTCATCGCCCACAACCCCGCGAACAGGTGGGGATAATGGCCTCCAATTGTCCAAACGCCCATCCCCCCCATCGAGTAGCCCCCCAGAATGACGCGGTCCTCATCAATTGAGAAGTCTGATTTTACTTCGTCTATCGCACGCAAAACATCGTCTTCGCCGATCCCCTGAAAATCCGTATTACTTCGCGCAAAAGGCATCAGCATAATGCAATTCGTTTTTTCCGCGTACTGGTCAATCACATCCGCGTACATCAGACGCACCCAGTTCTCTTTGCCCAGTTCACGTGCATATCCATGCAGGTAAATCAGCAGACCATACGGTTTTGACCCATCGTATGATTCCGGGACGTACAGCTGATACGGTTGCGCCGACATATCGTTCAATGCCAGGTATGCCCGTTCCAGACGCCCATGTTTCTCAAGAGGCGGAGCTTTGCCTTTAAGTAGCGCATCAAGTATCTGTTCCCCTGCAGCCAGGTTTTCCTGGATTAAACGGTCCCGATAGGTGTCTGACAAATATCGTTCAAGTAAGGTAGATGCCTTCTCTACTTTCAACCGTGCCAGGGCATACAAATCTGAATGCCGGAACAATAATTTTCTTTTTTGTTTAACAACTTGCTCCAGGCGCTTCTGCAAACTCCTAACTTTTCGCGCCAGTTCTGGCGAATCTTTGCCCCGCTCCTCAGTAGCCTCCATTCCGGGAAGATTATCCGGTTCTCCAGCTTCTGCAAAATACAACAAGCCAAAAACCAGAAAACTGAAGACAAAAAGAGCTATTCTCGGCGACAAACCTGTCGGGCTCTTTTTCAGACGATTCGCTTCAAACATCGATACTTTTCGCCCTTCGAATGAAAGCTTCGACCAATTCTTTCGACTTTTCACCGGATTCATCTTCCACACCACTCGCCACATCAACAGCGTATGGTCGGGCCACTTCGATGGCCGCTCGCACATTTTGCGGCGTGAGCCCCCCGGCTAAAATAACGTAGCCGCCCCGCGCCGCAGCGCGCGCAAGTTCCCAGTTGAACGTCTCCCCCGTGCCACCCTCCTGACCTACCACGTAGGCATCAAGCAAATATGCACTTACACGATAAAGTTCGGCCTTCTTAACGTCATCTTCATCGCGGATTCGGAGTGCTTTGATCACGTTATAATCACGCAGTTTATTGCAAACCCGTGGGCTTTCTCGACCGTGCAATTGCAGGTAATCCAGTCCGCAGCTCTCCGCAATCTCTTTCATCCGCTCCGGATCTTCGTCCACAAATATTCCCACTTTTGAAACAAGGGGAGGCAACTCGCATATGATCGCCTGCGCGCGCGATGGCTCGACAAAACGGGAACTGCTGGGAACAAAATTAAAACCCAATGCGTCGGCGCCTCTACGTACCGCGTAACGCGCATCCCGCACATTAGTCAGCCCGCAGATTTTTACTTTTACCATCATAATGACTTAATTCTAACAAACCCGGTGTCAAATGATCAACGCCCCCAAACTCCTCGAACCACTCTTTGTGCCACACATCTCAGGTCTCTGAAAAGTGATTGCCGGAAATTCTCCCCGGCCCGCCATTATACGGGTTACGGTCTTCAAAATCACTGTTATGCAATCCGGCAAAAGTGCGCAAACGTTTTCGCCTTTAGAATAGCGTTTCTATTCCTGAGCCATACAAACCACAGTTGGACTCTATCCAACTTTGGTTTTCGTGCGAAGTAATGCCGCTACCAACAAAAACGCCGCTGCTGCTCTTCTCTGCTAAACCTCAGGAGATTTATGCAAAACCGCCTGAGGGTCTGTAAACGGGCGGAAGCTCTGCAAGCTGTACGGCGGCAAATCATCAAATGGGCGGACATCATTTGACTTTTTGGGGTCCTTTTGATAGACCTTCGCCCTCGAACGGCGCCTATTTTGCCTTGAATAATCTTGGAGAAAGAGCATGAGTGAAATCGTCGGTGTTACCGCCAGAGAAATCCTTGACTCCCGCGGAAATCCAACAGTTGAAGTGGATGTTGAACTTGGAACAGGTCAGATCGGACGAGCCGCCGTGCCCAGTGGCGCTTCAACCGGCGAACATGAAGCCGTTGAGCTCCGTGATGGCGAAGATGACCGGTACGGCGGTAAAGGTGTCCGTCATGCCGTTGAAAACGTCAATAAAGTCATTGCCCCGGAAATTGCCGGGTATGATGCAATCGATCAACGGGGTCTGGACAGTTTCATGATCGAACTCGACGGCACGGATAACAAAAGCCGCCTGGGAGCCAATGCGCTGCTCGGGGTTTCCCTTGCCAATGCGAAGGCGGCAGCGAATTTCCTTGGTCTCCCCCTGTTTCGGTACATCGGAGGCGTCAACGCCTGCTGGTTGCCGGTGCCGATGATGAACATCCTGAACGGCGGTAAACACGCCGACAATAACGTCGACCTGCAGGAGTTCATGATCATGCCGTTCGGCGCGGATTGTTTCGCCGAAGCCCTGAGAATCGGAGCCGAAGTCTTCCACGCCCTGAAAAACGTCCTTAAAGATGCCGACCACAGCACAGCCGTCGGCGACGAAGGAGGATTCGCACCCGATCTCGATTCCAATACCGATGCCCTTGAGCTCATGGTGAAGGCTGTTGAAAAGGCCGGTTACACGCCGGGTGAAGACGTGTTTTTTGCCATGGATCCTGCTGCCAGTGAATTCTACGGAGAGGATTGCAAAGGACGTGGCATCGAAGCTGAAGGCCAGTACGTGCTGGCGGCTGAACCTGAAGGCAAACAAAAAGTCAGCGCGGAAGGTATGGTGAAATTTTACAGCGAACTCTGCGACAAATTCCCGATTCGTTCAATTGAAGATGGTCTTCAGGAAGACGATTGGGATGGCTGGAAGAAATTAACCGATGCCCTCGGAGATAAGATCCAGCTTGTCGGCGACGACCTGTTTGTCACCAATGTCGATCGGCTGCAACAGGGCATCGACGACGACACAGCCAATTCGATCCTCATTAAAGTAAATCAAATCGGCACATTGACTGAAACTCTCGAAGCGATAGCCCTCGCTCACCGCAATAACTACACCTCGGTGGTCAGTCACCGATCCGGCGAAACCGAAGATACCACTATCGCCGATATCGTGGTGGCCACGGGCTCGGGGCAGATCAAGACCGGGTCGTTGTGTCGCACGGATCGAATCTGTAAATATAACCAACTGCTGCGAATCGAAGAACAGCTCGGCAACAATGCCCGGTTCGGGGCGGAGCTCTGGGAAAAAGACTGATTTCTCACAACGCATAATACCTTTACTTCCTTTTTTCAGGAATGGAGTCCGGTATGTCCCCTATCGAAACACTCCTTGTTGCAGGTGGAGAAATCCACGACTGGAAATCCTGCGGCGCTGAAATCCGCAAAACACTCGACGCCGACGGTCAGTTCAACATCACATATGTCAAAAACGATCTGAGCGTTTTCGAAACCGACCTGGATCAGTACGACGTCCTCGTTTTTTACTACACCGTGGGCGAGATCACGACCGCGCAGAAAAACGGGCTTCTGGAATGGGTCGCGAATGGAAATGGTTATGTCGGAATTCATTCGGCGGCCGATTCGTTTCGCGGCTGCCCCGAATACCGCGCGATGGTCGGAGGCCATTTCGTGACGCATCCTCGTTACCGCGAATACCAGGTGATGGTGACCGATCCGGAACATCCCATTACAGAAGGATTGCTCGAGGAAGAACCGCCCGAATTCACCGTCACCGACGAGATGTATGTAACGAGTTACGATGAACGAAACCATATCCTTGCCCAGGCGCTCTGGGAAGACCGGACCGTGCCGGTCGCATGGGTTAAAGATTGGGCTGCAGGCAGGGTCTACTGGCTGGCGCTCGGGCACGACGGCAAAGCGTGCCAGCATGAAATGTTCAAGAAACTGCTCGTCCGCGGCACAGTCTGGGCCGCTACATCGCCGGAAGAAGACGAATAAAACGACGCCTTCAACAAAACTCAGATCCTTCATCATAGAGTGTTGATGAACTGAGCTCAGCCGCAGGCATTTGATCTCCTGTGTACACGGTCCGAAGCTGACAATATGTCGGAGCGCGGCCGCTATATTTTCAAGCGCTTACAAGGCGGGATATGCTTCCGAATCATTCCTGTGACCATCAGGCTAAACCCGTATTCAGCGGTGACTCAATTCATCCCTCACAAATTAAGGGGACCCCGAATAGGATTCACTGAGTTACTCGGCCAGAGTTTCCTGAAAATGCTCGTTTTCGGCGTGATAACCACGCTCATCGGACTGGTTGTCTGGTTCTTCCTTTTCGGGCGACGATGACTCACTGAGAACCATTCAACTGACTGTCAGCAATTTTCCGGCAATGAAAAGCGCGGCCGTCGGCAGCGAAACCATTACCAGCATGATCATCCACTGGACGCCGGTTAAATCGACGAAAGCTTCCAGCGGAAGGCAGATCTCACCGCACATCAGCCAGATCAAAGCAAGCAAATAAAACAACATCCCCAGGCAAAAAAGACTGCCGGTCAGTTCCGAGCCCCCCTCCGGAATCTCAATCGTGAAAACATGCAACGTCAAGCCCCATGCGGCCAGCGCCAGTACCGTCAATACAATGAACGCAATGATGACTGATTTGTAGGCGAATCCGGGGAAGAAAGTTAACATGGTATCCAACAGCCAGAGAGGTTTTTCTGCCTTGCCCGACTCGTCACCTGAGGGGGCACCCGGTTCAAGAGCATTACCGCATTTGGGGCAGAAGCTGTCCGTACCCTTCGCCAGAATATGGCATTCTGGGCAATGTTTGGCCATGTGATCCACTCTACTTCTTGTTATCCGGGTGCCAGGGACAATATTTCGCGGGATCGTGCTGGACCTCCGCCAGAAGAGTATCAACATAATCGCGAATACTGAAAAGTCGGCAATTGGCCTGGCCGATTTTACCGCGTCTGAATCGTCCCTGTTCTTCCCAAAATTGGCCCAATTTCTCTCGCGGTTTATACGTAAAAAAAGGAGCTTTCGGATCTTCCTTCCGGCGCAAATGCCAGTCCACCACTTCCACAACATGTTGATACGTTGAGGAATCGTAGCCTACTCCGAGCATAAGTAGCTTGCTGTTTTCCCGGCGATACGCTCGCAGCATAGGAGACTGATCGCCATACGTTTTACCCCACGGTTCCCGGTCCCACGGAGAAAATAGGCCGGTATTCTCCCTGTGGGCACTGACGATCCAATGAGCGTCCCGACCCCGAGCAGCCACACTATGCGAATAGTGGTCGGAACGAACTGTGCCGTCCATTCGCCGGAAAAACTCCGTCAGCCAACCGACAGTTGACGGGGTGGTAGCATGATCCCAGCGGGCTGCCCGGTCTTCCTTGTCCCCTTCACCAAGATTGAAACTCGGCATCATAATCAAACCGTCTGGTCCGAGTGCATCCTCGAAAGCCGCGACGACAGTCCCGGCACCACCTTCGACCGCCCCCAACGATTTGTAAGAAGCATGGATAAAAAGCGTATCTCCCTCCTCAATTCCGAGTGCATGCATGTCCGCTGTCAGCGTGTCACGTGTTGCCGGAGTTGCGTCCGATGTCCCGTCTGACTCAACTTTTGCCTTTTCCGCTGCTCGCGTTTCATCTGTTCCCGTGCCAGCCAGTTGCTGTACGACCCAGGGAACAACCTCGTCGTACTGGAAACGGTGTTCGTCGACAGTCGTGTTCATATAGGCCCGGTATTCTTCTTTTGTAAGCCCCTCGGGAATCGGTTCGTTATCAAGTTTTCGATGGGCCGGGGCGCGGTAACTCGGCACATACGAGATTTCAAGATTTTCGTCCGCCCCGTTGAGGGCAAAGGCATCGCGCACTTTTTGCAGCTCCTCCGTCCGTCCACTTTCCGGTAGACACAGAGGCGTGGGCGCGAGCGCCGCCATGATGTCAAGATAATCGAACCACTGCAGGAAACCCGGAACGTACTGCCATGGCGCAATCCGCCCGAGGTTGGTTTTGATCGCCTGCACGCGATGGTCGTATGCCAGGGAGTTCCACACGACGGCACGAACGGTAGGCTCAAGCACGCCCAGCAGCAATGCCGGCTTGCCGCCAAGAGAAAATCCGCAGGCCGCGATACGCTCTGGATCAACAACCGGGTGCTCTCGCAACCACCGGTAGGCAGACACTTTATGGGCAACAGAAACGCCCTCGTAGTTCCTCCCGAGCCAGACCAAATCCCAGGCCTGGCGCCGCCAGTCAGCAACATCAGGTTCGGCCATACTACCTGTCCCCGGATTCTCCATACAGAGCGCTATCAGGCCCTCTTTCACGAAATGGAATCCCATGCAATTATGCTCGGGGAAACGGTTTTCCGGACTGCCCTCGGGTTCTGGTTCCCCGGCGAGTCGTTCCAGGGGATGATTGCTACCCGGCAGACAAAGAACGGCAGCCGCCGGTTCCGTTTCGGTCACATCGTCTGGAACCATCATCAACATCGGCACCACGCTGTCTTCTTCCGGGTAAAGTTCCCACTTCTGGAGTCGGTACCCATCCCGCGGTTGTTCATCGATCATTTTCGGTTCGGGTTGTTGCCCGACGGGGTTCGGCATGGCCAGCAATTGCCGCAGACGACGACGGACCTGACGTTTCCAGTCAGCAAACTCATCACCGGTCAGGCCCGGATCAAACTGCATTTTCGGCTGAAGCTGTTTGTAGCGATGATGTACGAGTCCACCGAGCGTTTGAAACCGCCCATCGGAACGGTCGGAGCGAATGGCATTGTCTTTCATTTACTTTGCACCTTCGGTTTTCTCAAAAACTCCACTTTTGCACGTAGCAAAGCTTGAGTCCAATACTGACCAACAAAAATCCCATCCGCTTCAGCTCCTATGCATCCATCATATCACGCACCTGCCAGCATATCCGTGACCCTGGTAACCGTCAAACTCTTCCACCTCGCAGTCGTAAGTTTGACAATGCTCCACTTTGTAAAGGAAAATAACAATTCTGGACGATTATTATGAAGGAAACCAACCGCATGCAAAACCTTTCCGATGAGCAGCTATGGTCGGAGTACGTCGACGGATCCGGTGAGGCTCTGGATGAATTACGGAATCGGCATGAAGAAGCGCTCTTCCGCTACCTTTTGCTCAGCCTTGATGATATGGAAACGGCTGCTCGAGCGCTTGGACAGGTATTCTGTGTGGCCGCAGAGTACCAGCAGCAACCAGACGGTTTTAAATCAATAAGATGCTGGCTTTATGCAATCGCCACGCAGAACGTATGCCCCGCTTTTGTGCCCCAACAACACGGTATCATGGATTTTGTGGACGAATTACGACAAAAAGAGCCTTCCAACAGAGACGAAAAAATCAGACGGGCGCTAATTGATATGCAACGTTCCCTCCGTCAGCCTTTCTTGCTGATGACGATCGGCGGTCTCAATCTCTCAGAAACGGCACGGGCATGCCGTTTCCCCGAGAAGAAAACAAGAGATCTCATCTCCAAAGCGTATCAACGTCTGGCCAAAAGCGGTTTATTTGAAGAGGAATAATTCCATGAAATGTAAACGGGCCAGACAACTGATACCTCCCTTTCTGGAAGACCACCTGCGGGATGAGGAGAAGAGCGCCCTTGAGCGGCACTTTGAAGAATGCCCGAACTGTGCACAGATTCTGGGGCGATACAGGCTTGTCCGGGAAGGTCTGGAAAATCTATCCACTCCGCAGTTGCCTGAGGAAGTAAAGAAAGCGTGTGGGCAGGCTCTCGATGAACTTGCAGGGCAAACGAATGATTCTGAAGAACCACCTGCGAATCCCGACCCGGTTAGGGGAGCCCGGAAACAGGTGGTCTGGGTGCTGGCTTTCCTGCTCGCTGTCGCTGCATTTTTCATGGTTATCGTTTCTGTAGTCGGTCGCTATTCCGAACCACCCGTCATCACAGGCACAATCGTTGAACAAACCGGTGATTTATATGTCCGCTTTGGAGGGCAAGGACAATGGACTCCGGCCCCCCCGGCCTTAGAACTCACATCTGATACCATTCTCCGCACTTCACAAAACGGAATGGCAAAAATTCAGACTAACAGCGGACACTGGATACTGGATAGTAATAGTGTTGTGCTGTTGCCGGAATTGAATAAAGTCGAGATCGCAGGGGGACGGATACTGGCGGTCCCGGATGAAGCCCACAAAGAACCGCTCGAAATCAACTCCGAGAACCGGAGCGTCTTTTGTCCGCGCGGGGCCGTCACAGTAAGAGTCTCCCATATCAGACTCAGGGCAACCTGTCTGCGCGGAAAAGCCCAGATCAGAGGCCAAAATGATCAAAAAGTCGAACTGGAAGGCGGCCAGCAAGGTATGGCGCTCGGGAAACGAATCCTCCAGCAAGTGCGTCCATCCAACGCACGACTCGCCGGGCTCTGGACCCGGCGCCTTCAAGCGCCCGGGAAGAAAAATATCTCACAAAACGCTATCCCTCTCCTCCCAGCCGGCCCTTCTGCGCAGGCTATCCCGCAGCACATTTGTATACGCGAAATTAAATTGAATGCCAATATCCGGGGGCCTCTCCTGCTGATTTCAGCTCAAGCCAGACTGGAAAATATTGGAGATAAAGTATGGGATGGACAACTTCCTGTTCGAAACCTCTTCTGGCCCCAACCAATTGCTGCGACCAGCCCCGGGAGCGTCAGGCTCGAACCCGGCGAGAAACAGGTCGTGGGAATCGGAGCTATCGCAGCTATGGCAACATGTGGTGAAGAACTCTTTTTTGCAATCGTGCCCGGTGCCTGGGGTTCTTCTGTCTCAAATGTCTCCGTTAAACTCAGAGCGCCGGGCGAAAATTTAAGATCACTTTCCGAACTCACAAGAACTGGAAACTTATCGCTCAAAAAGGCTGAAAATCGCGAGTACGAAACTTTGAAGGCGGCTGTTCCGCTTGTGTATCGGGCCCAACTCAAAAAGCAACCGTCTCACAACACAATTTTTCTGACGCCATCCGGCAGTTCCAGCCGGATGGCCCTTGTAGCGGTACATCTCGACATGGACGCTGACGAAACGATTCGCCGCAGTTCCAGGTTTTTGCTCGGGCTGAACGCGAGTGGCGACTATAAATTCGGAGGAACTGGTTACCCTCACGAAATCTGCGAGGAGATAACCGCTCGACTTGACCGAAACGCGCGGCTGCTGGTAGCCGCCTACGATGGCAAAGTAAAAATTCTTGACCCAACAATGAGGGGACCGCGCCATATTGTCAATGAAAAAATGCTGGCGGGGCTCTGGCAAGTCGGCAGTGGCGTCGGACCACCGACCGGTGATCTTCCGGGTTGGATTCGCGGGATGGAACACGATCGGCGCGCTCTGGCAATTGTGGTAACAGACCATCGTCCGCCGCAGGAACCACTGGTCCAAAAAAATTCGACCAACAATATCCGCACTTACCTATTACAAATTGGCGCACACCATGTGCTACCAAGCTACGGTAAGATCTGCGCCTCCACCGGCGGGGCCGCCCTCGCTTTGCAATCCGGGCTTCCCGCTGACGGTGCGGTTTTTTATCTACTGAAAAACCTCACCTGGCCGGGATACAAAAAGCTTGACATCCGTGTGGAACAATCCGAAGCGCAAACCAAACTACTCACGCGCCCCGGGGAACCGTCCTGTTCTCCCGTTCTGGCTATCATCCGAGGAGACAGGGATTTGAAAAACTTCAATCTGCGCCTGGTTGCAGCGCGAGAAACCGACAGAAAAACCTACGAAACAAAAATCGCCTGGCCGGAGGGTAAAACTTCCGGGGTCCCCGAAGCAATCGCGGCGAATCTGGCAGAGTCATTAAGAGATTCATTCGGGGACACTCAATAACGTTTGCGAGTTTTTGCAATCGTCACAACCATTCTCAAAATTCCTTGTAGTTTTCCTTTACCAACCGTTCGGACTGGTGGCCCATGACACTTTATTTTTTGTGGAAGAACGGAGAGATTGCCGGGTCGCCCAAACAACGGGCTCCTCGCAATTGAGGTTCTAAACGTGTTTCTGGTCATTGCGAGGCCGACGTAAGGCGCGCCGAAGCAGGCCGATCCAGTGGAGACAAGCGATGCAGGCGGACAAAGCCAGCTACAAATGCGCTCGCACTCGGCCCGACGACCGGATTCTCAGACAAAGCCTAACCTGCTTCCATTTTGAGACCAACTGGTTTTTTGCAGGGGAAGTGCATATGGGGATGGGGATTTTGAGCCTCTAACCACCCGCTGCAGAACTGAAAAATTCTTTCCGCAGAAGAACTAAGGGATTTGCGGCTGGCAGCCTTCGAGAAGCGAGGGCAACGCTAAGCCAATTTACCATTTCCAGAGCCTGAAAAGGCCAATAGTGCAGATTCCTCATACTGTGAATCGGCTTTGCAGTTATGATAAAATACTTCTTACTGCTAGATCGATCTGCAATGCATACGTGCGGAACCAGGGAAAACCCAATGAAACCCGAACGAAACAGAATTGTTTTCTTTTTCGCGACACTGGCCTTGTGTCTTTTATGCAGTTCCGCTCGTCGAGCACTTGCCGTTAAAGTCTGGAATCCGGTAGCGGGAGAAGTAGACCTTGATGACGAATCTGCGGACACACCCGAAGACAGGTTCCGTCATGCTGCTGCCCTGATTACGGCCGGTCAGGCGAAAAGCGGGATTCGACAACTGAAAAAGCTGTTAAGAAAACACCCTGAGGCCGGGTGGAGCGGAAAGGCCCGCTATTTGATCGGGATGGGCTATTACGTGCGGGGAAAACACAAAAAAGCGTACAGAGCTCTGGAGACCTTTGTTGCCCGGCACCCGAAAAGTGAATTGATAGAAGCGGCAAGACAGATGCAAATTGCAAGCGCCGGACATCGAGCTGAAAAGAGTTTGAATACGGCAATTAACTTTTATGACAGGCTCATTTCCGAAGCTGAAAGTGACGAATTGGCCGCGCAATGTCAGAAAGAGAAAGCAGATGCCATGCTTCGGGCAGGGCGACCAATGAAGGCTTCGGACGCCTACCTGACACTGATAGATTATTATCCCGACAGCTCGTGGGTACCGTACGCCTGGTATCGGTTGGGTGAATGCGAGCAAACACTGGCTCGCCGGATAGGCAGGGGCTCGGAATATCTGGATCGTGCTTCGCGACATTACAAAGACTTTCTCGCGAATTACCCGGACCATGAATATGCTCCTGAAGCCAAAAAAAAGCTCACCGAAGTCCGAAAAGCGAAAGCGAAACATTACCGCGAGATAGCCGAGTACTATATGCGCTCGGCCAATAGGCCCCGCGCCGCTTTGCCTTATCTCCAGATATTAGCTGAAGACTTCAACAATTTGACTGTCGCCAAATGGGCCAGTTCCGAGATCAAAAAGCTCCGCCAAGCTCTACTGGTACCACTGAGAAGCTCGTCTCGTCCAACACCGCTCAAAGGCGTGAAAAAGCAGGGGAAAAGCAGACCCGGGAGGCCATGATAAATTTGACTTTTCAAAGACTACCGATCAAACCTCTGCTGGGATTCGTCCTGCTGGGATTTTGCATTCTGAACGTGGGCTGCGGCTATTCCTCGGCAGCTTTGATCCGCGATGACATACGCACGGTGCATATCCCAACTTTTGCCAACGAGACGCGGCGACGCGGCCTGGAAGTCGAACTGACACGGGCAGTCACCAATGAAATCAAGCTCCATACCAGGTTGAACGTAAAAAACCGAGCCGAAGCGGATAGCGTGCTCTATGGACAATTGAAAGCGTACGATCAGAGGATAAAAATCAAATCGATTCGCGACGAAACGATTCTCAAGCAGGCCAGCGTAAAAGTCCGGTTCCGGTGGGTGGACAATTTGACGGGGAGAACGCTGATAGGGCCTTTCACTATTTCCGAATCGAAAACTTTTGCACCAGCCCGTTCCGAGACTCTTGAAGAGCTAATTTTCCGGGAGGCAGCGCAGACCATCGTGGAAAAACTCGAGGAACGATGGTAAAATATACGTATGGGGTTCGTCTGTTATGCTGCTCAGGCTCCTCCCTTCTATCAGCCTGTCTAACTGTCTTCGTAAAAAAGAAAGTACAACATGAGCAACGATAATAACCAAAATTCGACCCCCCGTGAGCCCGATGATCAGGATCATGGTGAGCCGCCGCGTACGCATCTTGGGCGGCAACTTTTTCTATGGATTCTAGTGATTGCCGGTGTGCTGTTTGCTCTCATGCTGATCAAACAAAACGGTGACGGAGGGGCTAAAAATGTAAGTTTCAGTGTCCTTATAAAGCACATCGAACAAAAAGACGTTAAATCACTCATAGCTAAAGGGGAACAGGTCACCGCAACCCTCAAAAGCGACGCAGCCCCGTCCTATTCCAAGATTAAGGCCACTGTCCCATCCTCTTACATGGATAGTGAGACGCTGAATAAGTGGAATGAACTTGTGCCGAGCGTTGACCACGAAGTAAACGATGGCATGTGGTCGGCCATTCTTATTAACGTCCTGCCCCTTCTGCTTCTTGTTGGCATAATGTTCTACTTTTTCAACCGACAAATGAGGATGGTAAACTCTCGCGATGGCGGGTTTCCTTTCCTGAAAAACGACGCAAGTCTTGCCCATAAAGAAAGACCGGACGTTTCTTTCGACGACGTTGCAGGTGTTGAAGAGGCGAAAGTCGAGCTGAAAGAAACCATACAATTTCTGAAAAGCCCCGAACGTTTCCGCACCGTCGGTGGGCGTGTACCGCGCGGGTTGCTGCTTGTAGGCCATCCAGGAACCGGAAAAACACTTATGGCCAAGGCGGTCGCCGGTGAGGCAAAAGTCCCGTTCTTCAGTCTTTGCGGATCCGATTTTGTCGAACTCTTCGTCGGTGTCGGTGCTTCCCGCGTGAGAAACCTCTTCAAACATGCTCGAGAACAGCAACCATGCATTATTTTTCTCGATGAAATTGACGCCGTTGGCAGAAAAAGAGGAACCGGACTCGGCGGAGGCCATGACGAAAGGGAACAAACTCTCAACGCAATCCTGAGCGAAATGGACGGGTTCGAACGCGAAGACGGTATCATAGTTATGGCCGCAACCAACCGACCCGATGTGCTCGACCCCGCACTCCTCCGCCCGGGCCGTTTCGACAGGCAAATCGTTGTCGACCTCCCGGATCTGAAAGGACGCGAGGAAATACTTGAAATACATCTTCGCGATATCAAAGTGGCTGACAACTTGGATTTGGACGTTATCGCTCGCGGAACCCCCGGATTTAGTGGTGCCGATCTCGAAGCCCTGGTCAACGAATCTGCTATACTTGCGGCCAGCCGACATAAAAAGTCTGTCACCCTCAGCGAGCTGGAAGAAGCCCGGGATAAGGTGCGTTTTGGGCGTCAGAAGAAGAGCCGTGTCATGTGCGAAGAGGACCGCAAAATGACGGCTTATCACGAAGCGGGACATACTCTCGTCGCATCTCTCCACCCCGATGTCGAACCGTTGCATAAAGTCACGATCATACCGCGCGGGCTTTCACTCGGGATGACCATGATTTTGCCGGAAAAAGATAAATACGGAATGCGAAAACGCGAATGTATAGGGACACTGGTGATGAACCTTGCCGGCCGCGTTGCCGAATCCATGTTCTGTAACGATATATCTTCTGGAGCCAAAGACGACATCGATAAAGCCACGAAACTCGCGCGAAAAATGGTTACCCAGTGGGGAATGAGTGAAAAACTTGGACCGGTTTCGTACTCCGACGACGAAGAACACGTGTTCCTCGGGAGTGAAATCACCCGCTCTCGAAAACATGGTGAGCATATCGCGGAAGAAATAGACGAAGAGATTCACGGTATACTCACGGACGCGTATTCCGAAGCGACAAAAATGTGCGAAGAATATTCCGACGAACTGGAACAACTGGCCGAAGCTCTGCTTAAGCTCGAAACGCTGAACAGTGACGAAGTTGAAGCCGTTGTCGAAGGCAAAACCGCCGAGGAGCTTGCCGCCGAAAAACAAACCAAGGAGGAATCTGCAAATGCAGAAGACACAGGCCCCAAAGGCGAGGAACAAAAAGGTCAGGAAGAAGAAGGTGAAGAAGGAACCGCCTCAGGCGACCTCCCCGCACCCGCCGGAAGTCCCGCATAAATAACCCCGTGATAATTTGTACGCCTGCACTGCGTTTTCCTTGAGTTCCAGAACCCCGCCCCTAAACATGAAACCCCCCTGCCCCGAAAACGTCCAAGAAAATTCGCCCTGGTACAGCGAAGGGCTGCGCTTCACCTGCCAGCAATGTGGCCGGTGTTGTCGTGGCGAACCGGGTTTTGTATGGGTCGACAGAAAAGAAATAAAACGAATCTCGCGTTTGCTGAAAATATCAGAAAAAAACTTCCTCAAAAATTACTGCAGAAAGGTCGGTTCCCGCATAAGTCTTATCGAATATGACAACGGCGACTGTGTTTTCTATTCACCCGAAGGCTGCAACATCTACTCTGTCAGACCTGTCCAGTGCCAGACTTTCCCGTTCTGGCCACATGTAATTCACAGCCAAAAAAGTTGGGACCGACTTAAAAAGCGTTGCCCGGGCATTGGGAAGGGTCAGCTCTATTCCGCTGCTGAAATCGCGCGTATTGCCGAACGCCAACGCTCAAAGTGAGCCCGTTGCTCTGAAAAGCAGAGCCCCCAGCAAATGTAGGAAAAACCTCCACAACGCATCCGGGTGTTGCATTTTCCAACACCTTTGCGCCCATTACCGCTCGGCCCGGCACAGGACGAACTGTGCAAGAAGTAGTTTATCAACCGGGAAAAAACTAAGCCCGGGGGGATAATCGACATTCGCGGGGGAAATTCGGCCGGAAAAGGGGCTTAACATGCGAATATTAACCCGGAAGAAAAAAAAGAAAAAAGTTGACCGGCTGGTTTTGAGATGATATTATAGTATTGGACATTTGGCATGATTTATGCGTAATAAATTAGCAGGATATTCTTTTTGCGATCTTTCAGGGGATTTTCAATTGGCATATGGGAAAAGAACGATGGAAAAAATCGGAGTCATGTTGAGTTTGGCTGTTATTATTTTTGCTCCACTTTTTGCTCTCGGAGCGGCAGGCGGAGGTCGGGGCATTCCGAAAGGACCATGTGGTTCGGCGGAACCGGCAAATCAGCAAAGGCGAAAAAGTGGAGAAGGTATACCGCCTTTGCCTCTCCCCGCAACACCTCAAAGGCGGACGGAAAGGAAACGCCAACCTTCCCCGCCCCCACTGGTCGCCAAAATCCAGTTCGGGTCCGTTAAAGAAGTCAAGCACAGCGGCAAGGTAGTTAAATACCATGACTGGAACAAAGATCCCGGTGATGTTCCGGTTTTGCTCAACAAAGTGCACAAACAACTGAACGTCCGTTACGCCTACAAACGCGGGCCGCTGTCCAGCTTCGCGCCCGACGCCGCACAGTACCCTGTATTCTATTTCACCGGCAGTGATCCTTTCCGCCTCAACGAAGCCCAAATCAAACATCTTCGTGAATTTGTCCGGAGCGGCGGTATCATCTGGGCCGACTGCTGTTTTGGGGATCCCGAATTTTTCGGATCCTTCGTGCAAAACATGGAAAAGGTGATGAACCGTCATTTCCGTCGCCTCAAGCTTTCTCATCCCCTTTTCAACTCTTTCTACGAAATGCAGCAAGTCAAATACACACGCGACGACGTGCCGGAAGCACCTGAACCCGTTTTTTACGGTGTCGACGTTGGCTGCCGCACTGCGATTATCCTTTCACGCTACGACCTGAGCTGCGGCTGGGACGGCCATATTCGAGAAGGCTCGATGGCCGTTCACCCTACTGATGCCAGAAAGCTCGGTATCAATATGGTCGCATACGCGCTTGGAACTCACCGGGTCGGCCAGTATCAGGCCGTCCAAAAACAGTTCTTCGAAACACAAAAAAGAAGTCGCGGTGATTTCGTATTTGCCCAGGCAAAACTCGATGAAAACTGGAACACACAACACAACGCCATTGCAAACCTGCTGAAAACCGTTGCTAAGGACAGCAGTGCGACGGTTAAATTTGACCATAAAGGGGTCGAACTGGCCAAAAATGAACTGCAAAACTATCCTTTCGTGTACATGTCAGGACACCATGATTTTGTTTTGAGCGAAACTGAGGTAGCGTCGCTAAAACGCTATATCCGCAACGGTGGATTCATTCTGGCAAGTCCTTGCTGTGGATCCCCTGAGTTCGACAAAGCTTTCCGCCGCGAAATCAAAAAAGTGCTGCCCGGAAACAAACTGAAAAGCCTCAGTGAAAGTCACCCGGTTTACAGTATTCTTCATGAGGTTGATGCGATTCAGTACAATGAATATGTTCGTAATACCGGCGACATAGGTCCGGCACTCCCCCTGGAAGGCATCCAAATCGGCGCCAGCACGCCCGTTATGTATTGTCCGTACGGGATAGGCGGTGGATGGCGCGGTTTTGATCATCCGTTTGCCCGGGATATCGCCACCAAAGATGCACTTAATCTGGGGGGCAATGTCGTTGTATATTCTATGACGCACTGATTGATTCGTTGGGCTGCCTCACAATTAATTATATGTGAACAAAGGGAAATGGTGCCCCCGTTTCCCGATCCCTTTAAAACCGTTTATTGCTGGAGGTTTTCCGCTCGTGGGTAATGATGAAACCGAAAAACAGGCAAAGCAACACGCTCAACCTGTGCAACAAAAAGCACAAAGAGTTCAAAGAAAATCACAGGAGCCAGAGGAAGAAGAAAAAGATGAAGATGAGGGGCAATCCCCGCAGGTAGCTAAAACTGGGAAGAAATCCCAGTCCCCTCAACCCAAAGCACAACCAAAATCTGCCTCGCAAAAGCAAGGTCCAGCCCAAGACAGCCAGGCAAAAACCGGCGAAAAGTCCTCCAAACAAGAAGCGGGAGAGCGCGGCGCTCGTGAGAAGAGAAAAAAGCCGTACCGCAGCGAAAAGGATGCCGAACTTGTTGAAAAACTGGGGGCTGTCCGGCAGACACTTGTGAAGGAAATTCAAAAAGTGATCGTGGGGCAATCTCAGGTCATAGAAGAACTTCTCATAGCGATGTTCTGCCGCGCGCACGTCTTAATGGTCGGCGTGCCGGGTCTTGCAAAAACCCTTCTGGTGCGTACCATTGCCGACACCATGGATTTGAATTTCAAACGTATTCAATTTACCCCTGATCTGATGCCCAGCGATATCACGGGGACCGAAATTCTTGAAATTGACCCTGAAACTCAGGAGCGGCGATTCAAATTCCAACCGGGCCCGATCTTCACCAACATTCTACTCGCCGACGAAATCAACCGGACCCCGCCGAAAACCCAGGCTGCCTTATTGGAATGTATGCAGGAATATAGAGTTACAGCCGCCGGACAAACATACGACATACAAAAACCCTTCTTCGTGCTGGCCACTCAAAACCCGATAGAACAAGAGGGAACTTACCCCCTGCCCGAAGCGCAGCTGGACCGCTTCATGTTCATGATCATGGTGGACTACCCCAAAAGAAACGAAGAAATTGAGATAATGCGCCGCACCACAGTTCAGGAAATGCCAGAAGCCAGCCAGGTCATGGAAGGTTCTGAAATACTCAAAGTTCAGGACATTGTCCGCCGCGTTCCTGTCAGCGACCATATTCTGGAATATGTCGCCGATCTTGTCCGCGCAACTCGTCCGGCTTCAGAAGATGCCCCTCAATTCATTAAAGATTGGATCGAATGGGGTGCCGGGCCCCGAGCGGCTCAATACCTCATCCTGGGGGCAAAAGCCCATGCTGTCATCGGAGGACGTTTCAACGTCTCTTGCGCTGACGTACGAGCCATAGCACACCCGATTATGCGCCACAGGATAATGACCAATTTTGCCGCCGACAGCGAAGATGTAACTGTCGAAGACGTCATTGATAAATTGCTTGAAAATATTCCCGAACCCGACGAGGAGGCCTACGCGCGCAGGGCTCAGGGCAAAAAAGAGGGTTCCGGTAGCCGACGAAATGCGGCTCGCACATCAAAGAAAAAAGCAGCCCGAAAAAAGGATAAGATACAGGCAAAACAGGAATCCTGAGTTCCAGCACTGTTTTCATCTGTATTCAAAAGTTCTGAAGATAATGATCCCTGCACCGGTTCCTGGCGCATAGATCTGCTTCCGAGAATGCCACCGAGGTAGCATGCGAAGAGGCCCCAAAAACAAATATTTCGTTCCCGAGAAGCTCAGCACTCTCGGCAATCTCCAGCTCCTGGCCCGCACCGTCGTCGAGGGGTACATTTCCGGCCTTCACAAAAGCCCTTTCAAAGGTTTCAGCACCGAATTCGCTGCCTATCGTGAATACATGCCCGGTGATGATTTGAAGCATTTTGACTGGAAGGTCTACGCTCGTAGCGACAAGAAGTATGTCAAAGAATATGAAGAAGAAACAAATATGCGCTGCACGCTGCTGGTTGATACCAGCGGCTCCATGGCCTATGAGGGCGACGGAATAAGCAAATTCGACTACGCATGTTACCTTGCCGCCGCCCTGACTTATTTGATGGTCCAACAGCGCGACCAGGTTGGCCTTGTCTGCTTCGCAGAGAACATCCGGGAACGATATCCCGCCAGAAGTAGCCCAGCGCATATGAAATTCTTGCTTGACCGACTTGAGGAAATGAAACCCTCAGGAGAAACAGGGGTCGCAGGTGCCCTCCATGCAATTGCCACAAATATGAGTCAGCGGGGGCTGATAATCGTGCTCAGTGATCTGATCGATAACCAGGATGCTGTGATGAATGCACTGCAGCACTTTCGCCACGATCGCCATGAAGTGATTGTTTTTAATATATTCGACGAAACGGAAATCGATTTTCCGTTCCGGGGCATGAAAGAGTTTCGAGATCTGGAGACCGATGAGCGAATGCAGGTCCGGCCCGAGGTCGTGCAGGACGAGTACCTCGAGGCGTTCAATGAATTTCTCGAAAAATACAGGGGCGATTGTCGCGCATCCGGTGTCAATTACCAGCTGGTCAATACGTCAGTACCCTTTGAATATATGTTGAAAGAATACATCGTGAAGCGAGAAAAGCTGTGATACACGCTTTGTGGGCATCCCTTGCGATTCCCGTAATCATACATCTGGTGTACCAGCGGAAAGCAGAGCCGTTGCCTTTCAGTACTCTGTATTTCCTGAAGCAAATTGACCAACGTGTGCATCGTCGTTACCGGCTCAAAGAATTTCTCCTGCTGTTGCTGAGGATTTTACTTCTTGCCGCCGTCATCGGTGCCCTCCATCGTCCTATGCTCCAGAGCGGTTTTTCCCAGGGCGGCAAAGTGCCTACAACTGCTGGTATAGTACTGGACGACACTTGTTCTATGCGAGCAGTTCACGAAGGAACAAACGCCTACACCCGGGGCAAAAAAGCCGCTCAAGTTGTTCTGAAAGGTTTGACAGGACGCGATAAAGCCCTGGTGGTTCCTTTCGCTGCACGTGACGAAGATCTCCGGCGTAAACCGACCGCACCCGGTAAAGAACTTGCCCGCCTCAAAAGCATGAAATGCGGCTATGCACAGGCTACACTGAGCTCCGCTCTGAAACGAACCCTCGACGGTCTCAAAGAAAGCGAGACGCGACGCAAAGAGATCTATATCGTAACAGACATGCAAAAACTCGCCTGGGATGAGGGTATCACCCAGCAGACAAGGCGCGTTTTGGATGACAAGAAGTTTAAAGACATGCCGCTTTTCCTGGTCGACGTCGGTGTTGTTGTCCCAACGAATCTCACCGTTACGAGGGCTGATTTCGGGACAAGAATGAATGTTGAAGGCAGCGTTTCTAACCTCTTCGCAACGGTGAAAAATACCGGGAGCCAGGGTATTATTCAAGGTTTATCATTGCATATCGATGACGATAAAATACACGAAACAGAGGTCGGCACAAACGCAGGCCAGACAAAAAACATCACCGTGGAACATACCTTCGAACGCAAAGGATTCTACACCGGATTCGTTGAACTCGACCCTGACGATCTCCCGGCCGATAACAGGCGTTACTTCACGGTTGAAGTCAGCGACAAAGTACCGCTTCTTATAGTCAACGGCGATCCCTCCGTAATTCCACATCAGGATGGTTCTTTCTACCTGAGTCTTGCGCTCGGGGGCATGAGCAAAAATAATGCTTCACTCTCCCCAATTGAACCGCGGGTAATTACGGACCGGGAGCTCCAGTCAGAAAGGCTCAGCAATTACGCGACTGTCGTTCTGGCAAACGTCAGCACCATAACCCCTCAGATGGCCCAAAGCCTCACAAATTATGTCCGTAACGGTGGAGGCCTATTGATTTTCCTGGGCCATAATGTTGAGCCCGCTTCCTACAACATGGCTATCGGCAAAGCGGCCGAAGAAACCGTTGAGGTCGTTGCACATAAAGGCGGGGAAAATCCAGATGTTAAAGAAAAAAAAGACGTTGCCCGCAGTTTCGAACTGCTGCCTGCCAATCTGGGTCAGGTGCGGACACCAAAAGGGGAAGATGCTTACTTCAGTGTATGGAACCAGAATGCTCGCCATCCGATTCTTCGGGATATTATCCGCGACATTAAACTCAACCGGGCTCAGATTAAGCGTTTCTTCGCCCTGCAGGAAAGTCCTGACCATGGCACCACCGGGACAGAACTCATCACTTTGAACGCCGGTCCCCTGATGGTAGAACGGAAATTTGGTTCCGGCTCCGTCATTTTGTTCACGATTTCCTGTACTCCGGGCTGGAGCAATATCCCGCTGAAACCTTTCTTTTTGCCCTTGCTTCACCAGACTATCTATTATCTCGCCCGTACCAGTTCTCAGCGAAGCAGTACACCGGTAGGGATGGCATACCGGCTTCCGATACCGGAGGTAGAAGAAACAACAAAAGTGAGTTTCTACCCACCCCCCACCGAAGAGCAAAAACGCGAGGGGCACACACCTGAACCAATTACGGTCAAGAGCGAATTGGGCCGCGCAGGACACAGTGCGATTTTTAAGCAGACCAACCGACCGGGCATTTATCGAGCAGAAGTCGCCGTAGGTAAAGCCCTTCGCCGGGAACTTTTCGCTGTCAATGTGCCGGTTAAAGAAAGCAACTTAAGCCGGATTCCTGTATCTGAAGTGCAAAAGCGAATTGACCTTGAAGATTTTACGATTGTTGAAGATCCAGAAAAATTGGGCCAAATCGTGCGACGTGCCAGGGAAGGACTTCCGCTGTGGGATTACTTCCTGCTCGCCGCACTCTTGTTGGCTCTGGCAACAAGTTACATCGGCAATGTGGTCTTAAAGCATGGCGCATCCGAAACGGAAGAGACTGTTTGATGCACCTTAGCGGCCCTATGATTGCCTTTTCTCTCTAATGAGCATGGAGATAAGATGAACTGGGAACTGGCATTCCAGAGCACCTGGAATGCAACCATCGTCTTCGCGGGGGCTCTTGCTGTAGGGCTGCTCTGTTACGTATTCTACCGAAGAAAAAAAGAACGTGTTCCTCCCCGGGTCTTCAAACTTCTCGTGCTGCTCCGATCACTGGCTGTTCTGGTAATTGCACTGTTCCTGCTGAAACCTGTGATCCGTTACAGCCGGACAGAAAAAGAAAACACCGTAGCTCTTGTGCTGCTCGACATATCGGAGAGCATGGGCATCAAGGACGCAGCCGAGGGCAAGACACGTCTCAAGGCCGCCATGGATGCTCTGGGAGAAGACAAGTTACTTGAGAAACTTCAGGAAGAACAAAAGGTCCATACATACACTTTCGGATCTTTCGTCACTGAAATTGAAAATCCCGATCAATTCGTCAAAAAAAGTGGGCTCCCAGAATCCGAAGAGCCCCATAAAGCCACAGCCATTGGTGAAGCAGTCAAAGAAACAGTCAGTCGAATCGGCGAAAGTGCGATCAGCGGACTGATTTTATTGAGCGATGGTATCAATACTAAAGGGGCTAACCCTCAGGATGTTGCGCGTTTTCTCGGCGTTCCGGTTTACACTCTCCTGGCCGGCGGGAAAATGGTCGAACAGGGTGAATTCGTCGACCTTGGCATTGCCAGCGTCCCGCGCGACCTTGAATTTATCGTGGATAACAAAGCCACGATACAGATTCGTGTGAGCAATCACGGACTCGGTCGTTTTACCGAGGCCGAAAGAAAGCTCCCGCTTGAGCTCAAACAAAAAGGAGAAAACCTGGCATCAAAACACATCCTTTTCCCGGCCAGTGATGGCATGAGAGAAGTGGAAATTAGCTATACGCCAGAAAAAACAGGCCTCTATGAACTGGAACTCTCCTTCCCTGTGCTCGAGGGAGAAACGATTGAGAAAAATAATAAACGCACTTTCACGGTCCGCATCATTGACCCAAAAATCCCCACGCTCCTGGTAGAGGGAACCGTTCGACAGGAATATAAATTTTTGCGTCACGTTCTTGAAAGCGACCCGAACGTTGAGTTCACAAGCGTCATTAAATTGCGAAAAGACCGCTTCTTCCACCAGGGAGTCGATCCAGGCATAAAATTGAATATGGGGCTTCCCGTCCACAAGAAAGACTATGAAAAGTTTGACGTTATCATTCTGGGCGACATTTCCCGCCGCGAATTTTCGGAAACCCAGCTCGAATACCTGCAAGAATTCGTCGGCGATGGCGGAGGGCTCTGCGTAATGGGAGGTTACCATGCGCTTGGAGCTGGTGGTTGGGCAGACAGCCACGTTGCAGAAATGCTGCCCGTGCGAATTGGTGATGACGATGGGCATATCAACGCAAAATTTCTGCCCAAGCTTACCATAGCTGGACGCAATCACCCCGTTCTGGAAGGCTGTAAGGAGTTCTTTTCAAGGGGCTCTCAGAGAGCTTTGCTCGATGGTGCTAATAAGGTATCAGGAGTTCTTGGCGGAGCTGAGGTCCTTACGGTGCATCCTACCGAACGGGTTGCGGGCGAACCTCTGCCCATAATTGCTACGAGAAAGTACGGTGGAGGACGCGTGCTGGCTCTGATGGCAGATACTACCTGGAAGTGGAAATTTCAGGTTGAAGCCCGGGGACTTGAATCACCCTATTACCGCTTCTGGCGTCAGACCGTCCGCTGGCTGTCTCAACCCTCAACGGAAGAATTTGAGGGTGAAGAGAATATACGCGCCTGGCCCGGCAAAACACAATATAAACACGGGGAGGAAATGCAGTTGCACGCAAGAGTGCGAGGCCATGACAAGCAGCCCCTTGAAAACGTCACTGTTACGGCTGCTATCGAATACCCTGTAAAAGTAAAAAAACTAAACGAAAGAGGCCAAGAATACACCGAAAGCAGTGCTGAAGTGGCGCTTCAACCGATACCTCTTAGTATGGGTCAGTACCAAAGCACTTTCCAGCCCCCTGCCGGTGGCATCTACAAGGTCACAGTGTCGGCCTCCGACGACGCAGGGCCATTGGGAAAAGCCCAATTTGATTTCGTGGTGGGAAAGCCGACAACCGAATTTGACCGTGTGGATGTCGACGAACTCGCGATGCGCTCAGTGGCCGGGGAAAGCGGCGGAAAATTTTATGAGCTTAAAGACGCAGCACAAATCCCGGACGACCTCGAAGAAAAACGTCGCAATGTCACACATCAGGAGGAATTAAATCTCTGGAATGCACCGGGTTTTTTCATGATTCTGCTTGCTTGTCTGTCAGCGGAATGGTTTTTGCGTAAAAGATTTGCATTGAGTTGAAGCAGATTTTGAAAAACCTTTGGGCTTAAAGCAAATTGACTGTATAATAGAACAAGGAAGGGGGAAGGAACGATGGTACACTGTTTCTACGAAATTCCCGCCAGGCAAAAGGATATAAAAATGCGGCTAAAACTTGTGGCCCTGCTGGCAATCTTATTTTCCGCTTTTTTTGTCAGTGTCAACTTTGCAAAACCAAAACGAATCTGGCGCCCCGCGACGGTGGAATTCAGCAACGGCCAAAAAGCTGTTGGAAAAATCCACATTACCAACAACCAGATGAAGGTTTTTCTTGATAGTAAAGACCGCTACTACAACGTCCCGGTTAAAGCCCTGAAACGCATCGACGTTGTGATTGAAAAACAACATATGGACAAAAAATGGATCTTCCGTGAAGATGGGCGAGATGAGAAGGTTTACACGGGCGAGGTCTACCCGATCAGGCGTTTTCAAGTGCGCGCAACTTTTGGAAATGACAAAAAGGTTCAGGGTCCCCCTCTGGCCCGAATGGTCGTTTTCGAAGACCGGGAAGGTAACCGCAGACGCCTGGCCATAAAGCGCAAAATGCAAGGGAAAGTTGGTGAAAAACTGGAGAATTTGGTTTATCCAAAATCGATTGCTTTCACCGATGATGCCGCAGGAGCACTCGGTTCGATCCGTGGCACACTCTACACAAAAGGCGATGAAGTGGCGCTGCATATCATCGCGCTCCATCGCGAATCAGATACTTCCATCAGGAGCGCCGTAAAACGCGGTGGGCAATTCCAGCTCACTGAGTGCATGAGTGGCACTCAGGATCTGTTCGTTGTGACCAATGATCATATTTACGGGTATTTCAGCAATGAAAAAGATAAGGGCGCAAGCCGCCTGGATGCTGCAGTCATGAACCACATTGAAAACTGGAAATCAAATGTCCGCAGTGTGTTTGAAGTCGAAAAACCCATCTACGGCGCCGGGAACAAAGAAGAATGCTTTGTGCTGGTCCAGATGGTCCGGAGGGGAAATCTCGAGTTTTCGGATCCCAAAAAATGGGCCTGGGTGGAGAAACTGCGCCGCTATGAAATTTGGCATCTCAAACGGCGTGGGGATCAATGGACGATCGTCAAACGCCATTTTATTCTGCGAAAACTCTGTGACAGCGCGGAAGACCCACCGCAAACAGTGGTTGTTTCGCCGAACCTGGGGGGACATAAAATCACGGCAAAAAATCCCGATCTGGATCTTGCCCTTAAACTGAGACAAACAAACGAAAAACCAATTCCGCCCGCTCCCGTAAAGACACGAGCAAAGGAGTGATTTAATGGCAATTCGCGATGGTCGAATGCAGATGGTGAGCCAACGTCTCAATCAGGCACGGCGCGTATGGCGGACTATCGCCGTCGGAAGCACCGTTTTGCGAGGACTTACTTTTGTCCTTTTAGCCCTGGTAGCCGGTCTTGTTGCTGACAATATCTGGAATCTCCCCCAGGCTGTCCGTGTGACCTACGCCGCAGCGTTTCTGGGACTGGCCGGCTACATGCTGGGTTACAAATTTCTGCAAAGTATGCGACGTCCCCTTACCGATGAAATGGTTGCGCGCCACGTAGAAAAAAAACACGAAGACCTGGACAATCGTTTGATCAATGCCGTGCTCCTCCACAAAGAACGTATACCTGATCCTGTTACACAGAGAATGGTTCGATCACAACTGGACGAAACCGTCGATGCGGTCAGGCAGTGCGATATGAAAGGATCGACCAGTCCCCGGCCGTTGTGGAAATGGGGAAAATGGGTTATCACACTGGCCGCGTTCGTCATTATCTACGGCATGGCCTTCACTCAACATTTCACAAATGCCGTCAAACGCTATGCCACCCCGCACAAACAGGTTGCCCCCGTCACTGACACACGCCTTACCGTTCGACCCGAAGGTGCCACCTGCCTGGAAGGCGATTCTCTTCTGATTGAAGCACATTGCGAAGGTCAGATCCCTGCCGGTGCAACGATCTATTACGATTTTGAAGGCGATAAAAATGGCGCAAAAGCCAGAAATATGACGGACCAGGAAACGCATTTTGCATACGAATTTGTCAATCTAAAACATGGTTTCAAATACTGGGTAAAAGCGGGTGATGCAACAAGTAAAAAATACCATGTGGCGGTTCAGAAACGGCCTAAAATCGAAGAGCTGAGTATAACTTACCGCTATCCAGATTACACCGGCGTAGGCAAGAAAACAGAAATCAGCAAAACCGGCAATATTAAAGTCCTGACGGGAACTCATATTACAATCCGCGCAAAATCCAACCGTGCTCTCTCCGGAGGGGATCTCGAACTCTTTTTCCTGGTACCGGGGAAACCTGGCGGTTCCGAACCTGAAACTAAAAAAGAACGCGTCAAACTCAGGACGCCAAGTCCCCAAATAGTTAGTGCCAGTTTCCAGGTCGGGCACAGCGGGCAGTATCGGATCAAGATCGTCGACGAAAACAACATCCCAAATGAACCAGTTACCCGCCAGATTCAGGCACTGCCCGATGAGCCAGCCGCCGCCAAGGTCATTGAACCGGGCAAGGATATAACAGCGGGAGTAAAAGAGAAAATTGCCATGCTGGTTGAGGTCAGAGACGATTTCTCTTTGCGCAAACTGACGATGCACGTTCAAAAAGGCGCAGGGGGAGAATGGGAAGAGTATAAAAGGTGGAAATACGAGGGGAATAAAACCGAATTGCGTGAAGGCACGGTCCTCAGTATGGAAGAGTTGAAAGCCGAGCCTGGAGAGGTCTATCGGTACTTTTTCCGCGCACACGATGGTCGAGAGGGGCGAGGTGAAAATACCGGGAAAAGTCGAACGTATGAAATTAAAGCTCTATCGGACAAACTTGCCAGTTCGGAAAACGAAAAGCAAAAGCAAGCTGTTCGGCGCATCATCTCAAAGATGATTGCAATGCAAAAAGGCAACCTTGGAGGGACTGAAAAACTTGGCAATTGGAATGACGTTGGATTTGGCAACATCGCCGAAGAAGAAGACGCCAGGAAAAGGTTCGACGTCCGCGCACAGAGTCTCGTCAAAGCCCAGGAGGAGATTTATGCCACGGGCAGCGGGGCCGTCCGTGAAAACGCCGGAAAAGGAGGCGACATATCGGATCTCGTCGAAGGTCTGGCAACCATCGTAAGGAGCGAAATCTCCCGCGCTGTGGAAGAACTTAAAACGCTGTCTAACGCAAAACAAAACGATGAAATTGCACCGGCTGCGAAAAAAGCCGCTCAAACTGAAAAGGTTATTATAGCCCAGCTGGAAAAACTCCTTGAGGATCCACGGGGGCTTCTCGCCAAACGGCTCGATGAGCAGGATCAGGAAGAAGATGTTTCTGACAAGGAAGACCCCCTTCTCGATCAAAAACAACAGGCCGAAAAAATGTTGGAAAAACTGCGGCAGTTCCAGGAAGACCAGCGCAAAATATCCAAACTTACCCGTAAACTGGCCGACAAAGCGGTCGATCAGTTCACGGACGAAGAAGAAGAAAAACTCAAAGAAGCCATTGCTAAAGAACTGGAATGGGCCAACTATTTCCAGAAAAAAGCCAATGATCTGAGCGATCTCCCTCAGCAGGATTTCGGTCTTGCCTCCATGGCCAAAGAACATATGGAAGTCTACAGCGAAGTTCAGGCCGCTGCGGATGCTCTCAAGAAAAAAGCCACGGAAATCGCCTGCTCGATGGAGGAAAGCGCGGCAGGAGGTTCGGAGAAAATCGAAGAAAATATCGAAAAATGGCTCACAGAGGGTAAAGACAACATAAGCTGGAAAATGGAAGCCATGGACAAAGAAACGCCTGCTCCTGTAACGGATCTTCCCGAACAACTTGAGGACCTTATTGGCGACTTGATGGCCGAAGAAGACGAACTCAGCCAGGAAGCAGAAGATGCAAACGCCAACAGTCTCTCAAGTATGGATAAAGGCATTGGCTGGGACACCGCCGACGGACCGCTCGCCAATATGAGCGCTAAGGGTGTAACAGGAAATAAGCTTCCCAATGAGAATAACGTCGGCGGCCGCAGCGGCGAAGGCCGCACAGGGATGTCGAGCGGCCAGATGGTCGAAGATACGGCAACCGGGAAAGGCGGTCGTAAAACACCTACCCGCAAAACTCCCGATCCTTTCGAGGCCGGCCACGTGAAAGATACTGCGCCCGAACCTCCTACTGGAGCCACCGGCGGGGGGAAGGCCAGCGGCTGGGGTCGAAAGGGTTTTCAGGGCCAGGCCCCACCTCAGGCTAAAAAAATGAAACGAATGGCCCGGCAACAAAAACAGCTTATCGACAAGGCCCAGCGTCTGAAAAGGGAACTTGAGAAACGCCATTACCCAACCGGCAAACTCACTGATAGTATTGGCCTTATGAAACAGCTCCACGAAGATATGGAGTTGGGAGAACATATTCCCAATGCGTCCAAAAAACGCCGTGTCCTTCTGAAAGGGCTGGCCGAGACGAAGGGGCTTATGCAAAAGCAAAAACAGCTGCGACGTGATCGTTCGGCTTTGATTCCTGAAGAAATTCGCGACGAGATTGCCTCGTCGGAACGGGACGAAGTTCCCCGGGAGTACAAGCCGCTCGTCGATAATTATTTCCGTTCATTAGCAGAGAATGCGGCAAAATAAAGGGAGGCTGACATGATTCATAAAGTCAATTATAGCGTGTTCGTTTTCCTGTTGCTTGCCATGGCAGCTACAGTGCTCGCCGCTGAAGCTGAAAAAAAGAAAAACACTGATGCGGGAGAAAAAAATAAGGATGAGTTCAAGGTGGTTAAGCCTCAATGGCTCCCGCAGCTGCCAGAACAAAATATCCCTGTCGCGCGCGGTCAAACAATGTGGGTCTGTCAGGATTGTGGTGAAATCCGAACCACAAAACAGATGAGCAAAGAAAGCGACGCAAAACTTGCAAGTGGAAAATACAAGTGCCCCAATTGCGGTTCGAAAAATTTTCGCAAAATGCCCCGTTCTGTCGCTGCTTTGCGTTTCAAACCCATCAGTAAAAATCTCATTGCTAATCACAGTTTCGAAAAAGGACGCTGGTGGCCTTACAAATGGGAACCGGTCGACAGATTGGGGAGTTTCTGGGTCAAAGGGGGTTCCCACGGCAAAAGATGCATAAAGATGGATACCCGAATCTCCGAGAAACAATGGTTGCCTTTCAACGGTAAAATCATTACCAATATCCGAAAATTGCAAGAACGCTTAAACTGGCGTGCGCAATTTGTGCTCAAAAAATGTCCGCTTCCTGATCCTCCGAAACCTCAATTTACTTCTCCCCCCCACTACGATGCTGTTGGGGGACTCCACGGTATTCATTACAAAGGTCCCTTTATCCGGCACCGAAAAGGAGCTATTTATCGAGTAACTGTCGATGCCCGCGTCAAACAACAGGGAGGAGCAAAAGTTTTTGTAAAAGGGTTCATCGACCAGAAGATGAAAACCACTGAAGGCATCCAGGTCATCAAAAGAAATGCTTACCGAGCACCTATGGGACTGCACGGACTGGGGCGGAAATGGAAACGTTTCTCCCGAATTCTCCACCCCGCAAAATCACGATCAACCGTCGAGGGCAAACGACTCGAGCCGCAATGGATTCAAGTCCAGCTTTACTCGTATTGGCCCGTCGGCGTCTACTACTGGGACAACGTTAGACTCGAAATCATTGGCTTTGAAAAAGAAGAGTTCGACAACTTCAGCAAACATAAAAAAATAGAAGTAGAACGGGAAAGCCCAAAACGTATGGAAGACGATTTTCCCGTTTTCTAAAAATTTCCCCGGGTGGGCAGATTATCCAGCAAATGTGCGCGCCCCCTCGCTTTGTTGAAATGTCATACCATGAAAACAAAAGGTAAAGGCCTCACCCCTCTCAGTATTTTTGCGCTTTTTTTTGTGTCCGTGGCCATATTGCCACATGTATACGGTCAGACAAAATGGGTGGATAAATCATGGGCCTATCGCAAACTCGTCCGGGTCCCCAACAAAGGCGGACCCTACCGAATCTGGTTATTCACCGGGAAAAGAGCCAGGCCTCGAGGGCAGGATATCCGGGTGACAGACCGGGACGGGAAAGGAGTCCCCCATACGATACTTCATTCCGAGCAGAACGTTCGGCATCTTGTGGTTTTTGGGGAAAA
This sequence comes from Candidatus Brocadiia bacterium, assembly GCA_046538485.1. Taxonomy (GTDB): domain Bacteria; phylum Planctomycetota; class Brocadiia; order SM23-32; family SM23-32; genus JBKHIT01. The sequence goes on along the minus strand of JBKHIT010000002.1, from coordinate 32,553 downwards.
AAGTTCCGGCAAAAAGGAAAAAAAAGAAAAGACAACTCTTTATTCCGTATATTTCGGAAACCGCTCAGCCCGTACTGCAAGCAAGTATAATTTCCGTGCAGGACTTACCCTCGAAACGCGCGCTCTGCCGAAAGCTGCAACGTTTGGGACATGGAAACAGGCATCTCAAACGCTTCGTGAAGGAACAAAAGTCTATGGCAAAGATTTCTGGCATCATTTCAACGATGCTTACAACCCTTTTGGACCTCAAAGCAATTATATTATTATCTACGACGGTTATATAAACTGTCCGAAATCAGGTGAGTATCACTTTGTAGCCATCAGTCAGGACCCCTCTTATCTCCATGTCGATGGACAGTTGATTTCGCAATGGCCGCCTAAAAAGAAAAATCCTTATGCGCGCAAAGGGCAACACGGAGCCCCTATTCGCCTCGATTCCGGTCCCCATCATATACGCTATGTGGCTTTCATCCGCGGGCATGCGAAACCTTGCGCTCTATATTGGGTTTTACCCGGAACCGAGAAACAACCCGTTGTTGAAGGAGGGCCAATGGGATACCGCTACCGGCGCCTGTCACCCAAGCACATTATTCCTGTCCCGGCGGCTACAGAAGCCATTTGTCAAAGCATTAAGAATCCCGTTTGTGCTGATTTTCGCGCCCGCCCGGTTAGCTACCTCGAAAGCGGAGGAGCCCGAATGGTAGCTGTAAAATTCACGTCGCAAAGCAGCCTTCGGAGAGGAACCGTCAAAAGCTACAAGTGGGACTTCGGTGACGGAATCACAGCCAACAAAACCAATATTACACACGTCTATTTGACACTCGATACATACGAAGTCAAATTCAACGTGCTATCAAATATTGCCCGCAGTGATACCTTCGAGCTCTCCCTCCCTGTCGAACCTATCCGCAATGACCTGTATTTTTCACTCAAGAAAAAAGACAACTTCTGGAAATGGACAAAGGACTATGACCCCAAAAACATGCATACCGACGATCTTCTGGCCTTCCAGAAATTCCTCCGGGACATTGAGAAACGGGGCAAAATATTCGACGTTTGCCAGGAGCTGGATCGCAGACGGACCGACCTGACACCAGTCCAAATCCATGAAGTAGCAATGGATCTCGGAAAAGGTTATCAACGGCAGGAAAAATGGGATCTCACAAAGAAGTACTTCGATCTCGCCCTCAATAAAGCACCCGAACAAGACCTGGAACGTCAGTTCGACGCCCTTTATCATCTGGCCGAGTTGTATTTTTCCGGTTTCAGGAATCTGGGAAAAGCTGAACGGACGTTCAAAGAACTGCGCCACAAGTACCCCGCAACTGATCCCCGCCGTCGTCGCATGGCTTTAATCCGCCTCGGAGATATTCAGAGAAACCGCGGCAAACTCGACGAGGCGCAGAAACTCTACAGGGAAGCCGAAACAGATACGAGTTTCAGCACCGATATCCCATCGAATATTGCCGAAGGCCATTACGTCCATGAAGTTGAAGCTTTTCTCAATCAAGGGAAAGCAGACCGGGCCCTTAAAACACTGGATGAATGGCTCTGGCACAGGCCGAGCAAACGTCTGGATGGGTATCCGGTTCAACTCAAGCTCAAAGCGCTGATGGTCGAAGGAAAATACGAAAAAGCTGCCCGGAGAGGACATACCTATCTGAGTTATGCAGTCGATCCAGACTTTATCCCCAGAATTCATGTTCTGAGCGGCGAATCTTACATAGAAAACGGTGAGCTGGACCGGGCCGAAAAACATTTTAAAGCTGTGCTGCGAAACTGGAAGGAATCACCCGCAGTCCAGGACGCCGCCGACGGCCTGGCCCGCATCAAGAAACTCAGGGATTAAACCTCACTTACCTAAGACCGTTGACACGAGTTTTCTCGCCTCTGTAGCTTCAGGAAAATACAGGGATACAGCCATCTCCCCTTCATTCCTGCCAAACCCGACGAAAGAATCTCCTAATCGACATGCCGTTACACCTCGGTGCTTGCCCAGAGAATTCCCTTTCTTGTCGCAATTCTCCTCCAGAGCCAGTAAAGTCTCACGCGCCTGCTTACCCTTCGGGAAACGAATCAGCAAAAGTCCCCTTTCGCGCCCATCATCTTGACTGCTATAGACCCCGTAGGCCGCCCCTGAAGCATTCTGTAAATCGACACTATCCAAAACAGGCTGCGGGAGAAAGAGATCCTGCATATGCATCGAATGTCGCAAGAAACGAACGCGGTGCTCGTTGAGATTTTTTTCTGGTAGCCGGTTGCATATCGCAGGTCGGTCCGACGGGTCGGCGCCCGTGGCAACCAACATTTCCTTCGCCGCCTCGACCACATTCTCCTCAGCAATTCCCCCGCCCATCGGCAACATCTTCACGTAGTAAGGTCCTCGCCGCGCCCAAACCGCAGGGCCCTCTGCAACCGCTCCTTCGTCGCCAATATCCACACGTCGTGCATCCAGTCCCCTGTCCATACTGTACGCCCCGAAAGCATCCGCCGGGTCTTCAAATTGCCAGAGTTGTACCTCAAGTTTCGCTTTCTGATCGCTGTATTGAGCCATGCCCGCTGCCATGAAACGGTATTTCATATACGGCTCCGCTGCACCGTTGATCCAGCTGAACATCTCAGATGGTGTGCGATATACTCGCGGCGGTCTCACACGTTTCATCCCGGCCAGCTCGTCTGGAAAAAGTTTCGATAGAGACTCGCCCCCATTTTTTGTCACGTCCTCTTTCGGCAACTCGCGAAACCCACCCGTAACGCGAATCGCAGCCTCACCCTGCAACGGACAGACGTGCTCACAGAAACCGCAGCCGATACAGGCTTCCGACCGCACATAAGGCCGCCGCAATTCCTGACCGTTTGGCATCTCTTTTCGCAAAAAATGAATGGCTTTCCCCGGCACCGGACACACCTCTTCACACACTCCGCAGTTGTGTTCGTCCCAGTCGACGCCCTCCTCATCGCGGCGCTGGTAACCCCGCCAGGGGATACAACGGGTTCGGTCGACATACGCCAATCCCAATGCCGTCGTGTGCTTCTCCTCCAGGGTGAACTCCGGAATGGCCCCCGAGGGACAGGCGCGGCCGCACGCATTGCAGTTGTACTGGCAATAGCCAAGACGAGGTATAATCTGAGGGGTCCACAGCGATTCCAGACCGCCTTTTAAGCCAATCGGGTGGATGGCTCGTGTTGGACAAACCCGCATGCACTGCCCGCACCGCAGACACTCCCGGAGAAACTCTTCCGGATCCCGTCCGGCCAGCGGGGGACGAATAAAATCTCCACCCTTCGTCTGTTTTTTAAAAGACGTTATTTGGGCAGCCGGAAAGGCCGCGGCAGCTACTCCCAGCGACGCCAGCGCTCCCCTTCGACTCAGATTGACGTCAACCTCCTGATCCCGTTCAGCTCCGATGAACCGCACAGCGCCTACCGGGCATACTTCCTGACATTTGAGACAAAGTATGCATTCTCCTCCGAGTGTTTTTTTGCCATCCGGAGAAATGCAATCCATCGGGCATGCATTCACACAACGGCCGCAACTGATACAATCATCGGTCACTTTTCGTGCTGTCAAGGACCGCTGTCCCACCAGAGCATAAAGCGCTCCCAGTGGACAAAGGGATCGACACCAAAAACGGCGAGCTAAAAAATTCAATGCCAAAATCGCAAAAAATATTAGGGCGCTTGCCAGCTGCACCTTGAAAATGAACCCACTTGATGTCTGTAGCACCACCTCGAACCGGTCGGAGATTGTCGCCGCCAAATGGCCGATCAACGGCACGCTTTCCATAAAGCCAAAAAACCCTGTCAACATCCTGGCCAGATACGGATGCACGACAAGAACGTAGCTTCGCACGGCAATACTCAGGGGGTCAAAAAGCCCAAACAGGGAAAGACCGAAGATCGCTGTCGTGCCGCAAACCACGAGGATATAATATTTCAGCCGCCGGGATCGCAACGCTTTGAAGTCGTCATTGTCGTGCTCATCGCCCCCTTCGTCATCCTGTTCTGTGGAACGAAACGGTGCAATAATCAAGTCCCACAAATCCAACGTTGTCCCGAGAGGGCAAATCCAGCCACAAAAGTAGCGGCCCAGGAAGATAGCCGCTACTAACAACACAGCTGCAGGCCAGAAAGCGAAAACAACTCGCCAGACCGAAAGACTCGCACCGGCTCCGCTCAGCGGACTCAGTCGCATAAAACCCCAGCGGTTCCCGCCCGCAAGAATCACGGGAGCGGTGACGACAAAAATCAGAAACAACAAAAAAGCCACACTCTGGGCCACTCGACGGATCAGACCCGGCCAGGTCCGCGTTTTCTTCTGTGCCATTATCACCCTTCTCAAAACAGACTGTTCTCGGTCTCTGTCTACATTTAATCTAACCGAGCCCCGTTCAACGGTCAAAGACCCGCCAGCCGTGTTTATCTGTGGTTGCTGGCATCGAGACGGTTCTCCTCTCAACTGTCTACCTTCTGCCGGGTCACAGTCACACGACCGCTGCCCTCCGCTTCCTTCTTGCGAATACTCCCAGAGGTACAGCACTGACCCACCAAGAACAAACACTGTACGCTGCAGGATGCCTTTCATACACGACGTTCCCCCGACTCGTAGCATCGACGGCTGGATTGTGACGTTTTCTTAATCGCGCTCCGCGGTTCGGCCCGCATCTTCCCAGGACCGGGGTTCGATACCGCGGCTGACGGCCGGAGACTCGGTCCTGAGCCGATAATCCCCTCCTTCACGGTCGACAAACATCGGATCCGCAAGGATTGTCCCCTGCGATGGTTCATACGGCTTAAGTTCCCCGCCTTCATAACCCCGACCGGATCCGACCTGAACTTCACCCGCCCCGCTGTGTATGACGTTGTTCGGCATCGAGGATATGGCGTCGGACTGTTTGATGACGATCGAGCCGCCAGCGTCAAGGATATTTTTCTCGAATGCAAACTCCTCGCATTTTGGGAACGTCAACTGCATATCCCCATCGTGCACGAAGACGTTGTTCCGGATGATATTCCGACGCGCCATGTGGTTATGGGAAGGCCAATAACAGTTAACCGCCAGATTGCCTTCGACCAGACACCGCTCGCTCTGTTCGTCGAGATAATAAGCATGCGCTGTTTCATGTGTGATGTCCCGGGCCACATTGTTGCGTATCACATACCCCTCGCAGAATGTCACGTAGATCGCTGCCCCGTCGTGGAGTTCGGTCATATTCTTCTCGAAAAGGTTATTCTCGATAACGGCCCCCTCACCGCCGGACACATTCAGTCCGCTGTAGGGCGTGCGCCGGATTTCGTTGTGTCGGATCCGCATGCCTCCAGTTCCCCGCACACCGATTCCGCTCGGATACATGCGCCCCACATCATCAACCAGGCAATCCGTGATGCCGCTGCCGCGGCCCCTCAGATAAATTCCGCCGGCCCCCGTCCCGACGACGTCGCAGTTTTCCACTTCGGTTTTTCGCGACTCGGCCAACGCTATGCCGTGTCCGGCGACACTGCGGACATGCACTCCTTCGATTCTGCATTCCTCCGTTTTCTCCCCGGACAAGGCCCCGGGTAATTTGTTCGCGGCGAACCCTCCCGCCTGGAGCGGGGTTGAGGCGGCAGATATCGTCAGATTTCGCAGTTCCACCCCGACAACCGGCTCCTCCTCAGTGCCCGCAAATCGGATTACGGATTGTGTAACCGGTGCCACTATATCGAGTTCATGGATATCTTCACCGGGACGCGGCCAGTAGACGACACACCCGTGCCGACGGTCCAGATACCACTGTCCCGGTCGGGTCATTCCTTTCCGCACGTTCCAGATAACGTATGTTTTGCCGGCCCCTGTTTCCGGGTTTCCAAAAGCGCCCGGTGGATGCCCGCAGGGCGAAGAAAATCGTATGATTTGTGCTTCCATATCGATTGCATCGACGCCCACAAGGGACTCATCCCACTGGTGGTAGACCGTTATCTCGGCGTTTTCCGGTTCGAACCATTCACCGATATCGTCCGTTTTGTAGCGAAGGGTTGTCAATTCTTCATCGGTCGGATCACGGTCCCATCCGCCGGCCGTCGTGCTCATCCAGTGGCCATCGAATTCGCTTTCGTGCCAGAAACAGTTTTCTTCGGGCAATCGAGCCCGGGTGGCCAGCCGGCCGTTCACAACAAGCCCTCGAAAATCCCAGTCGCCTTGCTTCACGCCCGGCAAATTCGCCTGGTAGAGGCCGTCGCCGTCATCCTCCCAATCATCGATCCGTCGGCCCCCGTAGAGGACAGGTCGGGTGCCATCGTCGCCCTCGATCATCAGTCCTGCATCATCGGGCGTAAGTTCCAAAGAGACTTCGTAATACCTCCCTCCTTCGACAACAATGCGCGCTTCCTCCGATTCAGCAGAACGGGAGGCCTGGAGAGCACGATCCAAACTCTCAAAAGGCGACTTCTTCGTGCCATTCCCATCGTCCCGACCGTTCGCACTCACGTAAAATTCAGCGCCCACAGTCTAATCCTCCAACATATTCTCGACAATTTCTGCAGTGCGGACCGAGGCTCCCGGCCTGTCAAAACCCTCCATTACTTCATCGATATCGGAGATACATTTCCGGTATGTTTCCGGTTGAGAAAGCAGTTCCAGAGCCTGATCAGTAAGCCATCCCGAATCGTTCCGATACATGATTTTTTCGGGACAAATCATGGTCCCCGCAAGGTTATTCACAAGCCCCACAAACGGTGTTTTTATAACACCCTTACCAAGAAAATACACAAGCGGGTGGACCTTATAACAGATCACCATGGGCGTTCGTTGGCTCGCAATTTCAAGCGTAATCGTCCCGGATTTTGTCAAACACAATTCGGCAACGCGCACGAGTGCCAGCGCCCGGCAGGACAACAGAGCAACATCCACGGCGAAGTCGTTCAAAAGTTCCTCCGCGACTGGCCTGACTTCCGGGGGGCAAACCATGGCAAAGGTGGTTTCGGGGATTTGCGACGCGATGTTTCGCGCCGCCGTCATCAGGATCGGCAGATTGGCACTGATTTCCTGTTTTCGACTCCCCGGGAAAAGTGCAATGACCCGTTCCTCCGACTCAGGTTTAATCGCTTCTATTTCGCCATCTTCAACCGGATTCCGGGCCAATTCATCGAATATCGGATGTCCTACATAGGTTGCATCGACGTTCCACCTCTCGTAAAGGGCCTTTTCAAACGGATAAATTATGGCTGCTTTATCGACCCATTTCCTGATTTTCTTCAATCGGTAGGTCCCGTGAGCCCAGACCTGCGGGGGAATGTAATAGAGCACCTTCACACCGATTTTTTTGGCCGCTTTCGCCAGACACAAATTGAAGCCACCGAAATCAACAAGTACCACGAGGGCCGGATTTTCTCGTCTCAGAAAATCTTTACAGGCCTCCAGACGCTCCTTAAACAGCCCCATTCGCAGAATATTGTGAAACCACATAGCGCTGTCCCGTGTCTTATCCGGCTGAACGGTTTTCATCCCGGCGGTTTCCATCCGGCTCATACCCATACCGGCAAACTTCGCATTGGGAAGCCGTTCGCGCAGAGCGTGCATGAGATTAGCAGCATGCATATCGCCGGATTCGTCTCCGGCAGAAAAAAATATGCAACGATCAGACATCTTTCACTCCGCCAGAAGTTCGGAAGGGTCAAAATGATCGAATTTCAGCTCAACCTCAGGCGTTTCTCTGGCCCAGGCCACTCCGAGTTCACTGAAAAGTTTTCGCTCCCTCGATGCTCTCGCAATTATATCCATCAGACCGGAGATTTCCGTGGCTGTTTCGCCTTTCTCGCCGCTTCGATCCGATTCGTATCGATGGACCAGCTGTTTGGGGACAGGTTTAATTTGGCCGCTCGACAAGTAGCATCCGTTGTTGTGCAAAATTACGTTTCGTGTCATCGATAGCGGCGATATTTGTTCGTCTTCCCCCCGGACAACCCGCACAAAGTTCCTGATAGGATCGATTGTTCCGCCTCTATCCCCTTCGCAGTCACTTTCTTCATCCTGCGCGGTCATCGAAAAACCGCCAGGCTGCCACCGGGCAGTGCCGTTCTCGCCAAAGATCTCGATGGACGGTAGACGCTGCTCAGAAGCACACAGTGTCAAATAGGTATGAAGACGAGCCCCCGATTCCAGAGTGGCTCTGGCGCAGACTGTGTCTTCTCCCTGAATGGGATGCGCGCGATAAAGTTCCGCGCGGACTCGCAAAGGCCGATCTGTCGTCGTCGCCGTCTGGCCGGTAAGAAACAATGCCTCGTGGATATAATGGAGCAGCGGGTTATTCAGCGGCCCGTCGAGGACCCAATCGTCCCCGAGATTGACTTTCCCTGCCCATCCAGCGCGCGCGTAATAACTGTCCAGCCGTCGCCACGTGCCCACAACCACCACATCCTGAATGCTCCCCAGTTGCCCATTCGCGATCCGTTCCCGGAGCTGGCGTGCACATTCATCGGCTATGTTCTGGAAACCCACCTGGCACAAACAATCGGCTTCATCGGCAGATTCAATCAGGCGGTCAACATCCTGTACAAGGACCGCAGGTGGTTTCTCCAGCATCACGTGAATGCCTTTTTCGAAACATGCTGTGGCCATAGGAATGTGGAGCGGAATCGGTGTCGGAACGCTGACGACTTCAAGATCATCCTGCGCATCCAACATCTCCCGGTAGTCCTCGTAAATATTCACCCCCCGGCTTCGCAGCATGTCCAGCTTATCGCGGCAGCGTTCCGGGTAAATTTCCGCCACGCCAGCCAGGTGCGTCAGCTCTTCATCTTCAAGCCTTTCGACTGCGTCCAGATGTGATCTGCCGTAACCATTTATGCCGATTATGCCGTAACGAACCGGTTCCATTGATTCCTTCTATTTTTGTAAAAAAGTTTTCTTGAAAAAGGCCAGTCTCTTTACCGTGAGCGTTTGATACTACGAGAACCAGCCTCAGTGATGCAAGCCGCGAAACAAATACCTAAACTCAGAAATCCTCTCCGTCCTGGAGCTCGTAAAGTTTCCGCAACTTATTACGCGCTTCTTTCACAGACATGCCTTCTGCCACGCGGGACACATCATATTCATTGCAGAGATCAAAAAGATGCCGAACCATTGGACGGAGTTCTTTGAGCTTTTCGGCCGACGGCCGGGCACCCATTTCTTTCCAGGGCGACTGAAAAGCCGCCAGCGCAACTGGTTCGATCGCAAGACGGTATGCACAGATGGAGGCTTTCTCCACGCGCCGCCGCACCTCCTCACCTTCGGCCAGTTCCATAGCCTTTTCAAAAGCCTGTATTCCCGCATCGGCAACCGACTCATCCAGACCGTAACCGGCCGCCCAGCCGTAACAATCATTGTGCAACCCGCTGGCCTCTGCACAGTCATGCACAAGCTCGATAAACTCTTTTATGGGCGGCGCGGCTTCTGAATAATGGAGTTCCAGAAATTCATTCTTGAGTTTTTCAGCATCGCGACGGGGATCCCAGAGCAGATTGGCTATCATGTAATTCCGCAGACCGGATAGCTCAGCCCCCTGCGTATTCCCCGCTGCCTGCATAAAAAGGCCCTTTGCTCCTTTTTCAACGAAATATTTCACGTTCGGCCCAATGACCCGCAAATTGGGACATGGGAGCAGATAATTATGAAAATTAGTGTTGTAGTTCCATATGTAAATTTTGTCACAAATCTCCGACCAACCATCCAAATCCCTGCAAAACTCAACGTTCATCGGGCAATCCGGGTCACTGATCGGATGGATCAAACAGCACTCGATACTGCACAACTGGATCTGAACGTTCGGTTCCGGTTCGATACCTTTCGGCGGCTGTCGCGACCACAAATACGCAAGAGTTCCTACCATTACATCGGGATGTTCTTTACGGACAGCCCGGGCCACCTCGTTGACGAATTTCAGAAGCGCCCCCATATGACTCCCCGCCTGCTCGTCGACCTTCCGACATTCAGGGCACCGGCAGTAGTGTCTGTTATCGTTCATACTCACCGAAATATTCCGCCAGAGGGGATGTTTCTCAAGATCCGCCAGAACGCCCTGAGTTACGATCTCCAGGACCTCCGGATTTGTCAAACACGGTTGTGTTCCGTTCCCGCCCCAATCATTCTCCACGTCCGCGCGGCGTTCGCCGTTAACAAAGGCAAAGTATTCCGGGTGTTCGTCACCGTATTTGCGGGTGGGCAGGTACCGGCTGAAACTGTGGTTGATGAGACGCATTCGGGCTCGCCCTCCCAGGCGTTCATCCCTGGTGATCGTATTGACACGCGTCCGAACAGCAAACTCGGGATTGGCCTTGTTTTCGCCGTAGTACGGATACCGGAATTCCAGCGGCGGTCGGTATTCGAAATCGATGGGCTCGAGGACAAAACGGGATTCGAGTTTGGGAATGTGCGTGTGCTCCGAAGTCAGAAATCGCACACCCAGCAACTCTTCCATAAATGTATAAACACCATAAAGCGTGCCACGAGGTCTGCCACCTGCTATGGCCACCGCGTCATCTTTCACACGCACACGAAGGTCTTCCGGGCCAAAATCCGATGTGTCAAAACCCACAGAACTGGCTTTCATTGGGGGACCGGCTCCGATAAACACATGGCCTGTTTCCGGCCCCGTCTCCTTCCGGATCGGCAGCTTCAAATCCGTCGCCTGCTCGAAAAAACGCTGGAACTCTTCCGCGGCGTATTTTTCGGCCGGAATCGCATTCTCATCGACGATAATGGCCCATTTCTTCATTTTCATAACATCCACACCTCGCATGCGATCGGCCCCCATTTTGCATCCGCCTCCGATCAATGCAAAGAAACTCAGGAGAATGATACCGTACCGCATATTCGGCCTCCATGCCAATTTTGTCTGGTTATCCAGATACCCGAGTCTACAGAACCATAAGTGGACTGGACTTCAGCCTGAGGCTGGAGTTCAGAACGCGGTGAAGCCTCCGGGGACAGGATACGGGGGCCTCGTAGCCGTTTAGCCTGAAACGCGGCCACATGGGTCATTGCGAGTCCATCGTAAGGTGGGCGAAGTTTATCCGTCCTCTGGCGGGCAATCTCGTCGTTCTGCTGGCCCAACAACAAGATTGCCACGGCGCCCGGCCAGCGGCACGCCCCGCAATGGCATCTGAGCTCTAATGGCTGATGGTAATGCCCACTAAACGGGTAACGGTGCGCAAGCTCCCGAGTGTCTTCCCATTCACAGCAAAATAAGGCCCTCGGTGATAATTCGGAGAGCAATATTCCATCCTCGACCACGGCTGCGAAAGTTGAGACGACTGAACGCCAAACGGGCACGCTTCCATACGGTGCCAGCGAGGCCCTTTGCAAACTTCAGGCCGGCCGCTTAGCATAATCATAATGGAAAAATGGAAAAGATTCCTGCCACAGACGAAGAATTGATGGAAAGTGTCGCCGGAGGCGATATGGATGCCTTCGAGACGCTCGTCCGTCGCCATCAAAAAGCCGCCATCAACGTGGCTTACCGTATGGTCTCCGACCCGCATACGGCTCAGGACATCGCTCAAGAAGCCTTCTTGAAAATCCTCGACAACGCCAACAATTACAGGCCCACCGCGAAATTCCGCACCTACCTCTACAACGTTGTCAGCCGACTTTGCATCGATCATTACCGCAAGCGTCGCGCCAGCCCATCAGCCGAACTCGCCCACCACAAGGATAATGGCGAATCGCCATCCGAAGTCATGATACGGAATGAGCGAGCCGAGAAAGTCCGCGCGGCCCTCGATCAACTCCCGGAAAGACAACGAACAGCGCTTGTGCTTCAGCACTATGAAGACCTGAGCTACGAGGAAATTGCCGAGGTGATGGATTGCAGCACCAAAGCCGTCGATTCGCTCCTGGTTCGGGCCCGGCGCAAACTGGAACAGTTGTTAGCCGATTTGAAGTAATACTTCTCTCTTCAAACCCATAATAACAATTGTCACCCAGTCCGAACTTGTTTTTATAGAATGTCTTCTGACAATCTAAGTATTTTTGCCGTTTTGGGCGCAGGAAAAAACACAGTTTTTCGTTTAAATAGATAGAGGATTAAAAATGAAATGCAAAAACGTCGCAGAAAAACTCAGCGCTTACCTGGACGGTGAGCTTTCGCCCACGCTCAAGCGGGAAATTGACAATCATCTGCGGTCCTGTCCTGATTGTTTAGATGAAATTGTCCGTATGAGGAAAGTAGAACAGTCGCTCGGTGAATGGCCTTCGATGGAAATCCCCACCAATTTTGCATTGGATGTGCGGACCGCGGCTGAAAAGAAACTCGAAAAACCCGATCCCAAGAAGATCATCCCCCTGTTCGCAACGAGAGTTCCGGCTCTGGCTCGGGCCGCGGCCATCATCGCTGTGGTTATTGGAGTCGGCCTGGGTAGTTACATGAGCCTGTCATCCACCCACAGAGAGTTTGCCCGTTTGGAACAGGATAAACTTACATCTGATGCCGCTTCTGAACAGTTGCTCAGCGCCGTTCCACCAGATTCGATCACCGAAGCGTATCTCGAACTCATGGCTGTTGAGGAGTAAAGAATGAGCATGAATAAAAATACCATTTTAAGCATCGTTCTCATATTCTCTCTGGCCTTTAATATCGCCTTCGCTGGGATATGGGTCTACAACATAGCTTATGTCGAACCAAAACTGGAACAGGCCCGTCAAAAGCAAGAAACAGAGAAATTCGAAACTCCGGCCCAATTGGTTCTGGAAAAGTGGGAAAATATCGGCCTGAAACCCGACCAACGCAAAACCCTTGTGAACCTGCGCGGCAAACTGCACGAACAATTCAAAGAAGATAAAGCTGATGTAGAGCAAGCGCGTGAAGATCTTCTTTCACTTTTGCAAAAGACGAATTCGGACCCTGAAGCCATAGAAAAAGCCCATCAAAAACTGGCCAGAGAACAGCAAGAACTTCGCCAGTCGGTGATGAAAAACCTTATGCACGTGCGAGGCAAACTGGACGAAGAACAGCGCCGAAGATTCATTCGTATGCTTCACCGTCCCAGAGGACGCAGACCCCGGGGCCATCATAATCATACCGGCCGACCGGGAATGAGAGGACGTAGCCCACGCCATCGCAATCCTGACTCAGCCCCCAAGAATAACAACGATAAAGACCCTTTTTAAAAACCAGGGAAAGAAAATGGTTTCGCATCTCAACACAACACTGACTCCAGGAAAAAAGCCAATATTCTCGGGACAAGGAGGATCCCAAAAATTGAACGTCAATTCGGTACTCTTTACGTCCATACGAACACAGCAAAAAAACTTTTGAAGGAAAGGGAAACCCGATGAAAGGTCGAAAGATTATTAGAAACTTGGCCCTTATGGGTACGATAGCAGTCGCCGTAAGCCTTCCCGTTCTGGGACATGGCAAAAAAGAAGACACGGGCCGAAGAGGTCGGCATGAAAAATATGAGAGAGCGGAACGGCGTACAGGCCGCCACGCGGAAGGGACCCGAAGAAAATGCGTGGCTGGTGGCGGCCCGCTTGGCCTGATACATCACCCGCAAGTCGAGGTTGAAGTCAAGAAGAACGATGATGGCGTCACGCTCGTCGCCACATCAGACAACGAAGAAATCGTGGATAAGCTTCAGCAAAGCATCCCGGCCCGGCTTGAAAACTTCCAAAAACTCGCTGGATCCCGGCGTGGACGCGCGAAAGGACGCGAGATTCAACCACCGACCGTTGGAGTTGAAATGATCGACGACGGGGTTGAAATCACGCTCACCAGTAAAGACGAAGAACAGATCGAGCGCATGCACCGTATGCTCTCGCATATTGCGAAACGACGACAGGGACCAAATGCCAGACATGGTATGGGCATCCATTCGAGTCTTATGTTCGCCAAAGACGTGGATGTCGATGTCAAAAACACGGACGACGGCGTGATAATCGACATCTCATCCGAAAATCCCGAAACGGTTGAAAAACTCCAGGATCGCATGAAAGAACAGATGGAGCGGATGGAACAGATGAAAGAACGTATGCGTGAGCGCCGAGAAAACCGGAATAAAGAGGGCGAAGGTCCTCCGCCGTGGGCTCGCGCACGTGACCGCACAGAAAGAGAAAAAGAAGAAGGCGAAGGTATCCGCCGCGGACGCCGCACCGACCGAGGCCGACGCCTCGATCCCGAAATGCGCGAAATCATTCGAGACGAAATCCGTCGCTATCTCGAGGAAAAAGAAGACGACTGACCCCAAATCTTCTCAAACAAAAAGTGGCCCGGCCATCACAGGGCCACTTTTTTAATGGAAAGCCGTATCAACGACATCCCCTATTTTGGCCAGACTGTTTCAGAAATACAGACCTTTGCAGTAAACCTCGGGCCTAAAACTGGGCAAATGCATCACCGATCGATCTTCAAGCCCAGCTCTTCAAGCTGGTCTTTGCTGACCTCCGACGGGGCACCGGTAAGCATACAAACTGCCCGTTGAGTCTTCGGGAATGCAATGGTCTCCCGGATATCCTCAACATTCAGCATCTTCCAGATAACCCGGTCCAATCCGAGAGCCACCCCGGCATGTGGCGGCGGACCGTGACGCAGGGCTCGCATGAAGAAACCAAACCGTTCTTCCACTTCATCTTCTGTATAACCCAGAATCCGGAAAATCCTCATTTGCAACGCCGGATCCGCAATACGGACGCTCCCGCCTCCGAGTTCGACCCCATTGAGCACAAGATCGTACGACCGTGTCCTGACCGAAGTAGGATCAGAATCCAGCATATCAATATCGTCATCATAGGGAGCCGTAAAAGGATGGTGAGGAAAAGTAAGATGACCCGTTTCCTCATCCTCTTCAAACGCCGGCGCATCCACCACCCAGCAAAGCCTGTATTCGTCGGCCGACACCATCTGCATTTTTTCCGCCAGGTGTTCACGCAAATGCGAAAGCGCCGTATCCCCTTTCTGGCGTGGTGCCGCGGCAAAAAGGAAAAGACTCCCGTCCGGGGCATCGAACGTTTCGATAATGGAAGCGATCTCTTCGTCGCTGAAAAACTTGGAAACCCCACCTGTCGCCCCACCATCGGTCAACTTGAACCAGGCCAGACCTGGCAGGTCAAATTGTTTCACCCATTCGATTAGCCCATCGATTTCGCTTCGAGTCATTTCTTCCCCGCCCGGGACACAGATTCCCCGAACGCTGGCGCCTGATTCCACGGCCTGCCGGAAGACATTGAACTCGCATTTGACGGCGATTTCACTGATATCACCGATTTCCAATCCGTAACGAAGATCAGGCGCATCGGTGCCATACCGGTCGAAAGCCTCATGATAACTGAGCCGTGGCAGGGGGAGATCAACCGTTACATCCAGAATTTCAGCAAAAATCTCCTGCATCAAACCCTCGACGCACGACATAACGTCACTTTCGTCAGCAAAAGACATTTCCATGTCGATCTGAGTAAATTCCGGCTGACGCGAAGCACGGATATCCTCGTCGCGAAAACATTTCACCACCTGAAAATAACGGTCCATACCGCCGATCATGAGGATCTGCTTGAAAAGTTGGGGGCTCTGAGGCAGTGCGTAGAAGGATCCGGGCACCGTCCGGCTCGGGACGAGGTAATCCCGCGCGCCTTCAGGGGTGCTCTTCGTAAGAAACGGCGTCTCTATTTCCACAAAACCATTATCGTCGAAGTACCGCCGAAGAATTTGCAAAACCCTGTGCCGTTTCACAAAAACATCCTGGATTTCCGGACGTCGCAGGTCAAGAAAACGATGTTTCAACCGCGCCTCAAGGCTCACTTCTCCGGGGTTATCAACGTCGAACGGTGGGGGCTCGCTCGAACTATGAATCTCCAGTTCTGTAGCACGCAGCTCGATTTTCCCTGTCGGGAGATCGGGGTTTTGCATTCCTTCCGGTCTCTCGGAAATGTCTCCGGAGACGCTCACACAGTACTCGCTACGCAAGCCGCTGGCCCGCGTATGCAGTTGGGAATCTTCCTCAGGGTTAAAAACCACCTGGACGACACCCGTTCGGTCACGCAGGTCAATGAAAACAAGGCCGCCGTGGTCGCGCCAGTTTGCGACCCAGCCGCTAACCGCTACTTCCTGACCGAGATCGTCAAGACGGGGTTCTCCGCAATAATGGGTTCTTTTCAACACAGGAATTCCGCTATTCTTTCAATTCCAGGGGATTCAGTCTGACTCCAGATCGCGCCGAACGCGTGCGGCACGACTTGCAATGGCAAGAATACTTTTTCTCAGCTCCAGAGGACTCATGTCTTCTCTCAACAGGGTATTGAACATAACAAACTCTGCTTCATCGCCAGAGCCGCGCACAGCCAATGCCCCGTATGGCATGCGCAGATTGCGTTTCAACGCATATTCGTAATGCTCTTCTCTGGCAGGGCCGCACTGAGCATAGACAATGACGATCGCCGAATCTTCGTGGTCATCCTCCGTCAAATTCGCAGTGATCGTCTGCGATCCATCTTCTCCCTCTCCTTCCAGGATCACCTCGTAGTGGCCGGCTGCCTTTTCATACCATTCGGCATCACAGTCAGTGAGAGCAAGCTGGAGTAATCGCTCGTCTGGCAGGCCGGTCATGTGCATCTGAGGTTCGTAGACTCGTCTCGAGCCCCCACCGACACTGGCCTCGCGCGTCCAGCGGAGCCAGGGCTGGGGAGCCGGGCCCAAATCTTCACCCACAATCTCGACAAGCGCGTCATGAGCCACCGTCCGGTATTGTCGGTCTTCAAGCAACGGAGCAATATGTCCGACGGCTTTCTCAGCCTTCAGTTGGCCGAGACATCGCATAATCGCCCACCGCGGTCCTTCTTGTTTCACTTCATGAAGCGCCTCAATCAGTGGTTCAATGGCATCGGAGCCCATTCCCACCAACTGTTGGATCGCCTCGCTTCGGGTTCGGAAGCTTTCAAGCTGAGAAATCAGTTTGCCGACGTTTCCGTTTGTCATCCCCTTACTCTCCACAAAATAGGATCTTCTTGACTATTTTTACCATCACTCCGACGGCTCATAAAGATCCGCCATTTCTGCGGCGGCTTGATCCCAGGAGACATTCCACTGGTCGCCGCTTTCCATATCCTTCACGAGAACCTCCTCCTGCTGGAGCTCCCGTTCGCCGATTAAAAAACAGTATTGAGCACCAAGCCGATCCGCCATACGCATCTGAGCTTTCGCGCTTCGTTGCTCGAAATCCATTTCCGCTGGCACACCATGTTCCCGGAGCTTTTGCACCTGCGAGAAACACGGTTGCCGCGCACTATCTTCGAAACTGATAGCGTAAACCCAAGGAGCGACTCCACCGGACCGATCAACTCCCAGCTCTGACTCCATGGCAAGAAGACACGCTTCAACGCCCATCGCAAATCCTACACAGGGCAGAGACGGGCCCCCCAATAATTCTACCAATTCGTCGTAACGTCCTCCTCCGCAAATCGTATCACGAGCCCCAAGACCCGGATGCTTGATTTCAAAAACCGTCCGCGTGTAATAATCCAGCCCCCGAACCAGCAACGGGTCCACGTCATAATCGACTCCGTTCTCATCAAGGGTTGCCTTAAAAGTGTCAAAATGTTCTTTGCAGTTATCACACAAGAACTCATCGATCACCGGCAAGCCTGAAACCACTTCCTGGCAGTCTTCGTTTTTACAATCCAGGATTCTCAGCACATTTCGGTCAAGCCGGCTCTGACAATTTTCGCAAAGTTCCTCGCGTCTTTCTGTCAAACGAACGCGCAGTTCCTCCTGATACGCGGGCCGACACTGCGTACAGCCTATTGTGTTAACAAAAAGCCGGCATTTCTCAAGGCCCACATCACGGTAGAGCGCCATGGGCAGCAACGCACATTCCGCGTCAAGCAGAGCACTTTCCCCACCTATCGCCTCGACACCGATCTGGTGGAACTGACGGAGCCGCCCTTTCTGCGGTCTTTCCCGACGGAACATTGGACCGGCATACCAGAACTTTTGAAATTGCTGCTGTTTGTGCAGATCCCGTTCGAGGTAAGCTCGAACCGCCGGGGGCGTCCCTTCAGGACGAAGTGTTACATCATCTTCATCCTCTCCACCGACATTGTACATTTGCTTTTCAACAATATCGGTTGTTTCGCCTGTACCTTTTACAAAAAGGTCGGTGTATTCGATAATGGGAGTGCTTATTTGCCCGTACCCGTACAGTCTGAACAATCGTCGTGCGCTCTCATGCAGACGAGTCCAGTACCGCCATTGTCCCGGCAGGCGGTCTTCAGTTCCGGTCAAAGACATGGGATTCTTATTGGACATAGTCGGTGCCAGCTCATCAACTTTTCGGGGGAATCCAGCAAGGAACTTCCTTCAGGGGCTCGATTGTAACAAAACGCCGATAGCGAATAAAGCGGACACCGCCCATACGAGGACTTTGCGCTGTGGGTGATTTCCCTGTTTGACAACGCTGGACTGGCTTGAGATTGCCACCGACTCCCGAACAGAGCCGGGCGCAAATTCCTCAAGTTTCCTTCGGAAAAGTCTTTACAGATTGTTGTAACATAAACCCCATATCTGGTGTCAATCATTCTGTAAGCTTGCAACTCCGCTTCTCGACCACGTATCCTGCAGACTCGAGTCCAGCTGAGTCCGCTCAGACGGACGAAGGGGGACTTGAGGCGGACAAATGCCGTGAAATGCCAGGTGGCTGTCGGTCCGCATCGCCGAGGCGGACCTGCCGTTGGTCGTTCTGCTGTTTTGCTCCGAGACCTGTCGGTTTATGCACCGCGTTCTGAACTCCAGTCTCCGGCTGAATTCCCGGGAGCGATGTGGAACGCGACATTTCTCCCAGCCTTTTCCAGGAATCTCTCCTCCTGGTCCCACTGCCCTTTCCCATATTCCGTTCAATTGAAGCCGGTTTCGAAAAACGGCGTCTGCCTCTGCGGTGGGGCGAGAAGAGCCACAGCCAGCCGCACCAAAAACCGCTGCTAATAGAATGGGGATCAATTCCCTCACGTCTTTTGTTTCGCCCCCATTCCCGGGACCAAAAACAGGACAACGCCATTTTAAGCCGCTTCTATTACTCACCCAAAGCGGCATTTACGACCGCATCGGCAAGGACTTCGTTGCCCTGATCGGTCATATGCAACTTGTCCTGGCTGATACATTCGTGGAAACCATTATCCATGATAGCCTGGAAGAGATCGTTGACTTCAACATCATTCTCTTGCATAACCTCCCGGGCGGTGTCGTTATACTTAATGACCGTTGTGTCCACCGAACACATTTCGGGGGGGGTATCATCTTTGGGAATTAAGATCGGAGTCGTCGTGCCAAAAATCAGTTTGGCATCGGTTGCCTGACGCACGCGTTTGACGAGGAGACGCAGATTGTACGCGTAGGTATTCACCGAAAAACGGCTCACACCGTCAGCCAGCTTCGCCGAATCCCACATCCCACAATTGAAATGGATAACGTCCGGCTTCGGAGCGATATACCACATATAAAGTTTCTCACGATGCATCAAACT
Organism: Candidatus Brocadiia bacterium; assembly: GCA_046538485.1. Taxonomy (GTDB): domain Bacteria; phylum Planctomycetota; class Brocadiia; order SM23-32; family SM23-32; genus JBKHIT01. The sequence continues at coordinate 13,092 of JBKHIT010000002.1, read as the reverse complement.
ATGGCCGCAATTTTCGTCTGGAGCCCAGACTTCATGACCGTCCCCTGCTTTTTGTTCCACAAGGTTGCGATACCCCTGCGCAATACTATCACCGAGCAAAACCAGCTTCATGGCACATCTCCCTTTTACTGACGGAGCACTTCAATTACCGACGCTGTAGGGCACTCCCGACCGACGAACCATCCGATGTCCGCGGTCAGGATCTGCCAGTCGTCATAAGAATATAGAGTCTACCAGCAGCAGCGATCCGGATGGATGGACTCTCAACCATCCATTACAACTCGCCGCAGCCAGCTCTCCCCCCCGCTCACAACTCAATGTGAACAAATACCGGATACCAGAACCGTACACCGTACGATCCCGATCTGCGTCACTCGACGCAGTTGCAAAACCTAATTGGTCTGATGGTTTTTGTCAAGACGTTTTCTGATAATTTTTTAGGTTGATCAATAACCCGACAGCCTTTCTCTATTTCTTTTCCGCCTTCTCAAGCGCTTTCTTCACCGCCTTCAGGATTGCCCTGGATGTCAGCGTTGCGCCGGTCACTGCATCCACACCCTCCGCCGTCTGCTTCTTAAGAACACGATCGGGAATTTTTTCCAGGGCTTCCTGCGGCATGCTTTCCGACTGTTCCACGACTTTTACTTCCTTAATTTCCCCTCCCTGGACGAGAATTTCAACCCCCACTTTTCCGCCGTAACCTTCGGCTGCCCCTTCGTATCGGCCATCGGCAAAACACGACGTCTCCTCTCTATTCGAGACTTTACCCGTTCCTTCTCCCGTTTGTTCTTCTCCCCCACAACCAAACGAAAAAAGAACAGCAAGTGTTACTACGACCAGAGCTCCAGCTGGGTGGAATCCGTATGAGGCGTTCTTCATGGCAACTGGCACTCTAAACAGGAAGAAAGCGTACTATCTGACTTTCAGTGACTCCCGTGCAGCCGACGGGAAGGGATATTAAAGCTTCGACCGACGACGACCCCATAATATCCGCGCTGCCGTGGTGCGGCAAGCGCCTCAGACGCACCTCACCTCCCTCCACCTCCAGCCTGGCGGGAATGAAGTGTGCTCGCTTACCCTTATTTGAAAAACCTTCCATTACCAGGCCCGTGCTGTACTCCACGCCCGACTCCTCAATCCCGATCATCCGGTCGATCACAGGACGCACCAGCACATGGAACACGACAAAACAGGACAGGGGATTTCCGGGCATGCCGAACACCAACGTATCCCCTTTGCAGCCAAACCATGTCGGTTTGCCGGGTTTCATCGCGCATTTGTGAAACATTTTCTTTACACCCGCCTCTTCCAGACAGCCAGGAACGAGATCATACTGTCCCATTGACACCCCACCGGAAATAATGAACAGATCCTCCTGGAGCCCCTCCTGGATCAAATTCAGCAGCCGTTCCCGATCATCTCCAACCGTCCCGAGATATTTCACCTTTTCGGACACCGGGTTCAGCAAACTGCGCAGAATCGAGCCGTTGCTGTTATAGATCTGGCCATCTCCGACTTCCTCCCCCGGCTCTACAATCTCCGTGCCGGTGCACAATATCGCGGTTGTCGGTCGCCGGTAGACCGACAACTGAGGGTACCCGGCCGCCGCAGCCACGCCGACGTGAAGGACATCCAGTCTGGTGCCTTTCCGCAGGACCGTCGACCCGGCCGTGATGTCTTTCCCCTGTTTGCAAATATTCCCCCCGCTGAGCTTTTTTACACGGACTCCCGATTCTCCAATCTGCTCAGTATGTTCCACCATAACCACCATATCTGCTCCCGGCGGCACAGGAGCACCGGTGGTGATCACCGCCGCTTCACCTTTCCCTATCTCAAAGTCCGGAAATTCACCGGCAAAGACCTCCCCAACCACTTGAAGTTCAGTCGGCAATGCAGAAACATCCTCAGCACGGACAGCGTATCCGTCCATCGCCGCCTTGTTGAACGGAGGGCTATCAATCCGGGCTAACACGTCTTCCGCCAGCACTCTCCCCTGACATTCATGCACCGGTACGGTTTCGCAATCCAGAACGTCGACCACTGCAAGCGCGCGAGACAATGCTTCGTCGACCGGAATCATTCGTTGTCGCCTCCTGATTTTCGTTTCCATCCAAAACACCCGAGCTGACACCGTACGATTTTGATGCCCATTGAATCGATCGTCTTGCCGACCAGCCGGCCCTCGACATCGAGCCGATCGGCGATATCGAGCGCATTCCGACAGGCTATGCGGCCATCTTGCGCGGCTTCCCGAACGGCCTCTTCGATCTGTTTTTCTTCAGTCACTGGCTTCCTCCTGTTATTCTCCATCCGGCGTTATAAACGTTGATTCGTCCGCCGCGGGCGAACCCAGCAACGGTCAAACCGTATTTCTCCGCGAGTTCCAATCCGTGCGACGTCACCGCGGCTTTACTGGCGATCACCGGCACGCCCTGCCGCAGGGCTTTAAAAACCATCTCCGTGCTGATCCGGCCCGTACAGAGCAAAGCACCGTTCCCGAGCGAATAGTCGTCCAGAATCGACTTGCCGACGACTTTATCGAGGGCGTTGTGGCGACCTACATCCTCATAAAAATACCGGATCCGCTCGCCGTCCGTGAAAGCAACCTGGTGCGTACCGCCCGTTCGTTCAAATATGGGCGATCTCGAACGGAGTGATCGCAAACACTCGAGCAAGTGGTCGGCGGAGACTTTTCCGGTCTTTCCCCGACCGGCTTCCTTCAGATCTTCCAGCACGGCCCCGTAAATATTGCCCCCACAGGTCGAAGTGACCAGAAACTGCACCGCATTCGCCACCCGGTCGTCATCAGCTTCCACCTCGAGCGAAACATTGCCCGATTCATAGTCGACTTCAAGACTTTTCAGGTCGTCGGCGCCGTCGATGAGACCGAGATACGAGCCGAGTCCGGTGGCCAGCTCACGCCCTGCGTTCGGAATGCTCATAACGGTGGCAATTTTCACCCCGTTGACGCGAACCGCGAGCGCTCGTTCCACAACAACCTGATCTGTCCCGGTGCCCTCGCGGCCGACACGTTGCATGGGCACAGTTTTTACGGGCAGGGGCTCGACCTCTTCAAACACCCGTTCCAAAATCCATAAATCTTCCGGCCCGTCCACGTCCCGAAATGACCAATCTTCCACCTGCGGGAATGACAATTTCTCGAATTCCCGCCCGTCCATAAATTTCAGGACCGAGCGTACGCCTTCATCCAAAAACCCTTCGAGATCGGAGATGAGGGACCGATGGTGCGCCGCGCATACAAAATCATCGCCGTAAATCGCCACGGTGTCAGCATCGGTCTCCGCGGCCTTATCGGCAACGCGCTGCATTACCGGGAGGGGCAGAGCCGGCAGATCGCACGAGAGGAAAAAGACCCACTCGGTTTCAGCCTTTCGCAGACCCGTCAGAACCCCCGCGAGTGGCCCCGCATCTTCGAGTTCATCTTCCCAAATCGGACAATCCAGTAGATAGTCGAGGTAGCCGGGGTGATTGGATGAAACGGCCACGGAGGAAAAAATCTCCTGCAACTTACGAACCTGCTTCACGGCCAGAGGCTCGCCGTCGACCCGGATCATCTCTTTGGGGAACCCCATCCGGCGGCTGTCGCCGCCGCCGAGCAGGACCGCGCTGATATCTGGCTGCGATAGGCTCACCAAAACGGCTCCTCGTCAGGGGTTTTCAGTTTGGATTGCTCGTATCTATACTCTACATTTCCGAGACGCCGCTGGCAAACTTCATGATCGCGTGCAGCGTGAGCTGTCGCGGCGAGGCTCCACTCCGGGACACTGCACGGCAGGTCCGCCTCGGCGATACGGACCTACAGCTACCTCGCATTTCCCAACGTTTGCCCGCCTCAATCCCCGCGAGCGGACTGGACTTCAACCGGAGGCTGGAGTTCAGAACGCGGTCCATAAGCCAACCGGCCCCCGCCAGCGGAGGCAACGGATTAACAGCTTATTCCTACACGGGGGCCACGGAGAACGGCGGAGACTGTCTCGTCCTGCAGCAGATGCCGCCGGAGGATCTCCACTTTCCTCTTTCCAGAAAACCTTCTTCGCTTTGCCATAACGGACTCTCCTCCCACAGGAAAAACACATGCTAATTGCTGAAGAGGAAATGTCCAATTCCGTCTGAAGCACAACAAAACCATATGGCCACGTTTTTCATTCACCCAGCAAAGCCAGGCACTGCGAAGAGGTTCACTACATGCATCACAAAATACATAATCTTATCGCCCCCGGGAGTGGTGGCCACAGCATTTCTTATATTTTCGCCCGCTGCCGCATGGACAGGGATCGTTACGCCCGACGTCGCGACTGGAACTTAACATGGGCGCTCCCGCTCCTCCAGGGGTGGGGGGTGGTGCAGGAATTCCAGTCCCTCCCGTTCCCAGGCTCGCATTAAATCGGGCGATAAACTCTTCCCTCTCCTGCTCATCGGTCATGTCGACGCCCTCCTTCAGTGCCATCATCCCCACCGTCTTCCCCATCCCCCACCGTCCCGGATCCATACCGTACTCCACCACCACATCGGAATTCTCTTCCACCGCTTCAACCAGGCGGGCGGCATTCTCTATGTAACTCTCACGTTCAAGCCAGGGAAAAAACACGCGGAGAACGGGGACAATTCGCTCAAAAGTGAACTCTCTGGCGGTGACCTTTCGTGGAAAAATCTCCAGCAAGATTTCGCAAACGTCTCTACCCGTCATCTCTCCTACCGAAACCCGCAGCTGTTCCCATGCAGCATGAATCAGCGAATGGATAATAAACTGAGCTTCCTCGCGAATATGACGCGCCAACTTCGCTCCGCTGAGCGAATAATAAAAACGACGTGCCAGGTGATCCGCCAGCTCCTCTGTAGTTTCAGGTTTATCCTCGAGGGCGCCCGTAACCAGGTCGGCTCGTTCCATTGATTCTGGCAACCATTCCTCGACCGGGACATCTGTCGGCACGGCCCAGGAACACTCGGCCTGGTCCGACTCCATATATCTCAGAATACTCTCCAGATCCACGTACCCCGGCGCATCCATCGGAATAAATTCGTATACTTGTTGTACGAGCGGCCGGGCCCGCGACCGGTCCAGGCCCGCCAGCGTGCCCGCCGCCGGCACGGCATAAAAACAGTCATATTCTTCCGCGAGCGCCCCTTCCAACGCCCCCACGCAGAGCGCAGCCGTTTTATCCCGAAGTTCCGGATCATTTGATTCAACGGCCAGCCGGGTGAGCATCCACAACGAATAACTTTCGTCCGGTTGAACATTCTGACCTTCTATGGTCGTTACAACATCTTCCAATAAAACTGGCCCGATCTTGCCACAAACCAATGTAACATCGGGATCAATGAGGCTATCGTCATGGGCCCCCGCGCCCACAAGAAGATTCAGGAGCGTCCGCCCTACTTGCTTTTGAATGGAATCCTCCATTCCGGGCCGGGCCAGATCAAGTGCTCCCAGAGTGTGGAGAAGCTGCAGATAATCTGGTTCCGCGTACGTTCCCGTTAGAAGGTCCATCAATTCCTCGCATTCCGAGGGGTCGTCATTGATCGCCTGTGCTCGTTTCCTCAATTTTTCCCAGGGTACTCGGCCGTGAGCCTCAATCAACTTTCCCTCATTTCTTTCCTCCGCCTGTCCTCTGAAATCCATTTTTGCTTTGTTCTCCTTTGAAAATAAATCGGTCAACGTCGGGACTGCTTCTTCGTCCATCATGATGGGAAGAGATGCAGATTTCAATTTTGCGGTATAAGGCTCGTGTAACAAGTAAGCTCGTCGCTCCTGTTCATGTTTGCAGATTAGATGTCAAAACGCCTGGTCGGCTTTTTCAAACCGTTGCCGCAGCTCATCTATTCCAGGGATCTGATCCTCCAGTGGCACCACCCATGCTTTCTCACCATCCACTCGGACCTCTTCAAGCTTATCCGACGGCAGGGGACGGTCGTTAACCTCGACGGTTGGTGCCTCTTCCATCCCGAAAACGAACATTGCATTTGCCCGATCGGCCCGTTCTTTCTGCTTGTCTTTGAGGGCGTGATCAATACGCACGATGTTTTCGGAAGGACGAACCATCACCCGGGTAATTCCCACCCGGCCGTCTGGCTGAATTTTGACTTTCCCGGGCGTCTGGAGCTGGAAGAAGCTCATCTCCGGAAGGGGGTTAAAACCCACGAACGTCCCCGATACTGGATCGGTCTGCAGGTACCCCATCGTTCCCCTATCCGAGCGTAAAGTGGCCCCGTTTTTCTTGAGCACCGGGGCACGGCCCTGTTGTGTGACAGTGGTATCGCGGGAGAGGTTTTTTGCAAGGTAAGGCCATTCGCCGTTCACTTTTCGGTACCTGAACAGATGGGCGGTGTTTCCTCTTCGTCCACCGTGGTACATCGTATTCACCCCCATCTCCAGTTTATCATCCCCGCTCTCGTATGTTACGTCCATCACGTGGTTCTCAGGGTTCCAGCTGGTCTCAAGGGTCACATTGTTCATGTGGTTCTGAAAATCATTGAAATCCTCGTACTCGGTGCTGTCCCCGTATTCAATGATCCAGCCGCCATAAGCAGCGTCCATCTCTTTCAACCTGTCCGCCACTTTCTCGGCTTTCTCCGTTTTGAGATTATAACTTTCAATCGCCAGCCTTGCCTGCGTTTCCACACGGGTGTTCTTGCTGGTCTGCGGTTCCGGCTGATGCAGACGCACACCGCCCCCGCCAAGGTCCGTTGCCGGGAGAGGGATAATGCCGATGTAACTTTCTCCGTCGTGGATGGTAATCAGCTGTTCCGTGTTCGCGGTGGCAGGGATAGAATTAACAGGCTCCTCATCGACGTAAATCTTCCATGAAGGCTCGGGCTTTTCGTAATTATAGAACGCAATGGTGCTTTTCAGTTCGCTCACCTTTTTGCCTCTTTTGAGGTGCTTTGCTTGCGGGCTGGTGACCACAATCATTTTGTTTTCGTGATGCAGTGTAGCCTGCATACCGTGCTTGGGCCGCCAGCCCCCGCCCGGATTCCCCAGATGACTGGTGTTAATGCCGTAAATCACGTCCATGGTGCCGAGTTGCTGGACCTTTCGCACTGTCTTTCCGTCTCGCCGCCAGTGTCCGAGAATCTGCACAGTGCCGGCAGTGAAGTCCGTGCTGGCCAGTCCGTAGTGCTCCCCGAGATAGGTACGGCGCCAGAGTGGATTGTTCTTGTGGTGACCCCATTCCGTATACGCGTTGGTCATTTTGTAAGGAAGAGGCTTTTTGTCCACAAGATTGGCAAACCATTTCGGCGCCCACGGACGAACCATCGTCATCTGCTGTGCTTCCACGGGACTCACATCATTGCCAAATCGCTTCATACCATGTGGGATTTTACCCTTGTTCAAATCGTGCAGCGCACCTTTACGGGACAGAGTATGCACGACGTGCTGTGTTCCGTCCTGGGTGGCAAGCAAATAATCCGGCGTGCCTGTTCGCGTGGATGAAGCGAGGAAATGACGAAGATGCGGATGGTAGGCCGAAACCAGTTCTTCTACCGACTTTGCAAGGATGCTTCGGCCCATCATTCGATCAATGTGTTTCGGCCCGAAGTCGGCAAACATTTTCTGAGCGACCAGGGTCAGAGCAAAGTAATAATGGTCGATGGATTCCTGGGTTGATCCGTCCAGCCAGGTCCACTGCCGCATGGGATAATGTTCCAGCCCATACCGACCGTCTTCCATCGCGTATTCGGAATCGATGATCGCTCCTCCCAGGAGGGCCCCCATCGAAGCGGTATGGTTGAAGTTCATGGTGCTTGTGTTGTGGGTAAATCCACGGCGGTAAAAACTGGCATTCCCCTGCCAGTCTCCCGTTTTCCGGTAATACTTCAGCGGAAACAGCTGTCCCCATTTGTTGCCCACGTTGGACATGGGATGTACAAGTTCGCTGGTTGGGGTATCCGGTTGGAGCCAGGCCGACCAGTAGTTATAGAAGTAGTGGGTACTCACGTAGTCCGGCAGTGTAGATTCATACCGGTAATATTCAAGCAGTCGCTCGGCGTTGTCCCAGCCAGCCCAGTAACGGGGTTGTTCCCTCAGCAAGGTTTTGACCCATTTTTTATATTCCTCGGGAGATTGTGGAAGGGAACGGCCATGATAACTACGAAGTTCCTTCAGGCGTTCCCATTGCCAGTCCGACATCCACTCCCGGCGTTTGAAACCCTGGTTGTCCAGCCGTCGCTGAATCTCCTTGTCGGGGGGGATTTCAAGAGGACGTGATCCGGCTTTCTCCGTCCCCTTCAGTTTCTGAGCCACTGACGTGACGTCCGCAGGCGGCGGAACGGACACGGAAACTGAATCGCCCTTGCTGAACGTTACCGACAAACGAGGCGGATGGATCTCGATTGCCCGGCCACCGGTGGATGCAGCCCACGGATATGATCCCGCCTGACGAAACCGAAAATCGTACGTTTCCCATTTGCGGAGCAGAAAACCACAATCGGCCAGCCGACGAAGACGCTCCCCGAGAGTATCGCCAAAGGAACGATCGGTAACCGAGGCGGTAACGTCCATGCGTGCGGGGGTAATTGCGTTGGGATCCTCGATGATCGCTTCTTTGTGACCGGGTTGTTTGTCGGCGTGCATCACGTATTTCGGCCCGGCTCCTAAGGCTTCCGGCCCGACCATCGGATCATCAAGGTTTTTTGCCTGAAAGATGGAAACTCTCGTCGGACCAAAACGTTTCGGGAAAATATCACTTTTTTCGCTTTCCGCTCCCGCTTCATTCCAGAAAGCGGTATCTTTGATCCATGCATTGAAGGTGGGACCCAGATCTCTGTCGGCCTTCCACGGGTGTCGAAGGGCCCAGGCGACAGCATGCCAGTTTGGCCGAACTTTCTGATACTTTTTCTTAACCCCGAAGCTGCCTCGCTGATTATAGCCTTCGGGAAACACTTCCGTCCGCCGGAAAGGCAACAACAATTCCATTTTCTTGATCGAATGACCCTGTTCGAGTTTTTGTGAGATCTGTTCTGCCGCGTCGGGAAACCGGACCAGAAGCCGCCGGTGAACGGCGTCGAATTTCAGATTGTCAAGAATTGGTTCGTCCCAGCCCGATTGGAATCCACTGATCTGTGCCGTTTCCGCTTTATCAATGGTAACGGTGGTCTCCTGGGCATCGGCCGGCGTGGGATGACCGAGGGTCAAAGAAATAACAAGCGCAATTAAAAGACCTGGTAGACATGTGGCAAAGGAATAGAACCGCTGATTTCTCATCTCAATCTCCAGTCACGAGAGAACAAAAGTCAATAGACGCCGTGGCGGCCGGGGAATACTGCCTCACAATGGCCAAAAAAGCTCGAGTTTGCGTATTGCCATGACACAAAACATCCCGGCATTTATAATGTCGTGTCCAAATGACCTTTCCCGCGGAACAATCAGGTGTATCCAGGCAATATGACTCTGCTGTGTTCTGACATGATCACCCGCCATCATAGGGCAAGGTTTCCGCCCTTGCAAAGGGCTCGGACCCCCTTAGAACCCGAAAACACCCCGCGAACTTCTGAGTCCACCTCAATCGCGTCCACGGGACAATCCCTGGCACATGCGCCACACTCCATGCATGCGTCCCGATCACTGATATTCGCTTGACCTTCGACCGTAAAAACGCGATGCGGACACACGATTTCACACAAATAGACTGGGCAACTCAAACCTCTGCATCGCCCCGGATCGCGGGGCGGGATGGGAAGGAGGGATGGTCAGTTCGTATTCTGGCTGGAATGTTGTAATAATGCATCCTGCCTGGACGAAAGAAATGTGTGCACAGGTTACATCCACTATCAGGAGCAAGTTATATGACTTCCGCGTATGATGTCGCAGCTTACATTTGGCCATCCTATCACGATGAACCCCGCGCACACGTCTTCTGGCCGGGGCATGAGGGCGAGTGGATCAACGTTCGGACCTCCAAACCGAAGTTTCCCGGTCATAAGCAGCCCAGACGTCCGCTGTGGGGGTATCAGAATGAGGCGGATCCACGCGTGATGGAAATGCAGATCGACGCCGCGGCCGATCATGGCGTGAACGTTTTCGCCTACGACTGGTACTGGTATGATCGCGCACCATTTCTGGAAGCATGTCTGAACGAGGGGTTCCTGCAGGCGCGCAACAATCACCGCATGAAATTTTTCCTGATGTGGGCCAATCACAACGTAACGCATCTGTGGGACCGGCGGCAGCAAGAACCCGGTGGCGTCATCTGGAACGCCGCATGGGATCGGGAGGAATTCGAGATCATAGGCCGACGCTGGATCGATCGCTACTTCACACATCCGTGCTACTACTGCATCGAAGGCAAACCTCTGCTGTCCATTTTTCGACCACAAACAATGGTCGATGGACTGGGCGGAGTCGACGCCACCCGAGACGCGCTGCAATGGCTCAATGAACAGTGCCGCGCCGCCGGTCTTCGCGGCGTGCACCTACAGGCGATTTTTACCGGGGGGCGGTTGGGTGACACGATGGGGCTGAAAGGCGAAGAAAGGGCCAGCGAACCTTCCGACATGGAGCCCGAAGACGATCTGCACTCCACGCTCCCGTTTGCGAGTATGACGAACTATCAGTGGGTGTCCATGGCGGCGCCGGAAGGGACCTACGCCGATTGGTCAGAGCGTGCACGGGCCGGTGAGCGAATGGCAGCGGAACGGTATGACATCCCGTTTTTTCCATCGGTGAGCGTGGGATGGGATAATAATGCTCGATTCCCAGAATTGAAGGAAGGCTATGTGGTTGAACGCAACCCGGAGGTGTTCGAAGAGAACCTGAAAGCCGCCCGGGCGGTGATAGATCAGCGTGACCTTGATCCGAAACTCGTCCTGATCAATTCATGGAATGAGTGGACCGAAGACAGCTATCTGCTTCCCGACCGTGAGTTTGGCTACGGTTATCTGGAAGCGGTGAGAAATGTTTTCGGCGCCTGCGAGAATGAGGATATATAGCCTGCATCTTACGGATGCAGGCTATATAAAACGGCGCAGGGCGTGTGGATACAAAATCCGGGCTAAATTAACGGCGCGCTAGGCTCTGTCTGAGAATGCGGTCGTCGGACCGAGAGCGAGCGAATTTGCGGATGGCGCGGACGCCGAAGCAGGCCTATCCAGTGGAGATAAGCCGATACAGGCGGACAAAGCCAGCCGGAAATGCAGCCGCTCGAATCCAGATCCGTATTTTCAGACAGAGCCTAAACCTTGCCGTATAAGAATGATTCTGCAGTAAGCCCTCCAGCGTCGCGAACATTCCGGTGCGATGATAAAAACGCAGTCCTCCGGCAGGTCTCGCAGCAAAACAGCAGAACGACCAACGGCAGGTCCGCCTCGGCGATGCGGACCCGCAGCTACCTCGCATTTCCGAACGTTTGTCCCCGCGAGCGGACTGGACTTCAGCCGGAGGCTGGAGTTCAGAACGCGGTCCATAAACCAACGGGCCCCCGCCGGTGGAGGCAGCGGATTAACGAACATTTCGCATTTGAATTCAGTAGCCGTGACTGCGAGTGCGAAGCCCGATAACCGTGCCGTGGTGTCGCGGGGGGCCCAACGACCGTGACTCGGAAGATGGCTCTGACGAAGGCAGCTCCGGAGCTGATTCCGGGAGAGGCGAGCAGGTCTACGAAGCCGGGACCTTCAACTCCAAGCTCCGCCTCCGGGTGTATGCGACCGTGGAGGAGGACGGAGTGGAGGAGCGGAAATATGTAGGCGTAACGCCCGCGGACGAGCCTCTTCGCATCCCCCGCTGCGCCCTCTGGTGGGTCCGGCCCGTGGATGCTGCCCGGACGCTGGACTGGGAGGCCCTCGCCGAGGAGGTCCGCCGCGCCGACATCCCCGAACTCCACCTTTCGTACGGTACCGCTGACGGCCACCTCGCCCACCTGACGGGCCTCAAGAATTTGCGGGTGCTTGACCTCGACTGGACGAACATCACCGATGCCGGACTCGCACACCTGAAGGGGATGAAGAACCTGGAGGAACTTCACGTTCCGGTAACCATTACCCCAGAAGGCGTGCGGGAACTCAAGGGGGCGCTTCCCGGGGCGGAGGTTTACCGGTGACCGAGCATCCTGCGGGATGGCAAGGCGGGGGCGGCCGGCTCGGGTCGCTCCTTGGGGAGCGAGGGTTTTGTCGATAGACTCGAAGAAAAGACGGGCCCCCCGATTGCGTCCCGGGGAGCCCGGTCGCCCGCGTAAGAGCGAGGAATGACAAAAACCATATACTGTCCCCGGAATTCATATGCCTGGGTGAAGGCCTTTGAGACTATAGCTCCAACTATGCTTCAGGATACCGCGGACGCTTACGCTTTACTGGCGCGATCGAAATTCAGGAGCAAAGAGCACAAGTGTGAGGATCAGGACCGCCATGAAACTGTCGGCGCACGGGAATCGTGATCGTCTGCGCAACCACGTCGTGCTTGATCCCGTCGAGATCGAATGTCTCCTCGTGGAGGAGACCGTCAACTTGCGCGACCCCGGCTTCATCCGTGGCGCGCAATGGCGATTCGAGTAGCCGTTCCGTCATCATCATCTCCGAGCCGAACGTTGCGGATCACGCGCGGCTGTAAGCCGTCGCCTGCATCCGGCTTGTTCGAGATTCCTTCTTCCATCAGTTTGTTAATCAACTCGTCTGCTCCGCTGTCGCGTCCCGACTGCTGCCAAAAAGTCAAGATTGACTTGGCAATATCCTTCTTACGTTCCGGCGTGAGTTCATGAAGGGACTCAAGCATTTCCATCTGATGTGCTTGGTGCAAAGCGCTGTGAAATATGTAATGAGGAGAATGGTGGACACCCGGAGAGAACGTGTTGACGCGGTGCCACGCCTTGATGTCTGCAACATCGACAGTGTCTCCCTGTAGCGCAAGCGACAATGGGGTATCTTCGATTCGCTCGGACACCTTTACGAACCACAGGCTACGGGAGTAACGGGCCTGCCCCGTCTTGATATTTATGTCCTGATGCCGACAGTTGATGCCGGACCAAGGAATGAAGATCGGCACAACGAGCGGGGCAAAGAGCAGGCCCGCCACAACGACAACGATTGCTATCCATGGTTTCTTCATCTCTTATCTCGAACAGTTACTTTTTAACCTGTATTAGG
>JBKHIT010000026.1:0-61583 GCA_046538485.1 Candidatus Brocadiia bacterium | reverse complement strand
GCCTGCGACAACGGGGAGCAGGAGGCCGAATTACTCGGCCTCCCGCTTACCCGCTAAACGGAAGGTGAGTGAGCGCACTGGACTTCAGCACCGCTCCGGTGGGCTTGGAGTTCAGAACGCGGTGCGGCGGTCTGATCACAAACTTTGGCCCCACAACCAATCCAGGGCTGTCAAATAGCAAAACGACCCCCAGAGCATATTCCGTTCAGGGTCCCAGTATATTTGATCTTAAGCCAGCTTCCTGTTAGTATACTGATCTTTGATATTTCCCCTAAATCGCGGCGTCCCCACCCTAAATGTTAAAGACGCCGCGAGCTGTCGGGTGAGCGCCCCCCTCCCCGACAGCACTTTTAGCGGGCGGACCTTACAGGTCCGCCCGCTTTATTTTTTTGGCAATTCCAAAGCGAGTCTGAGCGCTTTTCCATAAATACCATACGTTTGGCTTCCCGGAAAGTGGCAGGAGGCATACAGATCCTGAGTGAACCGCATCGCGCGCGTACTTCGCCAGACAGACGTCGGACAAACTCAGAACCAGCGCCGATTACGTGTTTAGCCCGGAGATACCGGTTGATCGGTCATCGCAAGCCCATCGCCAGATGGGCGAAGCAATCTCGTCGTTCTGTCAGCCCAACAGCGAGATTGCCGCGGGGTCCCGCTCCGCGGAACGCCTCACAATGACATTGTGAGTGTGGACAGGCTGATGTAACGCACGATAAACGCCCCTCCAGTTTGCGCCAGAAACTGGAGCAAACATCCCCCGATAACACCAATCAGTCCTCCACATCGACAACGCAAACATCGGAACGGCCTTGGTGGGCAGCTGTGAAGGAAATTCGGGTGCCCCGCGAGTCTGTCAGCGGATGAGGATGGGGATACTGACCGGGCAGGCTGCCCCATTCCGTGGCGTGACGGCAGATGGGTTCGAATTTCGTTGCGCCATTCGTCTCCTCGCCCCAGTATAACCACTGAATAATTCTCACCTCATAACAAATAGATACATTTTAATGTGGGAAACTGCAATGGTACAATACAAACTGACAGACAAAAATCGCTTTTCGGTGCTTTGAAGAGGTTTAAGAGTGGACAACTTTAACCGCAATCATGCTTTCACGCTTATAGAACTTCTGGTGGTCATCGCTGTGATTGCGATCCTGGCGGCGCTGCTTCTGCCCGCGCTGGAACAGGCGCGCACGCGAGCCCGAATAATCAGCTGCGTCTCGCAGCAACGCCAGATCGGACTGGCCGTCCAGATGTATGTCAACGACTATAATGAGAGACTTCCCTGGTATGATGCGGGGGGAAACGCCCAGTGCCATACCCTCTGGAACTGGAATAACGACGGCGAACCGGGCAAGAAACACATGGGGCTGGGACTTCTCTACCAGAAGTACATTTCCGGATCGGACAACTTTTACTGTCCCGGCCGGAAACAACACGGCCGAAATTATGGCAAAGATCCCTGGAATGTCGATTACACAGTCAACTGGCTGCCGATGTACGCAGGAACCGACAAAGTCGGCTTCTCCCCTACCCTGCGACAGTTTCAGAACCAGTATTCTCGGGTCACCTGGTTTGACCCGGACAATCGCTGCATTAAATACACCGGGCTGCGGATTCTGGCAGCCGATGTCCGCGGGCGGGGCTACCAGCGAGAGCCGTATGATATTCCGCATGACGGGACGGGGAACGTGCTGCTAATTGAGGGAGGCGTGGAATCGCTGAAAAGCGCTTTCGGCCCCGATATCGATCTGCAGATCTGGAGTCGACAGGGTCCGCTCAGAGGCGATAGAAACCACGCTCCCTACCATCCCTACGGTCGTGATTGGTTCGTCTGGGCGGCGGCTGAAATTCGCGGGGAAAGCATCGCACCCTGAGAAACGCAACAGGAAATGTTGAAGGGACGTAAGGGACAGAAGGGACTTAAGGGACTTCTTCTCGTAGCGAATAAAACAGCAGATTAGCCTCCGGAATTGAAGCTCTGCAACACAAAGATCTTTACGAGCCCGCCAGCCCTTCGGCTTTGCCGTCAGCCTTACAGGCCACTATCCACCTTTTAAACTCTTCCTTCAACAGATCTCTTACTTTCTTGATAGTCCCTGTCATCCAGGGTCGGTCGTCTTTCTGAAGATCTTCCAGCATCGCGTCCTGAACGGCAATGACGAACTCAGTGCAGACATTGACTTTTGAAATGCCGTGCGAGATGACTTTCTGGAGATCTTCCACCGGCGTGCTGGAACCGCCGTGAAGAACAAGCGGAATACCCGTTTTCTGGCGGATCTGCTCCAGGCGGCTGAAATCGAGTTCCGGCAACCCGGTGTAAATTCCGTGAACGTTGCCGATTGAAACAGCCAGCATATCGATTCCGGTCTCTTGGACGAATTCCGCCGCCGCCTGGGGATCGGTCAGTTCCTCTTCCCCTCCTTTTTCTCCCGAGGTGCTGAATCGCCCGACTGCTCCCAGTTCTCCTTCCACCGTCGCGCCCGTTTCAGCTGCCAGTTCAACGACTTGCCGCAATCCTTCCACATTCTCCTCCAGCGACCGCGTCGAAAAGTCGAGCATGACCGAGGTGTATCCAGCATTCAGACAACGACTCACAAGATCGATGGAACCTGCGTGGTCGAGATGAATTGCGGCGGGAACCGGAGAACAATCCAGAACAGCTTCTCCGACATTCACGATAAGATCGGCCGCAGTCACTTTCAACCACCCGGGCCCCTGCATCGTCATAATGGGAGCGGAAAGCTCCGATGCGGCGGTGAACGCCGCTTCAAAAACAAAATTGTCCCAGGCGCAGAATGCCGGCACAGCGTATCCGCGCTCAAATGCATCGTTGACAAGCACACTGGAAGGCACAAATTTCATTTGAGGTTGCTCCACTTCTAATAGCGAACCGAACTTGGAAAGGACAACAGTTTATACGCTATCGGCGGGACTTGCCATGTGAAACAAATGACAACGGACGGAAGGGACTGAAGAGACACAAGGGACTACTGTGATTGAGTCGGAAAGGCAATCTGTTGTTATTCGAGGCGAATCATACGCACGCCGAATCGATCAATCGGAACTTTCAATTTTCCCTCCGCCGCGCTGAATTCAATTTTCCCCTGCCATGCGCTGGGGGACTTGATGAGTTTGTCGTCGGGTTTAACATCCATCCCGTCGCCCAGAGCATCGCCTTCCAGATCATCGACGTCACCGAGCATGCTGTCAAGTTCATCGGCTTCAGGGTGTTCGACATCAATCACTTTTGACGGATCGACTTCCAGAGCTTCCAGATCGATATCGACATCAACTTTGCTTTTCTTTTTCGCCCACGTGCAGAGCAATAGCAACAATTTATCGTTTCGCTTCAACAGCAACCATTTGCAGTTAGGATCGCTGGTTTTCACCACAGGATTGGCATCCCAGTAATTGAAAATACTGCAGTCATCCAGACCATATCCAAAATCCATGATATTTCTGTTAACAGCTCTCGAACCGCCGCGGAAACGTATCTCGTGAACCCACATCACGCCCGACTTCGTGCGGTTCGCCTGTTTCATCTGCATCGGGGGCACATTGCCCACTTTTGGTTTCGTATCCGCCAGAACAAGCGGGATATTGCCGGTCTGAAGTCCGATCGATTCCACCCGCAGTAAATCCGGGCTGTATTTCGCCTGCGCAGGGCGCGGTCCGTACCGCCACTCGAGATCCAGATTCGTTTGGCCGAAGGTCATGTACGGCACCATGTGGCTGTTGGTCATGTGGAACATCATGATCGGTTTGGTGGCCGCGGGGGCGAGTTGCTGATGCAGCACCCAGATGCGTTTCAAATACTCCCGATGCCACCACATCCGCGCGCTGTTGTGGATTCGGCCCTGTTCGTCGCGATAGGCGGTGCTCAGATACGGATTTGAGGCCCCTTTCGGAAAGGTATTGTCGAAATACAACCCGATCCCCCGCCGGATAAATTCCGCAC
This sequence comes from Candidatus Brocadiia bacterium, assembly GCA_046538485.1. Taxonomy (GTDB): domain Bacteria; phylum Planctomycetota; class Brocadiia; order SM23-32; family SM23-32; genus JBKHIT01. Next base: position 57,625 of record JBKHIT010000026.1, on the reverse strand, counting down.
CATACCAGCACTGGAAATCAAGATAACTCTTCGAGGGCCGGAATCCAAAGCGGCTGTCGCCATACCATTCATCCAGGAACATCTGAGTCTCAGGATGATGCCATGAGACGCTGAAAAATTCTTCCCAGTAAACGTTGCGATAATCGGGCTGGCCCCGCCACGAGAAATTGATCATGTGGTCCACGAGCCCCATTATCTGCTCGGGCTGTTTGCGCCCTTTCGGCTCGTAATCGCTGAGATGACGTCGTTCCCAGGCTTTCTTGAATTCATTAACGCCCGCCTTCTTGCCGGTCAGCCGCACTTCTTGGAACTTATTCAGAACGTCGAAATCGCGGCCCAAGGGGTAAGTCTCGTGCATGGTTTCAGCGCAACCCCAGTACGTGCTGCCGCTCCACCCGATACTCTTGAATCCCCGGCGTCTCCCGCTGAACAGAACCTTGCGCCAGTTCTCGGGCATAGGTTTCCCGGGACTCGCCATAATCCCGAGCACAATACGACGTTTATCTTTGAGACCCACGGGCTTCTGGACGAGATGGACCCGCAAGCTCAGAACACCGTTGTTCCGTTCCAGGGTCAGGCAGGGATCTTTGTTCTCACGGTCGAGAACCCAGCCGCGCTCATTGTCGGCAAACCAGCAAATCCCCCGTTCCTCGGCACCCAGCCAGATGTAGGGCAGGAAATTTCCCGGCATGGCTCCGGCGCGGAAACGGCGCGAATCCCAGACTTTTCCCGTCCCGCGTGGTGCTCGCCCCGCGGGGTTGCCCCGGATGCGGGTTTTCACAGTATGCCAGAGCGGCGCCATTTCATCTTTGATCGGTATCCGCATGGACAGATTCTCCAACTCCTGCCCTTCTTGCCCCGGTTCCAGCGTTAACTCAACACGCATACAACCATCGTATTCGGTGATGCAACGACTGTTGATCGACACGGCCGGATGTTGAGCTGTCCCTTCGTAGACCACCTCGTGTGCGGCCGTTTTCGTGAACTCCCCATTTCCCTCAAGCACCTTACCGTCATTGATCTCAAGCACGATCGGAGCCGCCAGAATCTCCCGAAAAGGCGTCTCATTGCCTTTCGCCCGAACAGATTTCCAAAACCCGAGTCCGCCCACCCTGTAGCGTCGCATGACAACGCCCACCTCGTCCTCGTTCACTTTGATAGGTTCAAACGGCGCATAAACGTTCCTGGTTATTCCCAGCTGATTCTCTTCCCACACAAAATGACGTCTTTCGAACCAGCGTGGGTAATACTTGCGGCCGCCCGGCATCTTGATCTCACACCTGTAGACGCCATCGGGCACCGGTCCGATCTCGACAAGCTGCTCGCACCACTTTCCGATGGGAACAGATCTGTCGATCAGCGTCTCCCCCTCCGCATTCAGAACGTGCATACTGGCCGGATCTTGATTCGATGCGGGAGGACGGTTTTTGAGACGCCACTCCAGGTAACATTTCGACTCCCCGCCTCGAGCGCCGTATTGCATCTTCAGTTCGTGGCGACTCTCCTTCTCAAACGCAATTTCAACTACTTTCGGCGATTTCGGGGCGTCGGGCCAGCAATCAATCACCTTCTCGCCGTCAATCCAGAGGCGCGTGCCGGAATCGGCAACGGTCCGGATGAGGTATTCACCTTCGTACGGAATCGGTCCAAGTGTGCCGGTCCAGATTACGCCGAAATAATCCGGGGAGATGTTATGCGCCGGGCTATTTTTCCATTTGAACCCCACCTCCGGGTCAACCTGCCGCGTGACAGGATCACCTTCACAGGCAGGATCCGCATAATAATGGGCATCCAGACCGAGCCGACCGTCCTCGGACGTCAGAAAGTCCGACCGGATCGTCCCCATCTCCCAGACAGGATTGAATTGAATCCGGGCGCTTTTCATCGACGGATAATAGGCCAGATTGAACGGCGGTTGCTCGGCGGTCCGGTAGGGATCGAATTCGGGTCTCTCGAGCCCCTTTTGCTGGCGGTGAAGCTTCGCCCCATCTTTATCGCGGAAGACCCAGGTCGTATTGAAAGTTTCTGTCGGAACGAAGACTCCGTCGCTGACCGCCCAGGTGCGTCCATCCTTCAGCGGCGGAAGCGACCGTTCGAGCTGTAATTGGCCGTTCGCATCCGTCACGTTCATCTGAATCATGTTTACTCTGTCACGCTCAGGCCCGAGCAATGTAACATCGCTCACCGCTCTCCTCCGAACGGGTTGGAGCTTCAGAACCGAGTGGGCAAACGGCAGCGGTTGTTCCTTCACCTCCGGCATGTACCGCGCGTACAGATTCTTGATTTCAGGAGGCGTGAGAGGACGAGAATAGAGGCGAACTTCGTCGATCAAACTCTGCTTGCCCCGCGCAAAGGCGCGGCGTCGCTTCCACGGAAACGCTCGCCCGAAGACGACTCTGCGGAGAGTGTGATCTGATGGAGCCGCGGCGGTCTGGATGTCGAGCAAATATCCGTCAATCGGTTCTCCGTTTACATAAACTCTCACCCGCCCGTGGTCGATGGTGATAGTCAGATGGTACCAGGTCCCGGGACGGAAAATCATTTCCGGAGGGGTCGAAGGGGTATGGTGCCGCAGCGGGGTCCACATCTGGTGGGCTGAGATGCGCACCAGCCAGCGCTCCTTATCGGATCTGCCGGATTCCCCGCTGCTGATCCCCACAAGCGGAACAACCTGGTACGGGGCGCGCAGCGGGCGGTACTTCACGACCCGCTGTTCCGCATTGCCTTCGGGTTTCGGACGCGCCAGACCGTTGTCCCAATCGTAGGGGCTGAACCAGAACTCAAGCGTCGCCGAGCGCGCGGAAAACTTTTCTGAGAACCCATAGGCGGGCGTGCGTGTCCTGGGACCTGTCTTAGCGGCTCGATCATGAACGCCCGGGACAAAGGCGGCTTCCGTTTTCTCCGGATACGATCGATCGGCCGCTTTCTCCTGCATTTCTACCGGAATCAGACCTTCTTTGAACGAAACGTGAACCTTCTGTTCTTTCTCGTCTCGCAAATACGGTTGTCCAAGCGGAAAATCGGGGCCGGCCGTAAGACGCGTCTTTGCCAGGTCGTATGGGTAGTATTTCCGGGCTCGATCCGAGACGCGCAGTTCGTCGATCACGCCGCGGTAGGGGTTGCTTCGTTTGGGATCATTCCCGACGAGAACGTTTCCTTTCAGCTGCTTGACATAATTTCTGAGTTCCGGAACCTTTTGGCGGGCCACTATCCGTCCGTCGACAACAATCCGCAGTTCCGGCGCGTGGTCGGCTGGTTCGCTCTGGAAACGACCGGTTTTTCGGGGAACGCGGCCCTCATTCCCCCCTTCCAGCGTGCCGTAAAAAGCCCGGAAGGCAGCAGCCGAAGGTGCAACGACCAGGGCGACGTGGCGCCACTGGCCTTTCGTCAACACCGGTTCATCCGTGAAAAGTTCGCCGTCGGGATGAGTGAGCTTGAGGATCCCGGTATCATTCACATTGAGCGAAAACACAGCGTTCCGGCGCCGGTGGCCGAGCCAGAACAGGCATCCGCCGAGTTCCTCGGGTTTGAACCACGCTTCTACGGCCAGGTGTCCTTTTTCCTTCAGGCTACCGTAAGTGGGGGTAACGATGGCGGAGGTTTTCCCCTCAAGCCGGATTCCCGCGTCAAATCGGCCGATATCGTCGCCTTTCGTGAACGGCTGGCAGACAAGCCCGGCGGCGGGGACATCGGAACCGTCGGGCAGTTGTTCGGTATCGTATCTGGGATCGATCTCCGGTTTTTTCTTCCCTGAGGCCATTTTTTCCCCGAACTCTCCCCCGCCCGGGCCTTCGTCGAGGTCGCCCAGGCTCTCCTCGATCTTTTCCATCGCCGCGTCAACGCCGGCACCCAAGTGGAACAGCCCCACCGCATAGCTATCGGGCTCGTACTCGTACCAGCAGCGCGAATAGATGCGGTAGTTTTCGTTGGGGTTATCCCAGCCGGTCACCACTCCTGAAAGAACCAACAGAAGCAGCAATGCGGCAATAAAGATTTTGCGTTTGGGAGAAGTCATGCTTCGTTTCCTCATTTTTGGTTATTTATCGGTGGACTGAGCGAATGAGAATTAGATTCTTCAGAGCTTTCATTCGATTCCAAAATCCAATTGTGTCTCGAACCGGGATAATTGTGTCGCTCCTTCAGAGATTATTCTCTCTCAAAGTTCCTCATCCCCAGGGCTTGATGGTCTTTCAGACCACTGTACCCTGGGCTGGCATCTATCGGGCTTTCAGCCCCTGCAAAACTTTGTTGAGGGCCAATGGCCCGGCATATGCTTTTGGGGTTCCAATCGCGTGATCCCTTTAAATATGACCGTTTGAATATGATTGATGATCCGACTTCATTTTCAAGGATTTGTCACATATTCTCTTATGACCCGCTTTCTTATTTCAGATGGAGAATGCGCACGCCATACACCGGCAGATCCAGCGCAAACTTATTACCATCGAGCGGAACGGTATCTCCCGACTCGGCATTCACAAGCGACTCTGGTTTTATTTTCAAATCATCGGCTTTCACACCAAAAGTCACCTTCTCCGGTTTGTCGTTCCAGGTCCCCACAACGATCATGGCTTCCCCACCGCGGCGCAGGACGATCGATTTGGCATCATCGCTGCTGACCGACAGGGGATAATCCGGTTGCCAGTAGTTGAAAACGTCACAGTCTTCCCGGCCGTAGCCGAAATCGAGCACTTTTTCCATGAGTGGTTTGGACGCATTCCGGTAACGGAACTTAATTTCGTGCACGAACATCGTCCCGAACTTCGTGCGTTCGCCGACGGTCTTACCTTTTTTGCTATGGCGGCCGGTATGGGCCAGCACCAGTGGGATACTTCCCGTCTGCCGGCCAAGGCTCTCCGCCCGCAGAAGCGCATGATCGTATTTCGACTGCTGCGGATCCGGCCCGTAGAACCATTCAAGATCGAGATTTGACTGGTTAAAGACCATGTACGGAAGAACGTGTGAATTGGTCATGTGCAACATCATGATGGGTTTGGTTTTGGCGGGGGCAAGTTGCTGGTGCAGAACCCAGATTCGCTTCAGATATTCCCTGTGCCGCCACATGTTGGCGGAGGCCTGGATGGAACCGTTGGGCAACCGGTAGGCGTTGGTTGTGACCGGATCTTTGCCCTGCTTGGGGAATGTATTATCGAAGTAAAGTCCGATCCCGCGACGGATGAATTCAGCGCCGTACCAGCACTGGAAATCAAGGTAACTCGGCGCGAGCGGGTGCACGCCGCCGTAGCCGTAGCGCCCACTCCATTCGTTTTTAAATACCTGCGTCTCCGGGTGGTTGCGCGAAACGCCATGAAATTCCTCCCAGTAAACGTTCAAGAAATCGTTTTGCCCGGCACTGGCGGCATGCCTGATAGAATGGATGGCGAGTTTCTTCGCCTGCTCGGGCGTCTTGAGTTTACGACCCGATTTCGGCCATTCACCTTCCAGGTGGCGTTTTGACCACGCTCCAATGAAAGGCCGGTAAACGTTCCTGTCACCGGTCAGCCGGGCCTCCTGCATTTTATTCAGTGTGCTCATATCACCGCCCAGCGGGTACGTCTCAGACATGCTTTCGGCGCACCCCCAGTAGGTGGATCCCTGCCAGTAGATGGTCGGGTAGTCTTTGTATCGACGCTGAAACAGAATCTTTCGCCAGTTTTCGGGAAGAGGTTTGCCGGGGCTGGCCATCAGACCGAACACAATTTTGCGGGTCCCTTCGAGTTCGATGGGTTTCTGAACGAGATTAATTCGCATGATCAGCACACCGTCTTCCCGGATCAGTTCCTGGGAAGGAGCAAATTTCCCGTCTTCCACTTTCAGCACCCAGCCCTTATCGTTATCGGCGAACCAGCCCATCCCGCGTTCTTCCGCCCCGACCCACAGGTAAGGGTGGAAATTGCCATACCATTCGCCGTCCGGAAAATCCCGGCTATCCCAGATCCGTCCCTCACCCTCCGGAATGGCACCGACGGGATTGCGACGCAGGCCGGTCGTGGTGCCGTGCCACAGTCGGACCATTTCATCCCTCAGCGGAATATCCAGCGAGAGGGAAGGGAGTTTTTCCCCATCGTTTCCGGGTTTCAAAGTGAGTTCAACTTTCATACAACCATCGTATTCGGTCGTGCAACGCGTCTGGACGCTCGCGGCTCGATGGGAAGCTTCACCTTCATAAACGACTTTGTGGGCGGCGGTAGAGGTGAATTCACCTTTACCCTCGAGCGGCTGATCCCCGACCATGAACCGCATCGGAGCGGCCAGAAGCTCCCGGAAAGAAGACTCATTTCCGCGTGCCTGCACGGAAGACCACAGTCCCAGACCATCCTGCTTGAGACGGCGCATCACAACTTCCACATGGTCGCCCTCAACTTCCATAGGTTCGAAAGGAGGATACACCTTTTTAGTTATTCCGAGGCGATTGTTCTCCCATACAAAATGTGTGCGCCGGAAGGTGCGTTTGAAGACACGTTTATCGTAATTGGCCAGTTCAATGACAGCCGTATATTCACCATCCGGGAGTTTACCAACCTCAAACTTTTCTTCGGCCGGAGCTTTCTCCCATTCCATGGGTTTTTCCAGCAAAACTTCGCCCTCGGAATCCTCCAGCTTAACCGTCGCTTTCTTGATATCCACCGCTTCCTTCTCCAATTCCGTCGGATCGATGCGGAGACGTATGAACCTGTAGGACGGATAATAGGCCAGGCGCACCGCCGCGGCCGGGTTCGGTCCCATGTGAACATTCCAGAAATCACCGCGTTGCTTGATGCGCATGAAATACTTGAAATACTGAGACTTCCCGTCGGCAGATGCCACTTCGAGTCCCAATCGATGCTGTGCCGTGGCATGCAGACGGCCCTCCGAAACCTTATATTCGTACGCAGCGGAGCCTTCGGCGGGCAAATCGATCGTTTTCTCCTCTTTCAGCCCCGGCATATCGGACGAAGTGATATTCAGATTAACGTTCGCTTTGCGTTTGGGACCGGGATTGTAGATACGCGCCCGGAGCTGGATCTGGCCTTCGAGAACTTTTTCTCCGAGTTTTTCGATCTGTACCGATGGTGCGTTTTCAGTCAGTTTGATTTCCGGGTATTCGAACCAGCTTGCAAACGACCCTTTGTGAGGGAACCAGGTGGGTTGTTTCCATCCGTGGGCGCGTTTGAAATTGCGGCAGATAAGCACACCGATGGAACGCCCCGTCGGATCGCCTTCCCACCCCAGGTCCGCGAAAGGAATGCTCAGCTCAGCCACCCAGATGCCGTGACGTTTCGCCCAGCTCGGTCCCTCCTCGACCTTTTTGTGGATTCCATTTTCGAATTTCCAGTTGCCGTTCCACCCTTTGTCGGGAGCACCTTTGCCGGTGAATTTGGTATCGGATATCGTGCCGTTGGAGATCCCCATCGTCTGAAAATACGTCCCCCCCGCTTCCCAGCCTTTATCGGTCTTTTTGTAGGGGTTCAGCCATAATTCAAAACTATCCTGAAAAATCAGTTTCGAATCCCGTGCCGTCTTGCCGGCTCCCAGTTCCTGGTCCGGGGGAAGTTCGGTCACGAGCGCCACGTAGAGTTTTTTGCGCGTGAAACCCACGTATGCCGCACCCATACCTTTCTCCAACCAGTTGCCTTTCAGGGAGAGAAAACCGGTTGTGCGCACTGCACCGTTCCATTCGCCATCTTCAATTTTCCCGTCGATCGTCGGCGGTGTTTCAAAACGACTGACCGTCGCGATATTGTCGCTGGCCGCTCGGGCATTGAGGACCGTAACCGCCATAAGAAACACACTCACCACGAACCATCGCCTTTTGCTTTCCATCTTCATCTGGCTCCTTAAACTTTGTTATCCGATCGTCTCAACATCCTTTTTTAGATTCGGCAGTCCTATTTCAAAAACTCCCGCGCGAAACGCTTTCACCTGGTTCAACAATTTTCTCTCGCAGCGAGATAATTGTGTCGCTCCTTCCGAGCTCATTGTCTCCTGCGATTCCTCGATCCCGGGGCTTCATGGTCTTACAGGCCATTCCTCCCCGGGCTTTTATCTGTCGCGCCGGCGCCCACATCATCCGCTGATCGGCGCACCTGTGCGAACCATGCACCGTAACGGGTATTGTAGATAAAGGCGAATACCCAACGGCAGGTCCGCCTCGGCGATGCGGACCTACAGCTCTCGGGCATTGTCCAAAATCGCGCCGGTTCTTGGTCTTTGAAACTTCCCGGAATATACCCCGGCCTCACGTATCCGGGAGGCAACGTAGATGTAGGGCGTGATCGCCGAGCGCGCCCTGCCGTTTTTCGGAAAACATGGCCAACAAGCAACAAACACTGAATTGTACGGTCACCCGAGCGTCGTGCCATACGTTAAAAATTTGTGTAAGTGAACTCAGGGGCAAAACCCGGCAAGACTTATCCGAGTTCCCCTGGCCGTCCTCGGAACACGCACAACTTCCCGGTTTGTCAATACCCGGCGAAAATTGCCAGCAATGCAGCATAATGTCAAAACATGTGCTCGAACTCATTCACATCGGAAAAGCCGGGTTCCGTATCCCGGCATCTCAAAACTGAATTTCCCCCCGGAGATGTTCAGTTGTTCGTCGGATTCCACGTTCACGGCTTTCTTTGGCGCAATCTCCAGAGCCCTGGTATCGATCTTGGCGGTCAGGTCTTCCGCTTTCTCATTCCACGTGCAAAACAGTACCATAATTTTTCCGTTTCGTTTGAGCAGAAGCCATTTGCACTGATCATTGCTGACCATAAGCGGGACATCTTCATCCCAGTAATTGATCACGCGAGCCCCACGTCCGTACCCGAACTCCAGCATCTTCTGCAGCATATCGCGGGCCCGCGGGTTGACAAACCACGAACGGATTTCATGCACCATCAGCGTACCGAAATGACTGATTTCCTTCCGGTTCTTTGCCAGAGCCTGCGGAATGTTGCCGGTCTGCAGGCCAAGCGATTCGGCCCGCATCAGGTCGGGTCTGAATGCTTTCTGGCGGGGTAAAACCTGGTAGTGCCATTCCAGATCGAGGTTTGAATCGTTCCAGACCATATAGGGAAGAATCTGCGTGTTTGTCATGTGCAATGTCATCCGCGGATGCATTTTTTCGGGTGGGAGTTGCCTGTGAAGCGTCCAGATGCGCTTCAAATACGCCCGTCTTGCCCAGATACCGGCCGTCGGCTGCACGTAACCGTCCTCGTGCCGGTACGCGGTCGTAGTCACGGGATCGAACGCTGGTTCCATGAACGTGTTGTCGAAATACAGGCCGATGCCCCGCCGGAGGAATTCCGCGCCGAACCAGCACGCAAAATCACGGTAGCTCCGGCAGATGTTCGGGGTATGTCCGTTGCCACCGGTCCATTCCCACCGGAACGTCCGCATCTCCGGATGAGTGCCAGTGACCTTCACGAATTCCTCCCAGTAAACGGTCATATCACCGGGGACACGTCGAGCCCACTGGAGGGAAACCTGGACCAGCTTCCGGGTCTGTTCCTGACCGTGACCGCCCCCCGGATAGGCATCGCCTAGATTACGATCCGACCAGATACGCAGGTATTCTTTGAAGTTACCCGGTTTACCCAACCAGGCCTCCTGCATTTTGTCGAGCACGCTGAAATCTTTGTTGACGGGGTATTTTGCCGAAAAGTATTCATTCGAACCCCAGTACTGCGACCCCATCCAGTCGAATTTCCGGTACCCGGGCAGGGATCCGCTGTATTTCCACATGTTTCCAAGCACGATGTTGCGCCAGTTTTCGGGCATTGGTTTCGCGGGTGACCCCATCAGACCGAACACAATGGTCCGCGGCTCCTCCAGCACAACCGGTTTTTGCACCAGATGAACGCGCAGAGTCAGTACACCCTCTTTGCGCTCCATCGTCAGCGCAGGCTTTTTGTTCTTGTAATCCGGCACCCAGCCGGCATCGTTATCGGCGAACCAGGCCAGCCCGCGTTCCTCGGCGCCCAGCCAGATGTACGGTTCCCAGTTCCCGCGACGCTGACGGTTGCCGTGCGGACGCATCGTGCCATATTGACCCCTGGTCTGCCAGAACTGCCCCTTGCCCTCTGGGGTTCGGCCGGCCGGGTTTCCCCGGATTCCCATCGTACAAAGATGCCACAAAGGCGCCATCTCATCCTTGATTGGAATGGCAAGACTCAGGGATTGTAGCTGTTCTTTCCCTGCGCCCGGTCGCAGCGTCAGTTCCACCCGCATACAACCGTCGTACTCGCTTATCGCCCTGCTTTCGACAGTGACCGCCGGGCCGGTGGCTTTTCCCTCGTAGATGGCTCTGTGAGGTGCAGTGCTGCTAAACTTTCCCTCTCCCTCCAGCGGTTTTCCGTTGGCCACCAGCCGCATCGGCGCCGCAAGTAGCTCTTTGTAGTCGGTTTCGTTGCCGCGTGCCTGAACGGATTGCCAGAACCCAAGACCGCCCACCGTATACTTTCGCATGACGACCTGAAGTGTATCGTCTTTGATCTTGATCGGTTCGAACGGAGGATAAATTTTGTTCGTGATTCCGAACCGGTTGCCTTCCCAGGGGAAGTATTCTCGCATGATACTGGTTTCCCCGGCCTCCGCGTCTCCTTCGGGCGCTACGCGGACCGTGTGCCGCCCGGCGGGGAGATCCCCGACCTCGACCATCACTTTATCGCCGCCGGGCGCATATTTTATCTTTCGCGAATGGAGCTTTTTCCCGTCTTCTGCGATGAGTTCGAAAACAGCCGTTTTCAAAACGTCGGCGTCATCAGCGTCCCCTTCGGCCTTGCTGAGCCCCCATTTCGCACGAAACGTATCGCCGCCGCCTTTCTCGAAAAAATCGATCCGGAATTTGACCGTTTGACCTTTCTCCAGCCGGATTCGACCGGTGTTCGGGGCCGGCGGGTGCGGTCGCCAGTCACTGATAATCTTCTTCTCGCCAACCCAGGCGCGAACACCGTCATCGGTCACGGTACTCAGCTCATAGACGCCCGTTTGCGGGACGGGACCGAACGTTCCTCGCCAGCTGATGGAATAGTTGTCGGCTCCGACGTGTTTGTGGGCAAACCGTTTATCGAGTTTTGGAAAAACTTCCACACGGGAGGTTACGGGTTTTCCTTTTGTCTTGATGTTGTTGTAATAGACCGCGCGCAAGCCCGGTTTCCCGTCGGGTGTTTTGAATAGGTTCTGGCTCAGTTCCAGCTGGATTTGTCCGTATGATGGATAGTAGTGGGCTTCGAGGTTCAGTGATTCGCCGAAGACTTCTCCTATCACCACAGCACTCAGCACGACAATAAACAGGAATGGAATTGGTTTGGGCATTTTTCTTCCTCTCTGAGACAACTTTTGCCTCTCAGGTTTTGTCCCTGAGATCACTCACACAACATCTTAACATATGTCTCCAAAATCGCGTGGCCAGGCAATCCAGTGTTTGGTGCTTGTTGGCCATCTTTTTCGCAAAACGGCAGGGCGCGCTCGGCGATCAGGCTCTACATCGACGTCGCGTCCCGGATACGTGAGGACGGGGTAGACTCTGAAAAATTCCAAAGACCAGGAACGGCTGCGACTTCAGAAAATATTCGAGAGCTGTAGGTCCGGATCGCCGAGCCGGACCTGCCGTTTGTCGTTCGCCCTCGCAGTCGCGGGGCCGCCCAAACACCGGCCCAGCGCTCTGCCGCGAAACCAGCCGGTTTCCGGGCCGCGTTCTGAACTCCAGCCCCGCGAAGCGGTACTGAAGTCCAGCCCGCTCCTGATACGGTATTTTGGAAGCGAATTTATGGCGGGCCTTCAGCTCAGATAATGGGTTTCTGGTCCGATAACTTTCTCGCCAAAAACTTTGGGACACCTCAACGAAACCGCTAACCAGTTCATAACAGTCGATCTCGCGGGTAGAACCGTGAGATTGCGACGTTGCCCAAACGAAGGGCTCCTCGCAATGACGTTTCAATAGCATTCTCTGTCATTGCGAGCCGAAGACGAAGTAATCTCGTCGTCGCGCTACAATCGATAAAATCAATTGTCACACGACACGAGGCCAGCTATTCGACCCTGAGGACGCGGACTCCGTAACCTTCCATGTTAATCGTGAAACTATGATCTTTTTTCAGTTCACCCAGCAACTTGCTCGTCTTCGCATCCACCACGCGAGAGACGGTTGTGCGACGTCCGCGATGTGTGGTCAGACCGAGACATTGCAGAGCGAGGGTGATTTTCACCTCGTTTTCCTCGCCGTTCCAGGTGACCAGATAGACGAGCAGTTTGCCGTCACGTTTCAGCAGGAGCCATTTGCAGTATGGATCGCTCACTTCCATGGGCGGTTTTTCGTCCCAGTAGTTATAGACTTTGCAATCGGGCTTCCCGTAACCAAATTTCACGAACGGCTCGGGGTAATCCTTGACCGTAATACCGCTCTTAATTTCGTGGACGAGCATGGCCGGTCCACCGGAGAATCCGAGAACAACCGGGACGTTACCTGTCTTGAGGCCAAGACTCTCGGTTCGGATAAGATCGGTGGCGAACCGTTTTTGGAGCTTGTCCTTGCCTCCGCGCCACTCCAGATCGAGGTTGTACTCGTTCCAGACCATGTACGGCGCGATGTGGGTATTGGTCATGTGGATCATCATCGCCTGCGGAGCTTTGGGGTCGCGCATTTTCTGGTGCATGATCCAGATACGCTTGAGATATTTGCGGTGGTTCCACATGCCTGCCGACGGCACGATTCGCCCTTTCCACTTGTAAGCAGCCGTCGTCAGCTGATCCATCGATCGTTTGGGGAAACTGTTGTCAAAATAGATGCCGTAACCGCGTTTGAGCCACTCGGCGGCATACCAGCAGGCAAAATCGCGGTAACTATCCACAAGCGCTCCCGTGCTCATATGGATGGCCCAGGGTGGGGGATCACTGAAAAAGCCCTCCCGCAATGGTTTACCGGTCCATTCCGTATAGTACGCCGGTGCTTCAGCGCCCCCTTTAACCCGGGTGCTATGGAATTCCTCGAAATAGACCGACATGGGCCCGCGCGGATTGCGTCGGTAGCCGAGACCGACGAGATGGCCGATCTTTTCACGGGCCGACTTCGGAATGTTATCCGTCAGGTTCCGTTCACGCCACGCTTGCACGATCTCTTTCGCACTTCTCTCCAGTTTTTGACCGGTCCGCCGGGCATAGTTCAGGTCAAATGTCGACCAGTCGTAATTCAGGGGGTATTTACTGGCGTAGGTATGATAGAGCCCGTGGACGTGCCCCATGCTGAAGTAGAAGTTATCTCGCTCCGGCCGACCGATCGCACGCCAGTTCTCCGGCATCGGTTTCGCCGGCGTGGCCATGAGGCCGAAGACGATATGCCGTTTACGTTGCAATGTGACGGGTCGTTGCACCAGGTGAATACGGAGCGTCAGAACGCCCTCGTTGCGGTGCATGCTGAAAGCGGGCGCATATTCGCCTTTTTCGTAATTCACGTACTTCACCCAGTTCTTGTCATTGTCCGCGAACCAGCACAGCCCTCTTTCCTCGGCTCCGAGCCAGATGTAGGGGCGGAAACCCGTGGGCCATTCGCCGTCGGGGAAATCGCGAGTATCCCAGAAGAGCCCCTTCCCATCCGGCGTCTGGCCGGCCGGGTTAGAACGCAGAGCGGTAGTCGTCGTGTGGAACAGCGGAGCCAGTTCGTCGCGGATCGGGATGTCCACCCAGAGCGATTTGATCTCTTTTTCCTGAACGCCGGGCATAAGATCCATCTCCACCCGCATGCAGCCATCGTATTCGGTGATGGTTCGAGTTTTAAGGCGAACCGCGTCGTGCTCGGCCGCTCCCTGGTAGACCACACTGTGCTTCTTCGCCGAGACCACGCCGCCGAGTCCTTCAAGTGCCTGTCCTTTCGCATCAACGGCGTCGGATTTCATGCTCAGCTTGACCGTCATCGGCCCAGCCAGCAGCTCTTTGTAGTCCGTTTCGTTGCCGCGGGCCTGCACCGAATCCCAGAGACCCAGACCGTTCATCTTGTATTTCCGCATAACGACCTTGACGTCATTCCCGTCTTGTTCCACAGGCTCAAACGGCGGGTAGATCTCGTTGGTCAAACCAAGCGTATTGTCTTCCCAGGGGAACGTCCGGTCCTCGAAGTGGCGCACCATAGCTTCATCGAAACCCTTAATCTGAATGGTCGCCGTGTAAAGACCGTCGCTGATATCGGGCAGCGTGTATTTTGCAATTCCCGTATTGCCTTTATCCCACGTGAAAGTTTTCGACATAATTTCGTCACCGGCCGAATCGGTGACTTTTATATTGGCCGAACGGGTTTTGGCGAACTCATTACCGAGTTCGACGGGCGTGATCCAGGCTTTGAAGATCTTCTTCGAGGGGTAATAACCGACTTTCGCGGCGGCCGCGGGGTTTGGCCCGGTCCGTACACGCCATTTCTTTTTGGGTGGGGCCTTCCATTGACCGCCCTTGTGCCGAAAAAGAACCGTGTTGGTCTTCAGATCCGTCACAACGAGATTCAACGTATGGGTTGCTCTTTTGTGCAGACGCCCCCTGGTTACTTTGTAATCAAACGTCGCGCTGCCTCCGGCCGGAAGATCAAGCGTCTCGGTCTTTTCGAGCTTTGGCATGTCGGTGGAAGTGATGAGCATATCGATTTTAACTTTCCGCGCCGGTCCCGGGTTGACGACTTTCAGTTGCAGCGGGGACTCCCCCATGAACGTATCGTGTTTCAGGTTTTCGATCCGCACAACGGGTTCGTTGTCTGTCAGGCGCACGACGGGAAATTCGGTCACGCTCGCGAAGGCGGCGCCCTGGGGCATCCAGGTCGGCTGCGACCAGGGATTTTTGAAATCGCGGGCGACCACCAGGCCTATGTTCTTGCCAGGGAGTTCAGCCGATTTAATGCCGAAACTCTTCCAGGGAAACGCATATTCGGCAACCCAGACGCCCCTTTTCTCGTCAATACTGTTGCCAATTTTCACCCCGGAATCCCAGCCGGTGTTTGAGGCCCCGAGGCCATGCTGAACGTCCTTGGTGGTCCCGATGCTGTTGGCCATGAACTGATAGTAGCTCAGATCACCCTTCCCGGACGCACGGTTGTCGCGGTTTGGATCGATGGCCATTTCCACGACCGAATCGAAGATCAGCCGCCCGTCATCCATTTTCTTCTTGGCGATCAGCCCCGTGGGACGCAGTTCGCTTTCGATGGCAACGTAGAGGTTTTTCTTCGTGTATCCCATCCAGACGGTGGCGTGGCGCGGTTCAAGTTTCATTCGGCGCCAACCCATGAGGGGTTCAGTCCGAACGGCCGTATCCCATTCGCCTTCCGTCATTTTGCCGTCGATTTTCGGCGCTTTTTCCATCAACGATACCGTCGCGACCGAATCGCCAGCGTGAGCCACCCCGATCATCAAAAAGCCAATCGCGAGCGAAAACACAACACATTTAGCCTTGCACAAACTTCTCAACACGTCGCGAACGAATTTACACATGTCCTACTCCTTTTGGTCTGGAAACTTCGTATTTGATCGTTAGCCGTCTTGCTCGGATCCCTCCCGGGATTGAACCGCGTTCTGAACTCCAGGGAAACAGACCCGGTTGTGGCGCTCCAAAAAACTTCCCAGCCTGTCAACATTCAGCAAAACATACCAGCAGTTCAGCAACCGGGCTGGACTTCGCCCGGAGGCCGGAGCACTGAGCTCAGGATGCGGATGGACAAGACATAATGTCAAAACGCGTGCACGAACTTATTCACATCGGAAAATTCGGGTTCCGTATCCCGGCATCTCGAAACTGAATTTCCCCCCGGCGATGTTCAGTTCTTCGTCGGATTCGACGTTCACAGCTTTCTTAACTGCAACATCCAATGCTTTAGTATCGATCCTAACGTTCAGGTCTTCCTCTTCCTCGTTCCACGTGCAAAACAGCACCACAATTTTGCCGTTTCCTTTGAGCAGCAGCCATTTGCACTGATCATTGCTGACCCTAAGCGGCGGAGCATCGTCTTGGCCGACGCCTGCAGGCGCCCGTTGGGCATCCGATACGCTTCCGTCGTCAGGGGATCCTTGCCCTGTTTCGGAAATGTGTTGTCGAAGTACAAGCCGATTCCGCGGCGGATAAACTCCGCCCCGTACCAGCATTGGAAATCGAGACAACTCGGCGCCAGCGGGTGGACCGAACCTTTGTGGTATCCTCCGCTCCACTCGTTGCCGAACACCTGTGTTTCCGGGTGGAAGCGCGAGACCCTGTGAAATTCTTCCCAGTACCAGCTCTGAAAATCAGCATGGGTCCTCACCGAACCGGATTTCTGGGGCCTGGATCTTCTGGCACAGCCCAGTAGGCAGCGTGCCAGAGCGAAGCCGCCTGAGCAAGGTTAGTGCTCCAGTGTGCTGAACCGTCAACCATCAGTAGATTCCCCCCGGCTGGTTTAACGGAACCACTTTTGGCATGCCGAGCCACGCCACCACGTTTCGCCCAGCTTACGCCCGGTGGGTGGCCGAAATTATCGACACGGTCGTCCGGATAGAATTCGCAGATGAGTGTAGCCACGGTGTGAATCCGAGCGGGCCGAGGTTGGTCAGACGTGAGCGGCCGCCAGGAAAAAGCAGAGGAAGGGGCTCGTGATCCGTCGGATAGACGGAAGTCGGCCCATGCACGTGCCACTGTCCCACTCCACCAGCCATCCATAAAAGAAGTCCAATGTGCATAAGTAAGCCAGTACCTCTTACCGTCATTTCCCAATCGGTATGCCGGAAGCGTAGGATAATACCCCCCCATTCCATCGGCGAGTTGGCGGTCGCTTTTGTTCTCCAGACGGTACGAGTGGACAGCTCCGCTGTCAGGGCCGAACGAAGGGCAGATCCATGTGCCATACGTATTACCCGTATATTCATACAACTTATTGCGTATCGACCCCTTCAGGCCTCTCCCAAAATCATTCCTTTCCTTAAAGGGGAGTATAGAATCGTTATCGTTGGCGTAGAAATAATACGCAGTCCCCTGTTGCTTCACGTTATTCAGACATGCAACACGCCTCGCCGCTTCTCGAGCGTTCTCCAGCGCCGGCATGAGCATCGCAGCGAGGATCGCGATGATTGCGATGACAACCAGCAGTTCAATAAGGGTAAAAGCTCTCCGCGTACCGTTTGGAAAAGCGCTCAGGATCCCCATCATTGGTCCTGCCCCCTTGTAAGGATAGTCGGAGTGACGATTTGAAGTGGCTCAGCAACCTCTTCCGATCTCGTCACCCTGTCGATTATTTCCGCCGCCCTCCTGGCGACTTCATCCAGGCGCAGTTCCACGGTCGTGATCGGCGGGTGAGCCGTTCGGCTCCAGGGGGTGTCAAAATATCCCATAATTTCCACCCGGTCGAGCAACTCAGGCTCGTATTCAAGGAGCACCCTCTGCGCAGCAGCGGCTTCCACGTCCCGGAAGCCGAAAATCGCGGTACAGGCGTTCTCGCCGCTCAGTTTCTTCACAAGCTTTTCCTCCTCAACAGCCACCAGCTCTCCCTCCTGGACGCCGCTCGCATCGGACCTGATGGCGGCCCATTCGCCACCCAGTCGGCCCCATTCCCTCGAGAATGCTTTCAGTTGACCGGTCCGCTGACTGGAAGAACCCGCCGTCTGGATGATTTTCTCCATCCCGGGCGCGATGAGCAGAACCCGTCGGTGCCCTCTTTCCCACAGATAACGAGCCACCTGACGTCCCGCCGCTGCATGATCGGACATCACACGGTAGAGGTCTTTCCGCTCTGGCCCTTCCCATTCAATCACCGCGACAACCGTTTTGCCCTGAAAGACATCCTTCTCCAAAAGCCCGAATTGCGAATGGGAATGGCCTTTCAGGACGAAAATCTCCACTCCCGATCGCGCCAGCTCCGTCATCAGGTCCGCACTGGCGGGTTCATCGATGTCAACAACGATCGGTGACGTCCCGACGCGATGCAACTCACGCGCCATGTTCATGGTCAACTCGGAATCGAGGTGCGCGCGGGCCCTCAAACAGACCGCCACGCTGGCCCCACCCGCGGTCGATTCACGGTCAGCCACATACGTGCCCGAACCGTGACTCTTCACAACGTACCCTTCCTCTTCCAACCGCTCCAGAGCCATCTGAACGGGGTTAATGGAGGTCCCAAAAACGTCCGCCAGTTGCTTCATCGAAGGCAGACGCGAGCCGACTTCCCATCCCCCCGAAACAATCTCATCCCTGAGGGACTCATATACCTGTTCTCGCAACGTGTTTCGACTGACCCGTGCAAGCGCCATAAAATTCCAAACCCCTCGCTAAAGTCTAATGTCACATTTCTATTATAACGCCTTTGCTGGCGCAGTCAAGCTCTTTTTTGGTACGGTCTCAGGCGTTGCCATATCTGGATCGTCCTTTTGTATCCGCTGTCTCAGACAGGGGTTAGAAAATATCATGAAACGCGTGGTCGGCTTGTTGTGTAGCACTCGCCCACATTTATTTCCCTTTGCCCGTAGCAGAAGTCTAATTATAGCTGCGCTTTTGCTAATCAAAGAATCGGGCACACAACCTGCTTCAATGCACGGAGAAAGCTCTCGACAACAGACCTGTGCTGGTAACGCTGATCTTGATATGGACAAAATAAAGTGCCGGCAGGGATGTTTATCCGCCCCGGGTGTGGTCAGTGCTATTTTCTGCCGTAGAACCTCAGGCAACTTACGCAAGACCGCATAGCCTAACGAACCATTTTTTTACCCCATTGGCCCCCGCGAGCGGACTGGACTTCAGCCGGAGGCTGGAGTTCAGAACGCGGTGCAGAAACCTGCGGGCCCCGCAGCACAAAGACCAACAACGAACGGCAGATTCCGTCTCGGCGATGCGGACCTATAGCTACCTGGCATTTTCCGGCATTTGTCCACCTCAAGTCCAGTTTCGCCCGCCGTAGCGGGCTCAGCTGAACTCGAGTCTGCAGGATACGCGGTCGAGAAGCGGGATTGCAGGCTTACAGAATGATTGAGACCAGACATTTTGCGCTCGGTGCGATGGGAACAGGCAGCATAATTTTCGGGAAATGTACGGCTACCAGCATCCGCAACGACCCACATCGCAAATTCCTTCCTGCGTTCCAACTATTGAGTTCAGGCGGACAATGGGTTATCATAAAAGCAGGCAGATTTGACGATCATATTGTCCCAATTCGACATTTCAGACAGGCTGGATTGAGGATGAAGACGATTCAGGTAAAATGCGATTCCTGTGGCGAAGAATTTTCTGTCCCTGCATCTCTTGCCGGTCAGATGGCAAAATGTCAGTGCGGAAACGCAATTAAAATTCCTGACGCTCCGGACCTCGCTGAAAAAATCACGCCAGCTCAAAAGGAACCCAAAAAGTCTTCCGCACCGGGCAAATGGTATGTGAGTGAAGCCGGGCAGAGCGTTGGTCCTTTCGAGTTTCAACAGATCAAAAGCCGCGCCAAAGCAGGCCAGATCAAAGCCAGCGACAAGCTGTATGATCCGGGGGCAGGGGAATGGAAAGAAGCGGCCGACATATCCGACCTGGCGCCTTTTCTATCCCGTCAGGTCAGTGGCTCCTCGAAAGAATCCTCGCGTTCCTCTGCACTGTCAAAAGCTCGACGACGAGCCGGCGGCGCAGCGTCACAGACAAAACAGTTTCAACCGAAAAAATCCAACACCGGCACCTTCATTGCTCTGGCGGTAGCAGGTGTCGCTGGACTCGCAATTCTCCTGGTTGTAATGTTTGGGC
This sequence comes from Candidatus Brocadiia bacterium, assembly GCA_046538485.1. Classification (GTDB taxonomy): domain Bacteria; phylum Planctomycetota; class Brocadiia; order SM23-32; family SM23-32; genus JBKHIT01. The sequence goes on along the minus strand of JBKHIT010000026.1, from coordinate 37,954 downwards.
AGGGAGAAGGCGAAGAAACATCCCAAAGGCGCTCAAAACCCAAGGCTCCGCGCATTACTCAATCCGGCCCGATTGAGAAACCGGACACACCCCGTGCGTTCGTAGAAAAATGGCTCTCCCTTTACGCCAAACGCGTTGATGACATTCGTGGAATCGACCGGCAGGCTTTCCGGGAGAAACTTGGCACGTTCTACGCGGACGGGCGACTCGACGCTTACGCCGCTGATGCCCGCACGCGACTCCAGGAAGCCGCTTCCAGAAGAAGGACAATATCCGTTTCGGAAATCCCTGTCCATATTTTCAGGGCTGTCGACGGCGAAACATTTTGCTACCACAGCGACCCGGGCAAAGAAAGTTCAGACGTCACTGTATTGACCCATGCATCGGCTCCTTCTGAAACAGGGCAAAGGGAAAAAACACAGAAGGCCTTCAATCGTAACGATTTTGAGAGAGTTCGCTGCTTCCAGGTTGTGGCGGCTCAAAAAGATCTTCATCCGGCGGCGCGTGTTTTGGTCGCCGAAAGAGATGGCGAACTTAGCGTGCTGGCATTTGGCCGGGTCGCTTATGCCGGGATTCGGGCCGGTTCTCTGGAGATTTCCTATATCACCGGCCACCGTACAGAAAGCTGGAAAGAGTCAGATTCTTGGCTGTATCCACGAATCGCCCACTCTTCAGGAATTGTCCTCTCTCAAGGCAAAGATTGGCATCAGGTTGGGGAGCTGATGATGATGGACAGGAATCTTATTCCCGCGTCTGTCCTTCAGGAAAAAGAGCAAACCGATCTGAGCGACAAATCTTTGCTGGTATTTCGACTGACGGGCAAAGCTCTCAGCGAATTTACGCACCGCTACGGGCCCGCCCAATCGGTCAAACAGATTTCCCCCTCATCCGTCTACATTCAGGTTACGGGAATGGATAGGTCGTGGGAAAGGGGCAGGTATTCTCAGATTGACGCCCACAGCTATGGTGCTTTTGCTCTGGCGGTCCATCCCTATTCACAAGAGGTCGTAGGCTTTTTCTTCGAGGCCGAAAACGCAAGTCTTTGAGGCCTGCCCAAAGAACAGATTATTTGACAATAAATACCGGCTTCAATTCCCCCGTAAAACCCCGGTACTTTTACGCGAAACCCAGATAGCAACCGCCATCAATCGAGTTGCAGATCTCGAGGCACTTCATCCGAATCCTCGTCATCCTCCTTTTCGGACTCGTTTTCTTCTTTATCTGTTTCAGGGGTTTCGCTTCCCCCCCCGGTTTCAGACTCACCCGTTTGTTCGTGTTTCAAGATTTCTTTGAGGTTCTTTATTTTCCCTTCTGCCTTTACAAAAACAGATTTCCGGGGAGGCTCTTTGTCAAGAACTTTTTGAAAAGCTGAGATAGCTTGCTGGTATTCTTTTTTCTCAACGTGTTTTTGTGCTTTCTGCATCCACGCATTTGGAGTATCTCTCATCGAAGGCAGGTAGAGACTTGGGGAAAGGGCGAGAACGAGTGCTCCAAAAGCAATCGTAACGCTTATTGCTATGAGCAAGAAACGCCCGGTGCCTCCTTCCACCTGTGCATCACCACTGTTGTTCATCTGGGACATCCTTCCTCCTTATCGTTCGAGAACAGCAAGTTCCAGCATCCCGCCTGCTCTATCGACGGCGTCGACGGCGGGGCGTATCTGGCCGTAATCCAGGGAACGGGCTGCCCGCACAATTATCGTTTTTTCGTCGGCACTTTTCGCTGCACGCAGTTGGCCTTTTAGTTCAGCAAGCAATTGATCACGCTGAATTTGCACCCCCTTGACAAAAAAGAGGCCTTTCTCGTTGACAGTTACCGTGATGGGGACTTCCGTCGCATGTTGACCGGTTCGGCTTTCGGGCAGTCTGACGTTGATGTCATTTTTTTCCACAAACTTAGCGCACACCATAAAGAAAATGATAAGCAGGAACGCTATATCCGTCATAGCCGCCATGGAGAACTTTCCGGCTTCGATTGAATGCGAACTGCTCAACTTCATTATGAGCTTTCTCCCCCTGGTATCGGCGGTTTAGGAGGTTTCGGTTTGGGTTTTTGGCCCGACGTTTTTTTCTCTTCTTCACCGTATCGAACGTGGATAAGTTCTCTGACGATATGAGCCAGCATACGGTTGGATGCTTCTTCCAGTTGTTCAATAAAATCCTCTATACGGCTTGTATAGTAATTGTATGCCACGGTAGCTATGATACCTATGACCAGTCCACTTGCCGTGGTGTTAAGGGCCTGTGAGATTCCCCCCGCTACTTTGCTGACATCAACGGTAGCAGCACTGGCAATGGCCCCAAAGGCCACGATCATACCCGTAACGGTACCGGTAAAACCCAGGAGCGGTCCGAGATTACTGATAATAGCAAGCCAATCGAGTCTTTTCTCCAGCAGTGATATTGCGTGAGAGCCCGCGTCTGAAACCGCATCATCGATTTGTTCATGTATAAAACCCACATTTTCTTCCTGACGCACTTCCTGGTAGCGGACAAGACCCGCCTTGAGCATTCTTGAGACGGGATGGCGATGCTTCTCGCACAAATTTTGAGCTTCCGCGAGTTTCCCGCTCTGGACCAAATCATCGAATTTGTCCAAGAACGGGCCAACGAAAGCTTTTACTTCCTTGAGAACAAGAGCCCTTTCGATCAGAACCGCCACGGCGAGCACGGCGCATATTCCGAGCGGGATCATAAACGGACCGCCATCTTTCAAAAATTCCAGCATCTGTACCTCCGTCAATCTTTGTCTTTCGCCATATCCCGTATCTGTAGATCGGGGACTTTGTATTTTACTTCAAGCCGGCTGTGAGCTTCCGACTGCACCCTCGTCTTTTCGAAGCGCCGGATGCATTCCAGGAACGAACGAACCGCCATTTCTTTCTCTCCCAATTGCTCCCAGCACAGACCAATATTGTAAATCGCACGTCTTTGTTGGTGAGTATTGGGGTACTGTTTGGCAACCCTTCTGTAGTTTTGGATGGCATCTTCATATTTTTTCCAATGTCTGTACCACTCAGCGATTTGGAATCGAGCACGCACTTGCCAGTTGGGCTGTCCGACAAAACGTTTTTCCAATTCTTCGAGTGTTTCCACCGCTTTTTTCTTGTTGCCGCCGTCCGCATATAGCTGGCCGATCTGCCAGTATGCTCTGCAGGTGGCTTCGGTGGAGTAAAAATGCTTACGTATCTTCATATATTCGACAATTGCCGCTGCTCGATCGACGTTATTGGCGCGCCGGGCAAATTCTCCGTGGTAACTTTCTGCCACATAGAAATGCGCCTCTTCTTTATTTTCCATATCCCAATATTGTTCAATGGCTTCTTTTCTCTTTTTATGCAGCTCAAGATAAATGGCGCGCCAGCGCTTACACTGTTCGACATCTTTTCCTTTGTTATAGGTCAGTATAAAACGTTTCAGTGTCCCGGGTTCTTGACGGCGAACCGATTCGAGTTTGCAAACCTCGAATTCGAACATCCTTCGCAACGGGCGATATCGTGTTGCAATCAAATCATAGACCGTCCTTTTATCTTCTTCAGAAAATTTCCTGATGGACTTTGGAACCTGTTTGAAAAGTTCCGTCAGGTTTTCATTCTTCTCATATTTGTTGGTCAGAACCCGGATAAGATTCCGCAACCCTCGCATTGATTCGCGCCGGACGTAAAATTCAAAGAGGATGTTTTGAGCTTTCCAGTAATCTTTATCCTCCATTTCACGGATTAAATCGTGAATTTCGCCGAGCTTATCCTGCCGGTAGAGCAAGTCAATCAGCAGACGCACTTTTTCCCATTTATCGGCCAGTCGCGAGTAAGCGTACCGTGCTGTTTCATAGTTCTTTTCTTTTATTGCCCGTTCAGCCACAAATAATACGCCGCGATGAATATCCTGATCGATCTGGTTTGCGATCGTTTTTGAGTTATTTTCCATCATTTCGACCGCGTTGTAACCAATCATTCGCTTAAAAGCCTCCTCGGCTTTCTCTTTGTTCTTCATTTTCAAACACACTTCCCCGAGCTTACGCAATCCGTGAAACGCTTCGTAGCTCCCCTTAAAATCTTCTGCCAGCTCTTCCAGCACCTCCGCCGCCTTTTCAAATTGTTCCTTGTGGACGTAAATGTCCGCCATATGCCAATGCGCTCTGCCAGCGTATTTTGTCTCGGGGAAATCCTCAAAAAGCATTTCGTATTCTTTAACAGCTGTATTGAGGTAATTTCGTTGCTGCTGGTAGCGCCCGACCAGAAACTGCGCCTGCGGCACGCGTTTGTCGTCAGGATGTTTCGTCTGAAAATCAAGCATCGCCTGAATGGCCGCACTGTATTCTTTATTTCTGGCCAGTCTTTCCCCCCGTTCGAACATCCTATCCGCACTTTCCGCTCCCAGGACACCAGCTCTCGAAAAGCAGAACAGTACGGCAACAAACAAAACAGACATTTTTATACCGAACGGCCCGATTTTAGTTTTATAGTTGCTCATGATTCTTCTTTTCCTTCCTCAATCTCTCCGCCGTATATAAACGCATAACTGATAATGTTACACCCCATGCGAAAGGCCAGCTCAACGGTTCTTATCGCGTTTCGGCCCCAGCCAACCGTTGCCCAGGCCGCACCGAGATCGCCTCCGCTGTAAAAAACAGCCAGTCGATCGTTCATAAACAGGCCTTTCGCCGGCCCAGCACCACGATGTTCTCGGTAAATCGGGCACCCCTGTGGCAACGAATAAGGCATATACGCACCTCGAAAGATGATATGATCGTATGCGATCGTGCGGAAACTCTTCCCCGGAAAAACGCGACGCATTAAACCAAAAAAATGGTCATAGAAATTTCCTCCGGAGCTATCTGCGAAAAGAAAACCACCGTTTTCCAGATAGTTCCGCAGATTCTTGATCTCCTGTTGGCTCACACCGATTCGCCCGTTGCCCGTCATATAAAGGAGGACCGGCTTATATTTACCGCTGTGTTTGGGCAAATTGGACAACTTTATCGGCTGGTCAAATTTATTCGTCTTGACATTAACCACCTTCGTAAAGTGGCGCATCAATGCCGGGATACCACGCCGGTTTGCATCCCAATTTCCTCCCCTATATTTCACGCGGTAGAAATAATATTTCCCTCCAATTTTGGTTCCTCTCGGTGAGCCGGCAGCGGTTTGCCCTTTTCCTTCACCGGAAGGCAAACCGGCATCTTCCGTAATACTCGCTTCGGAATATTCAAGCGATTCCTGCGCCGTTTGCATTTCCTGTTTGAACAGTTTGAACACCGATTCCCGACGAACTTTCTCACGCTTTTTGCGTTTCTTTTTTTGTTTCTGCTTTTTGCGCTTCTTCTTCTGTTGTTTCCGCTGGACAGGAACACGCCCTTTGGCAATTCGCTTTCCGGTCCCTTTGAGTATACCTTTCGGTGTTTCGTGACGGCATCCACGCAGCTGGAGGGCACCGGCAAGCATTACCAAAAAAAAGAGCGCTGGCACCAACGATTTTAAACCGGCCATGCGATGCTGATCATAATCATCCCCCGCCACCGGATTACTGGCATCAATCACGCGATGTCCGAGCTTAGAGAGCAATTCCCGACACTGGTTCCAACGTCTGGCTTTAGGCATAAGGAAAAAAGGATCCAGCACCGCAAATGCAACATCTTGGAGATCTGCTGTCGGTTGCGTATCCGGTAGCCCCGACTCCAGCTCTTTCTCAACATCAACTCTTCTTACTGTTTTTTTTATCCGATCAAAAGCTTCTCGTCCTGCATGTTTCTCTCTCCCGCCTGGTTTTCCGCCCGGTCCTTCGATCGCACGGTTCATAGCGGTCATTCCATACAACCACAACCAGCATGCCCATGCCCAGAAACCCAACGAGGCAAAGGCAACATAGACCAGGAGTCGAACAACGATGTGAGGCCGTCCAATGAGAATCACCGAGCGGGGTATCCAGACCGCGCCTGCCCAGCCCAGAGCCGTGAGCGCCGCCAGTCCCAGTGCGGTTCGGACCACCAAACCGATCTTTGTCTCAGGTCGATCCACGAACAAAATCGTAAACGCTATTGCTGCGAACGTCAGAGCACACATTGCGTTAAGCTGGTTGTTGAAAACTCCTTCATGGTAAGACTCAACCAGCACACCGACCATAAACAACAGTGACAATCCTCCCGCCAGAACATATTCCAACCACCGCGAGAAGCCGATCGTCGGCCTTCTGATACCTCGATCCGGCACCGCAAAATCGGTATTGGCGGATGTTAAACTCATTTATTTTTGTCCGCAGCTCAGAAGGTATGAAGTTTGTCCGCATTTACGTTCTTATCACTGGCCCACGCATCAATCTTCCAGATCGATAAGGCGGGCTTTAGCCGCCCGGCGGTATTTTTCGTTATCGAAGTCGTAAATGACACGCTGGAGCAGCACCTGCGCCCGTTCTGTCGGGTTCTCGCCAACTCTCCCTTTTACAAGAGATTCGGCGTGCCAGTAGAGAAAGGCGGGCATATATTTTTCGCTCTCTGCGTAGGCGGTTTCGGCCTCTTCGAAAAACTCTGCAGCTCCGGCATAACGCCCGAGAGCGATCATCCGCAGACCGGCTCGCAGAACAAGTTTGGGAGCTCGTTGGTCGCCCGGGAACTTTTCCACAAACCGTTTTGTAACCCCGACCAGCCGCGAAAAGGCCCGATCACGCTCTTCCTCTTCACCTTCCGATTTCGCTTTCATTCCCAGCTTATCGAAATAAAGCACCATATTCACCATAGCATCCTGAAGGTATGGGCTATCCTTATGGTGGAAAGCGAGATAGGCGTATTGTTCAATTGCTTCTTCGGTTTTTTCCAATTTCTCGAAGGCCATGCCCAACCGGAGGCGGGTTTGGGGAATGAAATCGCTACTGGGCCAGTTTTCAATCACAGCCCGGTAGTAATCAATAGCTTCACGGTAGTTTTCCTGGATAAACTCGATATTTCCAAGGTAGAACGTTGCGTGCGCCACCTCATCATGAGAGGGATACCGTCGGATAAGTTCCTCGAAGTGGTCCTGGGCGCGTGAAAAGACCTCGTTGGCTCTATTCATGGAACCGAGTTTCGCAAAATTCTTCCCGAGCATGTAGTGGGCATAACCCGAGTTGAACAGTGTCTCTTTCTCGAGCCGACCGCGTTTGAGATTTCGGGCAAACAGTTTCACTTCTCCGTCCGACCCCGGCAGCAGCGAAGCCCTGGCCCGGACTTTTCGCAGGCCACGGTCGGTTTTCTCCACCGAAACCGTCACGCAGGTTTTCTGCTCTTCTTCGGCTTCCTCCGCAAGGCTGGCTTTTCGCCTCTCGGGTTTCTCCGGAGCGGATTCCCGGCCGAGGTTGATATAATCCTTGTAATCAACGCTCAGGCTCCCTCCATAAGAACATTGCAGAACCGCATCGTTCGGATTCGCATCACCTGGCTCCGTCTCAATCTGACCCCGGAACTCGCCTGAACGCCTGGCCGTTTCTTCAAGAGTCGTCATAACCGAATCGCCCTCACTGCTTTTTGCCTCAATAAGAACGCTATCTTTCTCGAACGTCGTATCCCGATCAAGATCTCGCACAACGAGATGGACCGTTTCTCCGACGCGGAGGGTTTCCGGAAGATCGACGAAATTCTTTTGCGTGATATTGAGTTCTCCGTTCGACGCAAATGTAACGTACGATTGCCGGAGTTGATTCTTCGGGCGTTCTTGTGTGGGGTCTTCATAACTTAAATGGACGGTCCCGCCCCACGACACCGGCAGTTCTTCTCCGCTCGCTTTCAGGGCGGTCGGTATTATGACTTCCAGCACTTCCATCGTTTCACCGCTCTGGCGATTTTCAACCTGACGCGACCTCGCTATGTATTCTTTCCTTCCCCGCAACCCGTGGAAGAAAGAGCGGGCCACAACAGTGCAATTTCCCTGTTGTTGCAGAGCTGGATCTGCAACCCAAACACGGATTGGATAACCGGGGATAATTTTCTGCAGATAAACTGGTCCTTCCTCTTCTTCCAGTCCCTCTCCAGCACCTGAACCTGATTCTTGAGACGGTTGGATTTCACCGTCTGGAATTTCAAACTGTCGATAATAGGCTACTTTTTTCTCCACCGCTTTCGCATCGAGGGTAATATCTGCCAGACGCTGCTGCAGAAGTTCTACATCCGTCAGAACTGTGGTGTCGGAGAGTTCTCCTGAGGTCGCCATCACACTAGCCCCCACCGTTTCTGGTGCCGTTTCCTCTATACCCGGTTGCTCCGCACCAGCGTCTTCGCCTTCGGTCTTGCCTTTAGCACGCCGCTCTTCCCTGGCAAGTTCGAGGCGACGAGAAAGATCGGCACGACGATCCTGCAGAAAACTGAGCATGTCCTGGTAAAGAACACGTCTCTGGCCCATCAGACGGTTGTAAACTTCTTCACGCTCTTGTTTCTGACGAAGTATAGCCGTCTCAGGGTCGACAAGATGGACGACAGGAGCCATTTCCAGAAACTTCTCGCTCCCGGATTCGGGGATTTCTATCTCTTTCTCTTCAACAAATTCGGCCAGTTCCTGATGCCTGAATGTTTCTGTGGTTACGTGCGCGGAGGTAGCGCCAATTCTATCGACATACTGACTGAACACAACGTCATCGCCGAGTACCGGCATGGGGATCCCCGCCAGAAGCTCTTCTTTGTCTTCACCTTCGGCTCTCCGCACTTTCTGAATCCATTCTTTTAAGTCCTCATCGCTGAAAAGCCGCTGGCCAAGCGCGACGCTTGTGTGCGGCCATGGCGGCGTTGCAGCTTTGTCTTTGGTCATCTCAACACTGGCCGCAAGAGTACCATCTATATCCTGCACAGCCGCGCTGAGGATTCGCCGTGCCTGGGAATTACGAGACGCGACATAGAAAGGTACCCGCTGATAAGGAGAGACAGCTGAATCGGGGTCTTTCAATTCAAAACCAAGCGTCGGTCCCTTCTGAGCTTCTCGGCTCGCAACTTCTTTCTCCAGGGCTTCCTGGACGAAATCCGGGGACCTTAAGACATAACTTTCCCGCGGCTTGAATCCTCCGCTTGTAGGTTGTGACTCAAACACGAGAGCTGTCCGTGTTACGGTATGGCCGGGATCCATATTCGTTTTATCCACATAACTGGCCCAAACAGCATCACCGTCACGCACATAGAGAACGCGCGGTTTATCTTTTGCGGCAGGATCGTCATCCGTGTCAACATTAACCATAAAGGTCCCGGAATCCCCCTCCGTTTCCTTCGCAATCCGTTCCATCGAGTCCCCGCTTTCACATCCGATTTGCACCTTGACCGACTGAATTTCGTCGCTTTTATCCTCATCGACATCCTGGATCAAAACCTGAAACTGATCGCCTGTATCGATTCTTTTCGTTTCGCGTGCCTCTTCGATGTGCCCATATTCGTCCAATTTTGCAAAGGCCACCTTAACTTCTGCGGTGTCATATTCAACGGTTAACTCGTTGCTTTTCCGGGTCATAGGATCGCCCGGTTCCATATTTTCTTCATCCACATACTCCACTTTGACGCTATCCCCAACGTTAAGCTCCAACACCTGATTTTCGCGCATTTCTTCAGGTGTCACTTTTGCCGGGACAAGCGTATTTCCGCCTGCATCGACGATTTTAATATGAGAAATCGCCGGCGCATCACCATCGTAAACATTGGCCGTAATTCGGACATAGCGGCCACGGACGGGCGAAGTGAGTTTCACAACGTTGTCATTGGCCTGCTGGTTCCCCTCGATCGGAATCTCCCGGAACTCCTGTCCCCCACGGATCGTAACCGCACCATCGTTTATCACGTTGTTCTGAGCTCCTTTTCCGCGACTCCAATGTATTTCTTTTATATCGTAAAGGTCCTTAAGATCGACCTCTATCCATTTCCCCGGCATGCCATCTGGTTTTCCCTGCCACGCTGATTTCGGAGAATTATCCCCGTCTATCGCACCGTCAGGTGAAAAACCTTCAGCAGTATCCGACGCCGACGCCGTCGGCCACGAAGGTGCCGTCCGAAACAGCCCCTGAAATTTCCCGGAGAAGGGTTCTACTTCGTTAAGAACGACTTTGCACGAATCCATCCGAACCGCTTCTCCTCCGGTCGCTTCGCCACCGGCAAAGGCTTTTACCACTACGTGATCCCGCGTATCTTTGACATCAAGATCTTTGTCAGATAGCCGCACATACACCGGATTACCGGGCGTAATAATACCGGGTCTGCGGCGGGCAACATCGATGTCCAGCGCGTGTTTTTCTTCTTCTTCCTCCTCTTCCTGAGCGAGAGGCTCCCAGCCTTCTTCTTCCTCCTCTTCTTCCTCTTTGAAGCCGGTTGAACTGATCTCGATTTCCCCGGTGTCAACGACCAACAAGTCAAACTCTTTCATTTCGGCTTTCCCTACCTCAATATCGGCACTACTCCAGGCAAGTTTGGCTGAACCTTCCAGAACCTGTAACTCGTTCACCTTATACCATCCGCGTTTTCCATTACCCGTCACCTTTACCCGCACAGCCGTGGTTTCGGAAGGAGGGATGGGGAAATCCTGCCATCCAGCTTCTTTTAGGTTCGTCACCTCTTCCCGCGTAATCCACTGTTCTTCACCCGTCTCCCGCGTCTTCGGCTCCAGAACCTGTATTTCGAAAGCTGATGGGCGCTGATCGGTGAAGAAAACTCTGACATTTTCAACCAGCCGGGCGCGTAAGAAACGAGTGCCGACTGCGAAACTCTTATGCTTTTTCCCATCCAGATAACCCGTAGCCGCTTTCGCACGGTTACCATCGGTAAGAAGCTCCAGATTCTTAACTCTTCCCTCTGATAGCAAGCTGGTCCCCGGATCACGGCTCAAATTCAAACCCGCTTTCGCATGACGCGTAGCTGTCCGATCCATTTTTACTTCCGCGCCTCCGTATTTGATTGTCATTTCGCCGTATCGATCCATGTATCGGACCTTGACAACATCGTCTCCTCGCAGTTCGAGCAAACCGCTATCCGGAGCTGGTTTGCCGAGTTTTGTCTTAATGGATCCGACGAAAAGGGCCTGGCTTATGGGATTCATCTCCACGCGGACTTGCTCGGAATCTCCACTTGTTGTCGTCACATTGACCATCATGAAAGTCTTACCTGTGCCGACCGCATAATCTGGATCTTCGACTTTTATTACCACATCCTCTCCCGGGACGACCTTATCGCGCGCGGAAGCCCGCATAACACCGACAGATTCAAAAAGGCGTATAGCATCGACAAAGCGTCCTCCCTGACGGTAAGTGCGCCCAATCAGGTAAATTGCCTGGATAATCAGATCGTCTTCGCCGTAATTTTCCCACAGTTCTCGGAACGCGCTGATCGCTTTATCGGTATTCTCAAGCGCAAGCTGAGTTTTACCAATCCAGAATAACGCTCTCGGTGAAGCCTGAGGATCGAGCAACTTAGCGACCTCTTTAAACCGCTTCAGAGCTTCGTTATAGCGTTCTCTGACGTAATCTATCTTCCCCAGCTGTACTTCGCCAATCCAGTACGGGGTTTGGTTGACATTGTCGGCTTGAATATCTTTGATCAGAGGCAAAGCGCTGTTGATATCACCCTGAGCAATTAACACATCGGTTCGCGCGACCTGTAACCGAGTGCTTTGTGCTTTCGTAAGAGCATCCCCCTGCAATTTGCGCGCCTCATCCAGCAGTTCAAATGCCTCGGGATATTTCTCCTGACTCGTCAGATACTGGGCCATGCTCAGCAGCAGAACCATCGGGGGCGTACGTCTGGTATCCTTTCCATAATCTGAATTGTCCCGCGCTACATTCAGATGCGCGAACGCTTTCTCGTAATCGAGAACTCTCCAGTTACATCGCGCCCGGAGGATGGCAGCCGCTGTATCTTCGGCCGGAAACGAAGTCAGCCCTCGGAATGCCTCGTAATACTGACCTTTTTCAAAAAGCTCTTTTGCCCGCGCATAACTGAGCTTCTTTCTGGCACTTTTATCCTGTGTTTTCGATATCTGTTCGGTGAGAGTCACAAGTGCTCCACTACTCCCACCTGCACTTTTGCCTCCCGTATCGGTACCGCTGCTATCTACGCTCTGCAATTTCTGCAGTTCGCTATGTCCTGCTGAATTGCCAGGATATCGGCGGAGAAAACGGTGTACCTCAGCAACATATTGCTGGCGAGCTCTGGCTGAATCGGAAGATCTCAGCATCCTGCACAAGGTGCTCTCCGCTTTAACAGCTTGCGACTCTACATCCCCGAATCGGCGGATAATGATATAAAGCGGTCGTGTAGCGCCCGTGGCATCTCTGCTATTTTCTTTTCTCGACACCCCTCCACCGTCCGGCTGAACAGAAGCCACAGATTGTTCAGCTTTTCTCTCGCTCTCGGCCCATCGAAAACAAGAATCGATATAATCGCTCTGTCGGCCACCGGGAGTCGCAACGGCGTTTTCGAAGGCCCTGGCCGCCGCTTTCCACATTTCCGCTTTCTGGAATGTAATTCCAAGACTCCGCCAATCATTGACATCGCTATCCCAATCGGAGATGTCCTGAACTTTCGCCAGCACGTCGGCAGCGGCCTCGGAATCGATCTCGGCCATCCTCGCGAGGTAACTTGCGCGCGGCTGGACGCCTTTCATCTCTCCCATAAGAGCCTTTGAAAAGGTTTCAATCCAGCGTTTCGCCGCATCTCCAGCAGCAAATGAGCCACCTTCCGTCTGCTTGTTCAACTGTTTTGCTTTTTCTCGAAGACGTTTCGCTTCGGCCTCCGCCTGCTCGGCAGCCTCCTTATGGGCTTCCACTTCGGCACGCAATTTTTTAGCCTCGCTTCGGAATTCTTTCGCGAGGAAGTCCTTGCCTTCTTTTTCAGCTTTCTCCGCTTTTTTCTCAAAATTCTGAGTTTCGAGCGGATTCCGCCGGGCAAGTTCCTTTTCTCTCCGGGCTTTCTGAGCAGATTCCCTCGCCTCTTGTAGCAAATCTTTCTGCCTCCGCTTGAGCGACTCAACTCTTTTCTTTCCGCCATGTTTCGCGGCATAGTACTGGCTATCTACCCAGGCCAGCAGATGTTCGTTATCTTTTGTTCGCTCATAACGCAGCTCATAGAGACGTGGCGCATTTTTTCCGAATTGGCGACGTGCCTGGCGCTGCACCCATAACAATTCCGGGTATTTTTCAGCGGTCGCCACCGCGTGTTGCAGCCCCCGCACGCGAACGCCATCAAACCGATCGGCCGTTTTCCACATAAGGCTCCTCAGTTCCCAGTCACCGGGGTGATTCTCAAGGTATTTTTCGGCACTTGCGAAAGCATTCTCCGCACAATGCGTTGTTGTCCTGTTGAGGAACTTGACCACCCGGTCCCGCTTTTTCGAACCGTATTCCCGCATGTAGATGCTGAAATGCCGCAACCATTTGTCCCGACTCACGCCAGGATATTGCGCTCGGCGTCTTCGGCTCCACCAGCCATCGTAACTCTGAGCCAGTTTGAGTCGCGCCTGCTCCGGGAAATCATCCAAAAGCTTGCGATAACCGCCCCGGGCCTCCGTCCTTCGTCCGTTTTTCCATAGAAGTTCGTAAGGACGGAGCATTAATTCCGCTTTTTCTTCGCCTTCGGCCTGGTCGGCAAGTTTGTGGAAAGTCTTCCACATTTTTTGTTCCCCACCGGACGCTGGCGGTAATTCCTGCCACAAACGCCGTTCGTTGGGCCGTGGCGCACAGGTCGCTCTCTTTTTAAGCCGGCTGACCCGCAGGCCGAATCCCCATTCGCCTTTCTTCCGAATGGTTTTGACCACAACTTTGTTTTCGCCTTTATTCAGTTGCACCTCAGCAAAATATTTATCCGGCACATACCCGCTTTCTGGTTTGCTGATATTGAAAACGGATTGCCCGTTCACTGTCAGTCTCAGAGGCCGATGCGTCCCAAGGGATAAAGTAGCCTTTTGTACTTCGGGCGAGGAAATAAACGTAACGAGAAAGGCCGCGCCGGGCTGATGCGCCGAAATGTTTTCCGCGAGATCTGCATATCCGTTCTGCTTCACTTTTACCAGCTTCCACTTATTGCCTTTGTCCCCGTTGGCATCACCGACAATCTTACCCTTATCGTCATACGCTTTTGTTATATCCAATTTCTTTTCAATCGGGTAATTTTCGTCGAGTCCACCGTCATCTTGAATATCGAATGGTCCGATACCGGCCCATCTCAGGACCATTGTGCTGCCCCGATTGACTCCCGCTTCACCGTAATATTCACCGGCCTGTCGCAGCAGCTTCCGGCGGCTTTCGGCCTTGCCGTATTTTTGCGCAACGGCAGTGAGCCAATCAGCCAATTTCTCCATGCCTTCATCATCCGAAATAATGCGGGCATGTCGCGCACGGAAGAGCACAACATCCACGTAATAGTCGCTGTCAGGATACTTTTGCAGGAACGCATCGGCGGCTTTGATCAGATCAAGCAGATCTTTATCCTGTATCTTTCCCCCCAGCAGATTCAGATACGCCTTTTGATCACCTGGCATACCACTTTGTGACAACAACTTCCCAATCTTCGGTTTGAGGTGTTTCGGGAAATGCTCAGCGAGGATTTTACCCCACAGGGCAGAATTTTTACGGTTGTCTACAGCCTGACCAAGACGCATAAGGGCTACAGCATCATTGTCTTCCTTGGCCAACTTGAAGTATCGAATCCAGCATTGTGCCGCCAGATCATCGTTCGCATTGAAACGATCAAGGAATTTGGCCGCGTCGTCCTTCCGATCAAGTACATACGCCAGGGCGCCGGTTTCCTGCCGAACAAGCTCGTGGAGCACCCAGGCTTGTCCCCACACATTTGCTTCCGCAAGCTGACGGAGACTTTCGAACGCTTTATCGCGATCGTTCCCACACGCTTTTCGAAGTGTTTGAACAAACTGAAGTTCCTGTTCGAAATCCCGCCGGGCCAGCCCCTGATCGTGAAGTCCCCCAAATTCGGCGGTATAGGAATTAACGCGCTCAATCATCGGACCGACCTTGCCCTGCCCTGCCAATGCAATGATAGCTACCCTCCAGGCATGGGCTCGGGTAGCTCTTGGGAAAGTGGGGTCCCGGGCAAGTTTCAGCATTCCCTCTGCATTTTTCTCAGCAACGGCTACGTCTATGGTCGCGTTTCCAATCGCCTTTTGTTCGGCCAGACTACGATATTTTATATCGTTCATTCCTCGAACATAATGCTTTGCTTTAGCAACATTGTCTTTTTCCAGAGCGAGGTGAACCCCTCTACTCAAAACTGCCGTGTTTTGGGGGCGTTTCTCCAGAACTTTATCAACCTCTGACAACGACGAAAGTTTTTTGGAATAATCTTTCATCTGATCAAAACCAATTTCGGCAGATTGCAGATACTTAATGGCATATTTTTGCCGCTGATCTTCCGGCCCGTGGGCGGCCATGAACTGGATAGCTTTGGGGTTATTTGAATCGATTTTGAGCATCTTCCCCGCCCACTTCTGTGCCGCCTCATAGTCTGGCTGCTTGCCGGATGTTGCGTTCGGGAATCGGCCCACTCGGTAGCGCAGTAAAGCTGAATCAAGCATAAAAGCACAAATCTTCATCCGTTTATTGGGGAAAGTCGCCAGAAGATCCTTGCAGATTGATTCCTGCAACTCATAATCCGCGAGCCCTTTCTTGGTCCCGGGATTATTTTGCAACACTCCGGCCAGATTCAGCGCCCTCCAACCGGCGGTCCAGCCTGAATAAGCCCCGGGGTTCAGAGCAGCATCACCATGATATCTCGGATATTTCTTCATGGCTTTGGCATACGTTTTAACGGCGTTTTTCAGGTCTTTTAGCTTGTGTTCCAGGACATAGGCAGCTCGGAAGAAAGCATCGGGGGTTTGCTCGTAATCGGGGTGTTCACGTGCGAGTCGAAGATAGAATTCGACAGCTTTTGCATGACGGCGCAGCACAGTTTCGTAATTCCATCCCGCTTGGTAGATCAATTCCGGACGCCGTGGATCATCCTTAAAATCAGTGTTATCAAGCAGGAGATTAACGACTTCAACCGCCCGAACGTAGTCCCCTTTTCCGCTGAGAGCGCGGACCAAGGCAACGTGTATATCGACCAGGGGAACGCCGGCTGACTCTTCTTCCTTGAGGAGGTCGAGCAATTTCGTGGCGCGGTGGAAACGCCCCGTCATATTATTGATCCGTGCAAGGACCAGTTTGGCTGCCCCATACTGGGCATCATCCTGATTCTCTCTGAGGGCAACAGTTAATTCTGAACGCACTTTTTCAATTTTACTGACCGGCATATCGTGCTTGCCGAGCGTCTTTTGTGCTTCACGCATAGCTTGTTGGAGAGATGCCGCCTGGGCGGACAGGCAAAGGCCCAGCGCCAGAATGACACAAAATAGGACGCGGTTCAGAAAATTGCGATACATCGATTCTGCTCCAATTCTTCCGGAAAGGGAATTCTGTCTTCTCATTTCTTCGATTCCTTGGTTATCGGGAGGCTCGTTCGGCTTTTGCCATCTTTTTCTTTATGTACTCGATAATTTTCTGGGCCTTTTTCGCGTAAGGAGAACCGGGGTAGCTCCCGATCAACTCATAATAGGCCCGAAGAGCTTCTGAGTATTTGCGACGTTTCACCTGGCAATGTCCTCGCATCAACATAACTTTGTCGAGTGCTTCGGCATCCGGGTAATCAACCAGAACACGCGTAAGGTACTCGTATGCGCTCGCGTAATCGTTGTTCTCGTAGGCATGCATGCCCGATTGGTGCAGAGCCGCCGATGCAAAGGAGCTGTCGGGGTGTTCTTTGACCACCCGTTCCATATAACGGGCTCCGTTGGTTCCGGCGGCATAGAGTGATTCGCCTATCTTGTAAAGGGCCTCAGCCTTGTATTCGGAATCCGGCTTTGCCTTCAGCAGGCCGTTAAACGCGCTGATTGCCTCTCGGGCAAGTCCTTCCTTTGACCGTTCTTCGGCCTCTTCCGCTTTATTCAGCAAGGCCTTCCCCATGGTCAAATAAGCCTCATCTACGAGTTCTGAATCAGGGAATTCTTTGATCAACTGTTTGCAAGCCGTAACAGCTTTATCAGTCTGTCCACTTTCAAAATAAAGACGCCAGATGGCATGAGTTGCTTCTTGTCCGAGTGGTGTGAGACCTTCCATCTGAGCCACTTTTCCGCAGGTTTGCAAAGCTTTTTCAAAATACAATTCTGCCATATCTTCAAGGCCAAGGTCTTCGTAAACTTTCGCCAACTCACCCTGGGAGATGCCTTTTTCCAGCTGGGCTCGCCGGTTCAATTTAGAATCGGCCACCTCCGGAACATTAACATCACCTTCACTGCTGGGTATGAACTCAACAGCCGCCCATACAACCCACGGTTTTCGACGGGAGATATTCCGTTCGTCTTCATACGCACAACGGAGCCGTTGTTCGGGAGAAATGACCAAATCTCTTCCGCTGACCTTGACACCTCTTGGGTAACCCTCGAGCACGCCCGTAAAAACCCCGCTGTGTTCCTTGGTTTCCGTAAGCGTTGCCGTCGCATGTGGTGCCCCTTCCGGGAACAGTGGTGGCGGTTCTTCCTCTTCATCAACCTCCACCACCTTTTTCTTATCCCCTTCGTCGGTTTTTTCCAGCACCACTTTGTAGTTCTTTCCTTCGTCAACGTATGAATCAACGTATTCGGTCTGGCCCCCCTGAATCTGGCCTTCCGTTTCCATTTCTTCTTCTTCCATTGCCTCCGTTTCTTCTTCACCCAGTTCGGCCTCTTTTGCCTTCTCCTTTTTCTCTTCCTCGCTCTCTTTGTCAACAACGCTCAAAACCACTTTGATCTCATCCTTATCCTCGCTGACATCGCGATCCTTGTCTACCACTTTGATATGGCAGGGCGAACCGTAAACCTCTTTCGAAACGGCCGTTGACTCATCGTCCGAAACGAACACAACGTATGCATCCGAAGCAAGAGAAATGATGTCCTTCCGCATCTGATCTTCCTGCCCGGTGGACACCTGTTTGTCACGATACATAACAGATATTTTGTCGGATCCAAACACCTCGAGCCTTTTCAGATCGTGCAGCAATTGTTCGATCCAGTACCGCAGGACGGCGCGTCTTCCGTCAAAATTTTTGAGAGTAGTGGGCTGTTTACCCGCCGCAAGCCGCACTTTCAAAATCTCTTCCCGCGAGAAAACACTCTTGTCTTCCTCAACAGGTTGTTCTTCTTTCTCCTTTACCTCTGTAGCCCCTGCGGCCAGTGTGCCCGCGCCAGTCTTTTTTTGTTCTTCTTTTTTTGCTTTTCCCAGACGCTTCTTGACTTCTTCGATCGTTTTATCGGGAGCATATTTTTTCAGGTACTCCTCGATACCAGAGAAGGCTTTATCCACTTTCGTCAAAACCCATTCTCTCGAATTCTCTGACCGTCGCTTCGAGGTAATTATATTTTCAGAACACGCTGATATTTGATCTTTCAACTTTCCGACCGCCTCGAGCTGCTCGTCACCGCTCAGAGACTCATCGGCAGCCACTTTTTTCAATTTTTTCTCAAGGGCCTCGCGTTTATCGCGCAATTCTGCAACACGACGTCGCAGTTCCCGTGTTTTTTTCAAACGACGGTCTATCTCCGCATCCACTTCAACCGACCACAGCTGCTCCAGCGGTTGCGTCGGCTGAGGTTTTCCCAGTCGGGTTTTAATATTCCCAATAAACAGAGGGCTACCAAGCCCCTTAGGTTTCAAAAACACGCGTTCAAGGTCGCCCGCCGTCGTGGTCACCTGCACTTTGATTCTCTCGCCGAGGCCCGCACTTCGCATATCGGCATCTTCCACCTGGACATAGAGCAGATCGCCAGGGGAAATCAGTGTTTCCTCACTCTGATGGCCGAGTCCGCGCACCGTACCCACTGAATCAAAGGCTTTTATTGCCGCGCGAAAATTCTCATTAGCAAGATGGCTCTGGCCAATCAGAAAATAAGCGACATTGGTATATTTCGAATCGGGGAAATCCTGGATAAACCGACGGAATTCAGAGAAGACTTTGCGGTAATTTTTTTGCTCGTAATACGCAGCCCCGATCATGTACCGCGCCCGAATCATCTCTTTTCTAAGTTCTTCCTGGCGCTCAAGGGGCAGCGTTTCATATCTCTTGATCATTCTCCTGTAAAACTCTACCGCCTGTTTGAACGATTTCTCGCTACGGTAAACATCACCGATACGCGCCAGAGCCCTGACAGCAAAATTTGTTTTCGGAAATCGTTGGAGTATCGCAAGATAAAGCTTCCGGGCCGTCTCATATTCTCTAACAAGGTATGCGCTTTCGGCGTTGGACCATTTGAGTTTTGCTTTCTTCTCCTCCCCTTCTCGCTCCCTTTCTTCGAGGCGTTTCTCGCGCGCGCTTCGCCCACTGCTTGTATCCTGCGCGCTTACTACAACTCCGCCCACAAGGGAGAAAGCTATCAAAAAAGCCAAGCTCATGCGCGCTACAACCGGAACTTTTTCCGTATCAATATTCATCTGAGCCTCCATTGGGAACATTTTTGTTTCCGTAACTGTTTATTCCGTTTCTTCTCAATTCTCGCAAACTTTGTAATCATCCTTCACAGTCGGCACGAATGAGACCTGTCTCGATACTCTCTATAAATTCTGCGTTTCCGGTTCGACCAGCGAAACAAATCCTCCGGCAGTTTGTATCGCATCAAAGGCACCTACAACACGCTGGTAAGAACATTCATCCTGCACCTCAAGCATAACAACCTTCTCCGAATCGCTTTTCGCCGAGGCAAGTGCATCTCTAACATAACCTTCCAATTCCCACAATTCCAACCGGACCGTCTCGTCCGCGTAATCAACGCGCACTGAGTCCGACGACAATGCCACGTTAACATGTGTCTCTGTTTTTCGTTGTCGTTCTGAAGAATACGCGGGCAATTCTACATCGAGAGTTCGCGTCACGAGAAAGGTCGTCGAAACCATAAAAAAAACGAGTAACAGAAAAGCGATATCCGGCATAGCAGCCATTGGAATCTCATCGCTGTTTTTATCTTCGCTTTTCCACTTATCTTTCAGACCCAAACTGTCACTCCAATTTCGCAACCCATGGATACAACAATAAACTGTTCACACTCATCGGGTTCTATTGGTTCTCCTCCCACCAGTCACGCCATTTCTCAATATCCTTACCAAAACTCTTTCCCGTAATGCGCTGCAATGCTCCGGCAACAGAATGCTGGTGCTGAGCATTATCAAGAGCATCGATCAGCGCCGGCACCGCCGGACGCGCTTTCGGTCCCATTCGGTTCAAAGCCGAAATCGCATATATACCAACTTTCGTACTATCGTCTTTCAGAGCTTTTGCAAGCAGCGAAACAAGCGGCTCGGCGTGTTCTCCCAGTTTCGTGGCAGCAAGAGCGCCATTGGCCCTGATGACCGGATTCGGGTTTTTTAGTGCTTTCTCTACAACAGGGACAGCAGCCGGACCGATTCGACCGAGGGCGTATGCGGCAAAATATCCCATCTTGGGGTCCGTCTCCAGAAGTCGTTTCCCGAGCGCTTTGACGGCCGGTTTCGCGCGCGGACCGATTTTTCCCAGCGCGTTGGCCGCTGCCAGACGGGTCTCTTTATCGGGATCGTCCAACAAATCAGCAAGCGCTGAAGTGGCTTTCCAGGCATCCTGACCCATTTTGCCCAGTACCGTAGCAGCACTTTTTCGCAATTCGGAATTTTTGTGTCCCAATCCTTTCACCAACCAATTGACAGCCGAAGGCCCAATTGCAGAAAGCGCTTCTTCCGCCGATGCCCGCACCTGATCATCCCGGGAATGAAGTGCCGCCACCAATTCCTTCGTCGCCGGCTCGGCAAACGACCCAACTTTCGCCAGTGCACTGGCAGCCAGACGCTTTTCCTGCGTCCCACCTGTCTGGAGAACCCCACGAAGCGCGTGAACGGCGGGATATCCAATACGTGAAATGATGTCGGCCGCACGTTCAGACTGTCGCCCGGGGGACGAGAGCGTCCGAACGAGCGCATCTGCCGCCGGTTTTCCGATCCTCACCAGCGCATCGGCGGCCATCCCGGCCACTTCTTCCTTTTCGTGATCAATCAGACTCACGAGCTCGGGGGCTGCGGCTTGCATTTCCGCCCCACCGAGAGACACCGCATAAGCTGCTCGCCACAGGACATCTGGCTCGTGCTCCTTCAGAGCCTGACGTAAAACAGGTACGGCGGGAGCCCCAATCTCGGCCAATGTTCGCGCGGCTGCACGTCCTAAATCTTCATCAGCACTTTCAAGCGCTTCTCTTAACTGGGGGGCCGCAAGATCACCCAAACTGCTCAATGCCGTTCTCGCCTCCCATCTTACGGACGCACTCGGGTCCACCAGGGCATTAACCAGTATTTGCACGGCATCGGAATCCGAGACTCCCATTTCTACCAGGGCCGCCGCCGATGCAATCCGGGCATCTTTCCCACCTTCTTGAAGTGTTTTCTCAAGAGCTTTCACTCCCCGGGACCCCATCTGCGCCATGATCTGACTGGCTTTGCCAGCCACATCCCCCGTTCGGTTCTCGGTGGCTTTTGATAGGGCCGGGACCGCAGCAGGACCGATATGCAGCAACGCTGCCTGAGCGGCATTCGCAACATCTGTATTTCCGTCGTCGAGTCGATCCACAAGCTGTTCCGCAGCTCCTGCCCCCGACGGGCCCATGCGACCCAGAGCCTGCACTGCAGCCTGTCGAACTTCCGAATCATCGTCGTCAAGAGCACGTTTAAGAAGCGGCACTGCGGCGACGCCCATCCGGGCCAAGGCATCCGCCGCCCCTCTACGCCGTAACGCGTCTGTTGATTTCAAAGCAGCCAGCAAAGCAGAAAGAGCCGGATCGCCGATTTTTACCAGAGCGATTGCCGCAATACGCGCCGTCTCGTCATCCGGATGACCCACAATTTCGGCAAGCTCGTCGACGGCTGGTCTTGCCTGCCAGCCCATCTCCGCCAGAGCAGCGGCACCCGCCCGCCGAACGTGCAGATTGTCACTTTGCAGAAGTTCCGCCAGCTTTTCCGCGGCCGGACGTCCAATTCGTGCGAGTGCCCGTTGGGCTGCTTCTCGCACCACACGGTTGCGTTTGTTTTCCTTGATCACATCAATCAGAGCAGGAATAGCTTCAGCGCCGATGCCCGCCAGTGCGCGGGCTGCGCGCCGCCGCACACCTGCATTTGTATCTTTCAGGGCCTCAATAAGCCCATTTTTTGCCGGTGCTGCAGCCGGACCGAGCGTCATTAGCAGACCGGCCGCCCGCTTCTTGACCCGCGGGGGCTGATCAACCAAAAGTTTCGAAACGGCCGGCGCAGCAGCCGCTCCCAATTGAGCCAACCCTTCGGCTGCACTCCGGCTGACACCAGATTCGTCGCTTTTAAGCAATTCCACCAATTCCGAAACAGCGCTGGTGCCCAATTTTCCCAGTGCTCGTTTCGCAGCAAGCCGTACAGCAGCATCGTTGTCCTCCAGGACTTTTGTCAAACCTTCAGCTGCTTTGGAACTCAGATGACCGATCCGGCTCAACCCCAAAGCCGATAGCCGCCGCACGATAACATCGTTGTTTTCGAGACCTTCAATGAAAGCGCTCTCTGCAGACCGTCCGATTGCCTCAAGCGCTGCAGCGGCTTGTCCGGTTCTTCCCGGAATACCGCTGAGGAAAACCTTTTTCAGTGCGGGAACAGCCCGGGCTCCCATCTGCACCAGAGCGCGGCGAGCTGCGAACTTTACTCTTGCGTCCTGCGACTGCAGCAATTTTGCCAGCTCGGGAGCCGCTTCTGACCCTTCTGGTCCTAACACAGCCAAACCTTCTGCTGCGGCAAGCTGGGTTTCCGGCCTGGCAGAAGATGCGCCTTTCTGCAACTCATTGGTGGTTGCCGCTCCAATGGCCGCAAGCCCATAGGCTGCCTCACGAGCTCCTTCCACTGAACCCTGCATGAGAACTTTGCTGAGCGGATCAACGCCTTTGGGACCCAGTCTCACAAGGCCATCGACCGCCCGACTCCGCACGGCTGCATCGTCTGCAGAGACCAAACGTATTAATTCCTCCGCCCCGGCTTTCCCGAACTTAACCAGAGCCCGGGCCGCCTCTTGTGATCCTTCCTCGTCGAGTTCACGAACACCTTTAGCCAGGGCTCGGGTACTGGGTTCCCCGATGTTCAATAGAGCTTTTTCGGCGGCGGAGCGCACGCCCGCGTCATCATCCCCTAAAGCGTTTACAAGGGGCATAGCAGATCGATGCGCTCTCATTTTGCCAAGGCCCTGAGCAGCACTTATTCTTTCCCGAACCGACTCACTTTGAAGTTGTTGAATGAGTCGATCTACTTTCTCGCCGGAAGCCTGAGCCTGGGCATAGCGACTGCCTGCCAAAAAGACGGTCCCCATCAGCAATATCAACAGTATCAGGCGATTTCTGACGGGAGTTCTTCGGTTAAGCAACCGTTACTTCTCCTTCGCCGGGATGGGTTTTAGCGCTCCTTCTACCGATGCCCTAATCACCCCCCAACCAGATTTGACCTTGCGAATGGCATCGCCAAACTCCGGACGGATTTTGCAGTTCAGGTCATGGCTTCGGTTTCAGGCATTTATTTTCAACAACGCTCAACTGTTTTACCGCTTTACTTCATCCGCACAACCGAGCGCCGTTATCGATCAAACATGGCATAATCTCAGTTCACCTTTATTCTACCCGCTAACCCCCTGAGTCTGTCAAGGCCAAAGCGTCCGCGCCTACGTGCTCTATTCGCCATAAAACCATGCCACAATACAGCATCCGCACGGTGGATTCCTTTGCATAAACGGGAGATCACGGGAAATGAAGCGACATCACGTAATCTTCCCATTCGTTCTGAAACCTCTCCATATCGTCGGTGCTAAGAACCGATTTGAGCGTTTCGTACCCCGTGGGATCCGCTTCGGTCCGGGCGGTCCACTTTTTAAAAAATTTTCTCAGGACCCCTTTTTCCTGCAGGTAATAGCACAGATAACGAGCCTGTGCATAGTTCAACCCAGACCCTTCTCCGTAAAACTCCAACGCCGACATATCCGTGAGACGCTTGAACGAACCCAAAGAGTCCCGGCCGATCGCCTTCTGAAGTCCCGCCAGACGCCAGTTCGTGAATCCAACAATCCGTCCTCCCCTCTCCCCACACTGTTCGTAGAGCGAAGCCAGTCCTTCATTAAACCATGCAGGACATTCAGGGAAATTCGCTTCCACGAAAGGATGAACAATCTCATGCACAAGCGTGCCGCCGCCCGTCGCCACATTCATTATTAAACCATATTCCCTCGAACAAAAGCCGAACGGCGTCCCGGGTTCGATATGAAACAGGCTTCGGCAATGTTCCCGGTAACTTTCGCGGTCTTTGAAAAGCCAGACATCGATTATTCTATCCGGTAACCTGGGGAAATATGCTTTTCGCAGCATATCAACGGTCCACTTCACCGTTTTCCGTGCCCGCCTCTCTACGCCCCCCGGTTCCTCATCACCAATAATAACAAAAGGAGGCTGAACTATTATGGTAAATACGTCTTCCGGCAATTGTTTTCGCAGTTCACTCACCCGGCGCTGAAATTCGTCGCGATCGGCTGGCAGGTCAGCATTAGGGCCCACACGCTTTTTTTTCTTCTGCTTCACGCGCTCTGGCCGCTCAGCACACCCCACACCGATAACAAAGAGCGCAAGCAGTATCACGCCGAAATAAAACTTCCGCTTGTTATTTTTCATGACAGCGCATTTTCCATGAAATTAGTATCCGCTCCCCCTTGAGAGCCTGAGCCAAAGCCGCAGACGCCAGGTAAAGCAGGAAACCATATGTGTTTATTTTAAATAACAGCTACAAAACCGTTGTACCACAAACAAACCAATTCCGACAATATTTTATCATATTAGTTTCCCGGCAGAACGATCAAGTTCCGTAAAAATTTGCATGTTACCCCTTTGCGACACCTTTCCGCGTTGAATTTGCCGTCGGCGAATCCGTACAATTGCTTTCAAGCGGAACTCTCAGTCGGGGAAGAATTTCGTAATGATCAACCGTCGTTTCAGCTTGCACTCAGCACTGCTATGGACGGTTCTGTTTGTTTTTTCTGCCCTACCAGCCGATAGTGCTGAGAACATTCGCCTCAATATCTGTTCCCACAAGAGCCAGTGGTCTGCAAGACGCCAATGGCAACCCGGCGTCGGTCCGGCCGTGGTATCAGTGCCCAGAATCAGAAATGGCCATGATGCCGTCGGTTTTTCCTGTCCTTTCGACCGGATCAAAGAACGCTATTATTGGGACGCGTCTGTCGATCTGGATCTTTCAAGCTGTGGCTCTATTTCCTTCTGGATCCGTCTCAAAAACCCATCTGCCTTCAGCCGCTGCACACTTTACCTCAAAAGCGGTGAAGGCTGGTACGGCGGTTGGTTCCATGTGAAAGGGGAAAAATGGCAACGCGTTGAACTCCACCGAGGCGATTTTCAGCCGGAAGACAGCCCTTTGGGCTGGCACCAGATTGATCGTCTTCGGTTTTCCTTCTGGAAAGGCAGGCCCATCGCAACGGCCGTCGGGGTAAGCGAAATGGTAGCGCACAGGGCCGACATTGCGGTCATTCGGGGGACACGAACTCTCAAGAAAACTCCCCTGGAAGCGCGTAGTGTTCGACGTTATTGCGGTGTCGCATATCAATGGTTGCGCGAACGGGGAATCCATGCAGCTCGGCTGGACGATGTGGACGTAGAACATGGGGCTCTTAAAAACTACAAAGTCGCAATTTATCCGTACAACCCCGATATCACCGCGGATGAAGTCGGGCAGATTAAGGAATTTCTGCAAAGGGACGGCAAAATAGTTCTGATATACGTTCTTCCCAAAACTCTCGCTCCCGCCATCGGCCTGGAATGGAAAAAATGGCAGAAAGCCACATATCCCGGCCAGTTTGCAGCAATCCGATTCAAAGATAACGTCCTGCCTCTGGGTCCGGAAACTCTCAGACAAGACTCCTGGAACATTACAGTTCCCACTCTGGCAGGTGCAAAAATTATCGGGCACTGGGAGGATGCCAGTGGAATTAATTTTGGGATTCCGGCAGCCACAAGACACAGAAACGGCGTTTTTCTGGGGCATGTTCTGACACTGGTCGACGAAGAGAAAAAATCCAAATTCCTCCTGTCGCTTATCGCTTCCCTGTCCCCACAAATTAAAAAAAGGCTCACCCGCCAAATCATCGCCGCCAGTGGCCCGCTTCCCGGGGACGGTTCCTGGGTCCAGGAAGCTCTTCAGACGCTCCAGATATCCCGCCAAAACGGCACCGTCGAGCGGACCATTCCAATACTCAAGAACGCGAGAGACTATCGCAAACAAACGCTCGCAGCCCACCGGAAAAGCGATTTCTCTGGAGTCCTCGAATACTCAGAAAAAGCACGAAAACATCTGCTTGAAGCCTACTCTGCCGCGTTCAAAAGTATCAAAAAAGAATTTCGTGGTTTGTGGGTCCACAAGCCGCAAGGACTAACCGGATTAAGCTGGGACGAAGCCATCAAAAAGCTCCGGTCGTCGGGCTTTAATGCCGTTTTCCCAAACCTCCTGTGGGCCGATATCGCCTACTTCCCCAGCGACGTCCTCCCGGAAGCAAGTGACGCGGCGGGGGAGAACCTGCTTCAAGAGTGTCTCACCGCATGCCACAAACACGGAGTGGAATTGCACGTCTGGAAAGTAAACTGGAAACTGCAGGGCAAAAACTCAAACTTCACCAAAAAACTCAAAAAACAGGGGCGACTGCAGGTTTCCCCTTCCGGCGAGACCCGTCAATGGCTCTGTCCGACAGACCCTCGCAATTTCAAGCTCGAGCGGGATTCTATGCTGGAAGTTGTCCGCGATTATCCCGTCGACGGACTTCATTTCGACTACATCCGTTATCCAGACAAAAACGCCTGTTATTGCGAGCGCTGCCGTCACAAATTTGAAACTTACGTGGGGCAAAAGATGGGCAAATGGCCCCAAGAGGTAAGATCGGGGGCCTTGCAGGAAGAATGGGCTGATTGGCGCTGCCAACAGATTACAGAACTCGTCAAATCCGTCAGCCGTTCCGCCCGTGAGATCCGGCCCGATATCCAGCTTTCTGCTGCGGTATATCCTCAGTATCCAGACTGCCGAGAGGCGGTGGGACAGGATTGGATGAGCTGGTTGGAATCCGGATACCTCGATTTTGTCTGCCCGATGAACTACGTCTCCAACCGATCGCATTTCGAAGAACTCCTGAAACAACAGTTGAAAAGTTGTCCTCCGGAAGCTACTCTGTACCCTGGTATTGGAGCCTCTTCCCGGACACTTTCTCCAGCCGACGTGCTCGGTCAGATAAAAGTCCTTCGCGAAAATGACTGTCCGGGTTTTATGATTTTCCAATATGACCGATCCGTGGCTGACAAGATTTTGCCTCGGTTATCCCTCGGGGCCACCAGAAGAGAATGAAAAACCCGCCCCAAGCCGCTAAAATCCCTCGCCCTCTCCTTCCTCGCCTCGTGCTTGCAGCAGGTCTACTGATACTTGGATTTGGCGTTATCTCTCTGCCGGCAGACGACCCCTATAACTCGTGGCGTAAGGTTTTCAATAGTGCTCTGGTGGACTATAACGACCAGAAATGGCGGGATGCAGCCCGCGGTTTTGCCTCACTTTCTCAGCACCACGAGTGCCGGGATGAAGCACGCTTGAACGCTGGCATGGCGTGTTTCCGGGACGAACAATACGCGCGGGCGGAAACTTTTTTCGGCAGTCTCGACTCCGCGAGTTCGCTTACGATCCGCGTTCGAGCAGACTTTAATACCGGGAACTGTGCCGTTTTGCTTAAAGAATATCCGCGGGCTCGGGAGATTTACAAATTCACCATTCAAACGATCCAGGATGCTCTGGCAACCGCGCCTTCACCGCGGGAGACTCAAATTTTGAAACAAATTCAAAACCGAGTCGAGCATAACCTGGCTCTGCTCCCGCGCAATCCACCGAAATTGCCCGAGAAATCTATCTCTGCAGAAGCCACATTGGATTCACAAAATCAGCACCCCAAGCAGAAAGCTTCCCGGGCGACCAATCAAAAAAGTGACGAAGGCAAACCGGATGAGAGTGAAAAATCGAGTGCAACCTCAGCACAAGACTCCCCTGAACGGCCCGACAAAACGGGATCGGTTCAATGCGTGCTTGATCAGGATCCGGGACCTCGGATCCCACGGGGAAAGCTGCGGGCTGAAAACGGTGAGGCCGAACGCTGAGAAGCTCGGCCAATTTTCGGTGAACATTCCTTTCTTTGTTCTGCCCCCGGGATTTTCGTTTGACACTTGAGCTGCAAAACGGTAGACTCAATATTCCTTCGAGGGGAATTTCAGATCGACACGCCGGAAATATCCCATTGGATTTATCCCTGCGTTTACCAACTAAACGCATAGCAGATATGGGAAACTGCCAACATTCAGGGGTCCTCCCGATTACGACAAAAATCAGGATGGAGTTCAGGAAGTTGACCTGGAGTTTCGCCCCTTCGTTGTAGGCTCGGGGGAACCGACTTTTGAGAAATTTTTCAGTTTCGGTTCCAATTCCGCAGTCAGGTGGCCCGTCTCATTTTAGGAGACGGATCTAAAACCAGCGCCAATCGACAATGAAAATCTTATTATAGGCGCGGGACTCAACAGTATGAGGCTTCTACCCTCTTGTGAATCCTTTGCGAAGTAACCCCACGACATTTCACTGTACCTTAAATGCCTGAAACACTTTTCCTCATCGACGCATACGCCCACATCCACCAGGTTTTCTATGCGATTCGCGGTCTGACAGGACCAGATGGGGAACCCGTCAACGCCGTCTATGGCTTTGCACGCCTCCTTCACAAAATTGAAGATGATTACAATCCAGACTACCTTGCCGTGGTTTTTGACCCCCCGGGAAAAGTGTTCCGCCATGAAATTTACGAAGAATATAAAGCAACCCGGAAACCAATGCCCGATCCCCTTCAGCGCCAAATTCCAGTTATCAAGGAAATGCTGAAAAAAAAGAATACACCCCAGCTTCTCGTGGAAAATTATGAAGCCGACGATGTCTTGGGGGCGGCTGCTGCAAGGGCGTCTGAAAAAGGACTGGAATCGGTCCTGGTGACAACGGACAAAGACGCGGAACAACTCATCGATAACAACACCAAAGTCCTGCACATTCACAAAAGCCGAGAAGAAATGCTGGACCCTGAAGGCCTGAAAGGAAAACGTGGCGTCCAACCCTGGCAAATAGTCGAAATGATGGCCCTTTCCGGCGATACAAGCGATAACATACCAGGGGTCTATGGAATCGGTCCAAAGACGGCTGTCAAACTTATTAAAAAATTCGGGACAGTCGAAAATCTGTACGAAAATCTGCAGGAAGTCTCAAGCGATAATATTCGCGAAAAACTCGATGAAAACCGCGACCAGGTCGAACTGAGCAGGAAACTCGTCACAATCGATTGTTCCGTGCCCCTTGATCTGGATCTCGAGGCCTGCACGATCGAAAAACAAAACGGTCAAGAACTGAACGAATTTTATCGTGCCCTCGGATTCGAATCGTTTATGGATGATAACCCCAGCGGTTCTGTCTCGGCCCAAACCACAACCCGACAGGGCAACCTTTTTGAGACGGAAAGCGAAGCAACGGATATCGCCGAACCGGAGTCAATCGAAACAACGAAAATTGCCTACGAAACGATTCTTTCAGACGACAAACTGGATGTTCTCGTTCGGCAACTGCGAGAGAACGCCCCTTTTTCATTCGATCTCGAAACCACCAGTCTCGACCCACATGAAGCGGAAATCGTGGGAATTGCCCTGAGCTGGGAAGAGAAAAAGGGCTCCTATGTCGCGGTCGCGGGGCCGCCGCAGGAGAAACTGTGCACCAGGGAAAAGGCACTCGCCGCACTCCAACCACTCCTGGAAGATCCGGATATTGGCATTATCGGACAAAATTTGAAATACGATATGCTTATTTTAAAAGCATACGATATTCAACTCAACGGCATTGTTTGTGACACAATGCTGGCCAGCTATCTGCTTCAACCCGCCGAACGAAGCCACAGCCTCGACTCACTCGCCCGGCGTCATCTGAACTATCGGCCCGTTCCCATCAAAGAACTGATCGGCAAAAAGCAAGAACACGACCGAATGGATGAGGTTCCTGTCGAGAAAGTCGCTCCTTATGCCTGCGAAGATGCTGACATCGCCTACAGGCTTTCGGAAAGACTGATGCCGCTGTTGGAAAAACAAGAACTGATGCCCCTTTTCCAAAAACTTGAATTGCCTCTCATCTCCGTGCTCGCTGATATGGAATGGCATGGCATTAAAATCGATCAGGATTGTCTGGAGAAAATGCAGGAAGAGCTCGAAACACGGATCAAATCACTGGAACAAAAGATATTCGAGAAAGCCGGCAGAGAGTTCAATGTTAATTCGCCCAAACAACTCAGCACAGTGCTTTTCGATGAAATGGAACTGCCCCCTCCAAAAGGCAAAAAACGCACCACCGGCTATTCAACCGCGAGCGATGTTCTGACAGACCTGGCTCAAGAGCATGAGATCGCGGGATATTTGCTCGAATACCGTGAACTCAACAAACTCAAGAGCACCTACGCGGACGCCCTGCTGAAAATAGTCAACCCCAAAACAGGCCGTCTCCACACCTCTTTCAATCAGACCGCCACGGCGACAGGACGGCTTTCCAGCAGCGATCCGAATCTGCAGAATATTCCCGTTCGCACGGAACTCGGGCGTCGAATTCGACGCGCGTTTGTCCCTTCTGACTCTTCTATGTCCCTGCTGGGAGCCGATTACTCACAGGTTGAGCTGCGAGTCCTGGCCCATTGTTCCGAAGATGAAACGCTCAGAAAGGTATTCCGCGAAGATCGAGATATTCACAGTTTTGTCGCCGCGCAAATAAACGATGTCTCCGAAAAAAACGTGACAAAAGAGATGCGCCAGAAAGCAAAAGCCGTCAATTTCGGAATCGTTTACGGGCAGAGCGCCTATGGATTGAGCAAATCCATCGGGGTTCCCGTCCCGGAGGCCCAGAAATTCATCGATAGCTATTTTGAACGATATCCGCGTGTAAAAAAATTTATAGGGAAAACCGTCTCGCAAGCCCGAGAGAATGGTTATGTTCGCACGCTTGCGGGTCGGCGACGCGCCATCAAAGGCATCCGAAGCAGCGGGCAGGTCCGAAGCGCTGCCGAAAGAATAGCCGTCAACAGCGTGATTCAGGGCTCGGCCGCTGATCTTATCAAATTGGCCATGATTTCGATATACAAGGCTCTACCGCAAATCAGCCAGCAGAGCCGCATGCTCGTACAGATCCATGACGAATTGCTGTTTGAAGTTCCCGACCCTGAACTTGACGCTGTTCGACATTTTGTGGTCCAAGAAATGATGGGAGCGATGGAACTATCAGTACCTCTCAAGGTCGATGCCACCGCGGGTAAAAACTGGGAAGAAGCAAAATAATGCCATCCCAAAAAACCTCAAAAAGCCAATCAAAGCCAGTTGTGGGCATTTTAGGAGGCCTTTGTAGCGGCAAAACAACAGTGGCAAAAATGCTTGAAGAGGAAGGTTTTTGCAGAATCGATGCTGACATGCTGGGCCACGAAGTTTTGAAGAGACGCGAGGTCCGCACCCGGCTCGTGAAAATATTTGGAGATCAAATACTCGGTGATGCCGGAGAGATTGATCGGGAAAAACTCGCACAAATTGCTTTTCAATCTCGCGATGATCTCGAAAAACTCAACGAGATCGTCCACCCAATCATTCTCAGAAAAATAAAAAATCAAATCCGTGAAACCAACAAACCGGTGGTTTTGGATGCCGCCCTGCTGATTGAAACTGATTTGCACCGTGAACAGTGCACCGATCTGGTTTTTGTTAACAGCCCCCTGGAAGAACGCCGCCAGCGGGCAAAGAAACAGCGAAATTGGGAATCTGAGGAACTGGCCAAACGAGAAAATCTTCAAATCGATCCAGCGCGGAAAAAAGAGCTGGCTGACTATATCGTCGAGAACTCAGGTAGTGAGCGCGACCTTCGACGCGCCGTCAAACAACTTTCTAACCAACTTAAACAGAAGCTAAATTGTTGAATTGTACGTCCCCATAGGCCGTGTCAAAAAAAGGCTGTCGGGGACCGGCAGGAAACAACTCCGAAGGAGGAAATCAGTGGGAAAGACAGACTCAAGCAAAAAGTCAAAGAATTCAAGCGGGGGCTTTCACATCGAAGCCCTGCAAAAGAAAACTATTAAAGAACTGCAGGAAATCGCCCGCGACCAGGGCATCAATAATTTCACAGGGTTGAAGAAACAAGAACTGGTCTTCAAAATTTTGAAGGCCGGCGTCAAAAGTAATGGCGCCATGTACGGCGAAGGCGTGCTGGAAGTCCTTCCCGAAGGGTTCGGTTTTCTTCGCTCGCCCGACTACAGCTATATGCCCAGTCCGGACGATATCTATGTATCACCAAGCCAGATCAGGCGATTTGGTCTCCGTACCGGTCATGTCGTCTCAGGTCAAATCCGACCACCCAAAGATGGTGAGCATTATTTTGCCCTCCTCAAAGTCGAGGCTGTTAACTTCGAAAGCCCGGAAAAAATAAACGAAATCGCGCTTTTCGAAGACCTGACGCCTCTTCATCCAGAGGAACGTCTCATGCTTGAGACGGAACCGGATCGTATCGAAACCCGCATCGTCGACATGGTAACCCCTATCGGGAAAGGTCAGCGCGGAATGATCGTCGCGGCCCCCCGAACAGGAAAAACTGTCCTGATGCAGATGATGGCCAACGGCATTCTGGACAATCATCCCGACGCGTACGTCATTATTCTGCTCATTGATGAACGGCCTGAAGAAGTAACCGACATGCGCCGAACAGTCCCCGCCGCAGAAGTGATCAGTTCGACGTTCGATGAACCCCCGAAACGCCACATCCAGGTCACTAATATGGTCCTTGAGAAGGCCCGCCGTATGGTCGAATACGAGCAGGACGTTATCATATTCCTCGATTCGATCACGCGCCTGGCCCGCGCCCACAACAACGAAGTGCCCCACAGCGGACGTATCCTCAGTGGCGGTGTGGAATCAACCGCGCTGCAAAAACCGAAAAAGTTCCTCGGCAGCGCCCGAAACATTGAAGAAGGCGGAAGCCTCACGATCATCGGAACCGCCCTGGTCAAAACCGGCAGCAAGATGGACGAAGTGATCTACGAGGAATTCAAAGCGACCGGTAACATGGAACTGCATCTGGACCGCGCACTCGCCGACCGACGGAT
This sequence comes from Candidatus Brocadiia bacterium, assembly GCA_046538485.1. GTDB lineage: Bacteria > Planctomycetota > Brocadiia > SM23-32 > SM23-32 > JBKHIT01. The sequence continues at coordinate 4,714 of JBKHIT010000026.1, read as the reverse complement.
CTTCCCCGCGATCGATGTCACCCAGAGCGGGACACGGCGGGAAGAACTTCTCATGGACCCCGAAGAATTAAAACGCGTGCGCCTGCTCCACAGAATGCTCAATGACCTCTCCCCCGTGGAAGGCATTGAAGTGCTGAAAGGACGCCTGGAACAAACCCAGAACAATGCCGAATTCCTGATGAGCATAAACGTCGATCAGGTCTGAGCTCATCACGATATTCAGGCCAATCCCCCGGTCGCACAATAAATGAGCGCCCCCACCACATTACACCCTTCGAACCGGGTTCACTGGTGAATAAGCTTGTTGTCCCTGCTCGTCGCTCTGCACGACTTTGAGACGTCATCTGTCTGAACCACTGGCATTTCCCTCCCCTTTCCCTCGGCATATTTCTCGCACCGCCGTCGAACGAACTGCTCCCAGAAGCGCCCAGTAGAACACCAGACCAGCTGCAGCGCCGATTCTCAATCGCCTTCTCTTTCCTCCTCCGCGCTTCCATCATCCATCTCGCGCGAGGACTTTCGCAGCACATACGGCTCGTATTCATTTTTACGGCTGGTCGGATACAGCACCTCATACTCCGGCCAGTGGTCCAGCATCACCTCTCGCTTGTGGCGCAACTGCTGCGCAAGGTCAGGACCGAACTGGAAGACGCTCTCTGTTTGGGCACTCGAGGCCACCCCCAGAACCGGTTCGTCGTGATTCTCGATCAGGCGAATCAGTTCGGACGTGTTGTCAAGACTTTCCCGGGCGATACGTCGCATGGTCAGAGCCCGCTGGTCGTAGTAAATGTTGTCATCAAAATCCCAGACGTTCCGCCCGTAGCGGGGCTGATCGGCCGTATTCAACGCGTGCTGAAACATTATCGCCAGGCGCGCGTCTTCCAGCACACACGCAAACGCCCCGATTCGTGCGGTCAGCAGATCTATCGGTCGCGGTTCACTGAGTTCGGCGGCGACACCTTTGGCTTTACGCTGCGCGCTGCGCAACGTATCAACTGCTTCCTGCAACGCCCAGCGCGCCATCCACACCGCACAGCTTCCGATGAAGACCGGTTTACCCAGGACCACGCAGAGGTCGTCAATGTCTTTGTCGGGCGCCTTGCTGAAGATGTAATCGCGAAACGGCGCGGTCTCCTCGTCGGTCAGCGCTTCGGGACGCGGCACAAGGGGGCGGACCAGCCAGCGCGCCAGAACTTCTCCGGTGAGCGGCGAAACGCCCCCGCGCTGGCGCACCTGATTCATCGCGTGTCGTGCCTGTGTCACGGCCCGCCAGACGCCGACCAGGGCATCGGCATGATCATCGCCTACCATCTGCGCCGCCGCGCGGCGTACAACTTCGGTTTCATGAACGACACCCGTGCCGGGTTCCTCCAGGAATGTTTTGAGCAAAACACAGGACGAGTGACCGCCGATGGAGAGTTTGCGCCGTGCTCCTCCATCCTCACCGTATACCTTCTGGAGGCCACGGACATAGGAGAAGGGATCGGGGAGATCCAGCAGGAATCCGTGAAAAGAAGCGCCCGGCCCGGCGCCGGCCGTCCAGAACCGGTCGCCTTTTCCGTTCACGCCTTTCAGATACAGATTTTCACCGAATTTGGCGCGTATAGCTTCCATCTCCGCCGGCGGGAACGTGAAGGTACTCAGATTAATGTCCACGTCCGACCCGGCCTCAGAAGCGCCCCTGCGGATGGCCTGGAGCCAGCCGGCGATCCGTTCTCCCGGGCCGCGGTGACGGTATTTCGTGGGTCCGTTAACGCCCGGATACTGGTATGTCGACCATTGCAGGCCCGCACCACAGTCGTTCGTCCAGAAAAAGAACCGCTCAATCTCGGGGTATCGCTCGCAGAGCAGCCGCGCCGCCTCCTCATACAGTTCCAGAACTTCGGGATCATCGATGGATGGTGTGAAATACGCGGTGGTGGCAATCCGCCCCAGTTCGCATTGCCCGCCGCGCCAGTTGGGATGCTCACGGAAAACCGGTTCGGGCAGGTACAGGGGTTCCGAAGCGTTGAACACGGCCTTCAGACCCTGTTGACGTAGCAGCTCAATACGCTGATCCAGCACCTTCTGATTGCGCGCGATCACCTCATCCGGCATAAATTCCCCAAGAGCCGGCGGCGGGCAGATACGGAACAAACTCAGGCTGTTCTGCGACCAGTTGGGATACGGTCGACTGTTATCGGGCAGGAACGCATCATACCGGAATGGAAGTCCACCGAGACCGATATGCGTTGCACCGACCCGGGATGCAAAACTGACAAACTCCTCATCAATCTCCTCTCCGCTGCTCACGGCCAGCATCACGTCCTCCATGTGGTCCGGGGGACAGGGAGTTGACTGGCTACGACCGGGAGACGTCTCGTTGTCTGATGCGAGCGACATTATTCTGTTTCTCCTTCGAGAGTTCGTCTACAAGTGAAAAGGGCCCATTCACTTTTCTGGATTTCGTATGAGTTTCACAGTTTTCGGCGGGATTGACAGTTCTTTTCCTTTCCACGCAATAATACCCGGGCCATCCCCGCCGGCAAAATTTGCGACCGTCAAATAACGGTTGGGGCCACTTCCCGCCTCGAAGGCCAGCAGGTCTTGCCCGCTGGAAATGAGGCTCAAACGTGCCGGGGCGGCATCGGACCGGCGGATCTCCACGACGCTATGGAAGCACTGATCGGGCTCATAGTCATTGAGGGGCAGAGTCGGCTCCTCGTCTTCTCCCCCTTCCCGCGCCTCTTTCTTCGACGGGCGTTTCCTGTGCGACAGAACCACCTGTTGCCAGGGCTCCCCCGTGCTCATGGAATATTTCCTGGCCGGTTCGACCAGCAGGTGCGGCAAATTCGTGGGGCCAACCTGCAGTTTCAGCTCCCCGGCTTCGAATGTATCGTCTTCCGTGCGACTCACCTTGCCGGTCATGAGCCGGAATATGTGCTCGGCGTTACGTGCGCGGGCTTCCCCGGTGGTCCGGAGCGTCATCAGGCCGACAAGCTGGTCGGGCAGGAAAAGCCACGCTTGCCGCACCTGCCAGGGACCGGACCGGTGGGGGTTCCGCCAGGTCGTTTTCTGATCGTGAGGCACGTAAGAACCCGCGGCGGCAGCGGATTTCTCATGGACGTCAATCATGGAAAGTGGTTTTTTCAGCCCGGCGATGTGGTAATTGCTGAACTGATACTTTGGATTATGCACCAATGGATCGATTCGAACCATTGGATAAGCCCCGGCCAGGCCGCTCTGCGGGGTCAGGGAGCCGGCCAGAGTGTAGCCGTAGGAATTGGACGAGAACACGGAACTCAAATGGCCGAATTTCATCCGCAGACCGCCGATATCGGGGTCGGGAAGGACGTAGTTGTCGGCACGTGGCTGGGGCTTGACCTCCCGAAGGGCCAATTGCTTGTAGCCGTGCACGGCCCAGTCGGCAAACTTGCGATCGTGCCCCGTATTGTTCTGTGCCATCTCCAGGGCGAGTTTGGCGAGTTGGCCGTCCTCGGTGGATGCCGCCGACAGAGCAACAGCACCGGGCCAGAACGTACGCCACTGTTCCTTCCACCAGATCGCTGAATGATAGTGCGTTCCGTGCGGCGCCCCCCCGCGCCCTACCCACGGCATTACGCGGAGTTTGTAATACGGCGCCTGTGCGTGCAAAAGTATCTCGGCGCGCTCGTCCCCCACGAACCACCAGTACATGTAGAGGGCGCGTATGTTGACGTTGTGATAGTACATCTGTTCGCCCACGAGCTGAGGTCCATCGAATTCTGGTTCATAGATGTAACGGATGGTGCCGTTAGGTTGCATGTGCCATTCGAGCATGCGCGTGAGGTAGGCTGCTCGTCGAAGCAGTTGCGGTGCCAGTTGGGGTTCGTGCTCGCGCGCCAGGATCCAGCCGAGGGTGAACGCAAACATCTGGCCGTGGGTGGGGAAATTGACGATCTTCACGCTTTGACGCAGAATTTTCTCCCATTTTTCCTCCGTGATCCGTCGGGCGTTTTCCAGGACACGACGGATACCCCTGTTGAGCAGTCCTTCACCCACCAATTTGCGCAATCCCGGACGGGCCGATATTTCCACCAGGGGCGCGTAAAGATACCACGCTTTCCAACCGCTCTTCAGCTCTCCAGATTCCTGCGGGTACGTCTCATCCATCCACGCGCGAAGTAGTTGCTCCAGAACTTTGCTTTCATTGTGCCGGCTGTCCGGCGAACACAGTCCCCACACAGCGTACAGGCCAAAGTACTGCGAACACCGGAATTTTGCCCAAAGACCCTTTTCATCCCCTTTTTCCGCCGATCGGATGCAGCGACCGACGATTCCGTTCAGCATGTCCCGGTACTTCTGGTTACCCTCATCCGGGAGTGGTGTATCGACGAACCACGTCCGATGAACCGGCTCCTTTGGAGGCTTGAAATCGCTGATTGCATCAGGATACTGCGGAGGTTCGTTTCCTTTTGTGGCGGAGGCACATGCTGGCAGGAAACTGAAGGTAAGCAGAACCAAAACATACAATGACGTTGCGTTCAGGATGCAGTTGTTCATGGTGGGTTTTGTCTTTCAAATGCTATGAGAAAATTCAGGGCTGTCCGCCGCGCGCACAGTGCACGGACACCACGTTGCCCGCAACATTTTGTGCTTCTCCGTAACCCGGGTCTACGTGGCCTTTCAGAGTTCTTTAGTCTAGTCCCAAAATAAGCGAATATGCGCCGAAAATGGCGCAAATTCTGCGAATTTC
>JBKHIT010000083.1:0-15168 GCA_046538485.1 Candidatus Brocadiia bacterium | reverse complement strand
ACGCACTTACCTGAAACCGCTTAGTGGTCCCTGACACTTGATTTTACCGGTTCAGAGCAGTTCTGCCGAGGTCAGTTCGAGGCGCGGCGCCAAAGGTGACCCAGCCGGGTCCCTGCGAAGCCGCAACGAAGAAATGGCCCGGCAGAATTGCTCCCTACGGGTCGTGCGCTGGCAGCCCATATGCGGTGTTGCAGTTCGGCGTGGACCCGTTTGGGTCGAACTTCTCACTGCGCCTTGCATATGCACTACCAGCGCCCGACTGAACCGGTAAAATCAAGTGTCAGGGACCACTAGGTCCGCTGGGAATGCCGAGCCCTGGCTCGGCCTTCATTGAACTTTGACAACTCTTTGAAAAAGTAAGAGTGGGAATTATAGTGGAAACTCGCCTGAATATGGTCGAGCATACCGCGGCGTGTGTCTTATGCCATCTATGGGGTACGCGAACTTATGAGAGAAACGAATTAATTTTTGAGACTAATACCATGAAAAAAACAAAGTGGATCAGTGCGTTGCTGTTGTTTGGGTTTATTCTGATATCTCCTCCCGGTGGTCTGATATCTACGCTTCGCCAAGTTCAGGGCAGGCCCAGTGATAATGAAAAATATGCTTCGCCGTTTGAATTAAGCTATCAAATCCCGGTGGATGGGTACGTTACCATTGACATTTTCAACAGTGATTCCGGCGAGCGCGTGCGCCGCCTGATTGCTGAGAAATGGCGGGAGGCAGGAGAATTTACGGAACCCTGGGACTTGCGCGATGATGAAGAAAGGCTTGTGAATCCCGGCCATTATACTTGGAAAGGTTTTGTTCTTCCGCCCCTGCATCTTAAGCGAGAAATGAGCATTTATGATCCTGGAGATGGAAAATCAGATGGCAAGATGAGGGCGCCCTATGGTTTCCAACCCAGTATTGTTGCCATACAGGGAGAGATAGTATGGATCGGCACACCGGATGCCGGTGGAGCTTACAGTCTTGTGGCCCTTGACCTTGAAGGCAATTTGCTTTGGGGAACCGATGCGTTTTCCGAAGATGAGGAGGCGCCCCTTCATATCGCAGTCGACAAAAGATATGTTTACGTTCAAACCGATTCGGCCGTTTACAGGATCGCACCACAGCGTGATTTTCAAAAAGAACTGATATATGACATCCAAGATACAGAAGCGTTTCCCCGCCCCGGGGACGATCAGGGCATGGGACCCGCCTCCGGCGGCCTGGCTGTACGCAACGGCAGGCTTTACAGGGCTGTAAACGTCCCCTCAAGGTGGCTCGCGTCTTCCTTTTCGGCCTCTAAGATGGACCCGCAGCATTCGCAGCCCATCGTCAGCATCTCCGCCCCCGGCGGGAGGCGTGCTCCTAAAGGGCAGGATGAGACTTACGGCTGGGGAGTTTATGATGAGTTGATGAAGTACCATGCGACCTTCCTTACCGAACAGATGCCCGAGGAGACGCGCTCTTATCCGAATGAACCTTTACCCAGCTCCGAACAGGTCTACTACGGCGATGCGCCTACTGATGGAAAGAACAAAGGCTGGATCGTGGTGGGTTTTAAAGAAAAAGTTACCGTGGGATCCGTATTAATACCCGATGACACTATTGAGGTCCAGGCTTTGGAAGAGGATATTGAGCTGAAGGAGGCTATTGATACAATCCCTCGGGATGCCGAGGATACAGAGAGCTTTTTGGAAGAAGACAAAGATGATGACGAGGATTTGGATTTGGACACCATTTTGGGTGCATCACTCGATGAAAGATGGATATCGCTTAAGAGAAAAGACAAGGATGGCGGCCCAGGGGTGGCACAAGCACCGGAAGGCGGCCTGGAAACAAAGGCTCTCCGTTATCGGGTTGACCGTCTGCAATATTCACAGATAATGGCGCATCGGTTGAGGGATATTGCGCCGGATGCCAGGCGTGTTTTTTGGGAGGGAGAAGAAACGTCCACCGGTGGCTGGCAGGTGCGCAGAGAAGACTCCATGGTCACCGAACTGCAGCCGGCGGTAATGGGATTGGAATGGGATAGGGAACGCGAGATCCGCGGATTAAGTCTGATCCGGCCACCCGGCGCAAAAGGGGGTGAACGTCCGGCCAGGGTCGTTGTGGACAGATGGACCAGCGCCGGGGATGGAGATGTCGAGGACGCTCTGGACGCTCCCGAGCGGTGGGAACCCGTCCGTGAATTTCGTATAGATCACAATCCTGTTGTTTTCCAGGCGGATTTCGGCCGGATGGAGCGCACCAAAGCGCTACGGCTGCGTTTCCTGAGCGGAAATGAAGTTTCAGAGAACGAAAAAGAATCTGTGGTCGGCATTGAGTCTGTAGTGGCATATGAGGCGGCCGGGGATCATCCGGAGGGGTTGCTGCCGGAGGAAAATCGGCGTATTGAGGTGCTCGACCTTCCCGACTCCGAAGCCGGAGCGGCAAGGGCGGAACTGGTTCGCAGTATCCCGTTTTCCCATCCGAATGCCCTCGCCTTTGATGCCGATGGGACGCTGCATTGCCTCTCGGATGGTCGAATAGTTACCGTACCGCTTGAGGAAAACCAGCAGTCCCGGGTGGTGGTGGACGATCAAGAAGCATTGGATGATCCGGCGCATTTTACGTTCGGCCCCGAGGGGGATATTTATGTCTCCGATAAAGGCTCAAAGACTGTGAACGTGTTCGATCCCGCAGAGGGAGAATTCGTGCGTAAGTTCGGGGTCCCGGGTGGCCAGCAGCCGGGGGAATGGGATCCGGCAAGACTCGAGAATCCGGCTCAGGTGGACGTTGACAGTGCCGGCAGGGTTTGGGTCGCGGATTATACCAGGTATCCGAAAAGGGTTATGGGCTTCGGCTCCGACGGCAAACCCTATAAGTGGTTCCTGGGGGGAGCGGCCGGGGGAGGGGGGTTCATGGACCCGCGCGACCGGGGTGTGGTGATGTATAAAGGGATGAAATTCGCCGTTGATTGGGAGGACCGGAGCTGGCGGCTTGACTCACTGCTCGGCCACGAGGTGGAGCGTGCAATTTACCACCAGGATGAACGCTACCTGGTTGCCCCACACCAGGTGCCGGCATCCGTGGCCACTGTGGCCTTGGAACGGGATAACGCGGCCGAACCGGTCGCGGTCGTCGGTCGGCTCGGGGATTGGGAAGCGGTGCGGCAATACCCGGAACTGCGTGAAAAATTCGGCGGATTGGACCCGTATTCGACGCTGTTTCTCTGGTCCGACCGCCGTGGAGACGGCACTCCCCACGTGGATGAGGTTCGGGTATGGGAAGGGAACGGTAAGGAGGATGTCTGGATCGTTGGGGAGGACCTCTCATTGCTTTCCATCGCGGAAGATGGGGATGAGGGCCTGCGCTTGAATCCCACCTCCTTTACCGACCAGGGCATCCCCCTGTACGATATAGACAAAAAAGAAACCGTCAAGACCTATGCTGACCCCGGCGATACCCGGCGTCTTCTGTCCCGCAAGGGAAACCTGCGCCGTGCCTGGGCTGACGATAAGGGGAGGGTCCTGATGACCGGAACGCGTCTGTTGGACAGCAACGGCGAGACTGTTCTGTGGAAACATTTAAATCAACACACCGTGCGGGCCGAGCTATACGGCGAAGGACACTGGTATGAGAGGCCTCCAGGCGTTCTGAACCAGGAACATTTCCCCGTCGGGCGGATCGAAGTTGAGGATGAAGAATTTTTCTTTACCGCCGCCGATGGCGGGGAATGGTATTGTTACACCGGCGACGGCTTTCTGGTGGGTAACCTCTTCGGTGCACCGGCCGGAGATCCGAGGGAGACCGGAGAGGGAGAAAACATGGGCAAATGGCGTTTCGGGCGAGGTCACTACGGAGGCAGCATTGTGCAGGCAGAGGATGGGAATGTTTACGCCGTAGCCGGTTCAAACGGGATGAATATCATCCGTATCGACGGTCTCGAGGGGCTGAAACGGCTTTCGGGGGAGGTGGCGGTGAGCGATAAGGATGTGGCGGCCGCCCGGGTGCGGATGCCGAAAAAGGATGCGGACTACCTTACAGTTCCAGACCAGATTTCCGATGAGGGGCTTCGCTACAGCAGCAGTTGGTTCGGCAATTCCTGGGGAGGAGGCCCGGAATGGATGCAGACCTCCATAAGCTACCTTACCAGCCTTCCGGACGGACGTCTGCTTACCAGCAGCCCCTGGGATGAAGGGCACCGTGATACGACTATCTACTCCGAAGACGGGGATATAATTGCCGCTGTGCCCGAACGGATGGGCAGAATAATCGGCGGCGATGACCGCTATGTTTATGCCCCTTCCAATTTCGAACAAAACGGCAGTGTGAAACGTGGCGTGGCACGATACCATCTCGATAAATTCAGGACCCGTAACTACCGTCGCGGCCCACGGACTGATCGCGACAGATACACTTACAGTATAAAATGGACGCGCCCTGCGCCCTTCCAAGGCGGGGTGGGATCGGACAACCATATACTGCCTCTGGTAGAAATCTCGGAGGAGGTTATGGAAGAGTATCCCACCAGTCAGTCGAATCACTTGGGGGGTGAAAATGCCGACCCCTCAGCTCCCGGGGAATCGGACATATCGGCTCAAATGCTGCGGGAGGTTAAAGAAGAGGCTGAAGAAAAAGATCCTTACGAAGACGACAGACGTCACCGCCCGCCGCAGCAGCCGCGGGGAATCGCCAGCGACGGCGAGACCCTTTTCGTGTCTGAAGATATGGGAAGACCCCACCAAATTCATGTAATCGAGGTGGATTCCATGCGGGTAAAACACAGTTTCGAGGTGGCTTTCCCCGGCCCGATAGCGCTCGATCACAACGGATATCTCTGGGTTGTGGAGAGACCGGATACAGATGAAGTTGAAGGCAGCGCCGGTTGGCTTGAGCGCGGCCCGCATCGGATTGTGCAGTACACTGCCGAAGGGGAACCGACGGGAGAAGAGATCACTGAGTTAAAACGGCCGTCGGCCCTGGATTTCGGCGGGCCGGAGAATCGGCTGTATGTAGCCGATGCACATCCCGACAGGCTCCAGGTTTTCGTTTACGATATAGGAGGCTCCGAGCCTGAACGCGTGGAGATCATCGGGGAACCCGGCGGCCTCTTCGCCGGTCCGGTAGAGGGGCGCAGAGGGGTTGATCGGCTGGATACGATCTCCGGCGTCGGAGTGGACGATCAGGGTCGCGTAACCATAAGTACCCGGGGCTCTACAGGCAGCTTTATCCGACAGTTCGACCCCGAAAGACGTGCAATATGGGAACGATACACGGCCACGTTTATGAACGGGACCTCTTTCGATCCCGCCTATGACGGTACTGTCGTTTATTCCGGGCATGGAGGAGTCAATAAATTCATCCTCGATTATAGCCGCGGCAACGGACCTCTGGATACCTGGGTGGGCGTTACAAGGGATAACAGCCGTTATCCGTCCGATCGCCGGAGCTTTGCGGGACACGTGCGGCGTTTGCCCAATGATAAACTTTATCTCGTCGCTCCGTGGTCCACTGAAACGCTTATATTGCGGAAGGAAGATGAAGACAGTTATATTTTCGCCCCTTCCGTGCTTCTGTCGAACGGACATCTCAGTTCTCTGAGTTATCCGCCGGGCAGGCCCTCTGACAACGGTAATCCCTCACGGATTATGTGGCGCGATAAAGACGGCAGCGGACAGGTGCGAGAGGATGAATACGTTGTGGCGGAGCATCATCAGAATACGTCAAGGTGGGACCTGTGGTCGGATGGTTCCTTATGGGAACACTTTAACGGCTTTAAGAAGCTGCGTTCCGAACCGGGCGGTCTGATGGAGTATCCGCTCGAAGGGTTCGACGAACATGGAAATCCGCTATACGACTTTAAATTAAAGAACGGCGTCCTTCACGGCCAGCCCGAACCCTTCCATCCCTCTCGAACTCACGAGGCAATAAGGAGAATGCGTTATAACGCCCGCACCGATACGATGTATCTGGCGGGACATCCGAAAGACTATTTTGAGGGGGAAGAAGGCCGAAACAGGGAAAAAGATTCGTGGGGCGTGGGCCCAACCGTGGTCCGGTACGATAACTGGAGCGATCCGGACAAGCGCGAGGTCCGCACCCGGATCGACTTGCCGTGGACCTTCAGGGGAACCCCCCCGAGGGCTGATGTCTTCCGCAGCATGGATGTGGCCGGCGAGCTGCTGTTTCTTGGACGGACTACTCCGACCCCGCGTGAAGGGCAGATATGGGTGTATAATACCCGAAACGGGGAGTTTCTGGGGACTATGTTCCCGGGTCCCAAACTCTACGGTGAAACCAGCCTGCTCGATATACCGGTGGCGGTGAACGCTTTTCTCAGGGAAAATGGCGAGTATGTGGTGGCAGTGGAGAACAACTGGAAGAACCTGCAGATAGTGTATCGGATTCCTCCCGGCCAGCCGGGCCTGCCCGAGGACGCACGCCCGAGCGGTATGGAGGATAAAACGCCCACTCCCGCCATACCAGAAGATCTAAAGGAAGCGACATCTTCCGGATTGTGAAAAAAAAGAGGGCTCTCATTTCCACCTTTTTCTGCGATCCGGGAACATACCAAAATTGGTCAGTGGCCTGCGCGTTTTCAGAGACTTCTACTTTTTAGACGCCACCGACAAAAGCCCCTCCAGAATCTCTGAAACGATCTATTTTGTTTTTGCTTAATTACCCGGGATATTCGGGCTGATCGGCAGAGTAGAAATGTGGCGCGGTGGCGTTTAGCCCCGCTTATCTGGGGCTCGCCCTTTCGTCTTCGAGTGCCTTTTGGTAGCCTGACCATGCGCTTCATTTCCACATCACTCTCGTCAAACCAAACGTGTGGATCTCTCGCATTCGGCTTTCTCTGTTATCAAAGGTAATGCTCGGCTATCAGCTCGCACCTTTGCCACGCATACCTGACATAATCTCAGAACTCCTGATCTCTTGAGAGGAGATCAGATGGGAGATTATGCCATAAGTCGTGTTTAAGACTCGGGATGGGAGGGGGGGAATAGAATTTGACTTGCCTGTGACGGATTGGAAAATAAAATGATACCTTTCCCCCGGTTTTCGTCTGTTTGCTGCAGACAGAAAGCCAAAACCGAGAGGAAAGGTACCTATGCCACAGGCCATTCTACCGTTTATCCCGGCCGGTGCAACCCGACTGACTGAGAGAATATCGGTGGTCAACGAAGATGAGACGTGGTTCTACCTTGTAGGCACCTATCCCGTTTTCCACCACGCGGCCGACGATACGGCCTCATTCCGCATGTTTACCAGCCAGCTCTACTGTCAGGGGCGGTGCAAGCAGGTGGATATCATCCGCACCTTCGGGGTGAGCACCAACAGTGTGAAACGAGCGGTCAAGAAGTACCGAGAGGAAGGTATCGAGGCCTTCTACGCCCCCAGGCGGAGCCGCGGGGCGAACGTCATTACTGCGACTGTTATTGAGGATGCAGAGCGGCTCTTTGCGCAGGGGTGGGCCCGAGGCGATGTGGCCGACCATCTGGGCGTAAAATAGAACACGCTCAGCAAAGCCATACAGGATGGCCGTATCCGCCAGATGGGAGGAGACGCCGAGGGGGGCGAGGCAGCCTCAGAGAGATCCGAACGGGACAAGGAGGACGCCGAGGCCAAGATGGGAACCGCCTGCACCCGGCCGGTGGAGAGAGCCATGGCGGCGGTGGGGGCCCTCGGCGGGGCTCCGACCCGCTTTGAGGCCTGCCGGAGCGTGGAGTTCGGGGTGTGCTGTGTGCTGTGCCGGCCCTCCTTGCCGCCGGGCTACTGGACCATCTGGAGGGGTGTTTTCAGAAGCTGGACGGCTACTACCAGAGGCTTCATATCTTCCTGCTCCTTGCCTACATGGCCCTGTGGCACATGAGATGCGCGGAACGCCTTCGTTTCGAGCCGCCGGGTGAGCTGGGAAAAGTGATGGGGCTCCGGTCGGGTGCCCGAGGTGCGGTGCCTGCGAGAGAAAATGGGCGAACTGAGCCAGAAGGGCCAGGTCCGGAAGTGGCATGCGCTTCTTAGCCGGCAATGGATGGAGCAGCACCCCGAACGCACCGGCGTTTTGTATGTGGACGGGCACGTGCGGGTCTATCACGGAAAGAAGGCCAAACTGCCCCGCCGCTACGTGGCCCGCCAGAGGCTGTGTCTGCGCGGCACGACCGACTACTGGGTGAACGATGCGAGCGGACGCCCGTTCTTCGTGGTCTCCAAACCCGTGGACGATGGGCTGCTGAGGACACTGCGCTACGAAGTTGTGCCCCGGCTGCTGGAAGATGTGCCCGATCAGCCCACCGAGCAGCAGCTGGAGGAAGACCCTCACCTGTCGCGTTTCCTGATGGTTTTTGACCGGGAGGGATACAGCCCTGGTTTCTTCAGGGAAATGTGGCAGCAGCACCGCATATGCTGCATCACCTATCACAAGTATCCGCGGGGGGAGTGGCCGCAGGAGGAGTTTCGGGAGACCGAAATTCGAATGCCCAGTGGGGCCCGGGTGAAAATGAAGTTGGCCGAGAGGGGCAGCTTCATAGGCAGCGGCCGGGACGCTCTTTGGGTCGATGAGGTGCGAAAACTGACCCAGGCGGGCCATCAGGTCAGCGTCATCAGTCCGGGGCATGCTAATCTGAAGCCGGAAGATTGCAAGTGGCTTTTTACCAGATGGTCCCAGGAAAACTTCTTCCGCTACATGATGCAAGAGTTTGCCATAGATGCACTTAGCGAATACGAAACGGTGGACCTACCTGATCCCCAACGGGTAATAAATCCCAGGTGGAGGGAGTTGAACTCGCAATGTCGTTCAGCGGGCGCCAAACTCGACAGAGCGGAGCATCAGTTCGGGTGTTTGCACGCGGACGAGAAGCTCAGGCAGAGAGATTATGAGGACTGGCAACGGCGAAAATCGCAACTCAGGGAACAGATCGAGCATCTGGAGAAGGAGCATGAGGAGCTAAAAGAGAAGCGGAGGGACGAGAACAAACACGTAACGATGGGAGATCTGAGCGAGGAGGAAAGATTTCAGCAACTGGCGCCGAGCCGCAAGCTTCTGACCGATACGATCAAAATGATAGCGTACCGATCAGAGACGGCTATGGCGGAGTATCTTAAGGAGCATTCAGGTAAAGACAGTGACGCCCGTCGCCTTCTTGGGGACCTCTATCGCTCCCCGGCCGACATAATCCCGGATTCGGACCGAGGCGTGCTGAGGGTCCAGATTCATCACATGGCCAGCCCACGGGCAAACAGAGCCATAAGCCAGCTGCTGAAGAACCTGAATGAGACAGAAACAGCCTATCCCGGCACCGACTTCACACTGGAATACTCTTTCGCCGGCTCAACCGATCCGCCCAAATAGGTCCCATCGCATTTTCCAGCGGTTAAGGAGCTCTGAGTATAGATGCCGGAAGCGGCATGTAAGGCAAGGAGATTGACGATGAGTCTAACAACTCCAGAAAGTGTCGGGAAGCTGCGGAGTATGTCAGGTATGCGTGGCGAAGGTGCGAGCCGATAGCCGGGCATTACCTTTGATAACAGAGAAAGCCGGATGCGGGAAATTCGCACGTCCGGTTTGACGAGAGGGATGTGGAAACGGAGTGCATGGTCAGGCTACCAGAGGCACTCGCAGACGAAAGGGCGAGCCCCAGATAAGCCGGGCCTAAACGCCACCGCGCCACATTTCTACTCTACCGAACCTGAAGGTATAATTATTATAAACCGCATCCCAGAAAGACCTTGCACTATATTTCGCATCTGATCTGGGGACACCGTCTGTAATCTGAGTCTAAAAACAGCGGTTCGCCCTCCGGGGGCGCCGCTTGAGAAAAGCGGGTTTACAACTTTTGCGCAGTTCTAAGTGGTCCGGGGAAAATTCTTTTTTGAATGCAGATGGTGGCGTGCTCCCCGAAATGTGATCCAGGTGCTGTGAGAAAGCCCCACTGGTGTACTTTCGACCAAGGAGAACTCACTCCTCATAGAACTTCAGGCCGGCGTCCTCCCATCCCCGCACGTTAAGGGCTCGGCCGTCCATGGTGACCACGTCGGCGCTGTCGTTCGGGTGGTATGTGTCAGGTCCGCCGGGGGCCAACTGGTTCCAACTGCCTTTCCACCTGTTAGCAGTAATGCCGCAGGTCTCCCCAAGCCAGACAATCTTGCTGGCGCTGCCGAACTTCGGCTGTGCCCTGCGCGTGGCGGGCACACGGTTGGCGGGCACCATCATGCTGGGGAAAGATGTCTCGCTGAAACCAAAGAAATGGGTGGTCCAGTAGTTTCCCACGTGCGTGTATCCCCAAGCGTAATATCGAAACTCGTTTTTATTCCACTTCCTGGGGAACGGCGCCTCCGGGCAGAGCCAGAAGTTCTCTGCGGGACCGACGTTGCGGCCGTCTTTCGTGCTACCCATGTCGAGGTACGGGACGATGTCGTAGAATGTCTGCGCCGTGCCGTCCGGGTTCTTCACGTAACTGGCCGGCCACCAGCCGGTATCATTCGCGTAGAAGGTGCCGGCGAGATAAAACTGACGTTCGCGGCTCAGGCAGGCCACCTGCCGAGCCGAGGCCCGAGCCTGCTCGAGCGCCGGCATCAGCAGCGCCGCCAGAATCGCTATGATCGCTATGACAACCAGCAATTCGATAAGCGTGAAACCTCGTCTCGTTCTTCCCATCTGCCTTCTCCATTCTCCAGAGGGATACGGTTTAATCTCCGCTTTCGACTTTGCCCTTCGCAGACGTCCTGCCTCCGTTCACGCAGACCCCACACAGGGGGCGGACGGCGGCCTCATTCATAGTCCAGAATGATAACATCAACGGGGTCCGGAGCGCTACACGTGATCCGAACTCTGCCGTTCTCCTGTTGCCATTTCTTTACTTTGCCCAGGGTGGCAGCCACGTTTTTCACCGGGCGTTCGGTTCTTACCGTGATTCTCATCTCACGCTCATCCTCCCAGGTGAAATCGTTGAGCAGGACGGCCAGCCCGGCGGCGTCGCTAAAGGTGGTGGTTTCGACCAGGGGGGACGAACTGGTGAGGCGGGGAGGACCGCAGGCTCTCGACACCGGCATCGCAATCACATCGCGGCGCTCGTCTCGGTAGCCGCAGATCTTCCCACCCTGTCGCGACGTGTCGAAGCGGTAACTCATACCGGGTTGGAATGCGTAGAGAATGACCCGTCCTTCGCCCGCCTCCCGCATCGAGGCGGCGGGCGATCCATCCTCAAAGTGTGCCAATGTCCTGCAATCTTCTTCCGGCCGGATCGCGTACCTGACGCCGACGACGGGCACGCTCGTGGCGGGCGCATACTCGGATTTTTCGAACATTGCCTCGCCGAGAGGCTTCAGGTTCGGGATGTTGTCGGGATGCCAGCTCTTTTTATTGATTGTCGCAACCGCCCGTCCGGCGCCAAAAAACGCATCGGACCCCGGTATTGAATCGCCGAATTCGTCCTGCGTTGCAGCCATGCCGGTGGCCATCAGGGTACCGCCCGCTTCGCACCAATCTTTCAGCACCCCGAACGCTTCCCTCTCCAGGCGCATACCGGTCAGGTAGATGGCGTCGTAGGCGTTGAGATCAATCTGGCTCTGCCGGCGCAGGTCCCGTTCCAGCAGCAGATCGACTGGCATCTGGGCGTGGCGCAGCGCCAGGTAGACCAGCAGCCGATCTTTGAGAAAACCCGGCACGTCTCCGTCCCGCAGGTCGTCCGAGAGGTTGGTGATCATGGCAACCCGTGTAGGGTCTGGAGTTCCCTCAGCGATACGCTTTTCGGCCGGCTTGAGCGCGGCCAGGGCCTGGGCGACCTGTTTGTAGACCCAGTGTTTGTGACCCCAGCAGTCTATGGTCCCTCCCTTTCGGAAGTAAGGAGGCCCATAGTTGTACAGGTCCTGGAAGAAGACGCCTTCTCCGACCAGGCTGAAGATTTTGCGCGCGGCGTGATTGGACGTGGCGATGTTTTGAAAGCCCTTGGGCCCCCCGTGTTCGCGGGCCGCGCAGTCCATGATCGCCCCGTAGAAGCTGACGGTCTGGATGCCGCAGGAGGCCGTGCCACCCTTGCTGGGCCAGGCCCAGTCCTCCGCCGCAGCCATGGTCGTGCCCTGGTAGCGGACGTTCATGATCCAGAGCGGGTCGAATTGGTTGCAGTGTTTGCCGAACATAAAACCGGTGTCGTGATTCGTGAACGTATCGGCTTTGGGGAAGGCTTTTCGGATGGCCTCGGTCTTGCCCCTGTAGTACCAGGCCGTGAGCCAGGTGATGAAGCGCCGGCTCATGACGCGCAGGCGCTCGGTTTCGGCCGGACCCAAATCGGGTATATCCTTCTCGCCATCAGGGGCGGGAGCGGATTTCTGCCCTTCCCCGGGAGCGGAAGCCTTCTCCTCGTCTTCGAGTTCCGGCATCGCGTCGTCCGACTCCCCATCCCCGAGGAGGGGATCCGTGATCCCCTCGGGACGAGGAAGGTCCGGTTCAGATTCTGAATCATCGGACCCGGCCATCCGCGGGGCGTAGCAAACCAGTTCTCGGACGTCATTGACCCCCAGGAACGGAGCCTCTTTGCCCAACCGCTCAAGCTCGTCGGAGAGGTAACTGTGGAAGAGCTTGAGTCCTTCTGGGGAAGAGTTGATCTTTCCCGGCCCGGCGTAGTTGCTGATTTCATCTCCCAGCTTGACCAACCGTGGCTGGTGGTCCTTTTCGTCTCGGTGGCGCTTCCACCTTCTGGCCTGCGCTTCGATCGTCTTACGACGATCCTCGGAGAAGCCGATGCCGCTGTAACTCAACCAGATGTCGCCTTCCCTTTTGCCGGGCGAAAAGCGGTTGAGCCCCATGCGCCTGAGGCGGGACACCGACTCTTCGATCACCTGCGGAGGCCCCTGGACGAACGCGTGGAACTGAAGGTGTTGGAGGGGGCCGATGTCCCCCCCGACCGCCTCAAGTGCCCGTTCACAATACCCGTCCATCTGCTCTTGCAAGGCTTCCAGGGGGCGGAATCGGGCCACGGTGGATTTGCGGAACATGTCTGGAGGCGTCCATCCATCGCGCGGATTGCCGCCGAACCCGCTGCTGGAAACGGGCAGCAGCACGTAGGCCCCGCCCTGCCGAATCACCGTAGAAATGGACTTCGCAACGGCTCCCTTGTTCGGATACCATGCCATCTGCACGTCCATCGTCCCATCCGGGCCACCGGACATGTAGAATCTGCCGATTGCCCAACTGCCGCCCGTTGTCAGGGGGAACGTGGCCTCTTCCCACGCGGACCATTTCCCGGGCGTAAGTGTAGCGTTGCCGGGATCGGAAAAGTGCCCGAGCCCTCCCGTAAATTCACCGTTGTACCTGCCGGGGCCCGAGAAGCGTTTCATGTACAGCATACGCCCGCTCACTCCGACGGGCTCTTGGACTCCCCTGAGGCGGACGCGCAGATACAGGCGACCAAAGGTCTTCTCCTCCGCCATACTCGAACGCGAGGGCTTGAACTCTTTGCTCTTTGTTATTACCAGGGACTCGATGGGCGGGGAATCTGTACGATCGTCCGCCGTGAGGCGAATCGTCGTCTCGCCACGGTGCAACTCGGCATCCGCACACTCCCACACAACCCCCTCGCCGGCGCCGAGCGGTCCTTCTCGGTACGCATTCCCTGACCCCATTCCTCCCGTCCGTTCCCTTGCCTGTTCCCAGGGTGAGGACAGCTTGAGTGCTCCGTAGGTGTGGGAAAAAGTGTTCTGTCCAATGAGTTTTAGGTGGAATGGAGAGCGCCTGCCGGAAGATGCGCGATAGGAAACCCAGAGGCGGTAACTGCCGGCTTCCGGGATTTCCACCTTGTGCGCAATCCCCGTCCCCCGGTGGAGGCGAACCCCTTTTCGGTTGTTGGGCAGCCTGACGATAGAGACTTTTCTTTCCTCCCCCTGTTTCGCCGCTTCCACCCAGGAAACGACGTTACTCAGCCACGTGATGGCGATGTGTTCCGCTTCGACTTCACGCTGCACCGGCGTTCGCGTTTGCTCAAGCTGGGGAAAACCCTCGATATCCTCTACCTCATCCAGACCTGGCCCGCCGGCGAACGAATCGCTTCCCAGCAGCACCAGAGAAAGCAACCCGGAAATGATGATCACGCGGAACCACTTGCCTGCACCGAGGACAGACCGACTGCGAGCGTTCATCTCGTTATAAGGTGCAAGATTCTGAATAATCACCCAGATTTCCCATTTGATGGAGCGAAATTATAACTTCGCCTCGTTCGTAATATTGTACCCTCTGGAGGTTTGTCAAGCCGAATTCCGCGACTCTGCTGCTCTTACAGAGACTTCGGAGGCGCTTTTGCGCCTGTGGCAAGAGGCGGAAAAGGGGGTTCTGGAGCTTCGGGCGATACCGTCCCCGTCGGCAGATGTATGGCGCGTTTTTTCTTGCGGAATCCGCGATGCTCCCTCAGGTCGGCGCGGGTCAGAGCCGCCGAATCCGCTCCAGTATGGCTCCGAACAGGTCCCGCGGGACCGCAATCTCCGCCATCTGGAACGCGATGCGGGCGGGCGTGGCCCCCGATCTTCACCAGTTTCTCCCGCAGCGTCGTCAGCGACCTGTGTTCCACAGGCTCGGGCAGGGCAGGCGCGCATGAAGTTGGCCAGATTACAGGCCAGAACGAAAAGCTGCAGCCGCACTGCAATGCGGGCGAAGGTATCGGCCCACCCGCACCATTGTCACTCGTACCACCAGATGTCGATCGGCATCGCTTGTTAACCCCTTTGCTATAAGTTTGCTATCATTTCTGTGCCGTCATTTTGTACCGATAATCCGGTCTTCGGTTGGTATGTACAAAACAGAAGCCCTTGGCTGACAAGGGCTTCTAATAAATAGAGAAGTGGCACGCCCGGGAGGATTCGAACCCCCAACAATCGGATCCGAAGTCCGACGCTCTGTCCAGTTGAGCTACGGGCGCATTTTTGTTCGAATAGAAAGTCATCATATCGCACTTCGGGGACGGGGTCAAGAATCGCCCGCGATCATGTCTTTTGCAAACAGATACCTTTTGCTGGTCTGTTTTTCCCGGGTAGTGGCAGAAATAGAATGGCGCGGCGGTTTTTTGGGTTAAATGCGTGCACAGTTCTGATTCCGACGGGTATTTTTGCAGATAAAAATAAGACTGCGGGGCACCCATTTTCCGGATCCCTAACCCGCTTTTCTCAGTGTGCCGTGGAAAGGCACAGGACTTCAGCAGGAGATAATACCTGCCC
>JBKHIT010000025.1:0-62126 GCA_046538485.1 Candidatus Brocadiia bacterium | reverse complement strand
CCTGCCCAACTCACCTCATCTATCTTTCTATTTCCAGTATTTCTTTTAAAATCCATGCAACCGTCCCCCAGTAAACAATAAAAATGCAATTGGCCTCTGTTCGAGGTAATCTTTCACGAAATTCCTCTTCAAACACCTGATAATTTCGTGAATACCGTCAATCTTCCCCGTGCCATGAGTCCCCCTCGCTGGCCTTCTTCTAGCCCTATCTTACAAACCACCTGCAAAGTGTCAAATCAATCGGCGGACTGGCAGTCGCTCAAAAGTGCAAGCTTTTTATGCACGGCTCTTACACCAACTCTACCGGAAAAAGGTGCTTATAGCTCCGCTGTAATTTTTATCGGAGCAATTACATTTTGCGCTTTTTTTTGGCAATAATCACACAGGTCCGCCACCAAGAGCTGGACTTGCGGAAGGGTTTCCTTTACATGATACTATATTAAACTTGCTCAGCTCGGACGAATTGACAAATATCGTCCTGCGAGAGGCAGTACCCATAAATCGGTTCAGACGTGCAGCATTTCCGGTTTTCTAATTCAAGACGATTTTTTGCTCCTCACCGCAAGCTAAAAAGGTATTTCTGTACTATGGAACCTACCTTCGAAAATGTCGAGGACGTCGCCACAGGAGGACTTCAAATTGCGGGGGCTGGCATCTACCTGGTCGATTCCCGGGGTAAGATCACAGATTGGAACCGGTACGCTGAAAAGTTAACAGGCTGGTCCCGCAAAGACGTCATCGGTAAACATTGTTCGAACATTCTCAATGCTCAAGACGCCGACGGGCGCTCCACGTGTTTGAACGGATGCCCCATGAAAACGGCCTTTCAAGAACAGCGGGTCGTCGAACGTGATTTACCACTTGTTTTTCTTCAGCGGAAAGCAGGTGATGACATTGCAGCAAGAATGACTGTTTCACCTGTCACTGACGAACGCGACAACGTCATCGGTGGAATCTGTCTTTTTGTGGATATGACCGAACACGAAAAAGGGCGTCGCCAGCTGGAAAAACAAGCCACAACTGACAAATTGACCGGGCTGAGTAATCGATCAGCTTTCAACAAACAGATTCGGGCGTTCGTCAGCTGGGCCGAACGCTACAAACGCAAGCTCAGCCTGCTCTTTAT
Organism: Candidatus Brocadiia bacterium; assembly: GCA_046538485.1. GTDB lineage: Bacteria > Planctomycetota > Brocadiia > SM23-32 > SM23-32 > JBKHIT01. The sequence continues at coordinate 61,000 of JBKHIT010000025.1, read as the reverse complement.
CGATGTCGACGATTTCAAGGATTATAATGACAGATACGGACACGAAGAGGGTGACATCGTCCTCGGGCGTCTCGGCCAGATGCTTCGAAACGAAACACGAGCCACCGACATGGCATTCCGCTGGGGAGGGGAAGAATTTGTATTGGTGCTTCCGGAATCAGAATTCTTGGGGGCCCGCCGTCTCGCTGAACGTCTCCGTAAAAAATTCGCCAGACTGGAATTCCACCCCGCGGGGGCCCAAAAACCGGTGAGCAAAACGGTGAGCATTGGAGTAGCTCAACACGAAACGGCCATAACGCCTGATGAACTCCTTAAGCGCGCCGACCGAGCCATGTATTGTGCGAAAAATCGGGGCAAAAATGCCGTGGCAGCCTGGTCGGAAGAAAAAAACTCCAATTCGCCCGATCAGCCTGGCTGTTAGTCCCTCGGGGCATGAAACACCCCGAAAATGCATCTACGCTGACTACCAAAAGGCCAAACGGCGGGATAGAAGAGACTCCGCAGACGAAAGGGACCTGAAAAGGTTAGCAGATTAAAGAACCGTTTCGTAACCGAGTGTTTCTGCCGGTTCTTTCGTTTCGTGTTGTATTCCACAGAGAAATATCAGATGGTCCGTTACAAGCACCCGTTCGGCTTGACGGAAATCTCGAATGTGAGTAGCATTCCAACTCAACCAAACCCTTAGAAAGTTATTGACTCTCACGGTCGGGAGGTGGCAAATGGCGCGCCTGTTTCTCGGACTCGATAGCAGCACACAAAGTCTGTCCGCGATGGTTATTGATCTGGACTCAAAAGAGGTCGTCTACGATGATTCGATAGCGTTTGATGAGGAGCTTCCTCACTACGGGACGGAAAACGGTGTGCTTCGGGCCGACGATCCGAAAGTCGTTCACAGTCCGCCTCTCATGTGGGTGGAAGCGCTCGATCTGGCATTTTCACGGCTTCAAGAAAGCGGCGTCGACCTCGGGGAGATTCTCGCTGTCTCCGGGTCGGGTCAGCAGCACGGATCCGTTTACATGAATTCCACCGCTTCGCAGGTTATCGGTGGTCTGGACCCCGATGAAGACCTTGCGAATCAACTTGAAGGCATTTTTTCACGCGAGACAAGTCCGATCTGGATGGATTCTTCCACCGAAGAGGAGTGCGAAGAAATTATGGCATCCCTCGGGGGCATGCAGGAAACGGCCGAAGCCACGGGTTCGGCCGCGTTTGAGCGTTTCACCGGTCCGCAGATCCGCAAGTTTTACAAAAACGATTCTGAAGGCTACGAGAATACCGCACACATCGCACTGGTTAGCTCGTTTATGGCATCGATTCTCGCCGGCCAGATCGCTCCCATCGACCATGGCGATGGCGCGGGGATGAACTTGATGGATATCGAGAACAAAACCTGGCATCAGGACGCTGTTCGGGCCACAGCTCCCGACCTCGCCGACAAATTGCCGGAACTTGCTCCCAGTTCTACTATCATTGGAACGGTCTCACCCTATTTTGCCGAAAAATATGGGCTGAATTCGGACGCACAAGCCCTGGTGTGGTCAGGAGATAACCCCAACAGTCTGATCGGTGTGGGGCTGGTCAAACCGGGCATGGTAGCTATAAGTCTCGGCACAAGCGATACGTATTTCGGCTTCATGGAAGAATGTCACACAGATCCGCGGGGTGAAGGCCATGTGTTTGGAGCCCCCACGGGCGATTATATGACGCTGATTTGTTTTAAGAATGGGTCGCTCGCGCGGGAGAATATCCGGGATACCTATGACCTGGATTGGGAAGGTTTTTCCGAGGCACTGAAAAACACGCCGCCGGGAAACGACGGCAAAATGATGCTGCCTTATTTTGAGCCAGAGATTGTACCTAAAGTGCTCGACCCGGGCGTCCGACGACTCGATCTGGACGAAGATGATGCCGAGGGTAACTGCCGCGCTGTGGTCGAGGCCCAGATGATGTCGATGCGGATCCATTCGGCGTGGATGGGACGGCGTCCGAAAGAAATTCGTGCTACCGGCGGAGCTTCCGCCAACGAAGCCATCCTGCAGATCATGGCCGACGTGCAGAATTGCCCGGTATACCGGTTCGAAGTCTCCAACAGTGCTGCTCTTGGTGCGGCGTTACGAGCAGCTCAGGCACAACTGGATGGGCAAGATGCTGATCCCCACTGGGACACGGTAGTTGCCGGTTTCACCGAGCCGGTCGCGGGTTCCAAAATTGAACCCGACCCCGAGGCCGCCGGCGTTTACGACGACCTGATCGAAAAGTTCCGCCGTTTCGAACAACAGGCGCAGAAATAGATTTGCGTGCGAAACTCCTGGGACTCGTGCGCAATCGTATGAGGTTGGCTTTCAGCCCATGTCTTTCCGGCGCTGACCCATTCCCAGGCCTTCGTGGTCCGTTGGGCTTTCATGAAAAAGCCCCCGTCGGAGCTTGAAGGCAAACTGGATTCCGAAGTAACGACGGTTCCCGGCCCTGAAAGGATCCCTCATAAAAGCCCGGGCTGCAGAGGGCTGAAAGTGCCATCTTACTGAGCCATTTGCGTTGATCAGAAATATTGGCACAGTCGGGACTCAGCATGGCCAGAAAAAAGTTTTCACCCCACAATTGTAGGCCGAATCCTTAAGCACGTCGGAACAAGCCCGGAGGATTTGTAAGCGGGCCCGCTCCCGCGAGCGGACTGGACTTCAGCCGGAGGCTGGAGTTCAGAACGCGGGCCGATTCGATACAACGACAGGGTCGCAGGCAGGCGTCTTCAGTATGACAGCCATCCCTGCCGTATGAGTTTAGCGTGCGTTACACTCACCCATTCAGGTCAACATGTCATTGCGAGGCGTTCCGCGTAGCGGCACGCCGGGGCAATCTCGCTGTTGGACTGAAAAAAACGACGAGATTGCTTCGCCCATCTTACGATGGACTCTTAATGACCCCTGAAGCGGTACTGCCGGGCTAAATCCGTACATCCTGCCTGTCAGCGGTCCGGCTGCGAAGAGAGAAATGTTCTTGTTGGCGGACCTTCCTCCCCTGCACTTCTGCAAGATTTGTCCGCCTCAAGTCCAGTTTCGCCCGCCGCTGGCGGGCTCAGCTGAACTCGAGTCTGCGGCATACGCGGTCGACAAGCGGGGGCAAGCTTAAAGAATGATTGACACCAGACATTAGGTTCGTATTGCAACAACCTTTGACGACTATTCCGAAGGAAACTCAAGGAATTTGCGCTCGGTGCGATGGGAACAGGCAGCTCGATTTTCGGGAAATGTCCGGCTACCAGCACCCACAGGAACCCACATCGCAAATTCCTTTACTCTCAAAAGGTTGTGGGAAAAGTGCAAAGTCTCGTACAATATCTACCAGAGAATGCGAACGGTAAAACTGTTTTGCACTGAGTGCCCTCTCATCCCGGCCGTCAGCCAGGAACACAAATGGAGATCGGGAAACAGACTCCTGCCGAAAAGCTAGTCGGTATTATCGGGGACCCACAAACAAAAACGGGGCAGGTACGGAGAGCACACAAAGAATTGCTCCGGAAACTCGGCGGCACTCGGCGCGAAACTATCCGAAATGTGAGATTCCAGGGGGTTGCCCTCATTGCCGTTGCCCTTACCGCAGGGCTCGCGGGAATATTTATAAGCTCCTTTTTGCAGACCAGTGGGGAATACTTCTTTTTGCTCACAGCCGTTCTGGTTATTGCAGCTTCCAGCGCCATTCTCGGACTCCTCCTAATAATCCTACCTCCAGGCCACCTCCCCAAACTGTCCATTCTCCTTGGCCAACGGGCCAAAAGGGTAATGACCTCTGATCCGCCACCAGAAGAGTTAATTAAAAATCTTAAAACAGGGACAACTAAAGACAGGGCACCTACGATAGATATAATCCGGGATCGCCTGGATCAGGAACGAGATCAAAGAGAGAAAAGGCTGAATCGCTGGGGCTGGCTTGCGGCAGGATTGGGGCTATGGCTCGCGCTGTTTTCCGCATTCGCTCTGGGGGCCCTTTATCTCGATTCAGCGTTCCAAAATACAGTGGCCCGCGAGTGGGGCTCATTGACTCAGTTACAGCTGAAGACACTGGTCGTAACGACTGTATCCATTGGGATCTACGGGATAGCTTTCCTCGTCGCAGCAATGGGCCTGTACCGGAAAGGAAACTGGGCGAAAAAAATGCTTGTTGAGCTTCCCTGGCTGTGGCTTGGTAGCGCAGCTGCCGTTGTTCCTTTGCCGATTCTGGGGCTATTCATCTCGAAAGAAGTTCCTTTCGGCCCGGAAATCGCCGGTGTTCTCGTAATCTTCAATCTCGCCATATGGGCCATCGTGCTACGACGTATCATCAATCCCCTGCAGAGCCCTGACCTGGCCCGCTGGACCGGAGAATTGGGCGATATGAAAGAGGGCTCCGGGAAGATGGGAACCGTTCTCTGGCTCTTTTGCGCCGCTGTTCTGCTGACGAATGTTGTCCTCCCTTTCGCAACGTACTGTTTTTACAGCCAACATTCCACGCGGGGCCTCAAAACGCAGCTCCAGGAGATGCAACTCTCTGGAACACGGGAGGACTGCCTGGTCTGCCGGCCGGAAAAAACAATCTCAAACGACGCAGGACTTTCGGTCTTTCGCCGCGCTTCCGAAAAGCTCCATGCCATAGAACCAAAAATAATTGCCGTCGAATTGCCGTCCGGATCGGCCCCCGGAGGCAAAAAGATAGAACACTGGGACGATCTTTTGCTTTTGAGCTCCTGGGAAGAAGCACAATTGGAGTGCGCGGCAAAAATCGCTGAGATCGCAAACGGTCCTTTACGAAGTTTCGAAAAACTGGGAAATTATCCGCCGTTGTGTTTCGGGTGGAACTACCATTCCGGTTCGAAAATGCGGCTCCCTCAGCTGCACACGCTGAATCAGGCCGTGAAACTTGCCTGTATATCCGCGATGTCGAACGCATCCCGGGGCAAGTTCGATATCGCCCTCAGAAACGTACAAACAGCATTGAAGCTTGCTCGACATCCCGCTGATCCAATTCTCACCGTACAGATGGCCCGCATCCTCCACCTCCGTCTTGCCTGCCGGGCTCTGGAGCCGTGCCTATCCCCGCAAGCCGTCCCTGCGGACGAACTGGGCGCGGTTCAAGCTCTCCTGTCAGACGCCCAGGCCGGTCTATCTCTGCGTGAAGCATTCCGGTGCGAGCGGGTGTTTATCGCCGCGTCCTGGGAAGACCTGCGAACCGGGAACTGGATCCCTTTCAATCGCCGGAAGGCCCCGCTTCTGGCGGCAACCGTTCTCGAACCGCTTCTGGCATCTCGACTAAATGCCGGTATTCGCATCGCCAAAAGAGCCGAGGCCCTCGCCCGTTACAAAAACCGAGATTTGCTCGCCAGCATGGAAGAACTGCAGTTTGAGTTACAAAGAGTGCGCACGGCCCGTGGCTGGGGCCAGATAGCTCAACATCTTGCTCCCGATCCCATTCGTTTCCTGCCGGATTATTTTGCCATTGCCGTTCGCTTTACCTCATGCCGTGCTCTGACAGGAGCCGTTGGAATCGGGATTGCTCTGCGCCGGTACGGGGACGAGAACGAGAAAACAATCACCAATCTTGACTGCTTGAAACAGAAATATCTCGACAAAATTCCCATTGATCCTTTCAAAGGAGAGCCTTACCGATTACGCAGACGACACAACGGAACCATTGTTTACAGCGTGGGACGAAATTTGAGAGACGATCACGGCAAGATACAGGCCGCCGTGCCGGGTTTCCCGCCACCGGATATCGGCGTCTTTCTGGAGGACCAGTAGCGGATGGAGCGAACGGAAATCCAAATCAGAGGATATGTGGTCGATCTCCCCGCCGTTCTCGGGATCACGCACCGGTGTGATCCTTTGCTTTGCCGCGCGTCGGGGAGTTGCTGCCGTTTTTACGATGCGTGGATAAGCAAGGCGGAACGTTCCCGCATACTGGACCATCTTGAAGATGCCGCTCAGTTTGCGCCTCGTCTGAAAAGAAACGGAACATCCGCCGACCTTTTCAAAGAACTCAACGCAGATCTGTTTGCCATACGAAAAGATGAAACCGAACTCTGCGTTTTTGCCTTCCGGGGAGAGAAAAACGAGTTCCTGTGTTCGCTCCACGCAGCTGCGTTGCGAAATGGACATGAACCCGAAGATTATAAACCCCGCGACTGCGTCCTATGGCCACTGATGCTTACTTCGAACGACCCGCCGATTCTGTCGGTCCAGCCCGAGGCGATGCATTTCCCCTGCAACTCCGAGCGTGCTTCGTCCGGGGACCTGGACGCGGGGATTGAAAATATAATAAGAAAGGTCTTTGGATCCGAATCTCTCCGCTTGCTCAGGACAAAGATAGCACGTGGGCAGTAAAAACCGATAAGAGTCCGTCATGTTGCATATCTTCAAGTCCTGCACTAAAGTCGCGACCTCCCATTTTGACGCTTCCAATCTGTAGAAGGGAACACAGTGAAATCGAAACTCGAATACGAAGGTCCCGAACAGCTCAGAGCAAATCAACTTTTCCGGGCCAAACTTTTCGTTACGCCCGCACAAACAATACAAACCGGCGGACGTATCGTCGTTGCCGCCCGGCATTTTTCGGATATCGGAGATCCTCAAACCGATGACCCGGAAAGCGAAAATTACATCACTATCGACAGCGATGCCTCAGCATCCTTTAAAGTGAACACAGAAAATCCGGGCTGGGGACGCCATCCATGGAATCGAGGAATTGACCTGATTCTTGATGAGGGAACAATCCCGGCCGGAACCGAAATCCTGATTCATCTCGGGAATCCGAGCCACGGTTCACCGGGATACCGCTGCCAGAGTTTCACCGAAACTAACTTCCGGTTCCGCCTGGGCATCGATCCTGCCGGCAATGATGACTGGGAAGTACTCCCGTCCAAACAATGCCCCGGTTGTATGCCGATTTTCGAGATTCATTCGTGCCATCGCAACTACGAACACAGGGCGCAAGAAGCGATCCGACGCGGCCTGCGTTTTGGTTTCATCGGCGGCAGCGACGACCATCGAGGGGCGATCGGCGACAGCCATACCACCGCCCGGGACCGCTTTTTCTCCTCGCACAGTGGTCTCGTCGGGGTTTACGCGAAAGAACTGACGCGGGAATCCCTCTGGAAGGCGTTTTTCTCACGGCGGGTCTATGCCACAAATGGACCTCGGATAATACTCGACGTGAGACTCAACGGCGCGCTGACGGGAGAAGAAATTAGCGTGGAACCGGGGGAAACGCTTCGGATGGAGATTCACGCGGTTCTTGACGGGTTGCTCGACCGGATAGAAGTTTTCCGCAATACCAGCCCCGTGCACCTGCTGGCCGGCGGCGATCAGGCCAATCAGATTGATGTATTTCGTGGGGCTTATGAAGAAGCAGCGCCCGCCGGAAACACCGCCTACTACGTCCGGGTGCGGCAGACAGACGGCGGGACGGCCTGGTCATCGCCAGTGTGGGTGGACGCGATATAGAGACGAGCTTTCATGGAAGAAAGGCACGTATCTCTATTCTTCGGTCTGTCACGACCCGAAAGAGACATCAGTGACTGAAGGGACCGGAAGGCGTTCACTGCTTGACAAGATTCGTCATATGCACCCACCAATCCTGTCCGTATTCGTGGTGAGGTTTTTCGTTGCAATAGGAATTATCCCATGCCATCATCCAATCAGCAAAAACCTCGCGTCGGCTTTCCACATGTCCGTCGAGCAAACTAATATTGGCAGTACCGTCATGAGGGTTAATATCGTTCAACGCTTCGCCACGCGTGACAACATCGGCGAGGAATATGCGGGCCCCGTGTGCTGGTTCGGCCCAGGAAGGACCGTAAACCCACTCAGTTCTGTATTGCCTCAGGGTGGGGGCGAACGTAAAGGGATAATAAGGGGGATCGGCGGCACACCCTGTATTCCAGCCCCCTCAATACTGCGCTCTATAGAATTCGGCCCATCACTCGGCAAGTATATAATTTTCAAAAGCCATTTTTTCTTACCCGCTCGTGAGCAAAATTGCAAAAATGTCACTCCCAACAAACGGGCAACTCGCGCCCGCAGTTCACACCAACTTTTGGAATAAAGATCTCAATTCGTCGATATGTGACATCTCCTGATCTATCAGCCACTCCACCTTATCCTGCCCCATGGCTTCTGCGACGCTATCTTTGATCCCCAGGTAAAAAACAACGGAGTCTTTCTCCGCCTGAATCGCCATCTGAAGGATCTCCTCGGGGCTCTCATCCCCGTTGAGTTCTTCCGATACGTCCTCATGCACCTTGAAAACTTTGGTGTCCGCCAGGGAATCAAGATAACGGGGAACGTCCCAATCTGGATCATACCCTCCGTCAGGAGCCTCTTTGTCGCTCAGCTCTTTCCGTTTTTTGTGGAACAATTCCTCGTGCTCGGATTCTATCTCGGCCAGCTCGCGGAACATTCGTTCGAGTTCCTCATTGTCGGTATTCTCCGCTGCTGCAAGATAAAACCGTCGCCCATTTCTCTCGATTCGCTCGGCCATCTCAAAAATTTCATCCGCGTTGAACCTGGTACCCATTTGTTCTTCCTTTCTTCAATGTCAGCAAACGAAAACAGACATCCATCTAGCCTGCATCTTACGGATGCAGGCCATATAAAACGGCGCATGCCGTTCAGGAGTAAGAACTTACGACAACAAGAAGTGTTCACAGTTCCCGGCCGGTGCTACTGTGCAGCAATATATCTGTATCTTCCTTGCGAAAAAGCAGTTAAAGCCAATCGTTTCTCAACGTCGCGTTCGCCTCGTTGCTGATCACTGATTTGAAGTGGTCAGATTTTATGCGCCGTTTTGTTTAGCCCGGATTTTTGGCTGAGAAGGTTGTGAACGGTGTTCCATAAAGATTCTACCCTGATTGGGCAACAACAGCTCCCAATTATCCGTAAAATCCAGGCTAGTAAAAAGCCTTATGGCTTTTATACGGCGTCCTCAGCTTTACGTCAAATCGACGGTTGAAGGTGACAACTTTGCCATTTAAAAATCCCTCTATCGCCCTTGCTCTACTGCCCAAACGCGAATAATCGGCTCGTTCCCCACAGAAACCAGGAAGCGAGAGTCCGGTGAAAAAGCGAGGTCATGGATCCAGCCCTCATGATCTTTCAAGGCTCGGAGCTTGACCGGTTCTTCAGGCGATCTCACATCCCAGAGTATAATCTGATCATCCCAGGCGCCGCTTGCCAGAACACGCGCGTCAGGCGTGAACGCAACAGCGGCCACATTTCTTTCGTGTCCGGAAAGGGTGGCCTGCAGTTTCTTGCGCTTGAGATCCCAGAGACGGACGTTGTCATCTTTGCATCCCGCTGCCAGCAATTTCCCCTCCGCCCCGACTGCCAGAGCAAGAGGAGGGCTCGACACATCGAACTCAAAAAACACTTTCCCGGTCCCGGAATCCCGAATTGAAAGAGAAAATTCTCTGCCCTCGGTTGTTTTTGCCGATACGATCCAATCCCGTTCGGGAACAAAAACCGCCGGTGCGCGTGCTCCTTCCAGCTGGGCAAAATGGGTCATCCCTCCCGAACCTACCCGCCAGATGTGAACGGCATCGGCAGACCCTGTCAAAATCCGTTCCCCATTTTCACTGAAATCCAGGCATTGCAGTCTGTTCACATGTCCGGATTGTACCTGCCACTCATATTCTGAATCCCGCAGAAACAAATGCAGCGTGCCTTCCTCGCAACCGGCACCGACCAGCATTCCCTCCGGAGAAAATTTCACGGCACGTACTTCCGATGCCGCCGGCAATATTTTCTTCTGGCACCCTGTGTCACACTCCCAAATACGCACGGTCGAATCTGTCCCCCCTGAGACAAATTCACATAGATCCCTCGACGGATTAAACCCGATGGACTTGATAAATTTTGTATGGCCCTCGATCCTGCGCAGTACTTTCACGCGCGGTATCGTTCTCTGCCAGATTACACTCGCCAGCGCCATTTTCCTTTGCACCATTTCGCTTTGCCAGTGGTTTTCATCCGCTCCTGCAGCATCATGAATCGCAGCCGGGTAAGTCTGAATGATCTCATTGGCTTTCTCCCACTCCCGGTCTTCCAGTCTCCTATCGATAGCTTCCAGGCGCCTCTGGAGAAAGTAAGTATCGGGAGCTTGCCGAATTTCTTGAAGCTGTTTTCTTGCTTCCTCAGCCCTGGGCTTGCTATCGAAGTACTGAATGTAGTTTTGAAGGTATTTTACGGTTCCTTCACGCGTGTACAGCCGACGCTCCGCAAACATCGACTGGAGTTCTCGCCAGCAAACCTCCGGCAGATCGCTCCCAGCCCTCAACAAGCCTCCTTTCAGCTCTCCCGAAGGCAGATCAGCGGCAAGATTGAGCATTTGATCGGCTCTCCGGCCCGCTTCTCGATATTTTTGGGCACGCACACACTCCCGCATTGTCGAGAGTTCTGTTTGCACTTTTCGCTGTGCCTCACGTTGAACTTCACTGACCAGCCCCTGTGCTTCGCCGGGAAAAGCTTTTTCGGCGAGTCTTGCGTTTGCAAATGCTTTGCCCCAGTCTTCTTCTTCGACCTGCTTGCGAACATCCTGGATCATTTTTCCCACGCTGCCGTACATCTCCCGCATCCGGGAAGCAAGGTCTTCCTTCTTTTGCATCGTGGAAAAATAAAGTCCACCAAGAATCCCACCGGTGAGTCCAAAGAGAAAAGTCACCAGCAGAACCCACAAAGCACTTCGACGATTTCGCCACAGGAATTTCTGAAACCTGTACCACAGCGTGGCTGCCTGGGCCGAAACCGGGCGATCGGCAATGAATCTCTCCAGGTCAGCCCCCAGATCAATCGGTTTACGGTATCGTTCTTCCTTGTTCTTGGCCAGCGCTTTCAAAATCACGGCTTCAAGGTCGATGGGAAAGACCGGATGCACGCGTGAAGGAATAATCGGCTCGCTCTCTTGAATCACATTCAGAGCCCGGTAGCCATGCAAACCACCAATGTTGTAAGGCGGCATACCCACAGTCAGCTCATAGAGAATGACACCCAGAGTGTATACATCGGTCCGACCATCAATCTCATCCGGTTTCCCCATGGCCTGTTCGGGACTCATATAGCGCGGTGTTCCGATCACATCGCCTGACATCGTCAGCAGGCTTTTCTCCGCTTCCCCTTCTTCCCGCGCGACTCTGGCCAATCCAAAATCCAGGATTTGGATCTGGCCATGCACATCGATCATGATATTGCCGGGTTTCAAATCTCTGTGAATCACCCCATGACGGTGCGCGTAATCCACAGCATCGCAGACTTCTTTAATCAGATGAGCGATCTCTTTTTTATCACATTCATTGTCGAAAACATGCTCCCGGAGGTCTTTCCCGTCCACAAAAGCCATCGTGTAATAAGGCTGTCCCCGGACCTCTCCTACTTCATAAACGGGCACGATGGCCGGATGCTGAAGTCGGGCGGCTGCGGCAGCTTCTCGCTCAAACCGCTTCCGTGCTTTCTCTGAGGATAGAGCGGCGCTCCGCATCACTTTTAATGCCACAATACGGGAAGGCTCTTTTTGCTTTACCTTGAAAACGGCTCCCATTCCGCCGCGTCCGACAAACTGCAATATCTCATATCGCAAACCAAGATGTCGTTGAACCCATTCAACGATGCCGGTTTCCTCGGATTCGCCGGCCGGGAACTCCGTCCCCGTGACCGTCGCCTCATCTTTGGGGATGTGAGCCACAACCGTACCATCTTGCCGGGGCCTCCGCTCTGTTACTTCGTCCCCACCCTGACCTTCGCCAACAGTCCTGGCAAGCTGAGTCGCCGGTTGTGGCTCCGGATCATCCACAATCCCGTCAACGCTTTCAGTGTCTTCCAGTTCCTGCTCATCGGATGAGAAAGATGCCGCCATCGTTTCTTTTTCCGAAGATTCTATTCTGTCTACACGGGTCGAATTTTGTTGCCGGGTCGAACCAACCTGTGGTTCGAAAGAGGTCCCGCACCACTGGCAACGGAATACTCCACCTCTCTCCGGTTCTCGAACAGTGCGTCCGCAATGGGGACAATAGATTGTTGGCCCGGATTGCATTGAAACAGTTGCTGCCCCCCGATCCGAAGCATCTACGGTTGGACTATCTGTCTCCTCTGTCGGCTCTACCGAAAGATCCCGAACGCGGCCGCACTCCGGACAGACCATTTCTTTTGCGCGGTTACTGACCCGAATGACCGTGCCACACTCGGAGCAGATTCTTATTATTCCCGTGGCTCCAGACGAAGAGAGGCTGCTGTCTGTTTCTTGTCTGACTGTTTCCTCGCCGCCTTTATTCGTGGCAACAATCTGTTCGGAGCCAATCTGACATCCACACTCGGGACAAATAGCCCCGCCGGAAACATCTTCAACCCGGAAGACCGCCCCACAATCTGGACATTCAGCTCTCAACGAACGAGACTCCTCCGCAAAAAGCTAAAAAGAGATAGGCACAATTGATATGGTACTGTTTGTTGTCCGAAATTGAAACTCCCGGCCACCCAAATTTACAGGCGACGGAGGAAAAAACGGCATTTCCCTCGCTCATCCCAAAACTGCCATATGCCAAGAAGATTCGGCATCGCCCTCATCAGAAGTCAACGGGCAAAAAAGGAGGAACCATCGAAGGATGCATTTTTCCCGGACCTTTCAGACATTTCCCACATCCTGCCATCTGTCCGGCGCGAGGTGTTGCAAGAGCAGCTGCATCACCACGGCTCTGCCCGTTTCATTGAAGTGTGTTTCGTCACGGAGAAACCATTTCAGTTCATCAGTCGGTGCCTTATTCGCAGCAAGGTATTCCGCCAACATTTGCCGCAAATCAGCCACTTCGCAACCTTTTTCCCGTCCGACAAGTTGCGTCTGCTCCGCTGTATCGTCAAGACGCGTACCCCACTTCTCCTTGGTCCTACGGTTCGTAAGCCGGTGATTTGTCACCAGAAGCGACTCAGCATTGCAGCCATCTCTCACGGCATCGACAATATGTTCAAGATTCGGAGCCAGCTCCTCAACACCATTACTTACAGAAAAAAGTATGACAAGGTCCGGATCGACGGTCAGTAATCTTTCCTCGAGGACCTGATCGACGGCCAATCGTGCCCAGCCCGATCCTCCCAATCCGCAGGTATGGATTCGGACTTCGGAGCCGGGGTACAATCGCTCGAGGGCCAGATCCAGCGGTGTATTTCCAACATCAAAACTCAAGCTGTCGCCGAAAAGAGCGATATTGACTGGATCGGCCTCCTCTGCCTGCCGCAGCGCTTCAACTGTATTCGGTAGCAATTCTCCTGGCTTCTCATCCCGGTAATTGAGCGGGGGGGCTTTTTTCACAAACTTTCGAAACCATTGCCACGCGTCATCATCCGATGCACGCACGAGGGATGGATCACTGAATTGTATTTCGCCGATACCGCCCGGCCACAGCAAAATACGAGCGCGTTTTTTTCCATATTTTGCCCGGAAGTAAAACCTCATTTCAGCCCATTTGCCATCGGTCCGAGGAATGCCGGATGTGTGAAAATCGTCCGGACGTCCGGCCCGATAGAACTGAGCTTCCCAGTGTCCTGACACGCTGGCATGTGCGCGGAAATCGAACCGGTAATAGGCGCCTTGATCCGGGTTAAAGACAGGAGATTCCCACCCAAAAACTCCCCCGTGTTGGATCTTCATCTCTGCGGCGAGAACCCCGTCACGCCGGCTTGCATCTGCTTCGTTGGGAACTTCCCTTTCACTCTGATTGGCAAGTGTCCATTCGGAAATGTCTGCTATTTGTTCCATCTTTAGCCCCGGGTTGGAGAAATGTTACGCGTGAAAAAGGTGTGCGAAAATGGGAAGTATATCGGATAAACCGCTTGTTTTCACCCTTCCATTGGATCACAGAATAGCGGGGGCAAATATCCTTATGCTGATTTTCAACAATTGGCACTCGGAAAGCGTTCAACCAGCGGTTTCGCTTGCAAACCACGGCAAGTCATATATAATTAAGATGACACATGTCCTGTATTTTGTGCATACTGACGGGCATTTAGTCTGAACTTCAATCCGTCCCTATCGGGGCATCACCTTCAATTGCGCAGGATTAATGTTGGAAGTGTGTCCGGTATCTATTATCGGTTGACCACTACGGAAGGGCTTCTATACTTTGTTCGAAACGCTTTCAAATACTCTCGAGGGCTTCGTCCAGAAAATTCGGGGGACGCCGAAGCTTACCGAAAAAAACATTCGGGAAGGCCTGCGCGATGTACGCCTGGCCCTTCTGGAAGCCGATGTGCATTATCAAGTCGTTAAACAGTTCACCGACACCGTAATAGAAAAAGCCCTTGGTGAAGAGGTAATCCGTGGTGTCGATCCCGCCCAACAAATCATTAAAATCGTCCACGATGAACTGGAAGCTCTCATGGGGCCGGTTAACCACGAGATATCTCTCGGGGGCGACGGCCCCACTATTATAATGCTCGCAGGATTGCAGGGAGCGGGAAAAACCACTACCTGTGGCAAGCTGGCTCTGCATATTAAAGAGAACTATGATGCAGCTCCTATGCTCTGCGCCGCAGACGTCCGGCGGCCCGCCGCTATCGACCAGTTGGAAGTGCTCGGAGAACAGCTTGACGTGCCTGTGGTCAGCGATCGGAATGCTGACTCCCTGACCGTAACCATGAAAGGCCGGATGCAAGCTGCGAAGAAACACCGCAACCCTCTCATTCTTGACACTGGCGGCCGACTTCACATCGATGAACAAATGATGGGGGAACTCAAAGAAATCAGAAACAGGGTTAAACCCGATCATATATTTCTCGTCGCTGATGCCCGCGCAGGCCAGGATGCGGTGGTTAGCGCCAAGGAATTCAACGAACAAATAGAATTCGATTCCGTCATATTGACGAACCTCGACGGAGACGCGCGCGGCGGTGCCGCCCTATCCATCAAAGCCGTAACCGGCAAACCGATCAAATTCGCCGGAGTCGGGGAAAAGATGGATAAACTCGAACCGTTCCATCCCGATCGTATGGCCGACCGTATCCTGGGTATGGGCGATGTGGTCAGCCTCGTGGAAAAGGCCGAAGAGGCCATCGAACAGGAAGACATGGAAGCCCTGGAGGAAAAACTTCGCAAGGCCCAGTTCGACCTCGAAGATTTCCGCAAACAACTGCACATGATCCGAAAGATGGGCCCCCTGCGGGATATCCTCGGCTACCTCCCCTTCATCGGCAACAAACTCGATGGACTCGATTTTGACGAGTCACAAATCGACCGGATCGAGGCTATTATCAACTCCATGACGGACCGGGAACGACATCAACCCCGATTGATAAACGCCAGCCGACGCAACCGGATCGCGAACGGAAGTGGCACCGACCCGCGAGAAGTCAACCAGCTGCTCAAACAATTCAAGCAGATGAAGAAAGTTATGCGAAAGATGAGTCGCGGAGGGGACGTTGACAAATTGGCCGACGCACTACCCGACCAGCTCACCGGTGCCGGCGGCCCGATGCCAAAAGGATTGGCCAAAAAACTCAAAAAACAACAAAAAAAACAAAAATAAAACAGGATTTGACTGCATCTTACCCTTCTGAAAAGGTGATGGAAACGTAATAATGGTACGAATCAGATTGACAAGAACTGGTCGAAAACATGTGCCCCGGTGGCGAATTGGCGTCTTCGAGAAAAAGACGCGCCGCGACGGCGACGCCGTGGAGTATCTCGGCTACTTCAATCCGACCATCGAAGAAGGCGAGGAAAGGCTGCAGGTCGATACCGAACGGGCCGAATACTGGCTCAGTAAAGGTGCACAACCGACAGAGACCGTTGGCAAATTGTTGGAAGAAGCCGGGATGGAACTCTGACGGCCAAGTCCGCTATCTGGATACCGGAGGCCGATTGCGATGGAGAATACACCGGAACGGCTGCGAATTGATGTCCTCTCGTTGTTCCCGGAGGTATTCAAGCCACTGCTGCAAACCAGCATCCTCGGTATCGCCCGTGAGAATAATCTCGTCGAATATGAGTTGCACGACATAAGAGATTACTCTCGTGATAAACATAAAAAAGTCGACGAACGCCCTTACGGCGGCGGCCCCGGCATGGTTCTACGATGCGAACCCGTCTTCCGAGCCTGTGAAGCGGTTCGAGATATGTCCGCCACTCCAGGACGATTGATTCTGCTCACACCTCAGGGCAAGACCTTTAACCAGTCGATGGCCGATGAGTTCGCGCGTGACAAACGACTCATACTGCTGTGCGGCCGATACGAAGGATTTGACGAGAGAATACGACGAGGACTGCCGGTGGAAGAAGTCTCCATCGGCGATTATGTCCTCACAGGTGGCGAAGTCGCCGCCATGGTCGTGATCGATACCGTTGTTCGGCTCGTGCCCGGCGTTCTCGGACACGATGACTCGACCGACGAAGAGAGTTTTACGGAAAATCTGCTCGAATATCCGCAGTACACCCGACCCGCAGAATTCCGCGGTATGGAAGTGCCGGATGTGCTGCAGAGCGGAAACCATCAGAAAATCGCACAATGGAGAAGACAGCAGGCCCTGCGCCGAACCAAAAAACGCCGCGCTGACCTGCTGAAAAATTCTGAGACGGAGCAAGATGATGAACGAACAGAATAACCAACAGGAAACCGAACAAGTCAAGGGGCAAGATCTCCTGCGATCCATCGGAGAGGAACAGTTGCGCGATGATATCCCCCAGTTCAGCGTTGGGGATACCGTCGAAGTGGGAGTCACAATCGAGGAAGGCGAAACCGAACGAGTCCAGAACTTCACCGGGATCTGCATATGCCGCAAAGGCGGAGGCATTGAAGAGACCTTCACCGTCCGTCGTATCGTCCAGGGAGAAGGTGTCGAACGAATTTTCCCCCTCCACTGCCCCAGCATCGACCATATCAGCGTCGAACGAAAAGGAAAAGCACGCCGGGCAAAACTTAACTATCTGAGGGAAAGACAGGGACGCAGCGCTCGAGTTCGCGAAAGGTTTGATGTCGCCCGCGGCGAAGAGGGAGAAGCCGAGGAAACTCCTCCCAAAGAATAAAAGGGCCTCACTTCCCCACCAGGCGAATCACGACATTGAGCAAAAGCGTCAGGATAACGCTCAATACGATGCAGGTGATGATCGGAAAATAAAAGGACCACCCATCCCCTTTGATCCGAATATCCCCGGGCAAACGTCCGATAAACGGGATTTTTGGACCGAGCAAAAACACCACCCCCAGCAGCATCAACACCCCGCCAGCAATCAGCAGAAGTTTCCCGAGCTGATTTGTCATTGCTGAACCCTTCCCATTCAAATCGCAAGCTGATTTCCCCCAACGACTTCCAGCATACAGCATCAGGCGGCCGATCAAAAGCCCCCGGAGTGTTCCCCGTGGTCCCTGCTCCCCAATCCCGTCAGTCATTCGTCTCCATCGTCCACGTCCCCAGAGGCGCTTTTTGAGTTCCCGTCCCTATTGTATCGTCCGGATCCAGAGTTCCGACATGGCCATCCGTGAACAGATAATTGAAACGTCCCGAATGGAGAGTCAGACCGAGCCAGTTGGGCGAGCTATCAGTCGATGCCACATCAAGTTGTTCCATATAATCCCAGGCTCCAGACCACCACACGGCACGTAGAGACGACCGGCCCCAGGCGCCCTGCACGTGATTCCCGTGGGCCGACGGATTGTCGGATATGATAAAACTCCTTGACGCTCCGGGAATCTGTCCCATTCTGGCCTGATGCCCGTGACCGACATAGCCATCCATACTCGCACAGGGAGGGACCGGACGGACGACAATATCGGCCCATTCGGGACAGGGCCAACCTTTTTGATTTATTTTTGTTTCACTGTACGCCCGACCGCACATCCGGACATTGGCCGAGTAGCTGGCATCGCGCTTCTGGTCCGCCCATTTGTCAGCAGGACAAATGAAAACATCAGCTCCTTTGTCCGTCGGAACCTTACTCGCTTCCATCTCGGCAAGAGTTAAATCCGGGCCGAGATAGTTGTGGAGCAAATCGTCGAAAGTGATTTGGCCGAATCCCAGAGCATAAATAAGAAAACCGTCATTATCGTTCGCATACATCTGCGTGGCAAAACCCTGTTGTTTTAAATTCCCCAAACAGGCCGCGGTCCGGGCAGCATCTCTCGCGCTCTCCAGAGCTGGCATCAACATCGCCGCCAGGATGGCAATGATGGCGATGACAACCAGAAGTTCTATTAAAGTAAAGCCTCTGCTATTGATTTCCCGTGCCCTATTCATGCTCTTTGCCTCCCTTTAGATATTATCGCCACTTTCGATTATACCTCTCGTCTATTTTACAAGCAAAAATACCGAGATTGCTTCGGGACCCCGTTTTTCGAGGTCCCTCGCAATGAGGCAGGGGCCTTTCCCGACCATTGCGTTTCCGTCGAAACGGAAAAAGCAATCTCGTCTCCCTTCAAAAATCACGACAAACTATCCATTACTCCTTCTCGAAACCCCACCAGGTATCATTGCTCCAGTGAGAACCCCAGCCGGGCTCGAAATCAAGACCGTTCATCCGGGCGCCTGAGCGGTCAGCCGACTAGGTAAGTCGATTACCCCTCCCCTTATTCTGGACGGCCACGTTCATCCTGAGGCGGTCGCCGGGGCCGTGCGAGAGGGCGCTGAGTTCTTCCCAGGGAATGGCAACTTCATAGACGTAACCCGCCTCCAGGCGCCGGACCGATACCCGAGCGCCCGCCACCCGGCAATGTTTGCCCATCCATTCGTAATCGATAGGCAACGGATGCAGATAATAAAAATCCGGGGTCCGCATCCTCATAATTTCCGCATCTCCCCCCTCCGTCGGGTAAATCATGTAAAGGTACTCCGAATTCAAGAATGCACCAAATCGATAAAGCGGATGTCCCGGAGGATAGAGTTCATATTTCGGTTTGAACGGTCGGTCGTCGGCACCAGCCAGTGCGAGCTGAATGTGATCTCCGCCTGCTCCCGGCGTGGGCCCCGCATGAACGTACGTGTAATCATAAGGAGGATTCTGCAAATTATGCAGGTTCTTACCGTTTAACAGACTCGGCAATATGTTCTGTGATGTATCCTTCACCCGCGCCATCATGTACAGATTCTGCGCGTCACTGGCAAACGCAAACTGGGCGGTAAACTTCCCCTCGCTCTCGGCCAGCTTTTTCCACGGGAACCACGCCTGCTGCTGCAGAGAAGCAGTGCTGGTGCCGCTCATAACCACCGGGATTGCCCCGAATCGTTTCCACTCCGAGATGTTCCCATCCACCGTGGGAGAGCCTTCAGCGACGACGCTGACATGAACTTTATCTTCAGCCCGGGCTGAGCCTCGGTCGGTCTCAACTTCAACGACGACCGGGAACTGGTTAGCATCAGTGGTTTTTCCGGTGACGGAGAAATTGACCGTGTTGCTCCCCGCGGCCTTCAGTTGGAATTTTCTGGACTTCTCGGGCAGTTGCAACCCTTTCGCCCTCACCCGGATCTTCCCGGATATCGGCACACCGTACGCATTGTGCAGCTCAACGGGGAGTGACGGCCCGTTGGACAGCCGTCCGGTAATATCGTGGATGAATATCTCCACCGGGCGCAGCCCTTCATATTCCGCATTCGCCAGACGCTCCTCGAATTCTTCCGCGTCCCCGCGGAATTCGATATACCGTGGCTCCGGACTCACCGTTACAGCAAGCTCCTCCCCACTCTTCTTCTCAATTGGATTTCCGAGCATATCATACAACGTGTAGTCTCCCCCACCTTCGATCCGCATTGTGCATTCCTCACCAATAAACTGGCTTCGGAAATTAGCGTTCTCCGGTATCTTACCGGTCGAGAGCGAAGAGGTAACAGCCGCCACGTGCCGATTTTCACCCACAAAAAGCAACACGTACGGGGGACGGCCGGGATGAACTACTTTCTCAAACTTCAGGTCCTCCAGCATCTCTCGCATAGTAGCTGTCCACGTGACGGTAGGGGTCGGATTTTGGTGATGGTCGAAGAACATCTGCTGGTTGTAGAGGCTGACTTTGTCCCCGCCCACGGCAAAATAATAAAGGGCATGACGTACGGAGGCAGCATCCCCTTTCCAGGCAAGCCAGCTCTCCGTCTCCCATACCTCTTTATCATAAACATTCGCCAGAGAAAACGAATATCCGACGCTCGGAGGCGTGTAATGCGTCGAAATCGCATCAATAACGTCCTCCATTCCCGCGGCGAACAGTTTCCAGTTGGTATTATGTGGCGAATCAGCAGCAATGACCCGGATGCTCGGATCAGCGGCATTGACCGCATCCTTTATCTCACGGATAATATTCCGGTAATGTTCTCCTGTTGATTTCCAGCCTGTTATGCCCATTCCTTCCCAGGGCTCATTCCAGACATTCGAAGCCCGGATGACGTCTTTATATCGCTCGTAGAACTTCCTGTGGGCTTTTCCGAACCCGGGGAGCATTTCCTTCCGGGGAGAATAATCCGTGTAAATCGTCCGCCCCTTGAAGTTGGACTTCTTCAGACCTTTCGTATCCAATCCGTTATTCCATCCGGCCCCGCGAGCCCACTGAGGGACCGGTCCCACAGCGTGCATGACACAGATTCGGTTTTCCCGGAAAGCATCATAGAGCATATCCGCCTCACTCCAATCGACCTTGTCCGGTTTCGGCTCCCAGGTGCCCCAAAAGCAGGCATGCCGAACCCAGTCGATGCCCATTCGCTTCAGTGCGTTAACGACCACATCACCGGCCAGTTTCGAATGCAAAGCGAAGTATTTCCCTTTGCGTATCTGAAGGTGGAAAGAGGAGAGAAACCGGCCGTCCTCGTTGTAGGATTCCATGTCCCGTTTGGGAACAATCACCAGCGAACCCAGATATTTGACCCAGAGCTTCTTGCCTTCCTCTAAAATCAAAGTGATTCCAACAGTACGGTTCAATTTATCCGGCACAGCGACTTTTAGTTGAGCGACACCTTTTGCAGAAAGCTCCGCATCAACGGGAATTTCTCGAATTCGTTTCACTTCGGTCAGACGCGTATCTGCATTCCAGTTATTTCCCCCCAGGCTGTCGGCCAGACGGAGATGTTGCAGCACGAGTTTCCCTTTTAGCTTCTTACCCGCCGGGCCTTTGATGCGGACATTAGCTTGCGGGCTGGAACCGGCAAAGTGGACTTTATGGGCCAACCCGCTCGTGAACGACGCGGAAAGACCTTTCAGAGCCGGCCGGAGCCGTACCTCCGAGACTTTTCCTTCCCATTTTGGAACCACGGTAGGACGGGCGTTGTTGGTGAACGCTTGCCCTCCTTTTTTCGGCACGAAGACCAGCACCCGCGACCCTTTTTCGACTTTCAAAGGCATGGCATATTGCAAAAGGCCTTTGCCCGACCCACGACGCTCAATCGTCCAGTAGGGGACGTAATTTGTATTCCACGATCCTCGTCCCATCTGCTCGATGACCTGCCGGTCACCGATCCATACACTATAACGTATAGCTCTGGTGCCGAGGTTCGGTGGAACAGCAGCGTCCATCTCCAGGTAGTAGGTCCCGGGGCCGGGGGCCTGCACCTCCATAGCTTCGCATTCGACTCCTACCGGCTGGAGGTGAGGATGCCTGGCAGCATTCGCTGACTGGCTAAACAAAACCGTAAAAAGCCCCAAAAGCACGCAGAAGCTTTTCACTAACAAAAACTTACCTTTCAAGGATCTTTGTTTCATCATAAAACTATCCTTCTTATTTCAATTGTTCGCGAAAGTACTGATTATCGCTTTTGCCCAGATGCTGTGACTTGCCATATTTTGACCTCGTTCTCTTCAAGCTCCAGGGACATTCCCTCCCGCAATGAATCTTTCTTAAATGTTTGTTCTGCACCTGAAAGCGGATTTCTAACCTGAATTCCTTGCTCACTAAACGGAGGCTGGGGCTCCTCATCCATCAGCTGAAGCGTAATTTCGAGTGTTTCGCCGCTTAAATTCGCCACGATCAAAAAATCCTCATTACCATCGCTTCTCACAAAAGCCGGCACCGCACCGTTGTCGGAACGTATCGTGTCAAAATCTCGGCGCCCCCGGCTCAAAGCGGGATGTTTTGCCCGTAGAACACTCAGCTCTTTCAGTCGCTTGAAAAACTTTCGGTTAAGTTCCGCTTTCGCGGCGGGAAGCTCTCCATTGGTTTCCGGTGCGAAATGCTCAAAGTTCGGATCTTCACGGGCTTTGAGAAGACCGATACCAACCACGGAACCGAACGTGCAACGCAACTCCAACTTCGCGAAATCATACTCTGTCAGCTCCCCGGCACTTTCATAACCAACGCCCCAGTTGCCGGGCATCCCTTCGGGCCAGGAGCGGCCGATCAGCTCCAGATGCTCGCTGATTTGCGATTTCTCGATTGTCGGACATTCCGGATCAAGGAAATAACGCGGGGAATCGCGCAGCGCCTCCGGCATATCTCTGCTGGGCGCCAGAGGGTGCTCCGGATTCAGTCTCGGCATGTTCATCCAGTAGACCGAGTCTGCCAGCATCACGTCGCCCGATTCCGGTTTGATCAAAAAGTCCTGAAGCCCGGCTTCGTCCAGCTCACGTCGCAGGCGGCGTATCGCACTGTACATCCCGTCGTGAACGCGGCCGGGATAAGGACGGCTGAAAGCGTCAGAGGGACGCGCAATTACCCCGTCCAAGAAAACCCCGTCGAATCCCCAGTCCGCAATCTGGAAGATAAGGTCACGCCAGTAGCGATGATAGCCTTCCGAAAACGGATTACTATCGACGAGCCACGGATCGCCATTTTCATCACGCCAGGAGCTGCGAAGCTTCCCGTCCTCGTCCCGAACAAACCATTCCGGGTGCTCCTCACAAATTGGAGCATATGAGGATGCTCCCGTCGTCGGTGTCCAGACGATGCTTTTCATTCCCAGTTCATGCAACATTTCATTGTGGCGCCGAACCGATTTTTCCGTCGCTCCGTGTTCCGAATCCAAAGCAAGAGTCTCGTTTTCCGGAGCGATAGCACAGATAACATCCTGATAACGCTTCCACATCCAGCCAAATCCAATGGCGGCATTAAACCCCATCTCGTGAGCCCACTCAAAATAATCTTTCCAGAGGTCATCGCCGATAGGTGCGACGCGTTTGGGAAACGTAACAGGCCGCAGCTCTTTGGCCCATTCCGGGATATTTGGAGAAACCTCGTGTCCAAATCGGGCGGGCACCGTATTCGTAAACCGAAGATCGGCAGAAAAATAAGGATCCTCACCACTGGATTCAAAAGCCACCGTGGCAGTCCAGCCCCCCTGCTCTTCCCGAAAGATCGCACACTGACTGTCACCCGCTCCGTCCTGCATCACCTCAACCCGGGAACCATCCTGAAAAAAGACCAGTGGGTCGCGTAGATGCTCACTTTCATAGGTCAGCCTGTCATCGAGTGCGAACGGATCCATGTTGTTTCGCTCATCGACGTAAAACATATGTTGTGCCACAAGCTGTCCGGACACAGAATCTCCGGAGTCCGTCGATATTTGGCAGAAGATACCCGTTTCATTAACCCGAAAGCTCATCGTCTGCGAAGCGTTCTGCAGCTCAAATTCTTGCCCTTCCATCGTCCGGTTCCTTTCCTTTACTTTCTTTCCCGCAGCCTTTCGAGATGGGTCATCCTCCAGATTCCCGGAAATTTATTACCCGGCATTAACGGCTATCGGAACCACGCCGAGCGGAAGTCATTTCCTCTCGCGACTCAGCCGCAGGTCATCGAGCAAGATCTGTCCGCCATTGATGCGAAACATCACCGACGTCACCGGCCGAGGTTGTTCCCAGGTCTTCCATAGATCTATTCGTTCCACGCGCCAGCCCTCGGCCTCACCGGTGCCTCCCTCTTTTGTGCCAGTCTCCATCTGGAGCTCCCCCAGAATCTCTTCTCCCGGCTCTTCACCGTCCTCCTTCTCCTTTAGCAGCCCTTCCGCGCTTACCATGTGCTCAGCGTTTAGCACCTCACTGCCCTGCACCATCACTTTCAGACGTATTTTTCCCGGATTCTGCGGCTTCCAGGCAAACTTCAAATACCTGTATTGCCCCTCCCCCGGATTCTGCCGGATCGGATAGGGCCACCGACCGGGCCGCGCCGATACCAGACCACTGACCGCAGCAGCCCGGCGGCCGGAAAACGCCCCACCCTCCGGTTCCAGCAGCGATATTTCCTTCTCTGACCACAGCCGATCCGTTTTCTCATCAAACAGAACCCCCGGGGCTCTCTCCGTCGCCGCTCGGCTGCCCGGCTTGCCAGCCTCCACCAGCATCCATCTGCCCCATTCGGCGGGGACGAGTCTGGCTTCGCTGGGTATGTCGCTGGTCATCTGGGCTGATCGGTTGTGCCAGTAGACCCGGCGGCGCGTCTCGCTGCCGTCGCCGATCAGCACGCCCACGTCTCCACGCGTGATCAGACCTGGTTTCACGCCATCCAGTCCGAGCACGTCCAATGGTACGGCCAGCTCATAGGTGCCGTTGTGCTGGGCGAGGCGCACCTGCGTACTGATGTCTCGGACGCTGTCGAACTGCACCTGGCCAACCGGTGAGGTGTATTGAATCGACCGGCCTTCGCCGCCGACCTGCTGATAGCGCACGGCAAGCACGGACCCGGTGACCGGATCGTTCAGCCGCGTGACGAACAACCGTACATCGCCTTCGATGGGTTTGTTTTCGTTGCTGTCGGCTCGCGTGCGGAGCATCAGATCGAGCCCGCCGCCGGTGGCAAACGCATAAGGCCAGCCGTCGCCGGCGTCGTTGGCCAGCAGCTTTGGATCATCGGTCCGCCATGCGGCATAGAGCATGCCCTCATGCACGCGCACCGCAGCATGAACGTCCAGCTGAGCGTCGATGGTCATCCATGCGGCATCGGACCATTCATCGAGTTGCCCGTCGAGTTTCGGGGCGCTGTCGACCAGCTGGATTTCGCCGGTTTTTTCGATTTTGCGGAGTCCGCCGGGAATGATCTTCATCGCGGGCATACCGGCGAGTTGGTCGGGTTTGACCTGGACCGCCCAGGGCCCGATGCGGCGGATAGTCTCGGCCCCGGCCAGTTCAAAGAGGCTGTCGCTTTCCTTGCCAGCACGCACACGCACCGAGCCATCGGCCATCTGCACGACCGCCGGCCAGAAGTGCTCGCCCTTGAACGACACGTTCCGCACCATCATGCCCGGCTCGGCCTCGGGATAACTGAGAACCGGATGCGTCCGCTGATCACCACCGAGGTCGGTCACGAACAGTCCGTCAGTCGTGAGCATGTACAGCGAACCGTGATTGCCGTTCAGAATGAAGCACTGACCGGCTTCCCCGGCGGTCGGCGTAAACGGAAAACCGATGTTCCGCTGAGCGTTGATCAGGTCGCCCGGCTGTTTTGCGATCGGATCCGGCCGACCCGGCCCACCCCAACCGTTAATCTTCCAGACCAGCTCGCCGCTGCGGAACCCGCGGGTTACCCGTGCCGAGCTGTACCCGCCCATGGTGTAGATGAACATGCCATCGTTAGCGTTGATTACATCAGAAAGAAACTCGCCGTGGCCGCCGGCGAAGCTGGTCCATTCATCAAGCTTCCATACCGGCACGCCGTGGTCATTGAAGGTCGGCGCGGCGATGTGCACGTCCTTGGTCGTGGTGATGGACAGGTCACGAGCGAAGGTTACCCCTCCGAAGTCGCGTCGCACCGGTTTCATGCCGAAGTTAGTCGCCTGCACCTCGTCGACCGAAGGCTTCCCGTCACGGTTAAGGTCGGACCAGATGAGGAAACGGCTCTTTTTGTGGCCCTGGTAGGCTTCCCGTACAATCTTGGCTTTAAGTTCGGGGTGATCGTCCATCTTAACGCCGAGGTATTTGTCCGGCAGATCTTCTTTGCCCGGCGGTCGGCCGACATGGGCCACACGCTCCGCCACACCCCGCGACTCGTCGTACAGGTACACGTCACCGCTGGATTTGGTGAAGTAGCTTGCCCCGCAAAAGGTGTTCACCATGTAATGGCGTCCGTCCCTGTAGACGCTCGTGCCGGGGCACCGCCCTGCGCTGTGGCCCTTTCGCCAGTAGATCGAGCGTGGTCTGGAGGTGTCGTTTTCCAGGTCGATGATGAATTCGATGCCTTGAATCCCGCTGGAGTAGAAGTGTCGCGCCGGGTTGCGCGGATCGGGCTGGCCGCCGCCGCCATACTTGGGTGGACCATACCATGCACGGTCGAACGCTCCGGTCCGTGCATCCCATCGGCTGATGCGTTTGGGGCCGTAGTCCAGCTCAGCCACCCACAGCCGCCCGCGGTCGTCGACGGCCATGCCGGCGGGACGGGCCATACGGGTCTCGTCGTACAACCCATACTGGGGTCCACCTGGCTTGCCGATGGCGTGGGAAAGCTGACCCGCCGCGTCGTACACGCGCACCTGGTGACACTCCCCGAGGTCGGCCACGTATAGCCGATTGTCGGGCTCGACGATCAGTCGTCCCGGATCGGCCAGCTCGCCCGGTCCAATCACCACGCGCGGCTGGCCCAGCTCACCCTCGACCAGCCGGGCATCGTCATATCGCAACACACGCTTGCCGCTAACACAGTACAGGCGACCGCGCCGGTCGAATGCCAGCCCGCGCGGATCATCCAGCTTAATCGTCGCCACCACCTCGGTTTTACAACCGTCATCGGGCAGTTTCACCACGACCAGTCGATTCGCCCGTGCGAAACTGATAACCAGCGAGCGGTTGTGCACTGCCATGTCCTGACGAGCGCTGACTTCCAGCCAGTTCCATTCCTGCGCACCTTCGGGCACCTCGGGGGCGTCAAGCTGCATCAGCTCGTCGTACATGTTGCGCGGCTCGTCAGCGCCCCGCCGCAAACCGTACAGCATCTTGTCCACCAGCGAATACGCATAATGCCGGCTTGATGCCTCTTCGCCGGTATCGTGCGCATTGAGTTTGCCCGACTTCCATCCGCGGATCTTCCCGCCCCACAATTTCGTACCTTTCATGTCCAGCCAAATCACGCTGTGCCCGGCCTCACCGGTGGGCGCCGATACCATCATTTGCGGCTGGTCGCCGTGGGGCGAACCGTCGGGCAGGAACAACATGCCCGAGGGCGGAGTGTGATCAGCCAGCCAGCCCCCCGAACGATCCGCGGTGAACCAGGGTGGGCTGCCCGGCGCCTGGGCCGACGCGATGTAATTCAGGCCCATCTCGCCATGCACAATACCGCGCACCCTGTAGGTCCCGGGCTCAACCAGATGCCGAATCACATCGAAGGTGTATTTCTTCCCCTTTTTCTTTCCCACGTCGTATCCGTCCCACCAGAGGGTGTGGTCACCCGCCTCGAAGTGGGTATTATTGATCAGGTTCCTGACGCGCTCACCGTTCTTGTGTTCAACCACGAGGGTAACGTAGCCCGGTTCGTCCAGCGAGAATCGCACCGGGATGCCGCCGGCCTGTTCGTCCTGGCCGGCAATAACCGCGCCGGCCATAAGAGCAAGCCATGCCGTGGCTGTCATCAGAATTCGCGTTCGACAGGTCATGTGCGTTTCCTTTCTCAGTGAATCCGATGCGATCGACGACTCGGCGCGGGGTGTGAAAGCTCATTTGGCCGGTGGCGTGACAAAGCCCCACCAGGTTTCGTTGGTCCAGTCGCTGGTCCAGGTAGGCTCAAAGGCGATCTTGCTTTTAGTGGAAAGTCCGCGGCCGGCCGACCAGGTCAGCCGATTGCCCGAGCCTTTGTCCTGCACGGCGAAGTTCATCCGCACCCGATCACCGGGGGCATGCGGCACGCCTTCCAGCTCACGCCACGGAATGGCGACCTCGTAGGTGTAGCCGGCCTCACGACGGTTGACCACCACCCTGGCGCCCTCGACGGTGGCGTTATCCTTGAGCCAGACATAGTCGATGGGCAGCGGATGAATGTAGTAGAAACCGGGCTTGCGAACGCGCATAATCTCGGCCTCGCCATCGCCGGTCGGGTAGATCATGTACTGGAATTGATGTCGCAACAGCGAGCCCATCCGATGGAGCGGATGGTCCGGGGGATGGACCTCGTATTTCGGATTGTGCTGGTTCTCGTGGCCGAGGTTCCACAGCAACATGTCCCCGCTGGCGCCGGGGATCGGGCCAGCCTTGACGTAGATGTGCTCGGCACCCTCCTGGAACTCATGCAGTTGCTCATCGGTGAGCATGGAAGGCGGCTGATTGCGCGAGCCATCACGCACCCGGGCCATCAGGTACAGATTCTCCTCATCGGCCGCGAAGGCAACCTGCGCGGTGAACTCCTGCGTATCGGTGGCCAAATCCTTCCAGGGGAACCACGCCTGTTCGGTCAGGCTCGCGCCAAGCTGGGCCTGATCGGCCGACAGAAGCACGGGCACGGCACCGAACTGGCCCCATTCGTCGATGTTGCCATCGATGGTTGGGCTGCCCTGCACGATGAGTGCCTGATGGATCGTCTCCTCGTGCTCGGTATTGCCGTGATCAGTCCGAACGCGGACGCGGATCGGGTACCTGTTGGCAGCTGTAGTCGCGCCGGTGACGGGAAAATGGAAGGTGCGGCGCTCGACGGGCTCCAGCGTAAACTGTTGAGACGAATCGCCCAGCTTGAGGGCATCTGCCTGCACGACAACCTCGCCCTCGATCGGCTCGTCATAGGCGTTACGCAGTTCGATGGCAAGCTGCGGGTCCTGCGACAACGACGTGGTCAGGTCGCCGGGCACGACGATTTCCACGGGTGTCAGGTCCTGATAGTCTGCGCCGGTCAGCAGGTCCCTGAACTCCTCAACCGGCCCCCGGAACTCGACGTAGCGCGGAGTGGCATTGACGGGGATGTTCAGATGATCGTCGGATCGGTCCGGCTGCATCGTATTGGCCTGCACGTCGTAGAATTCCAGGCGCTGGTCCGCGGGTAACCGCATCTGCAACTGGTCGTTGCGGAACTGGTAGCGGAACATCTCGCGCGGGTTCTTAGCCCGGGAAGCGACGTTGGTCACCACAACCGCGACGTGCCGATCGGTATCGCGCCCCTCAAACAGCAGCACGAACGGCGGACGTTCGGGATGAAGGACCTGGCTGAAGTCGGTATCGCGAAGCAGGTGGCGCATGGCCGCGGCCCAGACCACCGAGGTCGTCGGGTAACCCTTGTTGGTAAACAGCATAGCCGGATGCCACAGGCTGATCCGATCACCGCCGAGGGCGAGGTAACCCAATGCGTGGCGGATCGAGTTGTTATCACCGCGCCACGCCAGCCACGTTTCGGTCTCCCACACATCCTTACCGTAGTAATTGGCCAACGCGAATGCATGCCCGGCCATCGGGTCCATGTAGTGGGTGCTGATCGCGTCGATAGCGTCTTCCATATCGGCGGCAAACAGCTTCCACTGCGTGTTGTGGGGCGAGTCGGCAGCGATAACCCTCAGCGGCGGGTCCACGGTGTCGGCGGCCTTGCGGATCGCACGTATGATCTCGCGGTAATGCTCGCCCGTCGACATCCAGCCGGTGATACCGAATCCTTCCCACGGCTCATTCCACACGTTGGTGCCGCGAATCATGTCGCTATAGCGCTGGAAGAACTTAGCATGCGCCTGGCTGAACTGATCGAGCCGCTCCGGATCGGGCGTGGTGTCGACTTTCCAACCACCCCGGTAGCCGGTCTTGTCCATCTCGTCGGTCTCAGGCGTCCGCGCCCATCTCGGCACGGGGCCGACGATGTGCATCAGGTTGATCCGATGCTTTCGCAAAGTCTCCATCAACACGTCGGTCTCCTTCCAGGTAACCTTACCTTCCTCCGGCTCCCACATCTTCCAGAAGAACGGCTGGCGTATCCAGTCGAGGCCCATCTTCTTCAGCGCCTCCATCAACGCACCGGCGCCGAAGGTGGTCGCCCGGGAGTTAGGCCGACCCTTACGCACGTCCAGGTGCGGACTGACAAGGAAAAACCCGTCACGGTGCCAGCTGGTAGTGTCGCGCTCGGGCACAATGGCGACCGAGCCGAGGTAACGTGTCCATAGCTTCTTGCCCTGCTCGAGCATCAGCGTCGCGCCCAGCAGTCGATAGGCGTCGTTCGGCAGCTTGATGTTGAGCCTGGCCTTACCGTTGTCGTCGAATTCGACCTCGACGGGCTCGGTCCGCGTGCGCTGGATTTCGCTGACACGCGTGTCGGCATTCCAGTTGTTGCCGCCAAGTGAATCCGCCAGGTGCAGCGACTGCAGGGCCAGTTGGCCCTGAACACTCTTCCCCGGCGGGCCTGTCAACCGGATCGTGGCGGTGGGATTCTCCGAGGGAAAGAACACGTGATGGTCGGCGCCGGTGGACATCGACGCACCAATGCCCTCGACCGCCGGGCGCAGACGCACATTGTCGATCCGCCCCTCCCACCTCGGGGACACGGTCGGCCTCGGTTTGTCGTCGAAAAACGTCCCGCCCTTACTCGGATAGGTTACGTAAACGCTCTGGCCGGCCTTGACCTTTATCGGACGAACGTAGCGGAACCGACCCGTCTTGCCGTCACCGACCGGGTCGATAGCGAAATAAGGGATGAAGTTCACATCCCACTTCCCGCGGCCCATCTGCTCGACGATTTCGCGATCCCCGACCCAGACGCTATACCGGACGCCCATTTCGGGCCGATCCGGCGGTACAGCCGCATCCATCTCCAGGTAGTAGGTGCCCGGCGCATCCGGCTTCACCTCAACCGCGCTGCTGTCCACACCGACGGGCTGAAGATGTGGATTGCGATTCTTAGCCTGTATCGAGGTAGTAGCGAGAAAAACAAAAGCGACGACAAAGCACAGCGTAGAAAGACGGTGAAACATAGTAACCTCCATGGATGGGCAATAAGTCATGACTTTTTCCACAGACCATGCTGCGAAAATACGAAAAGCGAATTCCACAGGCCGCACGCATCCGCGCTACAGCCCATTGACAACCGGGGGGAAATAGCTTTTTCCTTACTCAAAAGATTCAACTCCTCCTGGCGTTTCGTATACTGAGCTTCCTTCCACTCATAATTCCAAGCCTCATTGGGGCCATTCCCATTTCGCATAGTAACGGGCCGGATAAGCAATGTCTTCGGGGCGTCGTGGCAGCTCCCCCGTATAGATCGCCAGATCATAGGCCACGTTATGCCACCGATAGGCATCCAGCCACATCTCTCCCAGTTCGTCCTGCGAGGCACTTTGAACGTGTCCGTCCGCTATCAGTACATTTGTCCGGCCACCATGGCGCTCATGCAACATGCCGGAGGTGAAGTACGCATTGCCATCGAACTGACAGAACTGCATTTCGGCGAGGCTGTTATCGGTCCCCCGATAAGCATTGGCACTATCGCCAAGGAGGATGTATGAAGAGGAAGGGCGGACCCTGCGGGCGATGATGTGGAAGCCCCCCATGCGATCCGGGTTAGTTGGAACTTCGTCCGCTTCCAGCGCCACAGCCCAATTCCGATTGCCCAGGTATTTTGCGTCGTCAGCATCGTAGCTATGTCTCGGCACCCGTATGCCGTACGCGCTGCGCACGGGAAGCCAGCTATCGTACTCGGTGTTTTTACTGGGATCATGAGGACCACGCCATTGCGGGGCCGTTCTTGGCTGCACAGGGTGGCTCGGGCACATGAAGATTTGATTGCTTACGTGATGGGGATTATCTGGCTCAGGACCGCCCAGATATGACTGAATCATCACGGGCCAACTGATCCACTCGTGCTGATAATGCGACCACCAATTCGTTGGAAAAAGTCCGTTGTAATCATTTGTATACATCACCATTGCGAGCCCAATTTGGTGTTCTTGCGATGTGCATCTTCTCGCCATCGCCGCTTCTCGAGCCCGTTCCAGTGCCGGCATAAGCATCGCGGCCAGAATGGCGATAATCGCGATGACAACCAGCAATTCAATTAAAGTAAATCCATATTTTCGATATAAATCGTGATCTCTCATCGCAAGTTCCCCTGAAAAAGAGATAGCAGGTATCCAACATCGGTATCCAACATCGATAGCGAAAAGTGGCAAAGTCTAACTATAGATTGCATGTCTTTGGTTCAAGGATCCAAAAGTTTTTCGGGAACTTTCACTCCGGTTGTCTTTTTCTCAAATTCCAGTTTTCCCCACCTGCCGGGGGTCAGCTGTGCTTCGGTTGGTATATCGCTCACCATCGTTGCGCTCCTGTTATTCCAGTAGAGCCGCGCGCGCACCTGACTCCCGTCTCCAATAAGCACACCAATATCCCCCCGCACTTTTTTCTGATGCGAAACCTCTAATCCCAACATTGAGAGGGGCACGGATAACTCGTAGTTACCACCGCTCTGCGCAAGTCGTACCCGATCGCTCACGTCGCGAACTGTATCAAATTTAACCTCACCGACAGGAGAATCGTATGTGACTCCTTCTCCCTTCCCGCCTTCCTGTTGGAATAGAACGGCGAGTACAGGGCTTTTTTGAGGATCGCCGCGCCGGGTCACAAAGAGTCTTTTATCGCCTTCGGCCACCCTTCCGGCCCGTTTCAGCTCTGAATCGTCTTTCACACGAAACATAAGATCTAACCCCCCATCGGTCGCGAAAACATACTGCCACCCGTCTGGAGCATTGTTGTTCAGCAACTCCGGGTCCTCCGTTTTCCACGCCGCGTAGAGGGTTTTCCCATGCACGGTCATGGCACCGCGGATCTTTCTGCGCTCGTCAATCGTCACCATCGCCGCCCCCGGCCAGTCGTCGAGTTGCCCGTCCAGTTCAGGCGGTTTCTTTCGCATAACAACCTTCATGCGCCGGGTTTGTTTTCGAGCTTCGCCGGGAACAACGATCTTTTTCGGTTTGCCCTCCAACTGCGCAGCACTCACTGAAATATCCCAAGAATCCAGACGCCGTACGGTATCCAATCCCACCACTTCAAAGATCAGATTTTCACAACGGTCTCCGGCAATCAGATATATTGTGCCATCTTCCATCTGGACCATTGCCGGCCAGAAATGCTCCGCTCCGAAACTGAGATCATCGATAACCATACCTTTTCTTGCATTCGCGGGTCCCATCGTTGGATGAGTCCGATGATCGGCCCCCAGATCCGTCACATACTGTCCGTCGCCTGTCATCAGATAGACTGAGCCGTGATACCCGTTCAGGGCAAAAAGCCACCCGGCTTGCCCGGCAACCGGTTTGAAAGGAAAACCGATGTGCCGCTGAGCGTTGACAAGCTGGCCCTTATGACGCGCCACCGCGCGCCTCATGCCGTTGAACTTCCACATTAATTCGCCATCGCGATAGCCCCGCATAACACGCTGTTGCGAGTATCCGCCCATCGTGTAGACAAAATATCGATCGGGCGTGAGGACCACATCGCTGAGATGCTCATTGTGATATGCAAGAGGTTCCCATTCCGCCAGATCCCATACCGGCACACCCTGATCGGTGAATGTCGGCTCCGGGACGTGAACGCCCGATGTGGTAGCAATAGCCAGGTCCCGGCTGAAACTCACCCCACATTGGGATCGTCGGACTTTTTTCCTGCCAAAGTTCACGGCCTGAACCTCATCCGCCTGGGGTTCGCCATCGAGATTCAGATCGGACCACACCGCGAATCGAGGTTTCCAGTGTCCCTCCCCCCATCCCTTTTCGAGTTTCTTTTTCAAATCACGGTTCTTGTCCGTATATTTATCCAGAAACCGTCCCTTAATTCCCTTCCGGCTGCAAGCCCCGACCCAGGCAATACATTGAACGGTGCTCGTTTCCTCGTTGTAAAAATAAACCTGAGCGTCCTGCGCCAGGAAATAAGCCGGCCCGATGAAAGTGCTAACCATATACTGACGACCATTCTTGTGGACCGGCGTCCCCGGACAACGTCCCATACTGTGTTTTCGATGCCAGTAAATGGAATGAGGCGTGAACCGGTCCGTCTCGGCATCGCGGCGGAATTCGATACCCTGACCTCCGCTCGGATAGTAAAACCTGTTTGCATCCCGGGGATCCACCTGACCGCCTCCTCCGTATCGGGGTGGGCCATAATACGCCCGGAGAAATGCACCCGTTTTGGTATCCCATACACTTATGCGTTTCGGAGCATAACTGACTTCCGCCACCCATAATTTCCCATCGCCGTCAACGGCCATTCCGCCGGGCCGACACATCTGTTCCTCGTTGTAGCGACCGAACTGCTGACCTCCGGCTTTGCCAATCGTACAGATATGCTCGCCGTCACCCGAGAACATCTTGACCTGATGGCTCTTTCCCCAATCGCTCACGTAAAGCTGGCCGCGCGGCCCGATTCGCAGCTTACGAGGGTCAGCCAGATTCTCAACGATCACCCGTCCCTTTCCCGTGGTCGCTTTTTTGAACTGGGGGGCATCGAAACGCAAAATGCTCGTGCCGCTTATGACGAACAAACGGCCTTTCCGATCCAGAGCCATCCCGCGAGCATCTTCCATCGCGGCAGTACCCAGCACTTTGTTGGCCGATATATCGTAGAATTCGATCACGTTCATCTGCGGGGGAGTGTATGCAGCGACGCCGTTCCAGACCACCAGTCCCATTTTTGCCAGCTCTCCCCGCCGGTCCGGCTGTTTTCGGGGCATCTTTGTTTCCCGGTGGTAAAAGCGGGACGACGTATAGTTTTCGCTCTCCACAGGCAGTCCATACAACGCCAGGTGACCGCGATCATAGACCATCGCGCAGGCATAAAACCGTTTGTCAGGATTGGGACCTTTATCCCGGGCCAGAGCCGATGGCCCCCTCCAGCCGGCGAATTTGCCGCCGTAGAGTTTTCCCCCATCTTCCGTAAGCCACATAATGCAGTGTCCGGCTTCCGCCACCGTAGCGGTCAATATAATCTGGGGATTTTGGCCGAATGGGCTTCCCCCGGGCACAAAAAGCGCTGTCTGGGGTGGCGTATGGTCCGCAAGCCACCCGCCCGAACGATCCGTCGTATACCAGGGCGGGTCGCCCGGACTCTGCACGGCAAATTC
Source organism: Candidatus Brocadiia bacterium (assembly GCA_046538485.1). Classification (GTDB taxonomy): domain Bacteria; phylum Planctomycetota; class Brocadiia; order SM23-32; family SM23-32; genus JBKHIT01. The sequence goes on along the minus strand of JBKHIT010000025.1, from coordinate 26,109 downwards.
GTATTTCAACTCGATGTCATCGTGGATAAGCCCCTTCACCCTGTAAGAACCGGGGCTTACGAGATGGCGATGCACATCAAAGTGTTCCTCTTTGCCCTTCTTATCGCCGACGTCGTAACCATCCCAGTAAACGGTATGCTCTCCGGCCTCATAAAAAGTATCGCTGATCAGGTTGCGGATGCGTTTCCCCTCGGAATCTTCAATAACGATCGTGACATAACCGGCGCTTTCGATATGAAATTGGATCGGGATATTGGCCTCGGCCGAAGGAGTTAGTTCGGTCGATTGGTCGGCAGATGGTGGGGCTAAACTGTCAGGGACCTGCTGCGCCCAGCAGACTCCGAGCCCCCAGAGAATAATCGAAAAGGCCGTCATAACCGTGCGCATAACATTATCCTTTAGCGTTGCGTTTCAATACCAAATTCCAGTTCGTTCGCCCAGCTTTCTCTCCAATCCACGTGAAAACTGTTGTTGCGCCGTGCCACCGAACGCCCTTTGGAAAGTTCCATGCACATCCCGGAATCGTCGTGATTGACTTTGAAAGAAAATTTGATATTCTCGCCGGCATCGAGACGTTTCTTCACCCGGGGAATTTCCGCCCACGGTATGGCGCATTCCGTGAACCGGGTGTTGCCCTCGTACCGAACCGCGAGCCTCGCCTTCTTGACCGGTCCGTCAAAAGGAGATTCCGGTTGGCGCGGATAGAAATGTTTGTGCGGCATACCGGGATAACGAAGCCGCCATACCTCAACCCCCCCGCCGTATTCGTCAGCCACTTTGTTTAAGGCGTATTCGTAATCGGTATCGGCATAGCCGATATAGTGTGGCATCGTGCCCGGCGGATAGGGTTTCATCCACTTTTTTTCGGGGGGCAACACATTGAACGCAATCTGTATGTTGTCGAAACGGGGTGCGTTGCCCGCCGGCAACATGGGAAGCTTTCGGTAACTGTACCGCCGGACTCCTTCCGGCCATTCGAGCTTTTTCTTCTTCACATCGTTCACCAGGCGAATACGCTGGTGCTCTCCACCTCTGGCCCCACCGGGCAACAAGAAAGCACGTTTCCCGTACGCACCGGGCCAGTTCGCCTCAGTCTCAGTATCGGTACCAAGGAATTTTGCCCCCGGATTCTTCAGGCCTTCTCCGTCCACACCTTTCGCCGGATCGAGGAAAAGCCCCACAATCGCGCCACGTCGCCAGTTAGATGGAAAATGAAGCCGGACCTTGCCCCGAATCAAAAACCGGAAATACGTACCGTAACCGGTCTTCTCGGGTTTTACTTTCAGCAATTTCTCACCGCTGTCTCTGGCAAGGATCTCGGGACGAGACCACCGCGGGTATTTCCCTTTCCAGTGCAGGTAATACACGGAGAAAGCCGTCGGGCTCTCGCCAGCATCGATGTCAAATGCGGCGTAGCGGGACAGCCCTTTCCAACCTCTGGCCGAAATTTTCTCCTTGCTCCCGGGTTTTTTCACGGGAAGCAAATCCGAAAAACTGCCCTTCACACCACCGTTAACCGTAGCAAAGGTCTTGTCGGCATCGACCTGATAGCACACCCCGGGATAGAAATAATCATCGTCATTGCACCTCTCAAACCTGACGGTTCCCGGATGCGGTGAAGAATCGCTGATTTTGGCTCCGAAGTAAAAGAACTTCTCATCGTAAGCCAGATACCCCACCGCGAAACCTTTTCCCACCGTCTCATCAAACTGGAGAAACGGACGCCACACCTTCTCCATCATTGTCGCCCCGTGCACCCCCCCGGCCCTGATTTGCTGCGGGATCGCCCCTTCCCAATCGTCGAGCTGGCCGTCGACGGCAATATTCCTGTTCTCAATCCAGTTAACCCGCATGGTCTCTTCGTGCACGGCCAGTCCATCGTCGCCGGCATCGAATACCATGCGCATCGGATAAAGATTATCCGCTCGCGGCTCCCCGTCCGTCACCCTTACGTTGATAATTTTCCGCTCGTGCGGTCCGAAAGACACCGTCTGTGGATGTCTCACCTTCAATCCCGCCACCGATACGTTCAGTTCTCCTTTGATGGGGCGGTTCAGGGCGTTGGTTGATTTCAACCGGATAGCAGGCTTTTCGGCTATCGGAGCTGTCATATCCAGGGCTTCCGTGACCAACGGCTCCACCCCATACACTCGCGCATTCTTCAGAGCAGCAAGGAGTTTTGAAAAGGATCCTTTCTCTCCGTTCCCCCGCAGATAGAAACCCCGCGCGTCCAGCGGGACAACGATCTCTCCGTTTTTCGTCTCGACACGGTTCCCGTAGAAATCGTAGAGGCTGAACGCATTGTCCGGACATCGAAGAGTCATTTTGGCGCCCGTCCAGGGCATATATTTTTTGAGTCTGGCGGTTATCTCCTCGCGCTCAGGGGCATCGGCCGGCAGGGAGGCCAGTTTTTTTCGCAATTCCTCTTTGATCCTCACCTCCTGCTGGCTGCGGCAGGTGAAAAACGGCACATTTTTGAAACCAAAGATAGATCCCATATCCCCCAGCACCACGACGGTCCCATCTTCCTGATTTTCACCTTCAAAAATCATCACAAAGGGCGGGGCTTTGCGGAAAAGCAGTTCCCGGAAGTCCCGTTCGCCGACGAAATGCTGGAACGCTCCGATCGCCGCTCCCGCCGACCAGGTCTGAAGGATTCGCCGTTTGCCCTTAACACCACGGAGCCGGGTATTGAAAGAGGTCGTCACCATCTTATTGCTGTTAATACCTACCACCCTTTTTTGCCCGAAGGAGTACATGGCCGCCAGCACGCCGGCAATTCGATCGTCGGAGTTAGCAACCCAGCTCTCGGTATCCCAGACCTGCACGGGCGCCGGATTCCCGTTTTCGTCCGTCCGCTCGTTGAACATCCGAATTGTCGTACATGGATTCGTACCCTGGTAGTGAATACTCATGAAGTCGAGCCATTTGAGAAATTTCTTGGATCCATCACCGAAAAGCTTATCCATGGTATTGGAGCTGGAATCACACCCGCCGATGAAGACTTCCACCCCCGCTTCCTGTTCGGCATCTTCCACCCCTTGCGCCATGGCCGTGTACAGATTCCGGTAACGGATCATGTCAGCTCCCCAACCTGATATGCTGATTCCTTCCCATGGTTCATTCCAGAGCATAACCCCGTTGATGGGGCCTCTGGGCCATCCATAATCGACCAGCAAACGTTTCACAAACCGACGAAAATCATCGTCCATCGACGGCAACCAGGCCATGTCGGACTTGCCTTTTTTCATCACATCATTTTCATCCAGCCAGGGACGGGGACGCCCTAAGGGCTGATGGTCTCGAGCCCCCGCGCCAAACTCGACCGTCACCGTCCGGCCGGCTTTCTGCAACCGGCGCAGATACTCGGTTTTCTGCTCATATCGTTTTTCAAAATTGTCACGGGTCGTCGGCGTGTAACTCATACCTATCCGATTCGGGGCCACGCCCAAACGCTTGAGAGCATCGATATCACGCAGATCTACGGTCAGTTTGTAAAAACGTTGTTCGCGATGCTCGGGTTTATAAGACCGCACGCAAGAGGCTCCAAACAGACGATCCTGCCCCGGGAAATCGACGATGAGTGCATAGCCCCCGAACTCCTCCGGGATCTTCGGAGTAACGGTCACATCCCCCCACCCCTCTGGCTCAATTTTAATGGCGATCGGAACGGTGCCGGTCTCTTTCAGCTTACGGATCCCAATTTTGAAAAAATTGGTGCCCGGTTTGGTATACGTCTGGTAGCGAATAATATGCACTTTACCCGAAAGATCAAGAGCCTTATCCGTCAGATTTTCCACATGAAACGTGAAACTGGCCGTCTCCCCGGGCCACAGAACGTTCGCCGGAGCACTGCAATTTTTGAGAATAAGACGTACCTTCTCGTTCCGACCAAACGACTCCCGCATTCGATCGGGATTGACGCCCCAGGTTTCTGCAAACTCCTCGGGCGGCATCCGGCGATTGACCGTTCGAACAAGCGGCTGGGACGCCGGGACGCTCCGTATGACCACCAGAAGTATGCACAAAAACACTGGTGCAGAAACTGTTCCCATAATTTTATGCTCTCGTCCCATTTTTCATTTCCTATTTTTATTTTGAATTCAGGTTTCGCCTCAGCCGCACATCGTCAATGAGAACACGCCCACCTTTAACATAGATCCATATAGAAGTTACCCGCCGGGGGCGTTTCCACACGTTCCACAGGTCAATCTTTTCCACCTGCCAGCCCCGGGAATCTTTTTGCCCCCCATCTTTTTCACCCTTCCTCTCCTCCAGCTCGCCCATAAGGTCCCCGGTGATATCCTCGTCCTGCCCGCCCGGTTTGGTTTGTTTCGCCATTTCAACCTCGGTATCGGCCCGCACCACCTGCGTGTCTTCCACCCGCACCTCCAGATGGATTTTACCCGGCGTCTGGGGTTTCCAGGCCATCTGGAAGTACCGGTATTCATTCTCTTCGGGATTTTCCGTGATGAGAAACGGGGCCGAGCGCGGACGGACCAGCACACGGCCGCTGACCGCAGCAGCACGATCGCCCGAAAATGCCTCCGCGTCCAGGTCAACCAGAGATATTTCCTTCCCTCCGGAGAGGCTGCTTTTTCTTTCGTCAAAAAATACCCCGCCCAAACTGACCCCACGGCGACGAGCGTCCAAATTGTCCGCTTTCGTAAATCTCAGGGTTCCCCATTCCTCGGGGGTCAAACGCGCCTCGGTGGGAATATCAGAGACCATGTTCGAGGCTTTGTTGTTCCAGTACAGCCGGTTCGTCGTCTGGTCTCCGTCTCCGGTCAACACACCAATATCGCCCAGCGTTTCCAATCCCGGCCGTACCGAAAAGTTCAACACGGATAAAGGCACGGCAACTTCGAATTGGCCCGCCTTTTGCGCGAGTTTTACCCTGTGAGAAACATCTTTCACTGCATCAAAATCTACCTGTCCGACAGGTGAAACGTACGTCATAGAGTCGCCCTCTCCGCCCACCTGCTGGAAACGCACGGCACGGACCGGCCCCGACTCTGGATCGCCCACCCGGGTGATGAAAAGGCGCAGGTCGCCCCTGGCAGCAGTCTCGCTGTAGGAGTGATATTTCCGGCGGCGAGGCCGGTCTTCCGAATCAGGCCGGGTCCGCAACATTAAGTCCAGACCTCCCCCGGTTGCAAAAAGATACTTCCACCCATCGGCCGCATCGTTTTTCAAAAGGTCCGGCGTGCCGATGTCCCAGGCAACGTAGAGCGTATCGCCGCACACAGCCATCGCCCCCCGGATGTTCAGTCGATCGTCCACCTTCACCCAGCTTGCGTCCTGCCAGTCGCCCAGCTTACCATCCACCTCAGGAGCCTCATTGCACACGATGACAGTTGCGGTTTTGTGTTCACGACGGTCGGCCGGCAAAAGACGGGCCTCCGGACAATCCGCGAGAAGGCCGGGCTCAACCTCAACGGACCGGCGAGGCAGTCGCCGGACAGTGTCCAATCCGGTGATCTCGAAGATGTTGGTGCTGGGATGACCGGCAGTTAAATATGTTTTCTTACCTTTTATCTGGGTCGCAGCCGGCCCGAAAAGTTCCGTCCCAAAACTATAATCATCGATCACCATGCCACGTTCGGCCTCAGGAGGACCCAGTTGCCGGTGTGTTCGGGCATCGCCGCCAAGATCGGTTAAAAAAAGGCCATCGCTGGACAACACATAAATGGAGCCGCGATCATTGTTGAGGATCCACGCCGCACCAAGCTCACCTGAAGGCGGGGTAAATGTTCCAATAACGCCCGCCGTCGCGATCAGATGGCCCGGATACTGCGGGACAGGATCAAATCCCGTCCCACGCATGGGCCACTGGCTGTGATAGACCCACACGAACCGGCCGTCTTTCCAACCGTATATCGGTCCGCGGGTCATCACCTGATAGCCATCCTCCGGCAGAAAAGCGTAACTGCCGCGGTAGTTGTCCTTGTAGTGTTTTGGGTCGTTCATAGAGGGCAGATCGGCAAAATCGATGTCCTGACGCAAAGTCTCCAGATCCCATACCGGCACGCCTCCGTCACTGAAACTCGGAGGTCCAACCGAAATCCCGCGACTCGTTCTGATTGATAGATCCGGCTGATAGCGGACACCCATCCAGGCCTGCGGCGATCGGGTCGTCTTCACTTCTTCCATCTGGAAATGCTGATCCCCGTTGAGATCAGACCAGGAAATGAAGACAAATTTCTTGTTAATCGGCCGCCCGCGGTTGTTTTTAATCTCAAGAGAAGGATGGTCGTTGATGAACTGCCCCAGCTGCTTGTGATGTTTGCCTGCCATACCGTTGTACGCGATTAATTTCAGCACGCCTTTTGCGCCCATCACATACAGGTTGCCGCCTCCGGCAAAATACCGGCGTCCATCCTCACCGTATACAACTTTTTGAGGTCCCCCACCTCCCATGTTGTTGACCATTGCTCCTCTCCGGTAACAGATCTTGGTGGGCTTTGCCGTTCCCTTTTCCCAATCCAGCGTAAACTCGATCGTCCCGGTCCCCACACCGTAGTAAAATTTCGTTCGGTCTCCGGGATCGAGCCGTCCGCCGCCGCCGTACTTCGGTGGACCGTAATAAGCGCGTATGAAGTCACCACTGCGGGCGTTCCAGACGCTGATGCGCTTGGGCATATACTCGGCTTCAGTAACCCAGAGCTTCCCGTCGGAGTCAATCGCCATACCTGCGGGGTTCGACATGCGGCGCTCATTGTAGTGCCCGAGCTGCGGCCCGCCGGGATCTCCTATTGTTCGGATGGGTTTTCCGGCCGGGGTGAAAACCTTGACCTGATGGCTCTCCCCCGTATCGGAAACATAAAAATTGCCTTCCGGCCCCAGCACCAGACGGTTCGGATCTTCCAGTCCTCTGATAATCTCTTTCCCCGGACCCAGTTTCGCCTGCGCAGCACTGACCTGCTCGTATCGCTTAACAGCAGTACCACAAATCAGATACAAATTCCCCTTGCTGTCGAACGTCATGCCGCGGGGGTCGGCCACCTCAGCAGTGCCAATCTGGGCGTCTTCGCCCGTTTTGCGCGTATTAAAAAAGATCACAGCGTCCCGACACGGATAGCTGATCAGCACAAATCCATTGCGGGCAGCCATGCCGTATGTCATATCTTTTCGCAACCAGTTCCAGTCGTCGTGCCTGACCGCTTCCGGTGTTTTGATCTCGACTATCTCGCGATATTGGCTGCCGCCCTCCGCATCCGTAACGTTCGCTTTGAAACCGTACAACCGGCCTTCAACTAACCCATAGGCGTAGTAGTCGGTGTTGGCCCCGGGACCGTCGTCGCGCGCTGCGGCGAGAGCCGAACGCCATCCGCGCATTTTGGCTCCGTAGAGTTTTTCCCCATCCAGCGTCAGCCACATCGTGGAATACCCGGCTTCTCCCGTGGGGGCTGAAATCATCACCTGAGGTTTCTCACCATGGGGCGATCCGTCGGGCAAAAAGAGCGCTTCCACGGGCGGAGTGTGATCTGCCAGCCAGTTGCCCGTTCGGTCACTCGTTTTCCAGGGGGGATTGCCGGGACTCTGTACGCTGAATTCGTATTTCAATTCAATGTCTTCGTGCACGATACCGCGGACATAATACGTACCGGGGGGTACCTGTTCCTGCAAAATATCGTAATACTTGTGGCTACCGTGTTCCTTCGGGATGGGCAAGAAATCTCCCGCATCTAACCCATCCCACCAGACCGTATGGGTTCCCGCTTCGAAAAAAGTATCGGCGATGAGATTTCGAACTCTCCTGCCCGTCTTATCCTCGATGACCAGGGTGACGTAGCCGGGTTTCTTCAGGTTAAAGTGGATCGGTATGCCTGGTCCAGCATCCACCCGCCGCAATCGCATTCCGATGGCTATGAAGCACATCAAAATGATGATATAAGATCCTTTTTTGCTCATCATCTCTCCTACCATAACCGGTATCTGCCCTTCCATTTCGCTCGGAAAAACCACGGTTTTGCCTGACTCATCTCAGGTCCGGGTTCAACGGGCGTCATGTAAACAGTTCAGGATGTCATTACGAAACCAGCGGAACATTGTTGAACCAATCTCGTCGTTCAGCCGGCCAACGGTGAGATTGCCGCGGGGCCCCCCGGGCCCGCGTTCAATAACCATCCCAGATACAATCAGAGTTGGTTCCTCCCAGGGACGGTTGGGCCAGTTCATCACCTTTGAGGAGTTTGACATGACCGTCAAAAAACAACCCGTTCGTCGCATAACCGTGACGCAGCGACAGACCTTCGAAACTCGTTAAGTTGTATGAGGTGGCACTATCGCCAATGCCCACGTAGATGTCGCCTGTATCGTGAATCTCCGCGTAGGGGTTACTCCCCATTCGGTCTTTGATATCCAGCAAATCTCCTCCATTTTTCCGTCCGCAATCGAGAATGGTTACTTCGTGGCTCGGAGAAGGGATGTATTGCTCAGGGCGAAAACTTTCGGTCATCGGATAGCTTTTGCTTTTCCCCCAGCGAATCATGCCGATGTCGGGTTTTGCACACGTGTTCGGTCCCGGTCGCAAATCTTCCGACACCAGTCCGTTCCACCCTCCGTCTTTCCCGGGGCCTTTCGAAATACCCGAACCGGGACACAGCAGCAGGTGGTCATTCAAAACCCCGGCCACATACAACTCGGCTGCCCACTTCACTTCCGGGCTCCAGCCCCCGCCTCTTCGGATAATCGGCCACTTTCCGTCGAAATCATTCTGGTACAGTTGGAGGGCCAGCCCAACCTGTTTCATATTCGAGCCACAACTTATCGTGTATGCCGACTCCCGCGCCCTCTCCAGCGCTGGCATAAGCATGGCGGCCAGGATCGCGATGATGGCGATAACGACCAGCAGCTCAATAAGCGTGAACCCTGCTTTTTCACGCCTCCTCATTGCCCTGAGCCTGGCGAGGAGCAACTCGACCAATGTGGAACCAGGCGCTTTTCTTTCGGGCGCATTTTTCATTTCCACTCGCTCCTGCAACCGCTCGCACTCCCCCGCAAACCAAACCAAAACCGACATAAATACCACTTTATACCGAATGCTACCGCGATATACTTGCCGTGTCAAGTAGAATTTGTGGTCTCCCGAAGCAGGTGCGCCCATTTCTCAGTCAGTATTTAAACCATACGGATTACGTATCTGAAGTCACCCGGTATATTTTTTGCCCATTGGTGCGGAGGGAATCCGTATGGATCGCCTTTCCCCCGGGAAATATCTGTACTTCCCGCTCTCGGGCAAACTGGCGGTCAAAAGGCTCAAATGCCCATATAATTTCCTCTCTTTTGCACGTATATTTCACGCCCTTCTCACCCGGCAGAATGGTTCTGTTACGCATGTAACCGGAAACTTCGTTAAACGCCTTGAACATCTCAATATGCCAGGTGTTTGGGACGTCCCGCTCATTTTTAATTCCGCAGTTTTTGAATGACAACTCATTCGATTCAGGATCCCAGTAGACCAGCCACATCATACGGTAGGCGAGCCCCTTGAAAAACACCTCGTCCGGATCGTCCCCGCCCTGTTCGATCGCTTCAGCATCGAATGAGGCCAGGCATTCCGACCACAGCGGGAGGCTCGTCATTCGCACCTTAACGCCCGGTCCGTGGCGGTGGATGCCGAACACGCCCATGTCCTCGTTACCGTAATCGTAGCCCGCCTCTTGCATGCGAACCATCAGGTCCAGGTGAGCCCGGTACTGGGAGAGAATCACCGGTTGCGGTTCTTCCCGCGGACGCTGGGCCTTGCGCAGTTTCACCCCATCGGCAGGTTTACCACCCCCCTGACCCGGATCAGGATTGGGCTGGTAGTGGAACTTATCGCTCGAGAGATTGAACGAACTGTCAAGAAAGATACCGTCCAGCCCGATCTCTTCGGCAGCATACGACCATCGTTTCATCCAGTAGTCGCGTATGACCGGATCTCTGAGATTCAAAACAGCAAACACGGGGGCATAGTGATCGGCCTCGATGGCACCGGAAGGGTTGCGCACGAAGGGACATTCCGCCTCGTCGATAGCTTCCTTGATCGAATCTTCGCGGGGTAAAAAATCGATCCTTTTCGGCCGGCCGTTCGGCCGCCACGCCATGTAGCCGAGCGTTGAAATGGAGGTGTTGCCCCACATATCCACTTTCAAACCGTGTTCTTGAGCTGCCTGGCAAAACCGGCGCAGCTTATCCTCTCCGACCGATTCGGCAACTTTGTAATCGACGGTGCAGCACATGTTGCTGACACCGAAAACGTTCATATTATTCTGGAAATGGTTGGCCAGATACACTTTCTGCATGCCCGCATTAATAAGCTTCGGGAGCCCTTCTTCCCGATAAAGCTCCAGATCGGCATCGTCCCATTCTTCCATGATCCCGTAAGTACTGACCCGTTCGCGTCGCATCCCAATATCTTTGTGCAAGGTCTCAAAAACGGTTTCTTTCACCGCTTCCCAACGGTTGGCATGCCCCACAAAATCTCTCTCCCCCGGAACAAAGAGCACTTCCATGGGACTTGTCTCGAATTCACACGCCAGATCACCGCAATGCTGGTGCCAGTGTTCCAGTTCATCAAATCCCTCTTTTTTCTGAAACAGAGAACGAATATGCGCCACACGAGGACTCCAGGTCACGAGCGTGCCGGCAGGCGAAGCAGTATAGGTGAAGCCAGGCAGCTCAGTCTGGAAAGGGATGAATTGAAAAATATTCGGCTGAAGTATGTCGTCCATATACCACTCGGTGCAGTAGCGGTCTTCTGTTGATTCAAGAGTGCTGATCGGTCGCACAAAATTATTTCTCAACCAGAAAGTATCCCCCACGATTCCACCACCGGGTTCCCAGGTGGCAAAATCCAGTATCCAGTAGATGCGGATAGATTCGCTCCGGTATTTATACTGGTAGCTGAAACCAGCATATCGTTCACCGCCGATGGTCCGCGTAACAGGGCGAAGCATAAGTTCCAGGCGGGTATCCTCAGCAGGTTGCGACCCGGCCGTCCAATCCGGTAGAGCCAGACGATTGCGCACCTCGTGGCACATCCATTCCATCATGCCTTTTTGCTGGCAGCGGCCGGAAAGCTCAAGCACAACCCCGTCGTCTCTTTCCTCTTCCTTTTCCAGCACCCAATCCGCAAATTGGATTGCGTCTGGATTCCTGATTGAAACGAACATCGGCCTTCGATCGTTTCTCAGTTCCACATCATCGACCCGGATACTCCCGAGTCCTTTGAAACCAGACTGCTCCTGACGCAACTCAATTTCCACACCGTTTTGAAACTGGATTTTATTCGCCATAACAGCTCATTAATCAAAAGTAATCGTGCGTTTTCATGGTTGCCATCCGCAACGCACACGCTTAATTTCCCCACCAGAAGCCAACAGAAGCCCACCCGAAGGAATTTGCGCTGTGGGTCGGTGCGGTGCTGGTAACCAGGCATTTCCCAAAAATCGTGTCCCCGTTCCCATCGCAGCGAGCGCAAATTCCTTAAGTTTTCCTTCGGAAAAGGGAAAAAAGCAGTTTGCAGACGAATCAGCTCCGGAACAGAATGCTGGATTCAGCCATCCCGGATCCCGCCCTCTGATCTGAGATCGCTGGAGGGCCTCGTAGCCGAGCCATTGACAGGCAAGCGGACTGGACTTCAGCGCCGCTGAGAGCACTTTTTTGGGGTAAATATTTTTTGCGCTTTTCGCAAACTGCTGCACAGCTAATAGTTCCAATCAACGCAAATGGCTCATGAGGATCCGGGGAGATAGCCAACGCGAACACCTGAAGATGCGGGCACGGTGCCGCCCAGGCCCCCGTTCCTTTCAATCATTTTCCACAACAACCAATTCTGGTTCCACGCTCTTGTGCTGGGGCCCGGGGGGAAGTTCACCGGCGGCACGCTGCTCGAGCAACTCGACGAGAGTTCGACCAATCTGAATGTTACGTTTATCGACTGTTGCCACGGGAGTCGTTTTTTCCGGTCGCCTCGCAACCACGTCCTGCCAGTAGTTGTCGTAGCCCGCGATCAGTATATCTTCCTGGGGAATTTTCCCCAGAAGCCGACAGGCCGCCGCAGTGGGGAAATACAGTCCGTCACTGACCACCATGATCGCATCCACCGGGTCGGGTTCCTGCACATATTCCATCAGGTAACCCGCATAGGTGCGAGTTGAATGTTCAAAATCGGATTTCGCCGCTCCTGAACCCTGACGGAGCTTGAGAGATGGGAGGGTTTCCAGGCCCGCCTCCTCCATCGCTCTCTCGTAACCCAAATCGCGTCGCCGAAGCCAATCCGGCGAACCGTCTTCCTCACCGCCCCCCAGGCCCCAAAACCGGAGAATACGCCGGCATCCCCGCCCCACCAACCACTTCGTCAGTTCATAACAGCCTTTTGCATGATCCGAAGTGACCGTATCAAATTCCGGCAGCATCTTGATATCCCCGTATACCACCACCGGAATCCCGGCCTCTCGTAATGCCTGTAAAGTCGGTTGAGCTCCCCCGAAACGCACAAAATTGCGCAGTGCGATAATGCCCCGCAGCGACTCCGATATCAGGTAGCCGGGGCCTCGGCTCAGAACGCGCTGACTTTCCAAATTCAGGGAATGCAACCCATCCCGCCGCAAAGCTTGAATAGCCCCAAGATGTATGTAATGCGCCCATCCGGTACTTTCCTGATCCCGGGGTTCCCGGGGACCTTCCGGGCAATCCGAAAAAATAGCAACGGTATCATCCAGCAGCGATACGGATACGTCTTCCGATACCCACCGACTGCCATCGGGACGGATGGTGATCAACCCCTCCTCCTGCAACTCCTCCATGGCCGACCGCACGGAGGTGCGAGAAACATTCATACGATCCGCCAGTTTACGCTCCGAAGGAAGCCGCCGCCCCGCAGGGAAACGACCTTCCTTGATCCAGGCATGGAGCATACGCGAGGCACGTTCACCCGGACTCAACTCAAACAAATCAGACGAGATATCTTCCGCTTTCGTGTCAGCCATCGCTCCCAACCATGAAAATGAATATACCAGTATATACCATCTTAACCCGACTTGGCCCCTGCGTCAAATCGGATCCGTGAGAAATCGGTGTTGGGGTTTGGTTGCTGGTTGCTGGTGACTGGTCACCGATCACTCCTCGGCGCCGTCTGCCATTCGTCGTGTTCGTCGCTTCGCAGTTTCGTAGTTTCTAAACTTAGCAGCTTCTCAACTTCCTCGACGCCAACGCCGTCGCTGCCCCCCTCATCTCCTTCCCGTTCTCGTGACTGCCGCACCGTCCGGCCTTATTGACGATAGTCGGGGGCTTTCGTACAATACTTGTTGTCTCAATGATTGTTCATGTGTGGAACCGGCGGGCATTTCGACAAGTTCGGGGACAAAGGCCAAATGGACATAGACTTCGAGATCTTGGTTTTCAGCGCTCATGCAATTAAGCGCATGTTCGAACGTGAAATTACAGAGGAAGACGTCCGTGATATCTTACAAACCGGTGAAATAATTGCTGAATATCCAGACGATCCTCCCTATCCCAGTTTTCTTGTTCTCGGTTTTTTGAGGAATAACCCCCTCCATGTAGTATTCGCGCATGATCGGGAAACGAAAACAGGCATTGTCGTTACGGTCTATCGGCCCGCCCCTGATTTATGGGGGGACGGATTCAGATCGAGGAGAGAACAGTCATGAAATGTGTGATTTGCAAGACGGGCACTACTGACAAGGGTACTGCCACCGTAACCCTTGAGCGCGGGGAGACCACGATCATCATCAAAGACACACCGGCTCAGGTGTGCAGCAATTGTGGGGAGTATTATTTGTCCCGGGACATCACAGCTCAGGTTCATGAATTAGCGGAAAATGCTGTTCAGCATGGTGCCGAAATCGAAATCTTGCGTTATGCTGCGGTATCGGTTTGATTTTTGGACCAAGCTGGTTGATGGTCGGTGACCGTATCTCAGTTTCCGTTTTTTGCGCGTGGTGCAGGCGGCTCAATTTTTCGGAGTGCGGCGGGCGCGGGTCGCGCCGGTCTACCGGGGAGGATCTATCCAGATGCAGATAAGTTGCACAAAAACTTGCGCACTTTTCCCTGAGAAACGCCCACGGGGGGGCGCCGCTTTCATTGCCGTTTTTCGTTTCCGTCAACAGCCCAACTCCCGGTAAACGTTGCGCGCCGCACGAAGGTTCGAAACCGGCCCACGGATGACATTGTCCGGCGAATCCTCGAGGTGGCTGATCCCGAACGGATTATTATGTACGGTTTCGCCGCCCTCATCGGTCGGTCAGCCGGTCGCTCTCCCCCGGTCCTCTCCGCCCAATCCGTACCCATATGAAGCGCCCGGCAACGACAGCCACCAGTACCAGGCCTATCAGCAGCGCCAGACGCATTACCAGGGCATTCATCAGGTTGGTGGCCTCGACGGACAATCGCGAGACCGTCCGCTGGTTCTGGTCAGCCTGTCGCACATCGTGCAGCAACCCCCGAGCCTGTGTCAGCGTTTCGTTTGTTTCCTTAGCAAGGGCCAGGTAGTCGGCCACCGTGGTTTTTTCCTTGTCCGGCTGGGCGGGCGGCAGTGAATCCTTATACTCCCGCCAGTCCCCGAGCAGCCTTTGGAGGGCCGAAACGGTTTTCTGCCAGGCGTCAGCCGTGGCGGACAGCTCAGTGGCGAGCCTCGAAACCCTGTCGGAGGTAACCTGCGCCTTACCCAGCCCCTCATTCACTTCGGTCGCGGCCTGCCGGGCTTCCGTCAGCATGGCGTGGAGCTGCGGCTGATTACGCTCCAGGGCGGCGATCACCTCGCGGACTTCCTGGCGGAGTTCCTGCGGCAGGTGCTCCACCCAGGTGGAAAACCGTTCAAGCGTCCGGACGCTCCGCTGAAGGCTGTCGCGAAACTCGGTCACGGACTCCAGAGACTCCATCTCAAGCAAAAGAAGTTCCATCTCCCAGCGCAGGCGGCGGGGAAGGTTGCCCGCCACGGTCGAGAAGCTATCGGTGGAGACGGCAAGCTGGCTGATTGCGGTGGGCGTATCAGAAAAGGCCTGGAACGGCATCAGCGGGATGGTAAGCAGGCGACCGATGTCGCCGGGAACGCTGTGCAGACCGCTCATGCTGCTGGACGCACTGCCGGGAGCGTCCATGGACTTGGAGGCCAGCTTTCTTATGTCGTCCCTGGCCGCGTCTATCATCTCCGGCGCGAAATGTGTCCCGCCCAGTTTCTCAACCTGCTGCAACTGTCGTTCGAGCAGATTTACGGCCATCTTCTGATGGTCGCCGAAGAGGTCGGATTTTTGGCCGTCCTTCAGTGAATGGTGTTCGCGGGCAAGCACGAGCCACATTGCCAGGAACGACCGCCTGACGTCCGATTGTGCTATTGACTCGTTGATCTTTTCAGCCGCGTCAATCTTCCACCTCAGCGATTGCTCGCGGATGCGCCGCTTCTCGGTGGCCGAGGCTATCTCGCTGGCGGTACCCGCGATGTCCGCGAGCGCGGTACTGGCAAATAAGTTTAGCTCCTGTTGGAGTTGGACCGGGTCCGTGGCCTTCTTCTTTTCCTTTCTCGATCCGCCACCCCACATTTGAGGTATGCTCTTGCAGCCCAACAGATTGCACAATCCCAGAAGAACGGGCAATATCAACCACAGAGTCCAGGAGTTCGACCGCGCCCCCTTCCCCGTCGGGCTGGCGCTTCCCGACCGCACGGCCGCAGAGCCATATCTGTCAGGCTTTCGCGCTCGTGTCTGCCAGTGTGAAGTATGCCGGGGGTTCGTCATGGGCCGTACCCAATGAGTCGCCCGCGCATCATAGCTCTCGATTTCCCTTTGTTCCCTATTTCTCATAGTTTTTCTTTCTATAGCCAGTATGCAAGAGACCAGCTGTTGACGCAATGCGATTCCTTCCCTCTCCGCCGGGCTTTCACTGCCTCCTGCCGAGCTGGGGCCGGGGGCGGTGATCCTGCCGGCTTTTTCCCCGGTCGCCTGCCATCTGGGAGTTTTGGCTGGAACGCAGGGCCCCGGACCGGCGGCGGTTATGTAGGCTGGGCAGATTCTGAAACCTGTACCCCCCCGGATCGGAGTTTTCTGATCTTCTCTTCCGTCCGTCGGATAAGGAATTTTGCCTGTGACCCGAAATGCAGATACATGGCCATGAGGTTGACGACTGTTTCCGCGGCTGCAGGGTTTGTCAAAAGGACCGCAAAGAGGTTCCTCCAGAAGTAGTAACACGTGGAGGGCCGCAGCCCGAGGCGGACTGTGAGCTTCAGGAACGCCCCTGCGTAGCCCAATTTCGTCCGCCAGTTCGGCTTGAAACGGGGGTTGATTTCCAGGTTCTTACTCAGGCGCAGACAGCGATCGAAGTAATTTTTCGCAGAGTACGTCTCGTCGATAACTCGGAGGAAATCTTCCAGCACTTCGGCCTTGGGCCGTTTCGTGATGAAGTTCAGGCCGCTGGTGGTCTGGTCAATCTGGTTCTCTCCCTTCTCAACATCTTGGCTCACGGTGGTGCTCACATTTAAAAGCCTCCCCTCCCTCTGAAGCCTGCGCCTGAGCTGGGTATTGGGCAGCGCGAAAAGCAGTCCCACCATGGCCATGACGATGTTGCCGCGCTCGATGACATCAATCATCCCGTCGGCGCACGCCCTGCTTTCCTGATCGAATCCGAGGATGAATCCGCCGTTGACGACGATCCCATGCCGCTGGAACTTTTTCAGATCCGCAACCATGTCCCGGTTCAGATTCTGCTGCTTCTGGGCGCTCGCCAGGACGCGTTCATCTGCCGACTCGATGCCCACGAACACGTAGCGAAAGTCCAGCTCCTGCATAAGCGCAAGCAACTCGTCGTCGTCGGCCAGATTTATTGACGCTTCCGTCGAGAAGAAAAACGGGTGATCGTGTTCGGCCGACCACTCTTTGACGGCCCGCAGAATCTCTTTCGCCTGCTTTTTGTGACCGATGAAGTTGTCGTCCACGAAATCCACGTGACCCCGATAGCCCAGAGCGTGGAGCGCCTCCAGTTCCGCCACGATCTGCCGGGAGCTCTTCGTTCTGGGTTTCCTGCCGTAGAGCTCGATGATGTCGCAGAACTCGCAGTTGAACGGACACCCCCTGCAGAACTGAACGCCGACCATCAAATAGTTGTCCAGGTCAAGGAGATCGAACCGCGGCACCGGAGTCTCGGACATCGACGGCCGCCCATTCGGCTCGTAGGTGCCCGCGGGCACGCCCTTCGCCAGATCATTCAGGAAGGGTGTCAGCGAGCGCTCGGCCTCGCCCAGAACCAGATAGTCAGCACTTTCGTAGACCTCGGGTTGGGAAGTCGGGTCCGGCCCGCCCACCACCACCTTCTTGCCTCGTGAATGAACCCGATCCACGAGGTCCAGCAATCGCGACTGCTGCGGCAACATTGCCCCCATAAAAACCAGGTCGGCCCAATCAATATCCCGATCACTCAATGGAGCCGTGTTGAGATCAATGAGGCGCAGGTCCCATTCGGCCGGAAGAAGTGCCGCCATGGTGATCAGGCCCAGAGGTGAAGCCGGGTACTCGGCTCCCAGAAGCCGGCAGACGGCTCTGTAGTTCCAGAAGCCGCGAGAGGAAATTCGCGGATGCAGGAGCAGTGCCTTCATTCGCAATTCTCCATTGGGAGATAACCTCGATTACCGACAAAACCTCCATCTGTGCCCCGGATTCTGTAACTGTTCGCGATCCTGATCTCTCATATTATGCAGCATGTTTTCGCCGCAGGAAACTGAAACGAGCCTCCTGAGCTGGTGGTCCGTTCCATTTGATTTTGTGGGTTCAGAGCAATTCTGCCGAGGTCAGTTCGAGGCGCGGCGCCAAAGGTGACCCGGACGGGTCCCTGCGAAGCCGCAACGAAGAAATGACCCGGCAGAATTGCTCCCTACGGGCCGGACGGCGGCGGCCCATCTGCGGCGTTGCAGTTCGGCGTGGACCCACTTGGGTCGAACTTCTCACTGCACCTTGCATCTGAACCACCGACGACCGGATGAACCCACAAAATCAAATGGAACGGACCACTAGTAAAATGGGCGCAAACAGCAAATCGGCGTCCGCTACCAGGAATTCCGGGGACATGAACCGGTTTTTCACCGGCCATCTAATTCAATGCATTTCGCACAACATAATAGGCTGCAACTGCTCCTGACGCAAAAACATTCCCGCTCGTACCGTCACGCGGGCTCTCAATCAGTGCCATCTTCAGTAGCAAAAACTATAGCCCTGCAGATTATTCCTCCAGCAGGAACCGGGGGTAGAGGCTCAGGTCGCGCCCACCGGCCAGTCCAGGCGCCATCTGCAGCCAGAAATCGAAGCCGTCCCCCTCATCGTCATCAAATAGGACGATGTTCAGGCCGAACAGGGTCCCTGGTTGGACGGAAACAGACAGGTGCTCCAGCGGCAGGCGCAGCTCGTAGACGGTCCGGCGGGCTTCTTCGTCTCGCCGCACGGCATAATCCGCCGCCCCGGCAAGTTCCTCGGAAGGACTGCCCCAGCAATGGAATACAGTGCCCTCATCGGTAAGTGCAAGGCCCACATTGCTCGCCTTCTTCCCCGGAGGCGCGACGCCCATCTGGAGGGCGCTCCCGTTCCATATGCCCCCGCCGCTACGGGGATTGACATGCCGATCATCCATGACCTCGGCCGCCAGGCAGAGGGTTTCACCGTCCCAACCCCACCACAGGCGGGCGCTGTAGTCCTCGGGTCCTTCCCACTGGTCGCGCCGGTCTTCGGAGAAGACATCTTCGCGGTCCTGCAGAGTCAGTGCGGGCTCACCCCACTCTTCCAACCTGCCGTCCACCTCGATGCCATCCGCCAGACGGGGTATTACGCCCAGACCGCGAAGGTCAACTGTGGTCTCAAACACGCCCGGCTCGGGTTCGATGGCCCGGTCCCAGCCGGCGCGGAGCATCAACTCCTCCCGCCGCCCCCTGAGGTTCGGCATTGAGCAGGTCAGCTCAGCGCTTTCGTCAGCGGGCAGCGAAACGGATCGCTCCATGATCGTCCGGCCCTCCACATCGGCAGCCAGATCCAGATTCATTTCACGCCCGAGCGTATTCTGCAACGTGATCCGTGCCGTGTCGACGGCCGGAAATTCGAAGTCGACCTCCAGCGGGCGTTCCAGCTCCAGCGGAAACTGTGCCGGTACCATACACAGGCTGCCGTAATCGCGACCAAGATCCATCGTGATGTCGAGCTCTTTACCTCTATTCAGCGCCTTGACCGGCACTGCCACAGGGATAGTCCGCGTGACTCCACCCGCCAGCGATAGCGACCGATCAATCACGCTGCGGCCGTCCAGAAGGGCCTTAAGATCTACGGACACCTCATTATCGGTCAGGTTTTCCACGTTCAACCGCGCCTCAACGTGACCGTCATCCGGATAGATAAGCGCATCGTTCTCATTGCGGATCTGCAGGGACGCCTCTACAGTACGTCGGAGGCCAAACGGCTGTGTTCCCGCAACGCTGCCGGATTCGCCGTGCAGCATGGCACGCACGTAGGAACCGAGGTTCGGAACGTCCCCCAGGCGTATGCGGTTGCCCGTATGGACGGCCTTCCCCTCGCTGACCCAGTTAATGGACTCGTAGTTGGATGCATCAATGTGAATGGTCGCCTTATACGGGTCCACGACAATGGATTCGATGACCGGCGGGGAGGGACCGTCGTGTCCCTCCGGGGCATAGACAAAATACGAGTGACCCCCGCGAAGCGCCCGCTGCAGGGACTGTGTGGTAAGCTCAGCCATCAAAAAGATGTTCCAGTTGCGTCCCAGGTGAGCCAGCTGGTGCATATCGTCGTTGGAGTAACCCCAGACGGGACGTTCGGGCATCATCCCGGTGAGAATTTCGTCCCAGAACTTTCGGTCATCAGGATAGCGGTCACCCTGGTTGAAAACTTCCATACCGACAAGATGGTCGTGGCGGCGATAAAAGTCAGTGTACCATTCCACCGGATGGTCGTAACGGCCGGGGTGGAAGAACACGGCGAGGCCCCCCTTCTCATCGATGGCCTCCAGGGAGTCCTCGACGACATCCGTCCCCTTGTAGTCGCTGAAGTAGCTGCCCGTGTGGTGGTGGCTGGACAGTTCGTTACCCTCGACGGCCAGTATACCGAGGGCACCAGGATCGCGGTTTTCATACTCGTTCGATTTGTCGGGCTCAATCTCCCTGAAGGAGTCCCAGGGGTAAGTCACCCTGTTGTGGTCCGTGATGGCCAGGATGCGGTACCCGAGGGCATGGTAACGGTCCACCGCCTCGTGGGGGTCCAGGCGGCCGTCGCTACTGGTGGTATGTGTGTGCAGATTCGCCCTGTAGCGACCCACCTCGGTCCAGTTAACCTCCTCGTAGGGGTTCTGAACGATCAAACGCTGCTTTTCGGGACGGGCACACCCGGCCGTAAGGGCGAAAACAGCCAGCAGAACGGTGCTCAACAGCAGATGAAGTTGCCTCTTCTCACTCATTAATCGTCGCTCCTCATGTTATCCAATCCGAATGTTTCCTGATAGCGGAGCCGCACCGCCGAGTCCGTTAATTCCATTGTTTCTTGTTGACCGAAATAGCTTTTGTCAGGGGCTAACACTACGGTAGTATGAGGGGAACATTATAGTCTGTAAAACAATGGCGCTGGCTTCTGACGCCCGCATCCCTGACGTCCGGCCGGACAACAACCGTCGTTGTCTTTGCCGCGGTGACACCACGAGGTTCAACGCCCGGCGCCGGGAGAAGCTTGCCGCTGCTCGCAAGCGGAGCCGAAAAAGCCACCATGGCCAGGAAAACTTGACAGATGATAAAGAGCAGATTAGCTGGTAACACGGAAGCAGGCTCTGCTGGGAACGGCCCTGCCAGGGATAACCGGCTGGGGCAAGCGACAGAACATCGCATGATGGCAGGTGCCAAAACCTGTCCTCAGCCTCTTCTGTAAACTTCTGTCGACGCCCTTCATGCCTTAAAAAAATCCGCCGTTGTCGTTGCCGTTTGTTGCTCAAGTCGAAAAACGATTTGTCCAATTCACGCTGAACCAGTAAACTCGGTGCAGATGAAACTCGAATCCGTGCCTGTCTCGTCGGCGGAGCCAACGTTCTGGGTCAAGGTCACGAGAGCCCCGGACCGAAAACCGTTCAGTCGCTGGAAGAGATTCCCGGCAGGATGGGTCTGCCGATAGTCGCAACGGAAACCGGTGGAGTGCAGAGACGGAACTGCTCCCTGAACATAGCCTGCGGGCGGGTGACGTACACAGTTGGAGATTCGGGGCCACAACTGCTTTGCGAAGAGCCGGGGAGGTGAGGACATGAAAGGCGCGAGGGACAGCGACAGACGATGGTCGGCTTTGACTTTACTGGGGGCTGTCGGAGGGATGCCTGTCTCGATCCTCTGCGTCCTGAGTGTAATGGCGGCGCTGCTTTGCCCATTTGGCGTGTATGCGGGCGAAACGAGCGGGCCGCCGCTCAGCAGTGGCTGCGAGATCGACTACCCGCCCTTCTGCATCGTCCATGAAGACGGACAGGCGGACGGATTTTCCGTTGAGTTGCTGCGGGCAGCTCTCGCGAAGATGGGGCGTGAGGTAACGTTCCGCACCGGCCCGTGGGCCGAAGTACGGGGCTGGTTGGAACGGGGCGAGGTGGATTGCCTGCCGCTGGTCGGCCGCACGCCGGAGCGGGAGGCACTGTTCGACTTCACCGTCCCGTACCTGACCATGCACGGCGCGATTGTCGTGCGTCGGGATACTGATGGCGTGCATACCCTCGCCGACCTGCGCGGCCAGCGCGTCGGGGTGATGAAAGGCGACAACGCCGAGGAGTTTCTGCAGCGCAGGGATCGCAGTCTCGAGATCATCGCCACGCCGACCTTCTCCGATGCCTTTCGCGCCCTGGCAGAGGGGCGCTGCGACGCCGCAGTGGTCCAGCGTCTTGTTGCGCTCAGGCTTCTGGAAAAAATGGACCTGTCCGATCGGCTGCGCATCATTGACCGGCCGATTAAGGAATTCGCCCAGGACTTCTGCTTCGCCGTGAAAGAAGGCGACCGCGAGACGCTGGCGCTGCTCAACGAGGGACTCGCGCTCGTCGTGGCCGACGGAACGCGGCGCCGGCTGCACGCCAAGTGGTTCGCGCACCTGGAACTGCCATCGGATCGGCCTATCGTGATCGGCGGCGACCACAACTACCCACCGTTCGAGTTCCTGGACAAAAACGGGCGGCCGACCGGTTTCACGGTCGAACTGACCCGGGCGATCGCCCGCGAAATGAACATGAACGTGCATATTCAACTGGGTCCGTGGAAAGACATTGTCGAGGAACTTGAGAATGGGGAAATTGACGCGATCCAGGGGATGTTCTACACCCCCGAGCGAAACCGCCAGCTGGACTTCTCACCCCACTATCTGGCCTCGCATTACGTCGGGCTGGCACGGGCGGATGCGGGGCCGCCGCCCGAAACGATCGAGGGTCTTGAGGGACACCGCGTCGCGGTCGAGGCCCGCGACGCGCTGCTGGAGACCCTTGCCGAACGCGGGATCGACACCGATATCGTTACGGTCAAGACCCAGGAAGACGTCTTGCGCGCCGTCCGCGACGGCCGTGCCGACCTCGGCGTGGGCGTGCGCACGAGCGCCTTGTACTTCATCGAAAGGAACGGCTGGAGCGATCTGGTCCTCGGCAAGAATGCCCTGTTCACCGGCCAATACTGCTACGCCGTGCCGTCCGGCAGCGAGGCCTTGCTGGCCGAGTTTGTCGAAGGCATGCGCCTGCTAAAGAACTCCGGCGAGTATCACCGCCTCTACGAGAAGTGGATGGGCGTGTACGAGGAGCACCTCCACTGGGGGGAGGTCCTGAAGGTCATCGCCATGGTCGCCGGCCCCCTGCTGCTCGTCGCGTTGCTGGCGCTGCTCTGGTTGTGGTCCCTGCGCCGCCAGGTGGCGGCACGCACGCGGGAATTGCGGGCCAACGAGCAGCAACTGCGAAAGAGCCGGGAGAAGTTCCGCCGGATTTTCAATAACGCCAACGATGCGATGTACCTCCACGCTCTGACGGAAGACGGTATGCCCGGTGTGTTCCTGGAGGTAAACGACACTGCGTGTGAGATGCTCGGATACAGCCGGGACGAGTTTCTGGGGGTGACGCCACAGGACATAGAAGCCGAAGAAAGAAAAGATAACGTGCCGAACATTGTGTCTGAACTGGAGGCCGAAAAGTATGTGACCTTTGAAACAGAGCAGATGGCGAAGGACGGCACGGTGGTCCCCGTGGAAATAAGCTCCCATCTGTTCGAGATGGGCGGGGAGCGGCGGATTCTCTCCGTCGTCAGGGACATAACCGAGCGAAAGCGGGCCGAGGAGAGCCTGCGGCTCTTCAAGATCGCCATTGAAACCTCCTCCGACGCCGTGGGAATGTCCACGCCCGAAGGACGGCACTACTACCAGAACCATTCGTTCGACGCGCTCTTCGGGGAGGCCGGCAGCGATCCACCGGCCACCCTCTACGCCGATGAGGAAGTGGGACGGGAGGTCTTTGCCACCATCAGGGGGGGTAGTCGCTGGAGCGGGGAAGTCAAGATGCGCGGTAAGGACGGGCAGGTGCTCGACGTAATGTTGCGCGCTTATCCCATCAAACAGGATGACGGCACGGTGACGGCTGTGGTCGGCATGCATACGGACATAACCGAGCGCAAGCGTAAAGAGCAGGAGATCCGCCGTCTCAACTCCCTGTTGCGTGCCATTCGAAACGTTAATCAAATAATTGTGGAAGAGGACGACCCCGAGGCGCTCCTGCAGCGGAGTTGCCAGAGTCTGATGGAGACGCGCCAATACAGGTACGTCTGGGCGGCCACCTGGGACAGGGAGGGAGAACTGAACCTGGTCGGCCGGGCCGGGCTCGGCCAGAGCTTTGATGAGTTGCTTGCCCGGGTGAAAAGCGGTTGGAAGCCGGCGTGCATCCGGCGGGCGCTTTCGGAGCCGGGAGCCGTTTTTGTTCTTGATCCGACCCGTGACTGCGGGGATTGCCCCATGCGGGAGGCACACGGCGAAGGAAAGGCTCTCAACTGTAGTTTCGGAGGGAGCACAGGAATAGGCGGCCTGCTGAGTTTCCGTCCGGCTGAAGGGTACGAAATCGACGAGGACGAAAAAAGCGTGATTGACGAAGTGGCGGGCGACCTCGGACAGGGGCTCCGGCGCATGGAAGCGGAAGAGGCGCTCGAGAGGAGTGAAACGCGTTACAGGAGGCTCTTCGAGACTGCGCAAGACGGTCTGCTGATACTGGATGCGAATACAGGCCAGATAATAGACGCCAACCCTTTCATAAGAAATATCCTGGGCTACTCAAAAGGGGAACTCGTCGGCAAGGAACTGTGGGAGGTCGGGACTTTCAGGGATATTGCCGAAAACCGGGAAAGATTCCGGCATCTGGCACAGCAGGGCTACGTGCGTTACGAAGATTTGCCGATGCAAAGAAAAAATGGAGATGAAGCTGCCGTCGAGTTTGTCAGCAACACTTACGAGGCCGACGGGGAACAAGTGGTCCAGTGCAACATCCGAGACATCACAGAGCGCAAGGCAGCGGAGGAGGAGTTGCGTCGCACCCGACGGCAGGTCATCGAGCAGAAACGCCAGCGGGCCTTAGGCACGATGGCCAGCGGCATCGCCCACGATTTTAACAATGCCCTCTCCACCATCCTCGGCTTCACCGACCTGCTGCTCCAGTCGCCGGAGAAACTGGAGGACAGGGAGACGGCCACGGGCTACCTGGGGCACGTGCACAGGGCCGCAAGCAATGCCGCGGAGACGGTGCGCCGGATGCGGAAATTCTACCGCCCCCGCGAGGAGGATCAGTTCGCGGCGCTGGATTTGAACAGCCTCGTCGAAGAGGCCGTGTCCATGACCCGCCCCCGCTGGAAAGAACAGGCCCAGGCGAAGGGGGCAAACATCGAAGTGGAAAAGGACCTCGGCGATATCGAAAAGGTCCGGGGGAACGAGGCGGAGCTGCACGAGATGCTGACGAATCTGATTTTCAACGCCGTGGATGCCATGCCCGAGGGCGGAATCCTCTCCGTGCGGACCCGGGGGCGGGAGGATGAGGTCCTGCTTGAGGTCACGGATACGGGGATCGGCATGTCCGAAGAGGAAGCTGAACACTGCCTGGAGCCGTTCTTCACCACCAAGCCGGAGACGGACACCGGGCTGGGACTCTCCATCGTGCATGGGATCGTTGAACGACACGAGGGGAAAATAGAGGTCAAAAGTGAAGAAGGGAAGGGTACGACTTTTCGCATCCATCTGCCGGTGGGCGAAGAAACCGAGGAGGAGCGCCCAACACCCGCCGGGGAGGAAAAGACAGAGCCCCTGAAGGTTCTGGTGGTCGAGGACGAAGATGAACAGCGTGAGTTGCTGAGAGAATACCTGCGGATGGATGAACATGAGGTGGAGACGGCCCCGGATGGACGAGAAGGGCTCCGGATGTTCATGGACGGCTACTACGACCTTGTGATAACGGACCGGTCGATGCCCGAACTGGGCGGGGACTATTTTGCCGCACAGGTGAAGAAAGAGGCTCCCGGTAAGCCCGTGATCATGCTGACCGGCTTCGGGGATATGATGGAGGCGGCGGGAGAAGAAGTGGACGCGGTGGACATTGTGCTGTCCAAGCCGGTGACGCTGGATAAACTGCGGGAGGCGATATCCGGTGTGAGGGAAGAAACGGAGAACGGTTGAGGCCACCGGTCATGGCAACGCAATGGTCAAAGGGTACCAAATTCTCATTGATGAATACATCTCAATACCCTCACGAACGGAGGACCAAAATGCTGTATCTCCCGTCTGAAGTTCTCGCCACCTTCATGTCAGGTGGCCCAACGTTTGTGCCAGGTGACACTAACCTGAACATTTCATGAATCCAACGGCATACTCCTGCGTCTGCCGTCCTGCATCGGTTGCCATTGCGCTGTATGTTTTCAGTATTTTTCTCATGCAAGGAGAGACCTCTCCATGACTGCTTCTGTTCCCCACACCCCCCGGTCAAAATGCAATATCAATTTCGTGATTGCCCTCGCGATCTTCGCTCACGCCGTGCTGTGGTTATCGGACTTCGCACACGCTTCCGCTGTTCACCACGAAGAACGCAAAGAGGGACGGTCAGGTTAAA
>JBKHIT010000082.1:0-15777 GCA_046538485.1 Candidatus Brocadiia bacterium | reverse complement strand
GTGGAGGTGTACCTTTGCACTACCAGCGGTCCACCCCCACCCCCGCCACCACCGGCTTTATGCCGGTGGAGCGATGCCTTATGTTCCCGGCTGAGGTATGGCCCCACCCACGCAAGGTGAGGTGGTAGCCTTTTGGGGTGGCTCGTGGCCTGTAGTGCAGAGGTATGGCCCCACTGGCACAAGGCCAGTGGTAGCCGTCGTATCGTCATGCCGTAATGTCGTCGCTGTCCTCTGTCCGCCTGTGTCACCCCCTGCGGGGGTTCATTTTGGGGACTGCGGCCCCAAAACCCCGGGTTCACACCCGGGGCTGGAAAGACGGCGCCCTCTGCGAGGGCTGACGGCGGTTTGTCCGTTGTCCGTCGCCGTATCGCCGTCGCTGACCTCTGATCTCTGACTTCTGACATCTGTCTTCTGACCTCTGACTTCTGACTTCTGTCTTCTGCCCTCTGTCTCGTGCTCGGTCAACCATTCTCGCGCATTTCCACAAACCCCCGGAGCCGATCAAGACCTTTTTCGATGGTTTCCCTATCCACGGCGTACGAGAAACGAAGGTAATTATCCGCCCCGAAAGGAGCCCCCGGGACAACGGCCAATTGTGCTTCTTCCAGAAGCGCCTGACTCAAACTGACAGAGTTTTTCACATCTCTCCCCGCGTAACGTGCGCCCATGAGACCGCTGCAATCCGGGAAAGCGTAGAACGCTCCTCTCGGCATGGCACATTTAACACCGGGTATTTCGTTCAACCCACTCACGATCATCTCGCGACGTTTGAAGAAAGCTTTGCGCATGTCAACAACCGAACTCCGGGGCCCCCTCAACGCTTCAATGGTCGCGCGTTGTGCTATGCTGTTCGGTCCGCTCGACATATTGCTCTGAAGCCGACCCGCGGCTGTGATCACTTCCTCAGGACCGGCGGCGTAGCCGATACGCCAACCCGTCATTGCGTATGTCTTTGAGACACCATTGAACGTAATTGTCCGCGAATAAAAATCATTGTTCATGGAAGCTATACTGATGTGTTCAGCTTCGTCATAAATTAGTTTCTCGTAGATCTCGTCCGTCAGGATCCAGAGATCGTTCTCGGCCGCGACTTGCGCAATTTGTTTCAGCTCCTCGCGGCTATAGACAACTCCGCTGGGATTGCAGGGCGAATTCACCACAATGGCTTTTGTATTCTCGGTGAGGGCGTTCTCAAAAAGCGCAGGCGTTAATTTGAGATCATCCGTCGAGGTGGTATCGATTGGGACCGGCCGCGCCCGACAAAACTCCGCCTGGGCGGCATAGCTCACCCAATAGGGGACCGGCAGGAGGATATCATCCCCTTCGTCCAGCAGACAGCGCATTATGAGATACAAAGCCTGTTTGGCCCCGTTGGACACAATGATCTGGTCGGGGGAGTACTCGATATCGTTATCCTGGAAGAATTTGTCCGAAATCGCTTCCCGGAGTTCCTGTGTTCCCGATGCAGGAGTATAATTCGTGTATCCGGCGTTGATGGCACGGATAGCGGCCTGTTTGATATTGTCCGGCGTATCAAAATCGGGTTCCCCGACGGTGAACATGGCCACGTCTTCTCCACGCGCCACCATCGCTTTAGCCGTCGAATTTAGAGACAGAGTGGCGGATGGTTCTGCATTCCTGGCAATAATCGAAAGATCCATATTTGCGCTCCCAACATTTGGACTCTGTGAAGTACATGCGAATATACCGCGCCCCCTGAGCCCATGCATCAGGGGACCGGCTACCCCGGCAATTCAATGCCGTGATATACCGTGCTCTCATCTTGACGAGGAGAGAAATCTTACCACGGAAGAACAATTAAGAAACACCCTGCGGAACATCTACCTCATATCCGGCTTTCTGGAGGATCTGAGCCACCGAACGAGAGGCAGGAGTTTCCGCTGGCAATTCCAGCAGAGACATACCCTCCCAATCGGCTTCCAAAACAGCGGGATCTTCGTCTATGCGCCCCAGATATTCGGCATCTCTCACTCCTTTTATCCTCTCAATATGAGGCTCGCGGCACCTGTGGTTGGCTACCGTGTAGAGATTGCTGTAACTGAACCCGATCTGAGGAGCCATATCACGACAATTCCGCACATTCCTGAGTGATTTTGCCGACGGATCCATAATGGCAAATATATCATGGGCTTCCGGTGCCACCCGCCGATTGAGATGTTCCAGACCCGCAGGAGAATCGAGTACAACGCTGTTGTAATTTTGCGCAAGCTCAGGAATAATAGCACGCAGAATGTTGTTCGGCGCGCAGTAACATCCCTTTGTCCACTTGACACCAAGTGTCAGTAGATCAAAATCCTCGCTTTCATAAAGGCATGATATATTAAGAAGGTAATCAACTTTTTCGGCAAGTGGCAGGGATTTGAGTTCGCTGGAAACACCGCCACCCTGAATTTCGTAAAGTATGTCTGAAACAGTGTTAACGTCGTTGTCGGCCAGATCTACTCCCACCATCTGTCCGAGACACTGATCCGGGTCGGCGTCGATCAGAAGGCGTGGGGACGGAAGAAAGCGACTCGTCAACGCTGCAAATGTTGTTTTGCCGGTTCCGCCACGTCCGGTGACGATAATGGTTCTTGCCATTGTGTGTTTCTCCGTAAAAATTACGCTCTGAACAAGACTCTATTGTAACAACCAGTCGATTAACTGCAATGATGCAGGCACTGAATTGCGATGCGCACGTCTTCGTTCTACAACCTTTACACCGACCTGGGGAATCGGATGCTTTTTACCTGCAGCAGGCCAGCCTGTTCGTTTCATTTGCGGGATATAGCAACGCGTGAGCTTGTCAGGATGAGCCCGGGGGAATAAAATGGTGCGACTTGCAGGGAGGAATGAATACATTGCGCTACGCGATTATTGGCGATATACATAGCAATCTGACCGCGCTGGAAACGGTCAAAGCGGATATCCATGACATGGAGATTGATGAAATCCTCTGTGTCGGAGATCTCGTTGGGTACGCCGCCCGACCGCGCGAGTGTCTTGAATTTGTGAGGGAAAACGCAGCTGCGGTCGTTGCCGGGAATCACGACTACGGTGTGTCCGGGGCTCTATCACTCGAATATTTCAATGCTGACGCTATGAACGCCGTGCAATGGACACGTGAAGTCCTCTCCGAGGAGGAAATCAGCTATCTCGACAGTCTGCCCTTGATCACGGAATATAACGATATTCTTCTCGTCCACAGCACGCCGCGCAACCCCGAGGCTTTCGCGTATATTCAAACCCTCTATGATGCGACCATCGCATTTAATCAGATGGAGAACAATCTTGCGTTAATTGGCCATTCCCATGCACCCATAGTGTTCCAGGATTCCGATCCACCTGATTACTTTCTCGTGAATGAATTTGAGCTTCCTGAGGGGCAAAAAGTACTCATCAATGTCGGGAGTGTCGGCCAACCAAGGGACCTGGATCCGCGCAGTTCATACGCTATTTACGATAGCGAAGAACGGAGAGTGACACTCCGCCGCCTGGAATACAATATCGAACAGGCAGCGCGCCGAATCACAGAAGCCGGATTGCCGCCGAACAACGCCCAGCGACTTTACTGGGGCCAGTAGGGCGCTTTGGCAGTTGATTTCTTAACAAGCGACATAATATAAATGGGTCCCACGATTCAGCTGCCCGAGAGACGCTCTCTCACCACGCGAGCCATCACATCGCGTGGAGCATCCCGGTCCGTCCACGTCTCGAATTGAGCCGCCGCCTGAGAAACAAACCACTCAAACCCGGACGCGATAATACACCCCGCCTCCTCGGCCTGCTCAAGAAGACGTGTCTTTATGGGATTGTAAACGGCATCGAAAACAACCATACCGGATTGCAGCATCGAAGAAGGGACGGGGGAGATCTGCGTGTCAGGATGCATTCCGACGGAAGTTGCGTTGATGATGATATCAGGGGAATAGTCCCCCATGTCATCCAGACCGCAATGATGTACACCCAGTTCAGCGGCAAGGTTCTTCGCCCGTTGTACCGTCCGGTTAGCAATTACGATTTCCCCGACGCGACCCACAAGTCCGTACGCCAATGCTCGCGACGCCCCACCGGCTCCCACCAGGAGAACGCACAGTTCCGATAGGGGGGTAAGCTCTGCTTCTCGGGCAGCTGCCTCCAGAGCATTCACGGCCGCAGCGACGTCCGTGTTCGACCCGTAAAGTCGACCATCGCGAATGTCCACGGTATTGACAGCTCCGATTCTTTCCGATAATTCGTCGACTTCGTCCATCAGGCCGAGCATGGTCTGTTTGTGAGGGATTGTAACGCTGAGCCCCCGCAGGTCGCGCGGCCGATAGATCGCGAGGAATTCCCCGGGGTTATCCACTCTGAAAGGGAGATATACTGCGTCCATCCCAAGCTTGCGAAACGCAGCATTGTGAATCGCCGGGCTCATGCTATGGGCCACAGGATTCGCCACAACCCCGTAGACTTCCGTCGATGGATTGATTTCGTGGAACCCATACATCTCGGCCATATCATCGCATGGTATCTGCCCCCGAGCCGATTCTTTCCCGCGTTTTAAACTCGTGAAGGTAAGGAACCCGCCGAACTTCCCCGCAAGTACCCGTGTCGCAATCCCTTCTTCGCCCATGCTCAGCGCAATTGTCGGAGTCTCTTGCGCGTGCTTTTCCAGCAGGGTGAAAACTGCTCCCGTATCCTTGATGCTCCGCGCCTGAACGGCAATCTTAACGACATCGGCTCCAGCCCGCCTGGCCTTTTGATGGATAGACATCAGATCATCTGGTGTCTCATCAAAATTATGGTAAGAAACGATGCGACCGCAGGATCCGGAGATTTCTCCGAGTTCACCGACGCTGTCAAGCTCGATGTCGATGTAATCGGCGCCTTCAGTGGCTGCCGTGCGTAAAAGGTCCAACCGATCGTTTTCCGGGCCCGTCCAACATCCTCCTTCGCGTTCAGGGCGGTTTGTTACGATAACGGGTAAAGCGCAGTTGCGGATCAGGCCGGCGATATCCCCGCGCAATGATTCACCAGAAACCTTCAGATAATCGGCCCGGATTTCCACCATATCAATGTTCGGGGGGAGATTTTGAATGCGACCCGCCATCCCTTCGGCGGTTTCTTCGATCAACGGCACGCATAGATCTGTCATGTTTTTCCCCTTAATTCATGTTGATCAACCTATTATACCGTCCTGCTCTCAGAGACCAAACGAGGGCGTGGCGTTTGATTCCGGGAAGAAGAGCTGATATGATCTTTAAGTCTTCGGGATAAAATTCGGGGTGTAATCCTGCCTGCCGCAGGCGGGCTTTTCTTTTGCTGTTGTCCTTCCGAAGAGGACTTTATCAAACCGAAAAGTCCCGTGTTCTTCTGACCAGGGAGAAGAATCTAACCATGTCGAATCGTTCTGGAAAATGGTTGCTTGTGCTCGGTCTCATTCTGCTGGCCCTCTATGCAGCGTACCCACCTGTGCGTGTGCCCGTCAGGCGTTCGTTGGTTATCGAGCAAAAAAAGGAAGAAACAAAAGAAGCCAAACAAAAACCCGTAACACAAACACGCGAAACCCGCGTCCTGGAATCGCGTTTCCTGCCCCTGGCGCTCGGTGATCGATCCGAGGAAAGCACGGCTATCGAGGGAACAGAACTCGTATTTAAAAAGGTGGAACGCGGGGAAGAAGAAAATAACGAACAGACGGAACCACAGCTGAACCGGGTGCAAATTGTGAAAGCCGTTCGGAACTTGCTCTCGCAGTCCGATGGCGAACGTCTGTTCTGCATAGAAGGCCCCCGGGGAAACATTCTTGTCCAGGTCCTCAAGGGATCAGCTGCGACTGCGGAAAAAATCAGAGAAACAATAACCGGTGCAGAGAATCTTCCCCTCGCCTTTACGGGACAGCGGCCTATCGGCGGCAAGGATTCGCAAACGGTCGCTAAAGAGGTTACAGAGTATGTAGAGGGACGTATCAAACTCGGTCTGGATATAGCTGGCGGAACAGAGCTCGTCTATGAGCTGGAACTTAAAGGCGGCGAGAAGATCAAAAACGTCACCGAGGAAACAACTGATATCCTGCGGAAACGCATCGATCCGCAGAATGTGAAGGAATATCGAATTCAAAACTACGGACAGAACCGCGTTCTTATCCAGGTGCCGAAAGCAACCCGAGCGGAAGTCGAACGATTGAGAGACCGTCTCACGAGAATGGGGCTGCTGGAATTTAAACTCGCCATGACTCCCGGGGGGGAAAAATTCACCACCGAGTATCAGCGCGCCCGGGAAGGCAAACCCGTCCAGGGATATAAAAAGATGTGGGTGGATAATGACAAATCCAACCGATTTTATCTTGTTGAAACCCGCGAGGCTCGTATCACCGGCAAACGCTTGCCGCAGGTAGATTTCACCCGCGATCAGCTTGGACGCCCCGCTATCGGTTTTCGGCTTGATACCAGAGGCAGCAAAAAGTTCGCAATGGTAACCGAAAAATATAAGAATTGGTGCCTGGCAATTGTGCTCGATGGCGTCTTGAAAAGTGCTCCCGTTATCGAAGAACGAATCAGCACCAGCGGTATTATCCGCGGGCATTTCACCGAGCAAGAAGTGGAGGAGTTGCTCAGAGTCCTGCGGGCTGGGAGCCTTCCCGTTGACCTCACTTTGCTTCAGGAAAGCACAGTGGGGCCTGAACTCGGACACGACTCTATCGTCAAGGGGCTTCGAGCTATTGCATTGGCCGGATTTCTCATACTGCTGTTCATCGGGTTTTATTACCTTGCCTGTGGAGCGGTCGCAGACGGTGCTTTGATCCTGAACCTCGTGTTTCTGGCCGGCGTGCTCGGCCTGCTTGGCGCGGCTCTGACGCTGCCGGGACTGGCCGGTATCCTGCTCACGGTCGGGATGGCGGTCGATGCCAATGTTCTGATTTTCGAGAGAATACGGGAAGAATCCGCCGCCGGAAAATCCGTCTATGTCGCGCTGCGAAACGGATATGATAAAGTATATACCACCATCATCGATGCCAATGTAACCACGCTCCTGACAGCCATCATTCTATACGTGGTGGGAACCGGGCCGGTGCGCGGTTTTGCTATCACGCTCTCGGCAGGGATGGTCTTGAGCATGTTCACGGCCCTGTTCGTCACGCGATTGGCACTGGAGACTTTTGTTGACAGAGGCTGGCTGAAAACATTCCGGATGTTTTCCATCATCGGTCAGCCAGAAACCTCATACTCAAGCTGGCGACGGGGCGCGTACGTGATTTCCGGAATTGTCCTCGTGGTCGGAACGGTCGGGTTTTTTACCCGTGGCAGTGCCTTGTTCGACGTTGATTTCACCGGTGGGTCACTCGTCCATCTGTCTTTTGATAAACCCTTCACTCTCGCAACGATCCGACAAAAACTGCTCGACGGGGGATTCACTGATCCAGATGTTCAGACGATTAGAACCCCGGGCTCAACCGGACAAAAAAGCAGCGAATTCCGGGTGCGAATCAAAGGAATCGGCCCCAAAAGGCTCGGAAAAGAACTCCTGCCGCGTGTCCGAAAGCAGCTCAAGGACGCCGCTCTTCTGAAGGAAAAAGGCCTCAGCATGGGCCAGGAGGGAACGGTGCTTAATGTCGAAAAACTCTCGAAAAAAGTGGGGGAGATGGAACTGCGGGAAGCTCTTGCGAGAGAGGAGGAGAACCCGCTTCGGCTCCAGGATTTCAGCGCTATCGTTCCTTCGGGAGGAGCAAAAGGGAAACGATTCCGAATTGTGCTGGACAGGTTCCCCCCTATGTCCGATCACATCGTCGTTTGGTCACAAATGGCAGCGGTCTTGCGAAGGGCCAACCTATTACGTACACCATGTAAAGTCGAGGTCGGCGAGATAACCGGGGACGAAGAGGGGGGGCAGGCTGCGGCAACTGTTACCACCGACCGGCCGGTCCAGTGGGAGGTCCTTGCGGTTACTTTCTTGCGACGCGATTTCCCATCGGTCACCATCGAACACAAGGAAGATGCCGCAAAAGAGTTCAGGCTCACCGGTTCGAGAGAAAAACTGGAGAGCTTGAAAAAGCAGATGCCCGATAAACCGCTCCGGATGCCCGTGCTGGAGATCGATGGGACGTCGGTAACCGGCGAACTCGAAGTTGATCCGGAAGAAGGGGAAAAGGCTTTTACGGAGGAAGATCTACGGGCTTTTGCGGAACAAGAAGGACTGACGGAAATCCAGATAATTGGCGACGATATCAAGACGAACCAGTATGCCCTTCACATCAGTAAGAAACAGGTGAAGGTTAAATTCGCGGATATATTCTCCGGTATGGGGGCGAAAAGCTTCAAAGTGGATTTCGAAGAACCCTCCGCCGAAAAAAACTCTGAAGGCAAAATTCCGGTAGAAGTGAGTTTCTCCAGGCCAACAGTCGGGGCCGATTGGGAAGGGATCACTTTGCCCCTCGTCGAATATTACCTGGGTAAGGCCGGTTTTTCAGGAAAAGCCGATGAAATGATCGTCGAGAATTTTGCCGCCGGCGTGAAAACAAAAAACGTTACGTTGATGCTCCCTGCAGACAAATTGGAGACCGCAAAAAATCTCATCAAAAAAGCCTTCGAGCAAACCCAACCCGTGCGACAAACGGTCAGAATCGGATCAGTGGTCGCCGAAGAAATGCAGGGACGTGCCCTGCTGGCCGTTATCTGCGCCGCCATCGTCATCGTATTCTACGTCGCCGTCCGGTTCCATGCCGTGCGTTACGGCGTGGCAGCTGTTATCGCCTTGATTCACGACGTCATGATTACGGCCGGACTCATCGCTCTCGCCAACTGGACGGGTGTGCTTGGCGATATCAAAATTAACCTGGAAATGCTGGCGGCTTTCCTTACAATTCTGGGATACAGTCTTAACGATACAATTGTTGTCTTTGACCGTATCCGCGAGAATACCATAGAAGCGGGACACCGGAAGCTCAGCGGGGAAGCCATCGATTTAAGCATTAACCAGGTCCTGAGCCGAACCATTCTGACATCGGCCACAACTCTCGTCGCAGTGGTCGTCTTGTATTTCCTCGGCGGGACAGTTCTTCAGGGGCTCGCCTTCACGCTTATAATCGGCGTGCTGGTCGGGACATATTCAAGTATCTTCATTGCCAGCCCGGTCTTGCTCGATTGGGAAGAGATTGTCACAGGGGTGCGGCTATTCTTCCGAACCATTTTCCTGCCCATCCGGCTTCCTTTCATCATCCTCGGCAAAATCCGCGGTTAACCCGCTTTTTTCAAGCGGCACCAGTGCTGCAGCTGCGCGGAAGCCAAACGCAGGTTGGAGGGGCACGATTCAAAAATCCATCTGTTCAAAACGACGAATGCCGAATTTCATGGGTATCAGGCAGGCGATGGTGGTCATTACAACGATCAAACCGAGCGCGATCCACAGTACGACCCGGAAAGTTTGCCCTTTTATGACCCCGATCACTTCGAGATAAAGCGGTATGGCAACGGTCAACAATACCCCCAGCACAAAGACGATGCTGCAGATCAGATTCAGCGTGCCGCCGAAACTGCTGACAATTTCGCTCGGATTGTCGGACCGAAGGTTCGGATAAACCGCCCCCAACCCGACGGCCAGGCCGTTCAGACCGCAACAGGCGCAGACAAGGACAAAAAGGTGAACGGTCACGATCCATCCCTCCAGGCCGAGCATCAAATCACTGAGAAGTATCAACCCGCCGCTCAGAAGGAGCGAACCCACCGTCGCAAAAAGAAATTTTCCCCATAACACAATCCTGCGTTCCATCGGGATAAGTCCCACAATCCAGATGCGTCGTCCTTCCAAACTGAGTTGAGGGAAGACGAACCGGCTTGTCAGGGTCGACAATGTGAGGCTGGCCGCGCCGAGATTCAAAAGCGAGATCAGAGTGTGCCAGTAATCGCTCAACCCCGTGAAACCGAATCGGGGCAGGTTGGCGATATACAGGGCCATCAGGCCGAAAAACAGCAGGATTTGGGACCATTGCGTGGGATCCCGACGGAAAGTGCGGATATCTCTGAGGACAAGTTCCCGAAGCCGCAACGGGAGAAAAAAAAGCAGACCCCGGATAAAACGGTCGAGCCAGCCGTCCGCCTTGATCTTGCGTCGGCCTTCCGAACCGGCATGAATTAAGTTCCAGGCGGGACGGAAGAGGGATTTGCTGAGACGAACGGCAACTATGCCCGGGAAGAAAACGTTTGAGAGCAAAAGCAGTGTCAAAAATCCCGCTCGCCCCGACATGCCCCGCGAAGCGGCCAGAATGCCTTCGCTGACCCAGAAACTTGGCAGCAACCAGTGCTGGCAGAACGCAATTCGGTCGACCACGTGTTTGATGCCGGCCTCACTTACCAGACGAGTGGGTCGTTGCGCCACCATAGCTCCGACCCAGAAACCGCCCAAAATCAGCCCAAAAAGGATAGCAAGAGCCAGCACCACTTTTCTTTTCCGGGGCACGATCACGGGAACGATCAGCGCGAGAACCGCCCCCAGGATCATTGGCAAAATCATGAATAAAAAGGCGAGCACAATGCTGAAGAAGTAATATTGGAGGGGTGCATGTTCCGAGATACCGAATGCGAGAATCATCGGTACGACAAGAGTGATCATCCCCCAGGCACTGAACAGGACGGATTCGATTCCCTTGTAAGAAAAGATATGCTGCAGCCGCACCGGTAAATGCATCAGAAAAGATGATTCCTCGCTGCGGTAGAACGAAGTATAGCAGATAATGGCGTTGCTGATTGTCATCATCACCAGCAGGGCCAGGAAGAAAAAGGCGAGCAGATAATCGATCAATATGTCTTTGATGCCTTCAAACTGCCCGAGGAAGACGAACACGCGGTAAAACATGAGAAACATCAAAAACCAGAATATAATCCCCGCGGAAGTGATGACGGCCATACGCAATTTCGATTCGCGATGGAACTGATTCACGGTGGAGACGGCAAGCCGGATTTTCAGTTTTATCAAGGTTGCTAAATCGCCCATACCGTTTTTACCTCTCTGAGCGGGTTCGGTTTTGCGCAGGAAGCGGGGCTCATGGGGCCGAACTCGTCGTCTCCTCGGTCAAGCGCAGGAATGCCTGCTCAAGTTTCCCGTCCGTTCGGGCCTTACGCCGAATGTCATCCAGACTGCCCAGCGCAATGATGCGTCCGTTATTGATGATGCCCACACGATCAGCCACCTCTTCAGCGAGCGAGAGGGTGTGTGTGGACATGAAAACGGTGCTGCCCCGGGCGGTGCAATCGCGGAAAACTTCTTTGAAGACATTGGCGCCGTGCGGATCCAGACCCACCAGGGGCTCGTCGATGATGATGACGTCGGGATTATGCAGCAGGGCGGCCGTTATAACGATGCGCTGTTTCATGCCATGCGAATAGGTCTCGCCGAGTTCATCGATAAAATCAGCCAGGTCGAAAGTCTCCGACAACTCCTCGATTTTCTTTTTTGCGACTTGCGGTTCAATTTGGTACATCCGCGCGACAAAACGCAGGAACTCCCGTCCGCTCAGTTTGTCGTAAAGATACGGTTGATCGGGAATATAACTCAACACATTTTTCGCCGCAATATACTCTTTCTGCACGTCATATCCGCAGAGTTTTACCGTTCCCTCGCTGGGCTTGAGTAGCCCCGTCAACATCTTGATTGTGGTTGTTTTTCCCGCGCCGTTCGGCCCGATGAAGGCGAAAAACTCTCCTTCCGACACGGTTAAGTCAATACCATCGACGGCGACCAAATCTGCAAAACGTTTTGTAAGGTGTTCTATCTCAATCATTACTTTCTGTGCGGCGTCTCCTTGAGCGCTTTTTCACAGGCGTTGAAAACCATCTGCGGCGTTATTCGTTTCATGCACCGGTGGTCACGGGGACAGACCTTCTTCTGGCAGGGGCCACATTTCACGTCGACCCGCACGACGTGGTCATGAGGGCGGCCGCTGGTTGAATAAGCGGGATGGGTTGGGCCCATCACACAAACCGTTGGTGTTCCCAGGGCGACGCCGTAATGACGTGGCCCGGAATCTGTCGTTACCAGCAGATCACTCCATGCCACCACACACTTGAGCAGATGTAGATCGATTCCGCAACGTGTGAGATCCAGCACTTCAGTTTCCGACAGGCGGTTTATCTTGCGGGCGATCGGCGAAACTGGAGGGGCTCCGATACATCCGATCTGAGCGTCAAAACGGTGGGCCAGCATGGCGGCCAGCTGGGCGAAAGCCGGGAGTGACCACAGTTTGGCCGGCCCATACCCGGCCGCGGGGTGGAAAAGAAATAAAGCGCCTGCAGGATCAATTCCGGCGCGGCGCAGCTTGAGACGGGCGGTTTCCCGGTCGTGTTCGGTGTAACGAAGTTCCGGGTTTCTGTTATCGACAGGTATTTCGAGATGTTCACAGAGCCGGAGATAATAATCGACCATATAGCTCGGCTGGAAATTGCCTTTGGCGTTGGTAGGGCGGTCGACGGCGTCTGTAAGGAGGAAACTCCGGGCATCGCGTTGATACCCTGTACGCTGCTCAATGCCTGCGAGGCGGAACATGAGGGCGCTGCTGAAAGAGTGAGGCAGAAGGACCCCGAGTTGGGGAGAATAATCGTGCAACGTCCGGGAACAGCGTAAGAAGTTAAAAATAGCTTCACAAGGGCCATCCGTGTCACGTTCGTAGGTTATTATGTGTTCAAACCACGAGGAACCGCGGAGTACAGCCGCAACGGAGGCGCGGATCACGAGGACCAGGCAGGAGTCAGGAAAACTTCGAGCCAGGGCGCGGAACGTGGGGGTGGCCATGACGACGTCGCCGACCCAGTTAGGAGCTCTGACGGCAATTGTGTGAGGAAAAGAAGCGTTGGTCTTTGTTTTCTTCAAATCAACTGGATGCTACTCTGGCAGCGACTTTCTCCATGTGACGGGCTTTAGCGTCAAATTTTTTCGCTCTACTCAGATACGTTTTTCTCACCCGTGACTGTTCTCTCAGCTGAGTTTTAAGCCCTTTGATCACGGACCGTTCTTTTCCAATCTGTGCCTGAGCCCCTTTAACCGCCCCCTGGCGTCGGTAGATTGAAACCCTCATTTTGTATGCTTCTTCTTTCGACACAGAACCTTGTTCTTTTTTGATTTTTCTGAGCCGTCGAACGGCTTCGGCTCTACTTTTCCGCCATTTTGCCAGAAGAGACTTGTGTTTTTCGATCCTCTCTCGCGTTTCTTCCATGAGTTTTGCGTAATCTTTGGCATCCTTCCGTAGCGTCGCAGCCTGAGAACGGAGACTTTTGGCGCGCCCTTTCAGCTGCTTGGAGGTCAAGCCTGTATATTGTAAACTGGCACACCCGAGTAAAAATGCGACCAACCCCAAAGTTGAGATCAACAAATGCTTTTTCATGCGCCGTTCCTTTCTCTACCCGTAAAGCCAGCGGCCGCGGCCGTCTTTGCCCTTCCAGTCTGGGTGCGACCGTTGCGAAATCACTTGAATATTCATATCATACAGACGCCCGTTTCGTCAAGGCGATTGGCGCCTTAAAAACTAAAAACTTATCCGAAATTTAAAAGGATTCTAATCGTGACTCAGTTCGCTGTAAACGGAGCCGCCGGTCATATGGGGCGGAGAATCATTAAATTGTTGATTGGAGACGACGAGGCTGAGCTCGTTGCGGCTGTCGAAAGATCCGATCATCCGGCACAAAATAAAGACGTCGGTCTTCTGGTCGGTTCTGCCGAAATCGGCGTAAAACTTCAGGCAACTATCGACCAACACGCCGACGTCATGCTCGATTTTAGCACACCTTCGGCGACCGCAAAACGCATGGAAGAATGCGAGAAATATGGCATCGGGATGGTTGTGGGAACTACCGGGCTGGCGCCGGAACAAATTCATACCATTGAAAATAAGCTGCCCGATAAAGTCCCCGTGCTGCGCGCAAGCAATATGAGTGTCGGAATCAATCTGGTGTTCAGTTTGCTCGATTCCATGGCACAAGCATTGGGGACGAACTACGACATTGAAATCGTTGAGGCCCACCACCGTCGTAAAAAGGATGCGCCCAGCGGCACGGCCAATCATATGGCTGAAATCATTTGTGAGGCGAGGGGCTGGGAACCACAGGAAACGATTCGTTACGGGCGGCAGGGATTGGCCGGACCCCGCGAGCCTGCGGAGCTGGGCATGCATTCGATCCGCGGCGGCGATATTGTGGGCGACCACACCATCATATTCGCGGGAGCAGGGGAGCGGGTGGAACTCACCCACAGGGCCACGAACCGCGACGTTTTCGCGTCGGGTGCCGTCAAAGCAGGGCATTTTCTGGCAGGGCAAAAACCGGGACTCTATAATATGAAAGATGTTCTGGGACTTTAACCCGCATTTCTACCAAACCTATGCATTTGGCTTCCGCGCAGCTGCAGCATTGGTGCCGCTTGAAAAAAGCGGGCTAAGCGGCACAAAAAAAGCCTGCTCGGTGGTAACACCGAGCAGGCTATGATTTCGTGGTTATATTTTTGGGTACTTCTTAGGTCTCGTCGCCAAGTGTATTTGTCACTTGATCAAACTGGTTTTCGACCTGATGACCAAGAGTGGTCAATGCAGCGATAACCACGATCGCGACCAGGGCCAGAATCAGCGCATATTCAACCAAACTCTGACCTTCCTTCTCCCTCATCTTCTTCCATAACTTCTTCATCCGAATCTTCCTCCTTCCGAAATGAGAACGGGAAAACCGGCAACCTACCACAGGCTGCCACGAAAAAACTGAACGTACATAACGGCACTTATAAATACCGCAAATCATATACCACATCTATTCTTACCGGGGTTTCTCGCCGATGTCAAGGGTAATTTATTTAAAAAAAGGTAAAAAAAGACCTTTTTATCCCATTTTCTGCCCGGCAAATCGCCCCCGGCAACGATCTTAGAGCTTTTCCAGAATGTAAAATGTAAGCAGTGTTTCATTTTGAGAAATAAGCGCGCACGGGCATTCCCGGCAGTGCAGAGGTCAGGGGGCAGAAGACAGATGTCAGAAGTCAGAGGTCAGAGGTCAGCGACGACGGAACGGACAGATGTCAGAAGTCAGAGGTCAGAGGTCAGTAACCGCAACGGCGAACGACAGAACGGCGATACGGAAAACACCAACGGTACGCGGCGAACACGAGAAACCAGTTAACCAGAAACCAGCAACCGACGGACGGCATAACGACGATACGACAAGGCTACCACTGGCCTTGTGCCAGTGGGGCCATACCTCTGCACTACAGGCCACGAGCCACCCCAAAAGGCTACCACCTCACCTTGCGTGGGTGGGGCCATACTTCAGCCGGGAACATAAGGCATCGCTCCACCGGCATGAGTACGCGTTTAGCGTGTCGAGTGCCGTTCCAAAAGAGGCCCGTAGGGCCGGATCAGACGTAGCCCCGGGCGATCCCGGGCGGTTCGGGGGAGCCCGGGGTTAGTGGTCCGTTCCATTTGGTTTTGTGGGTTCAGCCGGTCGTCGGTGATTCAGATACAAGGTGCAGTGAGAAGTTCGACCCAAGTGGGTCCACGCCGAACTGCAACGCCGCAGATGGGCCGCCGCCGTCCGGCCCGAGGGGAGCAATTCTGCCGGGCCATTTCTTCGTTGCGGCTTCGCAGGGACCCGTCTGGGTCACCTTTGGCGCCGCGCCTCGAACTGACCTCGGCAGAATTGCTCTGAACCCACAAAATCAAATGGAACGGACCACCAGCGGGTTCGAGGGACGTGCCGGCGGAGCGCGCGAACAGTGTTCGGCGCGGCAAGCTTGCCGCGCTCGCCTCCGGCGAGGCGATCCGCCTCCTTCGGCTGC
>JBKHIT010000143.1:0-3454 GCA_046538485.1 Candidatus Brocadiia bacterium | reverse complement strand
AAATCCTTTCCGTGGATTTCAAAACACACAATTACTTACCTGAGGCCGCTTAGTTTCGCTCGCCGCCGGCGGGCTCTGCTGAACTCGAGTCTCCGCACGGGAAGAATTGTTGGGAGTTAGGTGCGCGCTGGCATCCTGCGGGGAGCTGCAACATTTCTCAGTCTCTGGAAACTTGCCCGATCCATCCTCCGGGTTAACGGTGCAGTCTTTCGGATACCGAGATCACCGGTAGTTTTTTGCCAGGCCGGTGAGCTAATTTCAAACCGAGTGGTTCTCCCGGTATAATCCCTATTCGCGACGAATTAATTCCGCCGGCACCAGCAAATCTCAGGAGGAAACCCGCCGTGACAGAAGAAAAAATCGGCCCTTTGAGTTCGAGCGAAGTCATCACGCGTCACCCCCAAAACCCCGTTCTCACCCGCCACGACGTCCCTTACCACGCCACTCTGGTTTTCAATGCCGGGGTGACGAAATACGAGGGTCGTTACGTCATGGTTTTCCGCAACGATTACGGTTCGTGGGAGGACCAGACTCTGGAAGGAACCAACCTGGGTCTTGCGTTCAGCGACGACGGCGTGCACTGGGAGGTCGAGTCCGACCCCTGTTTTCAGCTCCACGACGATGAGATCAGGCGTGCTTACGACCCGCGTCTGACCGTTCTGGACGGTCGTTGCTACATGTGCTTTGCGGTCGATACCAACCACGGTGTGCGGGGTGGGATCGCGAGGACCGACGATTTTGAGGATTTCGAGATTTTGAGCATGAGCGTGCCGGATAACCGGAACATGGTT
Organism: Candidatus Brocadiia bacterium; assembly: GCA_046538485.1. Taxonomy (GTDB): domain Bacteria; phylum Planctomycetota; class Brocadiia; order SM23-32; family SM23-32; genus JBKHIT01. The sequence goes on along the minus strand of JBKHIT010000143.1, from coordinate 2,663 downwards.
CTTTTTCCGGAGAAAATCGGCGGCAAATACGTGCGGCTTGAACGCCCGTTCCCCGTCTACAGCCGGGGCTGGCAGGAACGGTTCGATACGTGGCTGAGTGATTCCCCCGACCTCAAATACTGGGGGAATTCATCCCTGATACTTCCCGTCGAGGATGTGCCGTATGCCAATACTAAAACCGGTCCTGCGGCCCCGCCTGTGCGGACCGATGAAGGTTGGCTGACGACCTTCCACGCGGTCGATACCGATCCGGATCGTGGCAAGAACGGCTGGGGGCAGGCCTGGAAGAAGCGCTACACCGCGGGGCTGATGTTGCTGGACATCGAGGACCCTTCCCGCGTGATCGGGCTCTACAAAGAACCGCTCCTGGCGCCGGAGGCGGAATACGAGGTATCCGGCGGCTACCGTAACAACGTGATTTTCCCCGGTGGGATGATTCTGGAACCATCGGGCGAGGTCAAGATCTACTACGGCTCAGCCGACACCGCAACCTGCCTGGCGACGGCTGATCTGGGCGAGCTGTTGAAACTGGTGAAAATGGCAGTGCGGTGAGAAACCGAACACATGGATTTTTTCGGTGAGGGCGTGCTCAAAGAAGGGGCGCAGGCGGCCGCCGTTTGGCGCGCAACCTCCGGGTCAGATCGGCACCCACAACATAAAAGCTCCCAAAGGGGGCGACGCAGGGTTAGCCCCGGGTGAGCATAGTGAACCCGGGGGAGCCATGATGTATCGAAAATATAAGAGTCCCGAAGGGCCGATGCAGAACAAGACACGTTGAACGCAAGACAAAAACAAACGCGTAAGAGGGCCTGAGTGCGGACCTTCTGCGCCACCCCTTCGGGGTTTGGAAATTATGTGGTGTCCTGGAGTCCTGGGGTTGGCCCGAACAACGGGCGCACCCCAGGCTATGTCTGCCATCGCCCATTGTCAGGGGCTCGAATGGACGTAATGAAGCCCACGAAGTGGGCGGTGCAGACGTAGCTCGATGCGCAGTCGCGGCGCCTTTTGGCGCGCAAGCTCCGGGGTAAGAGAGGCACCCGATCCTGAAACCCCGAAGGGGCGGGGCTTCTGGAAATTATAGTGAAGGTTCAATCGTTCCCGTTCAGCTTGTAAACCCGTACCCAACCACGTCTATCCTTTTGCCGTCGAGTTTCCAGGAACCGTCTGCTCTTTGCGTTGGTTTCCCGTGCCAATCACCGAGCAGCAGGGCGGTGCGCAAGCGTATGGCCAGACGGTTGGAAGCTTTTCTGGTGGCGAAATCTTCGGCCGGCTTGAATTCCCGGATCACCTTGCCGTCGAAATACCACGAAGAACATGAAGGGGAAACGGCGGATAGTAGAAAGTCGAAAGGAGAAAAGAGAGTAAGCCCAAAGGCAGAAACTGCAGATGATACAAACCACCCACTACCCACTAACGACTTTTCGGTCCACGGATTACACTGAGTACAAGGATTAAACGGCCAGAGACGAACATCGAATATTGAACAGCCATCCTTAGACCGTGCGTGTTCCTCAGTCATTTAGCGTCAGGTGTCATTGCGAGGCGGCGTAGCCGCGGCGGCTATCTCATTGGCTGCTTGTCCGCCTCTGGTGGGTTGGGAAAAAACCGACTTTCGCCGCATACTTTCAGTCTGTTAAGGTGCTGTTTCATTACTTCTACGCAAAAGGAAGAAACCGATGACGGAACGGAATGCCCGGAAATACAATCTGACAGATGCAGATTTGTTGCAACTTGGCCGCTGGGATACGCCCTCGGTCTACAACGGTTGGGAGCAAGTCACGGAGCGGGATCCCGCCCGCGGAGCGTTCAACATGGAAGAAGTGCGCGATTTCCGACCACACACGGGTTCTATGGTTGGATTCGCCGTGACCGTGGTAATCGAGCCGAGCAATCCAGAACATCCGAAATCCAACCCGGATGGTTGGAATCAGTACCGCCGCTATGTGGCCGGAGTACCTTCGCCGAAGATTGTGGTGGTTCAGGACCTTGATAAACCGGAAGTGGTGGGGTCGTTCTGGGGCGAGGTCAACAGCAGCATCCACCGGGCGCTGGGTTGTGTGGGAACGATCACCGATGGCGGGGTGCGGGACCTCAATGAGATGGAAAGCCTCGGGTTCAAAGCCCTGGCGCGCCGCCCGTGCGTCGGGCATGCGCACAACTGGCCGGTGCGATGGGAATGCGAGGTCGACGTTTTTGGGACGACTATTGCTCCGGGACAGTTGGTTCACGCCGATCGTCACGGGTTTTTGACGATCGAACCGGAGGAGGCGGATGGGTTGCTTGAGGCGACGCAATTCATGGACCGCAACGAATGCGAGACTCTGATCCCGGCTGCGCGCCGGAGCGAGGGACAATCGCAGGAGGAGATTTGCGAGAAGTTGAAGGAGGCGGCGGCGCGTTTTGACGAGAATGTTCATGAGAAATTCAAGATGGGCGGTGAATGGTAGGCTGGCACCGGGTGGTCCGTTCCATTTGATTTTGTGCGTTGAGCCGGTCCTCGGCGGTTCAGATGCAAGGCGCGGTGAGAAGTTCGACCCAAACGGGTCCACGCCGAACTTCGGGAGGCATTTATTCTCTCATCCGGCCCTACGGGCCCGTTTAGCGTTGTTGCTGTCGGTAAGCCCGCGGAGCGGGCGTGGCAGAAGCGGGTAAAGGGCTGGGAT
>JBKHIT010000081.1:0-16137 GCA_046538485.1 Candidatus Brocadiia bacterium | reverse complement strand
GCATGACCTGTCTGTGGGCTTCCTCAGTTCTGGTGGGCTCCACCATTGGTTCTACGTCTGCTCCGGCCCTACGGGCCTTTTTTGGAACGGCACTCGTCACGCTAAACGCGTACATCCGTAAGATGCAGGCTATGATACAGGTGTGGCGTTTCCGGTCCCGCTCCATTCAGGACTCGGATGCAATCTCAAGCAGTTCCCCGGCTCTGAAACAACGACACGACCTTCCCCGCAAATCCCTCGCAGATTTCAACCACTTGACAGAATAATGCCCAAAAACGGTACAATACAGACTGTATGTAGCGTTCCTGGGAGTTTGAATATTCGGTACAGGAGCTCCTCACATCTGAAAGAGACGTTTATGGACCACACGCTTCTGCCAATGGATGTCTTCCGTTCCTTGACAGGTTATTCCCGCACTTTCCTGCTGGTGGCGCTACTATTGCCGGTCCTGGCGCACTCGGGCAAAGCCGGCGAAAAACCTGATTACAACTACCGCTACTCCTGGCAAAATGAAGAAGGCGTGGCCTCCGAAAGGGTGTATCTGCTGCTCCATTTCGGCGTCACCCGTCGGGGAGTCAGCGAGCGCGTCAAAGAACAGATCAAAAACTGGGAACAAACCAAAGAGGTCGAAGATACGGGGCGTGAGATAAGCGCAACGCTCGATGCGGGGACCGAGGACGCGGGGCTCGACATGCCGGAGATAGCCGCCACCCACGCCGAAAAAAAGCAGAACTGGAAACCCAAGCCGCTTGACCGGTCCAAATTGGGTCCGGACCAGATCCAGGACTACAGCTGGCACCGCCGGGTCTTCACCCTTGGCGACGGAGTATCGATCACAGAGCAGGGCAAGTTTGGGTCGGGATTGAGATGCAGCGGCGAGGGAGGCATCGTCTGCGAGGGCCTCAACGCCCGACCGCCCGAAGATTATCCCTTCGAATTCAAGTCCAAAATGGAGCACGCGGGCGTCTCCGCCTGGGTTAAGGTGGACGATTACCCGGAAGAAACCGTCTGCATCCTTCACTCGATAGCCACGAGCGATCTTAAGGAGATGGACGAACGAACACCGGCCGCCAAGCTGCTGCTGCATCCGGACGGGAAGGTGGAACTCCGTCTGCGGCACCGTCACGGCCACCCCCGGTGGCAGTCGATGACGGGCAAGAAAGAGGCGATGAAACACTACCTGAGCACCCCGCCTTCACACATTACCTCCAAGAAACCCGTCCCAACCGGAGAATGGATCTGGATCAGGATTTACAACAATAGCCCTGTCGTCCAGGGACCCGGCTGCTACCGGGCCGAACTGGCCATCAACAACGTCAAACAGGACTCCTTTCTGACCCCCAGGGGGGTGCAGTATTCTGTAGCTCCCGGCACCGTCATCATCGGCAATAGCCTCGAGGGCGATCAGGGCTTTGAGGGCCTGATCGACGATGTAATGGCCACCAACGGCGACATAGATTATTACCCCACCCCCTCTCAGGAATGGCGCGACCTTGAGAGCCAGAGGACGGTCTCTTTCGGCAAACCGCATTTCTTCCGCAACGGCGCCCTTTTCCACGCTCCGCTGGGGAAAACCCGCAAGTACGATTTCCACCGCGGCGGGACCGACAAAGTCGATTTCAATGCCGGCGCCGATTTCGAACGCCTGACCGTCCCGGGAGTGCGGGGACAGGGCTGGCGGATCGAGCCCTGCACGGCCTTGCCCCGGTTCAGTCTGGAGGGAATGAGCCCCGAGGAAGGAAGCGTCGAGTTCTGGTTCCGACCGGTCAATTTCGACAACGCCACCCGTGTGAGAAGAAGCCGAAAAACGGGGAAGCTCTCTCACTTTCGTCCCCTGCTCAACGCCATCAGGTTCTACGGAACCAGAAAGAGCAAAAAAGAAAAGAAGCTTTTCCTGACGATGCATTTCCCCCGGGGGCGCATGGTGCGGGAACCGTTTATCCACCCCAACGACTGGTTCCACGTTGTTGTCCTCTGGGAAAAAGGACAGGCCGCCGCGTATATCAACGGAGAGGAATGGAAAGGCAAGGTCCATCTGGCCGACGGTGCGCAGGACCTGGAATTGAAGACGATGGAAGTCGGGATCACAGACAAAGTCCTGGTCAAACACGGTCACCCACCACAAATCGATATTGATGAAATGGCGGCCTACAACTACGCTCTCCACGAACGAGAGATCCGCCATGCGCACGTGAGATGGAAAAAAGACGCCGGCCCGCTCAAGTTCTTCTCGATCAAAAGCAGCCCCAGGTGGCGAATTGGCGAACTGGACGTGAAAGTGACCACCAAATTCCCGCCGGGCCTGAAGCCCGGCCGGGCCATAGTATCGGTCCTGACCCCCGAGGGCGATGTTCTGTTCAAGCCCACTGAGAAGGACATCACCTCGGGCGAGGCTGAATTCAATTTCAAGGCTGGAAGGCAGTTCCCACAGGCCGATTACACCGCCCGCATCAAAATAACCGACGTCCAGGGACAGCAGGTGGTTGACGGGAAAGCCAAAGTCGATGTCACGCCGCCGCCTATGTACAGTGAGACCGCCGGCGTTCTCGATTCTCCGCCTCCGCCGTGGACACCCATCAAGTTTGAGAATCGCCGCGTCAAAACGCGCATGACAGAATATGTGCTGGGAAAAAATGGCCTCCCGAAAACAATTATCACCAGCGACAAGAATCTGCTCTCACGCCCGGCCTATCTGGAGGAAAGCGGGCACCCCATGAAAGCGGACCGGTTCAAGCGGGTCGAATCCAGTCCCACCGCCGCCGTGTGGGAGACCACTTTCCGGGGCAACACTTGCGACGTGTACGTCCGCTGGGACTGCGATTACGACGGGTGCGTCAAATGGACGCTGTTGCCGCAACCGAAAAAGGACACCGTTGCCCCCCTCAGGCTCGTCTTCCCGCTGAACAGCGAGCGGGCAAAACGCTACATGCAGAACATGGCTCGCGCCCGTGGCGCACGCACCGGCGTTGTGCCCGACAAAGACGGTATAGTCTTCGATACCCGCGTCTACGCCTGGCAGAAGCTGAAGCACAGAGCCCGCCGTCGGAGGAAGCTCGAGGTCCCAGCTCTGGAGGAATTTCGCGGCTACGCGTTCACCAATACGCTCGATGTCCACGATCTCAACCGGGGACTTTACTGGTTTGCCGATAACGCAATTGGCTGGTGGCAATCCGACACAAGACCGGCCCAGAGGATCGAGAAGAAAGGCGATGAGGTGCTGATTCGCCTGAACCTGATCGCCGAACCGGTGAAGCGTGAGAAACTGCTCAGCAAGCACATCGGCCCGCGTTGGGCGCCGCCGATTCCCCGCGTGAAAAAAGCTGAACGGAATCTCGAACCCCATGTGCGCCCGATTGTTTTCGGGGTTCTTCCCCATCCCGCGCGCCCGTTTGCGGATCATCACCGGCTTATGGACCGCGCCAACCGTCATGAAAGTCCGGACTATTGCTCGGTCTACGGGACGACATTCATGACCTGGCCCCTGGAGGACCGCGGGCACGGGCATCGCGTCTGGCCGATAAAAGGCAACTATGACCTGGCCGAAAAAGCGCGCGAGGCCAAGGATAAGGTCGGGGTCTTCGGGAGCCTGATCATGTATCACGGCTGGTGGTTCATGGGATTCCGGGGCGGTGGGCCCGATTACTGGGAGATGTACTCCAAACACCCGACCTTCACCCCCGACCTGGTCGACCACCTTTGCTGGGAATGGAATCAGTGGGCCAAGCGCGGCTGCTATCAGGGCTGGTATGCCGACGAGGATTACACCGACCGCCTGAATAATGTTAAGGCGGGACTGGCCGTGCGGTTCCCGAACGGCAAAGTCCAGCCCGGCGAACCGTATTGGGGAAAACGGGCTTTCACCAAACGTTCCCGAAATATATCTCACCAGTACGACGAGGGACCCGCGTACGTCACGCACTGTTCGGTGATCCACAGCTTCCATTACTCTCATTTAGTTTTCGCCGATTCCTACCTGCACGGGGAAGGCAGAGGCGGGATGATCGGCGGACATCGAGCACGGGGTTTTGTGCGGTCGGTGCCGCTTCAACGGGTCGAAACCCTTCAGAATGCCCGGCTCTGGGGCATAACACCGGCGTGGTACGCCTGCATCTGGGAGCATGGCAAAGAAACTTCCCACAAGAGATGGGCATGGCGGATGGCGCGGGGCTGCAATTCGGTGCTCGCCCATCTCGAATGTTTCGTCCCCTTCTGCGAAACGAGCGGAGTATTCAACAAATACTGGCGCGACGTCATCGAGTGGGGAGCTATGGACCCCCGGGAGGTACCGTTCATCCCCTACTGGAACACCGAACCCTACCTGCAGGTCGATGGGATGCGCGATGAGGTGCTCGTGTCTTTCTACAAAGACGACGGACGGATCCTGCTCATCGCTTCGAACCGCACGCAGGAACCGAAAAATATCCGCGTGAAACTTGACCTCAAGGCGCTCGGGCTCCCCGAGGATATCTCAGTCAAACGCTACGATAGGAGCTATCCCCCCAGAGAAGGAAAAGATTTCCTGAGCAATGAGGAAGTTAAGAAACGACGAAAAGAAATTAAGCAAGATCTAATGGAAGGAGAAGTCACGGACGAGGACGGATTGGGACTCGGCGAAAAAAACGTAGACGATCTCTTCAAAGACGAAACCCCCGAAGAAAGGGAAGAAAAAGAGAAAAAGGCACAAAAACCAAAAGTGGAAGGCGAAAACGTGCTGGTTCTGCCCACCCGCCCCGAAGATTTCAGCCTCGTCTCCGTCGAATAACCCGCATCCGCGGGTTACGTGCTCAGCCTGAAAATACCACCACAGGGATCGTTGCGAGTCCATCATAACACGGACAAAAGGTGACTGAAGCCGTACGGCCGTATTCTCGTAATAACCGGCCATATGCTCCATCGACACAGGGTGGTGGTGACGAAAAAAGCATACCTGAGAAGACTTATGCGCACCCTGTTCTATTTTTGCCGGACCGCATGACCGCCTGATTCCCATTTGCGACAACTGGTCTTCCAGGAGATGTCCTTACTGGAGCAGTTTTTGAACCTCTTCCGGAAAATCGATTTCATACACGAAGACCAGTTGCGTCAGTGCTGCGCGGCGCCGGCAATCTTCCCTGAAGGCAAACCAGCGCTCACGCATTCTCTTATCAGAATTCGTAATGTCGCGAAAACGACGAAAAGCCCCTCCCCCCTGAATGGCATTTAACAAACGATCGCGGGGGACAGGATTTTCAATTGTGCGGGCAAATTTTTCCATAAATCTCCAGCTTTTCTGCGACGGTCCCTGCTCGATATATTCCCAGCCCTCGGGCAAAGCCCCGGTTTGGTGCAGACGCTGTTTTTCCTCGTCCGTGAATCCGGGGTAGTCGATTTCACCGACAAGATCCGGCGGCATATGGCGCACAATCAGCCCATTTTCTAAATTCAACAACCCGATCATTTCGCCACCCTCTTCCAGATCGAACATGCAAGAGGCTATTTCTTCCAGATCATACGTCACGCCCTGGGAGGAGGTCACTTCTCCCGGCATTTCGGGCTCGAAGGATTGCTCGTCAGCCACTCGATCTCCAGGCGGATGTTCCATGTAGTGCTCTTCGCAGATCAAAACCAGTTTCTGCAGCAACGGTCCATTATCGGTAACACACACCCGCTGCTCTTCATCGATCAAAAAATACACCTTGCCATCATCCCAGCCATAAAGCCTGCGTTCAGGTTCCATGAGATAGTTTTCCCTTTTGAAACAGCCGTGGTCTATCATTGCCTATTCTTACGCAAACTTTCGCCAACGGCAAACCGTAAAGCCGCCTCAAGGAATTTGCGATGTCGGTCTTTTGGGTACCCGGAAGCCGGATATTCCCCGAAAATCTGACTCTGTCATCGGACGGGGCGCAAACTCCTTAATTCTCTTTCCGAACAGAATGCTGGATTCAGCCATCCCGGATCCCGTTCCCTATCCTGGGAACGCTGAAGTCCCGCGGAACTGAACCGTTGACAGGTAAGATGCCCGTCATACTGAACGGACCAACGCCTCGCGGACTGGACTTCAGCCGGAGGCTGGAGTTCAGAACGCGGCTCATCAGCCCACAGATCTCCCAGAACCCACCGGGGCTCCACGTATCCGGGATGCCACGCAGATGCAAGGGGTTATCGCCGAGCGCGCCCTGCCGTTCATTGCCCTGAAAGGGCAGTATATAACAGCCCGGGGTGACGGGGGCCGCAGGCCCTCGGAGCCCTGGGTACAGGTATGCATTGGGAAAAAAAGTGGGCTGAAGGCCCACCACAAAACGACGAAAGACAACGACAAAGCGGCGAAAAATCGCCGCACTCCATAGCCGGCTGACGCCGGCGGGGTTCGGACAGGAGATGATTGTTGTTGCATCCCCCGGCAGCCAACATCTTCCGGAACCCCGGAATCTCGGCGGGACCGGCCCGTGTGATGCCCCGCGCGCCAGCGGCGCGCTGTGGATTGCGGTGTGTTAAAACGGACCGACGGGACGTTTTACTCACGGCTGTGTCGTTGCGCTTTTTATCCTGGGCTTGGCGTGTGTTCCGACGCAACGGACCGCTGAAGCGGTCCACTACAACCACCTCTCAGTGAATTGCACGTTCCAGAGTGATCGCAAGCTTCGAAGTCATCGTCGGGTTCGTAGTAAGTCTTTTCAGGGGCTGTTGCGCACTCCGAAAGAGTGCCTCAGAGTGCAGCCTCGTGCGAAGGCACCGTCAGCCGCCGGAGTTCGGGGTTCTCGTGCTGCGCTCCCACACAGTCCTCAGCGCCGCCGAGAGCACGTTTTTGGGGTAAATAGTTTTTGCCCTATTCGCAAACTGCTGCGCAGCTAACAGTTCCAATCAACGCAAATGGCTCCCGCCTCAGCGATGCGGGCTGACAGTTCACTTCAACGTTAACCATCCGAACCTCGAAAGTCGGGTGCACCCAGTTCTACCTGGATACTTCCGACGTCGCGCCGTGTGACCGACAGTGGAGGGCAATCAGGGACACAAAGCAGGGGACCGAATGGACCAAGGGGTCTTGAAGGACTCAGTTCTTGAAGCCTGACGGCAGCCCAATGGGGCCCAGCCGGCTGCGGCTGATGGTCAGAGTGTTTGCAGGATCTGGCGGGCCTCGGAGCGGGTCTCGCCGCCGAAACGCGGCCAGTGGCGACGCAAAATTCGGTGGCATTGTTCCCGCGCTTCGTCTTCCCGCCCCTGGGCTTTTAGAAAACGCGCCAGTGCGAGCCACGGAAGCGGGTCGTCGGGCAGGTCTTCCATCGCGCTCCGGCAGGCTTTTTCCCCATCTTCCCAGAGCTCATCAATCTGCTGCACGCGATCGGCCCGACGGTAGAGTTCCGCCAGCTCACGAGCAATATCGAACGCGGTGGGACGGTATTTCCGGGCGGTAACGTACTGGACGATAGCCTCCTCAAGTTCGCCCTTGTCGGCAAGAATGCGCCCGTAGGCCCGGTGTCCTTCGGCCTCGCGGGGGCGGACCTCGGCCATGGTGGCATAGGCCTTCATGGCATCATCGGGCCGGTTCTGACTCTCATAAAGCTGCCCCAACTCGCGGTATATCTGGATATTCTGCGGATCCAGACGCGCCCAGGCAAGGTAGGCTTTCTCCACCTCATCGGGGTTGTCCAGATTCTTATAGCCCTGTATGACCATCCTGCGGAGTTTGGTATCTTTCGGCAACAGTTCGGCGGCAATCGAGAGCTGTTCGAGCGCTTTTTCTTCTTTGTTCGCCTCACGGTATGCCATCCCAAAAGCAACTCGCAACTGTGGGATCTCACCCTCGGGCAGGAGTTTTTCCTCGTAAAATCTGACAGCCGCATCGACACCTCCATCGACCCCGCCTTTCAAGATCTCAATCAGGCTCCGACGCAGACGCGTGTAATACCACGAGTGCTGATTCCGGTTCACAATCTGGAGCCCGCGCACGCACGACTCCACGGCCTCTTCGATCTTTCCCTGTCCCGCGTAGGCCTGGGCCAGAGCTCTATAGACCTGGGCGGCGGAACCGGCATCCAGAGACCGGTTGCGCCGGCGGCTCTGCAAGAAAAGCACCTGAAGCTGCAGTTTCCGAACCTTCACTTCCATCGTATGATCTCTGGCATTCTGGCAATATGAGGCGAGGTTGCCGAGATAGCCCGAGTAGTTTTGCCGCACTTCCGGCCGCTGCAACAGTTTTTCAGCGGCGGCGCGGGCTTCTTTCCGCCGGTTCAACTTGTAGAGACACTCCACACGGTTCTGAAGGTAGCTCGGTTCGTTGAGGTTCCCGCTTTCCTTCCAGACCTCAAGCATCTCAATGGCCGCCGCCCAATCTTTCTTCGGATACCGGTAATAACTGTAGAGCGAACTGCAGGCAGAAGAGATCTGCTGCGGGGTGGTCGTTTTCAGCTGCAGGACGTCACGCCAGATCCCGGCGGCACGTTTGTGTCCGTTCTTTTCATCGAATCGCTTGATACAAGTGGCGGCACGGAGCTTACGGCACGGCTCTTTGCTTTCAGCCGCTTCTTCAGCCAATTTCAAAACTTCATCCACGACCTTCAGTTTCCGGGCGAGTTGAATCTCATACCCTGAATAGGAACTCGTCGGTGTCGCCGACAGAACATCGCGCAGGTGCTGCATGAGCACTTCCTTGAGCTGTTTGCGCGTATCCGGGGAAAGTTTGTCCTTGTCGATCGCACTTCTGGCGTGATCGGTCAGAGTGTTCCAGATGCTGTGTCGGTAGCTTCCCTGGAGTTGCCGTTGATGGCGCCAGGCGGCAATCGCCCGGGTTATAGCCTTATCGAAGTCCTTTTCCGTCTCTAAAATCTTTCGGAAACCCCGCCAGTAGTTCCAATCCGAGCTATTGACCCCGAGTTTCTCCAATTCTTCCCAGGCCTCCTCCGTCCTTCCGGCTTCCGTCAGGCATTCAATGAGCTTCCGCCGGTCGTTCTCCACATTGGAACTTCCCCGCTCGATCAGATCCCGATACAGCTCAATGCCGAGATCCCTGGATTTGTCAGAATTTGCAAGTCGCGAGGCGGTGTTTCGGAGCAGGGCCATCCGGTTGTGCGCGGAAAGTCCTTCAGCTCCCTTCCGGGCGTAAGAAACCGCTTCTTTGTAACGCTCCTTCTCGACCAACAAATTCACCATGGTCGTCGGAAATCCGGTAGAATATCGCGAGGATGATGGCAGCGCAAACATCCCGTTGAGCAACCTTTGGGCCTTTTCAGTTTCTTTCCGCACATTTGCCGCGCGGTACGCCAGCAACATGCTCCAGCGTCGGACCTCCAGGTCCTCCGCCTCGAGCAGCGCCGGCACTTCATCCTCGACCAAACGCAGGCTTTCTTCGTCCCGGATGTAGTCAGTCAGTCTCCCCACCGCGCTTTGCCGGTAATTGGAGTTAGAGGCGACGCTGATATCCGCGATAAGATCCAAAAGCAACTCCGTGGCTCGTTTCGTCTTTCCGGTTTGGTGGAGGATCGAGGCGGCCTGAAGTCTGGGGTTCCCGTTCGCGCGGTAATGGGGCGTCTTCTGGACGGCGAGCCAAGCGCGGATGGCCAGATTGTACCTCTTCTGGTTTTGCCACTGTTGCGCCATTTGTTTGAGAGTATTGGGATGCGCCCGGAGAACATCCATAAATTCGTTCGTGGCAGCCTCGATCTTTTCCGAATCGCCGACGGATCCGACGAGGCTGTACCAGGTTCGCGCGAGATCCAGGTCGCCGGGCGCTCTTTCCCGGAGTTTCTCCGCCAGCTTGAGCGCTTCTCGAAATTCCTCGGCATGTATCCGCGCGTTCAACAGCAACCGCCCCCAGATAGGGTCGTCTGATTCCAGCTCGTGCAATTTTTCCAGCATTTCCTTACGCTTCTGGGGCTTGCCGGCGGCCCGGAGACAGTAGAGGGCCGCGTTCGTCCATTCGCGCACCACGGGATCTTCATCTTCAGCCCGCCGCCGACATTCGGCCAGAAACTCTTCCCTTAATTTCGCTTTACGGGCCGTGACCTGCGCGCGAAGCCGGCGCGTCCACGCCAGCGTCTGAAACAACTCCGCCCGTCGTTGCACCAGTTTTTGCCTTTTGGGTTGCAGGGAACGCATGGTTTCCTGATACGTTTCTTTCTTCACTCCCCCGCCATCAGGCTGAACAGTTTTTTCGGGTCGATTCTGTTGTAATTTCTCGATTTTGCTCTTCAGCTCGTCCACCTCGCGACCGAGATCCTCCAGCTGCTTCTCCAGATTATCGTGCAGCTTTCGCAGTTCCGCGTCCGCCTCGGCGAACTTTCCTTTCCCGACCAGCGCCAGGATTCGCTGGCGCTGAGCCCTTCGTTCCTGGTCCGTACTCGTCCCCCGTACGATGAGTTTCCGGGCCTTATCGAGCAACTCCGGCATATTGCGGATACGCTGGTAGAGGGAATTAATGAGATAGCGATTATTGTAGTGGCCGGGGAACCGCTTCATTTGCTCGGCCCCCGTCCCGATCGCTCGTTCATACTCTCCGTGCTCTATGAAAGCGTTCATGAGCTGATAAGCGTGGTTGTAAGCGTAACTGCCGTTCTTTGTTTCCCGGAAAGCTTCCTCCAGGTGCTCGATAGCTTCCTCTCGGTTCCCGGAATTCCTCTCGACCTGCCAGCGCGCGTTGGCCAGCTGGTGTCGTTCTGACTCCGTCAGGTCTTCAATGTTCCGAAATTTTGCCAGGTGTTTTTCGGCCAGCTTGTAGTAGCCATGATTGATCAAAAGCTGCAGTGCCTGGAACGCCAGGGAACGTTGCTGCGCGATACTCTCCCGCTGGCTGGCGGTCATTTCGGGTAGCGCTTCTTTATCGCGAAACTCAGGCTTCAGAAGCGGGACCAGGATTTTAGCCCATTCCCTGCGGCGTGTGCTCGACCTGTGAAGCATATTGAACACAGGAACGCGGTGGTCGTCGGTCAGTTCCCTGCTCTCCGCCATCTTCTGGATCTTGTTAACAACGTCTCTGCCGGGGGTGAAATTGTATCGAGCGTACTGGAGGGCTCCGGTCAGCTGAGGTTCCTCCCACGCCAGTATGGCATCCCTGCACCATGCGTAGGCGCGACGCTGGTTGTAGTTGCGCGCCTGTTGAAGGGCCTGCCGGACCTCCTCAGAACTTTCTGCTTCGTCAAACATGGTCCTCAGGAGCCCCCATGCCGCCTCGGTGTCGCCCTTCGAGAACAGGATACGCATCCGAAGGTCCGTAACGTCCTGCCCCAGCTCCCTGGCTCTGTCCAGGAGCTCAAGCGCACGTTCTGGATCCGAAGAACGAAGATATTGAGCCGCCTGCCGGTAAGCGTAGCCATTCTTCGGGTACCGTTCGAGCATCTTCTCCAGAATCTTATCAGCCGCCGTGTCCCGGGCCGAGTTGGCACACGACCACGCCGTGCAGTAGGAATTGATGGCACTGCTGGCAGAGGAGGCGTTTTTGGCAAGATCCAGGTATATTTCGACCGCCCTGTCGCGCTGCCCGATTCCCTGGAACTGGCTCGCAAGATTCTGACGGAAACGAACCCGCTTGTCCTCCGGAACATTCTCAAGTGTCTTCTCCGCCCGCTGCAGCGATTCGGCGGCGGCGGTCCTGTTGCCCATCTCAGTCTCTATCCAGGCCCGTTCCAGCAGCAGGTGGAAGTTCGGTCCGAATGACTTTTCCAGCCCCTCCAGATGCTTGAGTGCTGAACTGTACTCCCCGGAGCAGACCAGGGCCAGCACAAGGTCGAGACGGTATTGCAGGTTCTCCGGTTTCATGATGACCGCACGGCGCGCGTGCAATTCGTCGCGGTACCAGTGCCGCACCTTCAGTTTCTCGTCGCCTTTCGTCGTGATCTGATTTATACCGTATCGCCGGAAATAATCGTAACATTTCCTGCGGCGGCGCCGGTAGTACCCGAAGCCCGAAACTCTTCTCTCCTTGTCCGAGATCTCGTGCATCGTCATAAGTTCCTCGGACGCTCCCAGCCGGTCGCTGGCGTACCAGTACGCCGGCCCGCTCGCAACCGGTTCATTCAACGAAAGCTCTTTTGGTTTTCTCACAGGCTTCAGTCGAGACCGAACAGGGGGCCCGAAACCGCTTTGCGCCCCGGACCATTCGGCGTAATCGTCCCCCCCCCAACTCTCTTTTGACTCCAGCGGAATATCCCGGTACAGGCGACCGTTCCCATCCAGCGTCGTCTCCCAGCTGGTGAGGAGATCTAAATTACTGAAAGCTTCTCCACTTTCTTCCAGGCGGATTTCGTCTCGTTCTTTCCACAGTCGGCGTCTCTCTCCTCCTGGTAGTTTCCCTCCCCCTCCGGCGCCATATTCCAGGTTTTTGCGTATTAACGTTTCGTCTTCATCGATGATGCTGTCGCCGGGACTGAAAAACTGTGGCACGGGTTCGGGGAGCGGAACCACGGGGCCCGCCGGGGCCTGACGTTCGGGTTTCCCGCTCTCCACCTCAGTGCCCGGTCGGCGGTGGCTCACACCCTCCATCTCCCCTCGCCAGTCGACTTTCCGCAGACGGCGCACCACGCCGTATTTCTTGTAATCTTCC
This sequence comes from Candidatus Brocadiia bacterium, assembly GCA_046538485.1. Classification (GTDB taxonomy): domain Bacteria; phylum Planctomycetota; class Brocadiia; order SM23-32; family SM23-32; genus JBKHIT01. The sequence goes on along the minus strand of JBKHIT010000081.1, from coordinate 3,623 downwards.
TCGCTTTCCAGCACCAGGAAGGCCGTATACGGCGACATGATTTGATAGTCGATCGATACCGCGATGATCTGGTCCCGCAGATAGCTATCGGGACTTTTCGTCCCGAGCCCCATCCGCGCCCGCAGAGCATCCATGTGGGCTTTTGCCCAGAGACGGGGTAAAAACTGGTTCTTCTCCTCCGGCATCGCCAGTTCGATATCGTATTCGCGGGTGAAAGCTTTACCGCCCGAGGTTCCGCTGACGGAGATTTTACCCGCCCGGCCTTCCACAATCCGACCCAGAACCGTCCCCGTATCTCCGACCGCCAGCGTGCCGATTTGCCGAGGATAGACGGCTCCGACTTTGACCCCTTCAAACTCAACTTTCACGTCTCGCAGGACGGGTCGGTAGAGTTCGGCGATGACCCGATCCGCAGCATCGAAGACGTCCGTGGCGCCCTGCACGGCACGGAACGTGCCGCCCAGTGCCCCGGCGAGCCCGCTGAGCACCTCTCGATCGTAGGACGAACCGACGGCCACGCAGCTCAGCTCGGCATTCTTGCCCGCAAACTCCTTCTTGATCGCCTCCACAAGCGCCGTTCCTTCCAGCCCCCCCAGCGTATCAATTCCGTCGCCCACGTAGATCACGCGCACGGGCTCGTCTTTCTCGACGCAATCGGCCACGCCCTTGAAACTTTGCAGCAGATCGGTGCCGCCAAGCGGTTTGCGGCTGGAGAGGAAATCTTCGACATCGGCATACGTATCCCAATCGACGGTCTGGAAATCCGCCCAGAGGGGGTCGGCGTGCGCGGTTGTGAGAACGACGTTCATCTCCCAGCCGTTCGCCATCGAACAGGTGGCCCTGGCGAATTCCCGGGCGATGTTGAAAGCGCGCGAATCGACCGAAGCCGACCCGTCCAGCACCAGCAATATTCTTGCGGGCACATCGCGCTGGTGGGCTCTGACGCGCGGATCAATCTGCACCATGAAATACCCTTCTGGCTCGTCCGGTCGGCTGTTGCTCAACACGATGCACTCCGCGCTATCGGGCACCCGCCAGCTCATGTGGAAATCGCGTTTCGGAGTGTAATCTTTCGCCGCCACACGCACCGACGCCCGTTTCCCGCCGTCTCCCGTCTCGATCTGAGCCCTGTGGGAAGGACATTCGACGTCCGACAGACCGGGCGTCGACAGTATGTGAGCATTGAAAGAGAAATTATGGAGAGGGTTTTTCTTCAACATCTCACTGACCAGCGGGAAATTATAGCTGACTTTCCCCTCGCGTCGTTTGAGCACCTGGGTATACCCGAGCTGGATGCGTTTGGTCGAGCGCGGTTCGATCGGGTAGACGCGCATTTTGAACAAATTCCCGCCAACCCACTCAAGCAGGGCCGGATCGCGCCGTTCGCGGCGGATGTACTCGAAGATCTGACGCGCGCGATGCCGTTCGAGCACCTCACCCACCACCCGTCTCTCGCCGACATACATCGCGAATTCGCTGATCACTGCGTCCGGAGGCAGGTTGTAGAAGAACGTGCCTTCCATGCGGCTGTGGGTTTGGTTAATAAACACCATATCGATAAACGTCCGCGCCACACCGTCCACAACGTCCACTTTGACATCGTAGGATTTGATCTCAAGGGGAAGTTTTTCCCCTTCCTCTTTGCTGCGGGCAACAAGGCGGGCGACGGCCTGGCTGGTATCGAGCTGCGTCTTCAGGGCCAGAAGCGCGTCGAGTTCCTCGCCTCCGGTCTTTGGCAGCCGGACGCCCGTGTTATCGATGATTCCGGCCTGGCCTTCTCCAACGCGTTCGGTTGTGCTCTGATTATGGGGGGAAAGCACCACCTCGCCGTGTCGCACGCGGCAAAGGGTGTAATCGGCGCTCACACGAACGGCGTATTTCGTGCCCGCCGGGGCGATCAAACCGTGCGGGGTACGGAGGTGGAGTCTTCTCGGCGGGAGTTCTCCCTCCTCGCCTCCCCCGGATCCCGCGCGGTCGAATCCTTCGCCGACCGAGACCCAGGCCGATCCGGAGTTCAGGTCCCAGATGGTGGATTTGCTGACCTTGAGTTCGCTGTCGGCGGCGAGGGTAATCTGCGTGCCGTCGTCCGAGACCAACATAACGCCGAATTCCGGGTTGGAGCCGATTCGCACGGTGTGGTCGAGCGGAATTTCGTCGCCGCGTCTCAGAAGTCGCCATCGGGTATCCTCGGGACCGCGCGTCATGACCAATCCACGGGCTTTCAGAACACGGGGCAATCTGCTTTGATCGGCTGATTGCGCAGTTTCCCGCATCTTCTCGCCGGTGCTTTTTCCGCCGGTGGCAGCTCCTCCGCCGTTGGTTTCCGGGCCTCCGTTTCGCGGCCAGCCCAGCACCACGCCGACGATGATCAGTGCTGCCGCGGCCGCGAACGCCCACCACATGCGTTTCGGGTCGCTGTCGTCCGAAACGCCGAGCCGGGTCTTCAGTTCTTCCCTCATCGGCGGAGCGTCGATGTTTTCAGACTCAATCCGGTCGAGTTGTTTCCACACTTTTTCCATCCGTTCCACCTCCGGGGCGAAATCAGGATTCTCTTCGAGGAATTTCTCCAGTTCGCTGGCCTCCTCGTCCGTCAGTTCGCCGGCCAGTTTATGGGTGACATATTCTCGTGCTTTTTCTCTGTTCATAATTCTCCTCCCGGGTCCGTAAGCGCTTCGGTGAGAGCAAGGTGTGCTCTGTGGATACGCATTCGAACGGCCGCCAGCGTGATACCGAGCGCTTCAGCGGCTTCTCTGTATTTCATCCCTTCGAACCGCACCAGCACCAGAGGGAAACGCTGGCTTTCCGGCAGATCGGCCACCGCCGAGCGCAACCGGCGGACGTCATCGTCGGTTTCGGCTTTTTCGGCCGGATCCGGATGTGATGACGTCAGATCGTCGGCCAGGGAACCCATGGGCTTTTTCCTCCGAAAATGATCCCGAACCAGATTTGTGCCGATCGTGAAGAGCCACGTTTTGAACGAGCTACGTCCGGTGAAACTTTCCAGTCCCTCCAATGCGCGGAGGAACGTTTCCTGCGTGAGGTCCTCGGCCGTCTGCACAGCACCGGTCAGACGCAGGAGGTAATTGCGCAGTGCTCCCGCATGTCGTTCGTAGAGTTCGCAGAACGCGCGACGTCGCTGGCCATCGTCGTTCTGGAACAGCACGACCAGCGCCTGATCTGTTCGGGACCCGATAGTTTTGTCCATTTTCACCCCTTTAGACGAAACAGGTGGAGTTTTGTTTCGTCAAAAATCCCTTTCTCATAGATTTAACCTATCCTGCATCTTACGGATGCCGGCCTGGTCGTCCGTTTTAGTGGTCCGTTCCATTTGATTTTGTGGGTTCAGCCGGTCGTCGGTGGTTCAGATGCAAGGTGCAGTGAGAAGTTCGACCCAAGTGGGTCCACGCCGAACTGCAACGCCGCAGATGGGCCGCCGCCGTCCGGCCCGTAGGGAGCAATTCTGCCGGGTCATTTCTTCGTTGCGGCTTCTCGCGGCCCTGTGCCGGGGGACGCGGCGATTAGCTCACTACGCGCGCTCAAATCACAAATTGCCCTCCTTCGGCCCCGCGCCGCAGCCATTTTAAAGGGGGAGTTAATCAGAGACAATCAACGAAATCGGAAAT
>JBKHIT010000024.1:0-64804 GCA_046538485.1 Candidatus Brocadiia bacterium | reverse complement strand
AAATGACATATGTCAAGATAGGGGACCGGAGGAGAGCGTTAAAGTTCGTTCTGGCCCGTAGCGGTCAATCATGTTTCCACCGGCCCAGGGCACAGCGGGGACGGGGCAACGTGGTTCACTGAATACTTACCTGATCACTGACTTTAAATGGTCAGATTTATGCGCCGTTTTTTTAGCCCGGATTTTTGGCTGAGAAGGATTGTGAACGGTGTTCAATAAAGATTCCACCCTGATTGCGCAACAATAGCTCCCAATTATCCGTAAAATCCGGGGTAGGCAACACCTCCAGCCGGCAAGTCATGCCTCCCAGCTGCTCTACTGCTCTACTGCTCTACCGATCCAGCGGCGGGCCCCATCTGACGCAAACACATTCGTCGGTAGACGCCTGGCGTGGAAAACAGTCCTTCATGGGATCCCTGTTGCACGATGGTCCCCTTCTGCATCACCACAACCTGGTCGGCATCCTCACAGATGGAGAGCTTTGACGTTGCTATCACGACTGTCACATTTTCAAGCGCGGATGTGATTGAGGCCCGCACAGTGTTGTATGCCTGCTCCGAGAGGGACGCCAATGTATCATCGATGGTGACAATGGTGGGATCGACGGCCAGGGCACGGGCGAGTCCTAATCGTGTCAGATTTTCAGAATCCATTGCTGCGTCCAAATCCTTCATCTGGGTTTCGTATCCTCGGGGAAGATTGTCAATATACTCCTGGAGGCCTACGATGTCAGCAACCTTCACAATTTTTTCACGGGGGATAGAAGGAGAGCCGAAGGCGATGTTTTCAGCCATCGTCCCGCTGAAGATCGGGCAGTTATAGAATACCTGCGCGACGGCTTTTCGCACGTTGGACACCGGCAGTTCCCGCATATCGGTGCCGTCCAGCATGATTGTCCCCTCCTTGGGATCATAGAGCCGTGCCAGCAGGAGCAGCAGAGAGCTCTTCCCACATCCGGTCGGCCCCACAACACACACCGTGGATTTGGCCGGCAGGTGGACCGTGAGGTTTTTAACGGCAAACGGCCCACCCTCATGATACTGCAGCGAGACGTTGTCCAGTTTTACATCACCCTGAAAATCAAAAGATTCATCCCCGACTGAACTGTCCTGGATTACGTTCGGGGCATCCAGAAACGTGTATATCCTCTGGCCCAGCCCTTTCAGATTCCGCCCAACTGCCAGCATACTCACAAGTGCGCTCAAGGGAACGAACAGCTGAGACGTTATCCCATTGAAAGCGAGAACTTCCCCGAGTTCCATGCGCCCGGCCCTGATATAGAGAAAACCAAACAGCAAAACGACAAGAGCCGCAAGGCCGGTTATAAGAGTGGTGAGGACATTGAAAACCACATTCAGTCGATTCTGCCGTCTGGCACACGCAAGATTCTCCTCCACCTCCGAGCCAAATCGGTGAATCTCGCTTGTTTCCTGAGCATAGTTTTTAATCGTGAGAAGGTTTGTAATACGTTCCATAATGAACCCATTAAACGCCGCACCTCGAACGCGCATTTCATCGACAGAGCGGCCGATTCGGGGCAGAAAATACCAGCACACCACCGCGTAAAAAGGCAGCGCCCCCAGCGCCATCAGCGCCAGGCGGGTGTTCATGCGGAACAGTAGCACAACCCCAAGTATGAGCATACAGGTTTGAATAATCACATTGACACCAAACTGCGTGAGATTCGCTGGAATCCCCGCGGTATCATCCATCACACGTGTCATCAGTTGACCCACCTGTTCCTGTGAAAAGACCGACAGATCCATGGTTGCAACTTTGTTGTGAACACGCCGGCGCAGGTCATGGCTCATTCGCTGAACCATTCGCTGGTTGACCAGGGCCGACACGATGCTTGCTACTGTAACGACCACATGAAGCCCCATGCTGCCAGCAAAAAAGATCCCGAGAAGATAGAGTGGCGTTCCTCGTCCAGGCCTCTGGCATCATCGGATGAAGACTCGGAACGGGTATCGTCTCCGACCTGTTCTTCGGACCGCTCACCGTCAGGGGGCACGATCTTACGCGTCACTTGAAGAACATCATCCACCAGCCATCGGCCCATCATGGCAAAAGCATAAGGGGTGGCGGAAACCATCACGCCGATCAGCAACACGGCCAGGCATCCCTTCCAGTGACTCATCAGTTCTGATTTGAGAAGTCGACGAATTATTGACATCGTTTAGCCTGTCTCGTTTGTTGTCTCGGTCGAATCCAAAGGCGGAGCCTGCTGACCATACTGTTGTTCGAAAAGATACCGGTAATGCCCCTCCTGTTTCCGAAGCAGCGTCTCATGCTCTCCGATCTCCTGCACGCTCCCATTCTGGAGGACAACCACCGAATCGGTTTCCCGCGCATGCAAAACCCTGTTGACTACCATCAGGCAGGTGCGGTCCTCCATGGCTTCCAGGATGGCGCTGATAACGGCTTCGGCCGAATCGCCGTCCAGTCGGGATGTGGCCTCATCGGTGATCAACACATCGGGGTCGGAAAGCAAAGCCCTTGCAATACCGATCTTCTGGCATATTCCCGCCGGTAGCCGTAACCCCCCGGAGCCTACTCTGGTTTCATATCCGTCACGCAGTTCCTCAGTGAATTCATCGAGGCTCAGCAGATGCGCGATCTCTCTCATCCTTTCATCCCCGGCCCCGGGGGCACCGTACAGCATATTCTCCCGTATTGTGCCATCAAAAATAGCAGATTCCGGCAGAACGAGCGCGAGGGATTTGCGGTAATCATGGAGTTTGTATTTCTTGATATCCACGTTATCCACAGAGATGGTGCCATCGGTCGGGTCATAAAACCTCCGCAGTAACAAGGCCAGAGTCGTGCGACCGGCGCCCGGCAAACCCGCCACGGCAACGCTGGATCCTGCAGGGATCTCAAGTGAAACATTGTCCAGTGCAGGTTCGGGCTCACCATGTCGAAAATCCACCTCACTGAATTTTATATCCCCTTGAAGCCCCGTTAAAGGGACGGGGTCTGATGCTTCCGTTATCCCGGGCTTTTTGTGCAGAACCTGATTGATGCGATCCACTGAAACTCCCACCTGCCTGAATTGGTTAGCAACGGTTGAAAATCGCACCAGTGGCCCCAGCAGACTGGTGGTATACGCCCCGAAAGCCATTACATCTCCGTATCCCATCCGTCCTCGTATGAGCAGATAACACCCGGCGCAGAAGATGGTGGTGTTTCCAATTCTGTTGATGAAAGCGCCAATATGGGAGAATGCCGCATTGTAGGCGCCACTGCGAAGAGCATTGTCCATAATTTGCTTTGATTGAGAGTTAAAATGCGTGGACTGGGGTTTCTCCTGCCCATAGGACCGCATAAGCTCGTGTGCGCTGAGCCGCTCCTGCAAAAAGGAGGAAATGTGGTCCATATGGTTGCGAAGCGTAACGTTCGTTTCAGCTATGCGTCGTGAGAAAAAAAAGTAGTTGAGAACGTACAATGGGAGCAAAAAAAGGGACAACCCCAGCAGCAGAGGACTGATTCTAAACATGACTATCAGTGCGAATACCACAGATACCACATCGGCGACGAGGTTCACAAGACCGCCGGTGACAAACCCGGAAACCGCTCCGACATCGCCGACGAGCCGCTGATTTATGTTCCCCGGTGGTGTTTCCTCATAAAAGTCCATCGAAAGCCGCATGAGATGCGCGTAAAGACGCTTCCGCATGCTGCCCAGCAGTCCGATCCCGACTTTGTTGACGGCGAAGGCATGGACGAGATTGATACCACTCCTGAGGATGGGAATAGCAATGAGAACAACCATGATCAACGGAAAGAGGTTCCATTCCCCCTCTTTTGCAACATTATTTACGAGCCTCCGCATGAGAAGTGGAGGAATCATCCCGATGAAAGAGAGAACCGTGGTAAGCAAAAGAGCCAGGATGAATGCGCCCTTGAAAGGCTTTATCCATGTCCACAGCTGGCTGACTTTGTCTTTCATAGAATGCCTCGTTGGGTCTATTCTCACTTTTCGCCGTCACGGACCGCCGTTCACACCGTATTCCAATCTACGGGAATCCAGAGTCGATACCATTAATGAGGGGATCCGTAGCGCATGTCAACTCCTTTTAGTAATTTTGCCAGGACATGGTACCCACCCGCGGAGTAAAGGTAACGAGGCGGTACAGGGGGAAAACTCGCTCCGCCCCGGGGCGGGGGCGCGGATGTGCTGGCGCTGGTGCGGCGGGCCTGCCCTCGTCCGCTCGGACGATGGCGTGCCATAGTCAAGAAGCCGCCCGACGCTGGCCCGTCTCCCTACCGGCATCGTGACTGCGGAAATACTGTTCGCAACCCGGCTTACGGTCCCCGCGCTATATCCGCCAGGCGAACAGATGAAATCCAGATGTCTTCCTTGCCCATTGAGTACAGAACATAGAGCGTGTTTTTATGAACAGTCGCCGAGGGGTACTGGGCACCGCCGCCGCGTCCCTTGACGAGGGACTGTGAGACGCGGAAATCCTGGATGCCGCAGCGCAGAGCGTAGGCTTTTTCGAAGGTTTTGCCGTCCGGGCTCACCGAGACCATGAGTGGATCGCGGCTGTAATGGCCTTTTTCCGGGTTATCGAACTTCGGCGCCATCTGATTGCCGATCAGCAGAACCGTACCATTCTCCAGGGTGACAGTGGTGCTGAGGCTGGGCGAATCCGGAATGTCGGTGGGATGCGCGGTCGGCCATTCGCGGAGATTTTTCGAGGTGCTGACGTACATCCGGTGGGAATAGTCCAGGTCCCGCAGGAGAATTACGTAGGTTCCGTCGGCGGCCTGGTAGACGGTCGGCTCGCACAGACCGTGGGTACCGATCCCCCTGGGGATTTCAATGCCGGGCGGACTCCACGCGGGAATATTGGCCGGTTGTTGAAGCGCGTGAATGACTTTCCTGCTGGTTCGGCGCACGTCCGAGTTTCCCCAGCTTTCCGGGGTGAACTTCAGATTGTCTGCAGGCGGCGTTTCAGGACCGAGCGGCAGGATCGGCCCCGGTTCACCGTCCGGATTGATCCGGCGACAGAATCCGTCGTAACTTTTGCGTGCGCGAAAGGGGTGTTTGGCGTCGCGGGTATCGGCAATATCGGTCCCGGCAGCGTTCTCAAAGCCGATATTAGCGTGGCACCTGGCGACGGCATGAAGCTGACCGTTGACCGTGACCCAGCGCAGGGCGGTGAGCACAATGCCTTTTTGCTCGCTGGGCCCCATCTTTTGCGGGGAGGGGAACAACACTTCAGCATCGCTCCATTCGGCAGCGTTCTGCGAGATCGAGTACAGCACCCGCTGTCCGGGTCCGTCCTCGCCGAACCGGTGATTGCTCCACATGGCGTAAAAGACGGCGTTGTGCACGATCAACTGGTTGTGGTGATTGTACGCGCCGCCCTCCCTCGTGCCCCGGAAAACCACCGTATGTCTGGCATTCTCCAGGACGGGAAATCCGGCGCCCCGTTTGTCCGGGTTCGGCGTAGGACAGTTCCACATGTGCCGGACCTTTGATTCCATATCGCTGTTTTCCTTCTTTTCGGATGCTTGCCCCGCGCCGGGGATGAGGATCGCGCCCACAAGAACGGCACCGACTACTAACAGGATTCTGCCGGCAGACGTCCTCATGATAGAGGTCCTTGAGTCGGTTCTGTATTTTTACCACCAAAAGGCGCGGCCGATATAGGGCGCCCAGTCGAAACGTTCTTCCATGTCTTTGAAACGGACCCACTCGGTGTGTCCGTCCAGGTATGTAACATTGCCGCCGGCAGGCAACACCCCGTTTGTGCGGGTGTGAACCACGTGATCGTCGCCGTCGCCCCAGATGTCGCCGCGTCTGTGCACCATGTCGACAAATACAACCTCTTCAGCCGACCGCTTGTCTCGGAGGGTTACGGCGGAACTGGGGACATCCGTTGGTTCACCCACGTTATCCAGCAGCCGAGTAGCCATGGCCATGCCGAATCGATAGCGATCACCCCAAGTGCCACCGGTGACGTGCTCTTCCCACCACGGAGCGCGCCTCAGGAAACTGGGACAGCCGAGTCCCTGATAACGAAATCCATACGGTTGCAGGCTATCGTATTGCCAGGGGTCTACCGCGTAAGGCAGCTTCTGGCCACTGGTATCATGGATCTTGGGCATTGGCAACGCACCACCATGGTCCTGAGCGTATAAGATGGCAGCAAGGCCGCTCTGCCGCAGGTTGGAACTGCAAACAGCTTTTCGCGCCGCCTCCCGCGCCCGTTCCAGCGCCGGCATCAACATCGCCGCCAGAATGGCTATAATTGCGATGACGACCAGAAGTTCTATTAAAGTAAATCCGGACTCTCCGTGTGGCTTTGCGCGCCTCATAATCACCCCCCCCGAACAGTTTTGTTGGGCTATTATCGCGTACGCAACAGGTCATACCACAGCATGCGTTGAATATCAGGCGGCCTCAATCCACCTGCTCTGGTAGTTTACCGCATGAAACAGGCTTATCAACCGATATTTCCCACTTAGCCTCCTCCGGAGATCTTGACGGAACCGTTCTGGTCTGGAAGGCACCGACGGGGAAGTAGGCTGACGGCGGTAAGGGGGGCGGCGGTACGGGGGTCGTGCCATAGCAAATATATATTTCCGGACCAATTCCGGAGCACTGGGGTCGGGCCATCACACCTATTTGCTTAAAATGGGTTTACAACTTTTTGGGGCCTCTCAGAAAGCTTAGACGCGGTTTTCGGGTAAGTATTCAGTGAACCACGTTGGCCCGTCCCAGCCGCGCCCTGTGCCGGTGGAAGCATGATTGGCCACTACGCGCCAGAACGAACTTTAACGCTCTCCTCCGGTCGTGCCCCGGAGGAAACAACGTACTGAACGGCGGAAGCGTGTGCCGTGGTTATCGAACTCCGCACTCGCAGACCCGGATACTGAACTCAAATCCGAAACGTTTGTTAATCCGTTGCCTCCACCGGCGGGGGATCGGAGGAGGCCCGGCGTGCCGAAGAAAGGCCAACGTGGTTCACCGAATACTTACCTTTAAAGAACAGGATATGGCCTTCGTCGCCCATTTACACAGTATATCACGAGAAAAAAAATCACCGAGGGGTTGGCTTTGCACTTTTTTCCGGATCTGGGACATCCGCGCACCAGCAATCCCGTTTTTCATACCACCAAATGTCAGCCATGAAATAACTCCTGATAGCAAAGTGCTATCAAATAGGTGCTATCATTTATCCGGTTGGCCCCAACAATACTGACATTTAGTATACTGGCTAAAAGGCTGCCTATCGTGGGGATAAGGGTGGTGCGAAGGGCGGGATTCGAACCCGCAAGGCCTCGAAAGGCCACTGGATCCTAAGTCCAGCGCGTCTGCCAAATTCCGCCACCCTCGCACCGTTTCTTTCCACTTTATCCATCAGCCGCTGTTACGTCAACTCGTCACCAGCCGCGGAACACTGAGACCATAAAAAGCGAAAAGGACATAAGGGCCGACAGGGACTCAAAAACAGCAACGGTGAACAAACCAGCGCCGACCGTATTCAAGCAACGGCAATGCGGGGCATGCGGGTGGGTTCCCGGACCAGCTCGGCGTTAGCAAAACGGTGCAGGACTTCGGCTTTCAGCTCCGTATATTCGGGATCGTGCCACAAATTGCTATGTTCCTCGGGGTCCTCTTGCAAATCAAACAGCTCACCATACGACTCGTCCCGGTAGACGGTGATTTTGTATCTTTCGTCCACGTAAGTGCGTAAATGGATAGCCGTCGGCTGATGGCGGTTTTCCACCATCACGTGGTTTCGTGCCGAATCTTTCTCCCCCGCCCATACATCGAGCTGATCAGTTCCTTGCATGTAGCCGGGAGCTTCGATGCCACAGGCCTCAAGGAACGTCACGGGCAGATCGACCTGCGACTGAAGGGCCGAAACCACGGCCCCCGCCGGTATACATCCCGGGTACCGCGCCAGCATCGGGATTTTGACCAAATCTTCGTAATGGAAAGCCCCCTTGGCAACCAATCCGTGGTGGCCGAGAAGATGGCCGTGGTCTGTTGTGAAAACCACCAGCGTGTCTTCGGCAATCCCCAGCCGGTCCAGGGCATTCAGCACGCGCCCAATCTCGCGGTCCATAAAACTGATCATCCCGTAGTAGACGGCCATATCTTGCTTCAGCGTCTCGCGGTCATGCACGTGCGAGCGAAAACCATGGTTATAATGTTCGGTTTCCTGATACATCGAAAAATCGGGGTTTTCTTCTCGGGTTTTCTGGAAATGGGGAGGCATATCGTCCATCTCGCCTTCCACAAACCGACCGGGTTCCATATCGTCGGGATCGTACATCGTATCCCATGGTTCAGGAACCAGATAAGCGGGATGGGGATCGTGGAAATTGCACATCCCGAAAAACGGCCGTCCTTCCTCCACGCATTCCTCAATCTTTGCTATCGTTCTTTCCGCTGTCCAGTGGGTGTAGTGGTATTCTTCGGGCAGGTCCCAGTGATGATGGCGCCGTTTTTCGTCGGGGTCAGGCGGCCAGGAGCGGAAATAATCCCGCCAGTTCTCCAGGCCCTGTTCTTCCATCCAGATTGCGTAGTGCTGTCCGACATGCGATTCATCCGCGTGGTTGCGGGCCATCTCAACGTGCTCGAAACCGTACCACGGACCGTGAAAATCGCGCCAGAAATCCAGATCTCGCAGAGTCGGCTGGCATTCAATGGACGGACTTTCCTCGGTCGATGCCAGCGGCTGAAAATGGGCTTTGCCGATCAGAAAGCTGGCGTAATCGTTCTCCTGGTAAACATCGCCGACGGTCGGAACGTCTTCCGGCAATTTAACGCCGATCGTCCAGCATCCGTGCCAGGCCGGATACATCCCGGTGATCATGCTGGAGCGCGCCGGAGAACAGACGGGGTTGCAGCAATACGCCCGGTCGAACCGGGCCCCCTCGTTCGCCAATCGGTCCAGATTCGGCGTCTGAATCCGGGGATTTGCCACGCCGAGGGTATCGTGGTGCTGCTGATCGCTTGTAACAAAAAGAACGTTAGGCTGAGACATTAGATCGTGACTCCCGGGTCAAAATTCGAGTCTTGTGCCGGCCGGGCAGGAAAGACACCCATCGCCAAATTCACGTTTGAATTGCGCAGTTGCCTTCTGGCCGGTGCAATGGGCGGGACCAACCATTTCAACCTCCAACTCCTGGAACGCCCGGACGGTTTGGGCCAGCCGCTTTTCGCAAGCGCGGCCCAGATGCATCCCCCCAATAACCGCATACACTCTGTCGATCCCGGTCAGTTCAATCGCATGTTTGACGGTATTGACGACTCCGGCGTGCGCGCAGCCGACCAGCACCACAAGACCTTGTTCACAGGAAAAAACCATAGCCTGGTCGTCGCGGAACTGGTCCGGCACTCTTTCGCCGTCGCGCGCCAGGAAAAACCGTTCCGGAATCGGCTCGAAATCGGTTACCCGAGGGATTTCGCCCGTTGTCGTCAGGCCTTTTCCTATTTTCGCAGCCCGGGGGATGACTTTCAGGTCTGCCCCTTTTTCGTTGATCACCTGACGACTGAGTTCCATGCCGGCGTCCCGGTAGCATCCGTCGTCTTCGCGGACGAATTTCATTGGAAACGCTTCCGGGTGGCAGTAGACGGTGACCGATTCTGCTTCGGTTAAAACAGCTTCGAGCCCGCCGGTGTGATCATAGTGACCGTGGCTCAGTACAATCCATTCCAGCTCACGCAGGTCAACGTCAAGGGCAGAGGCATTATCGACCACAAGCCCCGACTGTCCGGTATCGAACAAGCCGCAACTATCGTCGGTCTCCACCAGGACAGACCATCCGTGTTCAGAACCAAGAGAAGCAGGGTCGGCATTATTCTCCACCAGCACAGTGAGCCGGACGTTATGCGCCGTTTCCATTTTCGGTCTCCCTGACGATAATGCTCCCGATCTCGCAGTTCAGATCTCGGGCGACAACCGGACATTTAACTTTCAGCAGGAAGAAAAGCCCTGCTTTGCCGTTCTTGCTGAGAGTCTCATAATTGGCCTGCCCTTTTGATATCACGAGGTCGGATTGCCAGAAAAGCTCCCGGAACGACTCATTGCACAAATCCAGGATCGTCCCGGGGGCATCCGAACCGTTTTCCACGACCTCCACCAGATCCACCATACCGGTTTCCCTGGCATCTTGCAGTGTCGCATCGTTGATAATCGGCGCTCCTTTCACGGCGTAAACGACACGCTCGGTGGGCAGCTGCTCGATCAAAAGCTGGTCCAGCACGATTTCGCCGGTGTTATCGCCGAGGTAGAGGATTTCGTCGGCTTCCTCAACCGCCGCGTGGAATCGGGGCAGGTCATTTATATCAAACGGTCGTTCCAGCACTTCCTCGATCGTATCCCAGAGGGGTGACTCCGAATCCCACGATGCCACGCCAAAGTCGATAATATTACCCGCGATTGCAAGGCGGACGGCGGTTTCGAAAGGGTTGGGCGAATCCTCGACCCGGCTTCGCAACTCCTCAAGTTCTCCAAGAGCCAGTTCATTAAAATGACGCTTCACGGCCGCATACGGATCGCTGCACCCACTACACTCACGGATAATGCGATGAATACGGCGCGCCATATGCGGCGGGGTTTCGGAAAAGGAAAGATGAGCCGTTTCCTCAAGCACCGACCGGAGGATCTCCTCCTGAACCGTCTTGTCCTCGGTCGCCATTCGAGCGGCATCAAGAGTCTGCTGGATAAAACATGGGACGCAATCAAAAAACGTTTTCATGCTCGGGCCCACCGGAAAAGGGACAGATATTGCGGACGAAAGGCCGCGCATTGTAAGGCAGCTGCGGTCGAAAAGCAAAACGCCGATCGGATAAGACCACTTTACAAAAGTCTACGACCCCTCATATAATAAAATAATGAGCCGGCAGGCATCTTGCCCCCGTTAAAACAGGAGGATAAAACATGTTAGCTTTCTTCGGCCCAGGCGGTTACGAGTGGATTATTATCCTCATCGTGGCGCTGTTGCTTTTTGGCAAACGGCTGCCGGAAGTTATGCGGTCGATGGGACAGGGAATCCAGGAATTCAAAAAAGGGATGCACGACGTCAATGAAGGCGTGCAGTCCGCCGTTAACGAAGCCGAAGAGGAAGAACTGAAAGAACTGGAAACCGGGGACTCCGATTCGTCTCCCGCTGGCTGATTGAAGCCGCTACTCCTTCCCGCCCCGATCCCCCAATCTGCTGTCCGGGAGTCCGAGAATGATTTTGCCCGAACTCAAAACTTCTGAAACGGATTTCGAATCCCGTTTCGATGCCGGTCAGGGACTCGCCTCGCAAGAAGTCCAGACCACCAGAAAACGCGTGTTTGAGATCGTCGACACCGTCAGGAACTGCGGCGATGATGCTTTGCTGGACTACACCGAGAGATTCGATGGGGTGAAGCTGGCCCCCGAGCGAATGCGGGTCAGCGAGGATGAAATTGACGCCGCTTTTGCGGCCGTTCCGCGCGAACTGACGGAAGCATTGGAAACGGCAGCCCAACGTATATGTGATTTCCAGAAAAGTATTCTGCTCGCCGATCCCGACCCCCTCCGCAAAGAGGGGCGCCAGCTTTCTTTACATTACAGCCCGGTTGAATCCGCGGGGATCTGCGTGCCCGGGGCCTCGGCCTCGCTTGCCTCAAGCGTTCTGATGAACGTCATACCCGCCGCCGTGGCCGGTGTCGAAAGAATCTGCATGATCACCCCGCCCGAGCGCGACGGTACCGTCTCAGCCGATCGTCTTGCCGCCGCGCGCATCGCCGGGGCTACCGAAATCTACCGGGTCTTCGGTGCCCAGGCCGTTGCTGCTCTGGCTTTCGGCACGGAAACAATCAAACCCGTCGACTACATCGCCGGACCGGGCAATGTCTACGTTGCCTCCGCAAAAAAAGCCGTATTTGGACACGTGGGCATCGACATGATAGCTGGTCCGAGCGAGGTGGTGGTTATCGCCGACGAAACCGCAAACGCCCGCTGGGTGGCCGCTGAGCTTCTGGCTCAGGCCGAGCACACCCGCGGAAGTGCAACCCTTCTGACCGATTCCGCCAATCTCGCCGAAGACACGAGAGCCGAATTGGAAGAACAAGCTGCAACCTTACCACGCTCGGAAGACATCCAGCGGTGTCTCGAAGAATTTGGCGCTATAATTCTCACCCAGAACACCATTGAATCCGTAGCGCTGAGCAATCGAATCGCCCCGGAACACCTCGTGATCATGAGCGATAACGCGGAGGATATTTGCGAAGACGTCCGGCACGCGGGAGCGATATTCCTCGGGCATTTCACTCCGGTCGCCGTGGGCGATTATATCGCGGGCCCATCCCACACGCTTCCCACCGGTGGAACGGCCCGATTCAGCAGCGGGCTGACGGCCAACCATTTCATGAAGAGTTCGAGTGTTGTCCGGTATGATCGCGACTCCCTGGTCGAAGACGCCCCGAAACTTACCAGAATCGCCGAGGCCGAACAGCTCAACGCCCACGCGGGTTCGGTCCTTGCGAGGATCGAGGAAGAGGATTGAGCCACGGCGTAGAGGACCGCCTCTTGCATTTCACCTTCGGTCTTCATCCGGATGCGGTTCGGCCCAGGCTTTGAAGACCGCTTCGATATTTTCGGCCGGGTCCCGGAGACCCCACTCGCACTGAGCAATAACGCCGCCGCGACCGGTATCAAGCGCCCTCCGAACACGCCGGACCCCTCTTTTCACATCTTCAGGCGAGGCGTTGGGCAGCAGGTGCTGGCGGTCGATCTCACCCCAGAACGTCACATCCCCGGCATACTTTTCTCCCAGTTTTTCGATATCCATACAGAAAAGCTGCGAATTGATCGCATCGAGACCGATCTCAATCAGATCGCCGTAGATTGCTTCGATATGCCCATCCGAATGGAAAAACGCGAACTTGCCCTGATCGTGAATCGCTTCGACGTAATCGCGGTAGAGCGGTTTGAACATCTCCCGCCACATATCGGGCGCAATGAGAAGTCCCTGCTGTGTGCCCCAATCATCCATGAACCAGAGAGCATCCGCTTTATGATCTTTCCACATCTCGATCTCCCGCATGTAGAACTCATGGAGCAGATCAAGCAAAGCCCGAACATCGTTGGGCCGCGTGGCCAGATCGTAGTATAAATTTTCCGGGCCACGTATGAACTGAATCCTCTCGAATGGTCGGGCACTCACACGCCAGATGCAGAATTTTTGGCTTTTTTCGTAGACGGGATTAACTTCGCTCAAATCGGTCGTTTCCAGCCATTCCCAGGGAGCCTCGTACGCTCCAAATTCGTCCCAGTCGGCAAGGGCCGGTTGTTTGACCTCCCCGATCACGCCCTGTTCCGCCACCTCCCAGCGAGAACCCCAGAGGTCCACGTAACTTCCGACAACTCCCTTTTCTCCCTCGGCACGATCCGCCTCTCCCCCCTTGACCGGGAGGTCCTGGAAATCCATCGGAAACCGCTCCCGGATCCTTTCCAGTTCCTCAAGTCGTTCGGGCATCCGGGCATATTCAAGGGTCCAGAGGTCGCGTGGCGGACGATCCGGTCCTTCAAAACGAAGAGCACGGCAAACACGTTCACGGGAAGTCACTTCTGACACCTCCATACGGGATCACGATCGCGACAGAACGGCCTGCTTTTTGCCTCAAAAGGCGGTTCCTCATCCGAGGCGTGGCTGAGGGGCCTCTCCGCGGGTATCGGCAATATATTCCTGGAGGGCTTTGATACCGAGTGGCTCGCTGGCCATTTCTTTCACAGCCTGTGCGGCCGCAACGGCTCCCGGAACCGTTGTAATGATTGGGACATGTCTCGCCCAGGATGTGCTGCGAATCGCAATTTCATCTTCGCGAGGATGCTTCCCGCTGGGAGTATTGATCACTATGGCGATCTGTCCGTCAATGATCGCATCAACGATATGGGGGCGACCCTCCCTGACTTTGTTGATTCTTTCGACTTCAAGCCCCTCGGCTCTCAAAAATTTCCCCGTTCCATCTGTGGCGCAGAGGTCGAGTCCCACCTCGGAAAACGTCCGAGCGACCTTCGCCATCTCCGGCACTTTATCGCGGTCACGAAGGCTGAAGAACGCCGTTCCTTCCGTCGGCAGGACGTGCCCCGCGGCGATCTGCGCCTTCGCAAACGCCAGCCCGAAATCGTCGGACAGTCCCATCACCTCCCCTGTCGATTTCATCTCGGGGCCGAGCTGGGTATCAATACCCGGGAAACGCGCGAATGGGAACACGGCCTCTTTGACCGCCACGTGCTCCGGCACAATCTGTTCGGTCAGATCCGTCTCCTCGAGTGAATATCCCAGCATCACCCTGGTCGCGATGTTCGCAAGTGAGACACCGATAGTCTTGGATACGAAAGGAATGGTCCGCGAGGCCCGCGGATTGACCTCGAGCACATAGACCTCACCGTTCTGCACCGCATACTGAACATTGATAAGTCCGACAACTTCGAGCGCTTCGGCCAGAGCTCTGGTCTGCCGGGCAATCTCATCGCACACTTCGTCCGACAACGTCTGCGGCGGGATCACGCACGCGCTGTCGCCGCTGTGCACTCCCGCTTCTTCGATATGCTCCATGATCGCGCCGATCACGGTATTTTCGCCATCGGAAACCGCATCGACGTCGACCTCAATCGCTTCTTCCAGGAATTTATCCACGAGGACGGGCCGTTCTGGCGAGGCGTCGACCGCTTCGGTCATGAAGTGCTCGAGCTCTTCCTCATCGTAAACGATTTCCATGGCCCGGCCGCCGAGCACAAAAGACGGGCGCACCAGGACGGGGAACCCGATCCGGCTGGCGATTTCGAGCGCCTCCTGGTAGGACGTGCCGCTACCGTTAGGGGCCTGCTGGAGACCCAGTTCGGTGATAAGGTTGCTGAATTGCTTACGGTCTTCGGCCAGATCGATGCTCCGGGGGCTCGTTCCGAGCAGCGGGACGCCGTTTTCTTCGAGCTCAGCCGAGATGTTCAACGGCGTCTGCCCGCCGAACTGAAGGATCACACCCCATGGATCCTCCTCCTCGACGATGTTGAGCACATCTTCAGAGGTCATCGGTTCGAAGTACAGCCGATCGGATGTATCGTAATCGGTGCTGACGGTCTCGGGGTTACAGTTGACCATCACCGCTTCCATCCCGTCTTCCCGCACGGCCATGGCCGCGTGCACGCAGCAGTAATCAAACTCGATACCCTGTCCGATTCGGTTTGGACCGCCCCCGAGGATCATCACTTTCTTTTTGTCGGTCGCTCGGGACTCATTAACTTCCTCATAGGCACTGTAGAAATAGGGGCGATCCGCTTCGACCTCACCGGCACACGTATCGGCCAGTTTGTAGGACGGGGCAACTCCCAGTTCTTTGCGTCGCGCGCGGATCTCACTCTCCTCGCAATCGAGCAGGAAAGCAATCTGCCGGTCGCTGTATCCCCAGTTCTTGGCCTTGTGCATCGTTTCGGCATCAATGGATGCGCAATCAGTGGCCTTCAGTTCATCTTCGAAATCCACAAGTTCCTTGAAGTTGCGCAGGAACCAGCGATCCATTTTGCTCAGTTGGTGGACACGTTCGACGTCAAAACCGTGCTGGAAAGCGTAACGGATGTAAAAATACCGCTCGTCGTTGGGTTTTGAAAGTTTGGCAACGATTTTCTCTTCGGGCGGAAGCTCTTCGGGATCTTTCCCATCGGCGCCGAACCCGTACCGGCCGATCTCCAGCGAACGCAGACCTTTCTGGAACGATTCTTTGAACGTTCGCCCGATCGACATCGACTCCCCCACACCTTTCATACTGGTATTTATGACCCGTTCGGCGGAAGGGAACTTTTCAAACGTAAACCGGGCAGTTTTATAGACGCAGTAATCCACGGTCGGTTCCTGGAGCGTCCAGGTGCACCCGGTGACGTCGTTGAGCACCTCATCGAGGCTATAGCCGACGGCCAATTTGGTCGCAATCCGCGCGATCGGGAAGCCGGTTGCCTTGCTGGCCAGAGCCGAAGAACGGGAGAGTCTCGGATTGACTTCGATCACCATGACGTCTTCACTTTCGGGATCGTCGGCGAACTGGATGTTGATTCCTCCCCCGCCCACGCCGATGCGCCGGATAATTCGATGACAGTAATCAATGTACCGTGCGTATTCTCGCGCCGTGAGCGTCTGAGACGGCGCCACCACCGCGCTATCGCCCGTGTGAACGCCCATGGGATCGACGTTTTCCATGCTGGTAACGAGGATGACGTTGTCTTTGCAATCCCGCATCACCTCATATTCGATTTCTTTCCAGCCGATAACGCTTTCTTCGACGAGCACCTCATTGACGGGGCTGCTATCCAGGCCGGTGTTGATCAGTTCCGGAGCTTCTTCGAGGTTGTACGCCGTGCTGCCGCCGGTTCCGCCGAGCGTGAAAGCCGGACGGATGATAACAGGGAGACCGATTTCATCGACGATTGCCATACCCTCTTCCACGGACCGGGCGATGCCGCTGCCGGGTACTTGCAATCCGATCTCGGTGATGGCTTCCTTGAAAAGTTCGCGGTCCTCGGCGGTGCTTATGGCCTCGGGATTGCACCCCAGAACTTCCACACCATATTTGTCGTAAACGCCCTTTTCCGCAAGAAAAACAGCAACATTCAGTCCCGTCTGGCCGCCGAGTGTCGGAAGGATAGCGTCGGGGCGCTCGCGATCGATAATTTTTTCGATCACATCGGCGGTGATCGGTTCGATGTAGGTCCGGTGAGCCATGACCGGGTCGGTCATGATTGTGGCGGGGTTGCTGTTAATCAGCACAACCTCATATCCTTCTTCGAGCAGCGCTTTGCACGCCTGGCTCCCGCTGTAATCGAATTCACATGCCTGGCCAATAATGACGGGGCCGCTACCGATCATCAATATCTTTTCCAGATCCGTTCTTTTCGGCATCTGCAGGTTCCTAGCTCTTTCTCATTGAATTTCGAGTCAGAAAATTATCCGTGCCAGTATGCGCTCACTTACCGGCAAGTCTGTCCACAAACGACTGCATATGGGGATTAACGCCGTCCGGATGGGGCGGAACCGGCAAAACCTGCATGCCGACGATTGATCCGTCCGCGCTCCGTATACCCTCGACGGTTTCATCGTTGAGATTCTCCCAGAGCACTTCGGCGTTCTCGCAGGATTCGACGCTTTCACGATCCAGAAGGACGGTGTGACGTTGTACGGCGATCTCAAGGCTTCCGTCCACCACATTTCTGATCGGATAATTCGCGCCGTGATGGCCCCGTTTCAAGAACGTCGGCTCGCATCCCAGCGCCATACCGAGGGCAACGTGTCCCAGGCCCCAGCCGTAGAGCGGAACGCGCCCTCGCAACTCACGCAACGTCTCGATGGTTTGATCCGCGGGAAGCGATCCGCCGGGCCCATCGGAGACGAGAACGCCGTCGGGCTCGCTTTCCAGGATATCGTCCGGGGCTGAATCCCATGGGATCGGGGACGGATTGCAGCATCGTGCAAGCTGCTGGAGTGTCGAACGGCGCAGTCCCAGATCGAGGACGCTCACACGCGGGTCGCTCCCCTCTTCAGTTTCTGAAACGTGTTTCGGCGGTTGGAAGTCGGGGCGTGCCATATCGGCCAGTTGCGTCGTTACATCAGCCTCATCCGCGTCTGGGGTTACGATCGCAGCCGGCATTTCGCCCTCCGTCCGCAGATGCACTGCGAGGGCTCGGGTATCGACATCAACCAGACACGGGATTTTTTGTTCGGCCAGCGCGTCACCAAAATTTCCCTGGGATCGATAGTGGCTCGGCAGGTCGCTGAGAACTTTGACGATGAGTCCGGCGATCTGAAACGAATCAGATTCAAAGGCATCGTCGGTGATGCCCACATTACCGATTTCAGGGTAGGTGAACGCCAGAATGCGCTCGCGGTAGGCGGGGTCGGTGGCCATTTCCTGAAATCCGACAATCGCGGTATTGGCGGCCACCCAACCGACCGCAACAGTGGGATTTTCTTTGGGATCTGTAACAAACTCTCCTTCCAGTTTCGTCCCGTCAGCCAGAATCAAATAACCGTCCATGTTGAATCCTTAACCTGGTAGTAAAAGTAAGTTCAAACAGTGTGTCCTCTTCATACATATTCGATCGTGGCCGGAGGTTTTGGCGTGAGGTCATACAGGCACCGGTTGACATCAGGGATCTGGGTTATCCGTTCGCAAACGGTCTCGAGTTTATCCCAGGGCAGGCGTGTAGCGGTGGCCGTTCGGGCGTCCACGCTTTCCACGCAACGCACCACAATGATCTGGCCGAATTCGCGTCGGCCCTCGCGGATACCGGTGGCCCTGTCGTTAAGCAGAACCGCCAGGTACTGGAACGCTCCCGTTTCGGCCAGTTCCTCCTCCACCACTTTGGTTGCCTTGCGGACCGTTTCGAGACGTTCTTCGTTCACTTCGCCGACGATCCGGGTCGCCAGCGCGGGGCCGGGGAACGGGATCCGTTCGGAAATCTCGTCCGGCATTCTCAGAACTCGGGCGAGTTCCCGAACCCCGTCTTTGCGCAGGGTCTTCAGGGGCTCGATAACAGAATATCCGTATTGTTCTTCGGTGTCGATGCCGATCTGGGAGAGTATGTTGTGTTGCCGTTTTATTCCAGCCACCGTCTCATCGATATCCGTGAGGATCGTCCCGTGCATGAGGTATTTCGCTCCCGTCTCTTCGACCAGTCGGGCGAAGATATCGGAATAGAACGTGCTGGTGACCGCATTGCGTTTTTCCTCGGGATCGGTGACGCCTTCGAGTGCGTCGAGGAACTCGCCGCGGGCATTGATCAGTTCCACGGGAATTCCCATATCCGCAAACAACTTCACAACGTGCTGTGGTTCGCCGGCCCGCATCAGAGCCGTATCGATGAAAAACGACTTCATGTTTTCACCAAGAGCTTTGTGCCCGAGCACCGTCACAACCGAGCTGTCGACTCCCCCGCTGAG
The DNA here is from genome assembly GCA_046538485.1 of Candidatus Brocadiia bacterium. GTDB lineage: Bacteria > Planctomycetota > Brocadiia > SM23-32 > SM23-32 > JBKHIT01. Next base: position 45,874 of record JBKHIT010000024.1, on the reverse strand, counting down.
GGCATTAATTGCCACTTCGTCGCCGACCATCTCCTTAATCTCGTCAATACGTTCCTGTGCAAACTCCTCGTAGTCCATATGATTCTCCAGAGCCAATGCTGAAATGACGTACCAACGCTGCCGCGCTGGCAAGAATTTACAGCCTGCTTCGGTTTTGCGCAAGTGAACACAGTAATTCGAAGCTCAATAAGCCGAGGATATTGGTCATTTGAGACACAAAATCGTTCGGTGAGGCTTTTTGGGGAGCTCTTCAATCAGCGCGACTCTGCGTTCGGCTTTTAGAAAATTGCCTCTCTGAACAAAAGGAGAAAAAACAACTTCTCTTGAAGCAGCCACAGCTAACTGGTATCTTACCGTTCTATCCGGGTTAGATTTCACCGGAAAGTCCCCGCTGGATTTTTCCAATCGTTTGGCTTTCAGGAGGTTGTTGTGCGGTATCGCGAAGTTGGTGACACAGGAATTGAAGTCTCGGTCCTCGGGTTTGGCACAATGCGTTATAAGAGTGGAGAGAACGCCGCGGAAATTATACATCGCGGCCTGGAACTCGGAATGAACTACTTCGATATAGGCAGTGCGTATTCCTGGGATAGTTACGAGGAAAACGCCGAAACGTGGACGGGACGCGCCATTAAAGATGTTAACCGCGAGGATGTGGTGTTGTCGGCAAAAGCTCAAGTTCGCCCTGGAGAGGAACGTCACGAACGCGCGGAAGCCAATATTGGAATTCGTAATCGAGATGAAATGTGGATGAGTATCGAAAATTCACTCGACCGCGTGGGCGTAGATTATTTCGATTTCTACCAGTTCTGGGACTTGAGTAAACCCGAGGATTTCGAAACGGCGCGTAACGGAGACGACAGTCCGTTGCAGGCGATGAGAGAAGCTCAGGAGCAGGGCCTCGTTAAGCACCTCGGATTTACGTCTCATGCTCAGGCTGATGAGATTATCAGCTGGCTCGACCAGGTGCCCGATTTTCGCACGATCACGGTTTACTATAATTTTCTCGGTCGCTATTGCGAGAAAGTTCTGGATTACGCCCAAGAAAATGACATCGGCGTAAAAATTATGGGCCCGCTTCGTGGAGGATTGCTCACCGGAAAATCGGAAGTTTTCTCCAAACATCTGCCCGAGCTGGCAGACGCTCCTGTTCAGGAAGTCGCATTCCGCTTTCTGCAAAGTCATCCCGGAATCAGTACTATTTTATCGGGCATGAATGAGATCGCACATCTCGAGCAAAATGTGGATATAGTCAGTTCCGGTGACATGATGAGCGGAGATCAGCGTGACGCATTTATCGAAGCGTTCCAGGAATTCAGCAAAGGACAACCCCTCTGCACCGGCTGTCGTTATTGTCTCGGAGCCTGTCCGCAAAATTTGGCTATTTACCAGCTTATGGGACTCTATCAAGCATCGGAAATATTCGGATTGGAGAATGCCCGGCAGCAAATCGAAAACCTCAGCGGCGAAAACAAGGATCCGTCTCGTTGCGTAGACTGTGAGGAATGTATTGAGGTTTGCCCGCAAAGTTTGCCAATTGCCGAGCGGATGGATAAACTTGCCGAAATTATCGGGTAACCGGTGCGGAAAAAATACCTCCATGATTTTAGCATTAACGGGGACCGGTCCTCCTGAGACCTACAAACTTCCGGGGGGTATAAACCCCTGGACCGGCAAGATGCCGGTGCTACTTCTGGAGAAAAGTCAGAGTACTTCAGTGATCGGCCCGCTCCTGCGAGAGCCTGTCAGGACATCCTGTCTGGAGGCATTATGACCGGAAGAAAACGGCTTTTGATCTGCGTCGGCGCAGTGATCATCCTGATTCCGGGGTTTTTGTTTTTACATCGCGCTCTGACCAAGCGCGGGAAAAAACAAAGCGACCTGACACGCGAGCGTATTAAATGGCCAGACCTCACCCGTTTGAATCCTGGAAAGCCCCCGTTTTCCCCCGGCGAAAAACTTGTATATGAATTTGGCTGGAACGGCCTGGAGTGCGCACGGTTCACCTTAACGATTGATAAGGCAAAGGAACATCCCGATCAATTCGTGTTCTCCTATGAAGGGAGGACGACAAATGCGTTTGTTGAAAAACTCTGGAGTTATCGGGTTAATGGAAAGACCTGGCTGAATCGCAAAACTTTGCTGCCGGCACGGGGCAGACGAACAAGTTCTGAAAAAGGGCATGAAAAAGATGTCTATACTGTTGAATTCGATCGAAAGCGCAAAGTCGTTAAAACCGCTCTTTATGAACGGGAAGACGATGAACGTTCCGTGGAGCGTTTGCAATTCGTTCATGGACTTGATCTTCCAGGTGCGTTTTTGATGGCTCGTTCTCTTCGCATCAAATCGGGAGAGAAACTTGTTCTCGAGGTCGTCCACAAGGACGAAATATATGCCGCGGAATTTGTTCCGAAACAAAAACAACGGGTGAGTGTAAAGGCTGGAGATTACGAGGCCACCGAGGTAGAATTACGTCTGCACGCCCTTGCCGGCAGCGAGGAAGAGCGGAGCGAAGAGGATGGAAAATACCGTTCAATCCGGTTGTGGTTTGCCGAGGAACGGGGACTCCCTGTCAAACTCCTCTCTAAAGTCTATGTTGGGAAAATTTACGGCGAACTGGTTTCGGTCGATCCTTGAAATTCTTTATTGAACGTCTTCCCGTGTGGTTTCAGCTGCCGTTAACTCCGCCACGACCTTGAGTTGTTCGAGTATGATCTCCACCGCCTCCTCGGGTTCGTCGGTTACATGAGGGATTTCATAGTTATCCTCCGAAATATAGCCTCTGGCCAGCATCTTATCCTGCATCCAGTTCAGCATCTCGCCCCAGTAATCGCTGCCAAGAAGGACCACCCCGAAGTTTTCATTTCGCTCGGTTTGGATCAGAGTAAGGGACTCAAACAATTCGTCCATAGTCCCATAACCACCCGGGAACATAATGAACCCGATGCTATATTTGACGAACATTACCTTGCGGCAGAAAAAGTAATGGAATTCCAGCATCAGATCGAGATAATCATTTGGTTTCTGTTCCGAAGGAATTTCAATATTCAGACCGACCGACGTTCCCCCGCCTTCTTTGGCGCCTCGGTTAGCCGCTTCCATAAAACCACGGCCACCGCCCGTAATAACTGCAACCCCTTTCTCCGCCAGAAGACGAGCGGTAACACGAGCTTGTTCGTAGTACTTATCTTCCTTTCCAGCGCGTCCGCTGCCGAAAATTGAGACCGCTGGCCCCAACCGTGAGAGGTTTTCGAATCCTTCAACAAATTCTGCCATAACGCGGAACACTCGCCAGGTATCATCCTGTGAGAACTCAGTACGTTGACGCGAGGCGTCCAGCAATTCGAAGTCGCTCTGGACCCCTCGTTTTGACCGAACATGGAAGGCATTTCGCGGGCTTTTGCTATTGTGCTGTCCTTCGCTCATAACATTCTCCTCAAAAGATGGCGCAAAAACTGGACACATCCGGGAAGCAATTTTAACGCAGCGCCATAACTTACGGCAAACACCCGGTTTTTCAGGACAAAGCTCGAGGCTTCGAGAAACTGCCACCCCGGATTTTACGGACAATTGGAAGCCATTCTTGCCCAATCAGGGTAGAATCTTTATTGAACACCGTTCATAACCCTTGTTGTTGTAAATTTTTACGCCTGAACGGCATGCGCCGTTTTATATAGCCTCCGTGAATTCGCCCCGCCATTTTGGCATCCATGGCCCTCGCATAAGCCCGGCTGCATTAGCGGCTTCGGGAGAGCGTGCGCAGCGCGTTTCGGCCCTGCAGGGCCCGTTTTTTCAAAACGATCCCCCCCCTTTAAAAAGGCTTCAAATAGCCTTTGAAGGCAAAATGATACCCTCCCCGTTGACATTCCAGTGATTTGTGATATAAGGATAGATCGTTGGAGAATCGACCCATCGGAGTTACTGCTCGTCAGAGGAGATCGTTATGAGTGAAGAGGGAATTGAAACTTTTGAGGTTTCCCCCGAGGAAACACCTGAGAGGAGGGAAGAGGTGGCAAATAATAAATTCCTGCACGTCACCATCGTGGATCACAATCCTGTGATCGAAGGTACGGATGAGGTTTCCTTCGTGGATGTCCGCATACCACTTGCCAAGCTCGAATCGGGACTCAATATGATTCCTCGAGAGAAATTCGGGGAGGTGGATCCCGAACTTCTCGTCCAAATGATTGAGATGGGAGCTGAGGGCGAATTGATACGGATCGACGAGGAGAAAAAATCCATCAATATTCGGGTTGTATGATCCGTTTTTGAGAACAGCCCTGTTCGCTTGCTCACGCATCAAGAAAAGAATTTTGCGCGCCGTTCCATTTTTCTCGGCAGTTTCTTCTTCTATTCTTCCTTCTTACTCGCTTCGTCGGGCTCTGAACTCTCTTCCTCTTCAGGGACCACGCCGTAAAGCATACGGACGTAGCGGGTCAGGGGCTCAGGCAGTAAATGTTGCGGTCTTTCCGCCCCAAAGGTCAACCATCTGCTTTTGCCGGAAATGACAGCGGAAGCAAGTCTCTCCCAGCTTTTATCCTCATAGATTGTCAGCTTAACTTCCATTCTATCCGGCGTTCCTCCCCAGGCAAGGATATGATCCTCCCAGCGCAGGATTTCCGGGACGACATAATAACCGGCGCGTTTGCCCCCTTTTAAACACTCAAGATCTCTGCAATCTTCGGAAATCCAAACCTCCCTGCTATGTCGCTCAAAGGCCAAACGGACGGCACCAGCGGTCATGTGTCCTGATTTCGGGTAATCTTCTTCCCCATAGCTACCACTCGCAGGAGTGCTAATGGCAACTGACTTTTGGGGATCCAGCTCTTTTGTCGGCTCCATCACCGTCACCCTTTGATACCTCGCCGTACAGCCGGAAATCGCTGCTCCGATTAATAAAAGAACCATGAAACGCATTTGCATCACCTCCCAGTTCTAAAGTCCCTTAAATCTTTTTATATACTACCCGCTCAATACCGAGAATCAACTTTTTTTTGGTTTTCTTGCTGCAGTTCGAACGGCTACCCTCTGGAGCAATTTACGCCCACCCATCGTAGGAAACCACTTCTTCAAGGGATTTTCGTGACTTCTGTCCGGGCTCGACTGCGGGATATCCCAGCGGAAGAAGCTCCACAACAGAAGCTTCATCGGGGATATTGAGCAAATCCGTAACCTTTTGCTGGTCAAAAGCACCGATCCAACATGAGCCTAATCCCAGCTCGCAGGCTGCCAGTGTCATGTGGTCGATCGCAATAGCCAGGTTGACCAAATAGTCGGGATGTCCACAAGACATAACGTGGTCCGTCGATGTTGCGCAGGCGGCAATGACCACGGGGGCCTGTCCGACAAACTTCTGTCCGTTGGCTGCTTCGACCAATTTGGCACGGAGATCTGCATCACGCACGACAATAAATTTCCAGTTCTGGCGGTTGTTGGCTGAAGGCGCACGCCGGCCGGCATCGAGAACCTGCTCGAGTTTTTCCTCTTCCACTTCGCGGTCTTCGTAGGATCGAACACTGCGTCTTTCACAGATAGCATCTATTACGTTCATCAGCAGTCTCCTCTCAGAAGAACAATATTTTCTTCAAAACAAAATGGTTTTCGGGCAACCATTGCGCCGGACTCATTATCCGTTACAAAAAAGTCGACTTGGTTATTCGGCGGATTTGCCTGTTTCGCCGGAACTCATTTAAATTGCCCTTCCAGTTCCTCTTTTGCGTCCTGAGCCAATCGATAAAAAGGATCGTCATGGGCCAACATACGCATTGCTTGTTCCAGTTTTTGCATCGCCCCTTTCGGATTTTCGTCTATCTCGTTCATAGCCAGATTGTACACTTTGCGTCCTTGTTTTTGGAGCCTTTTAAGCGCTTCGATACCGAGTTCCTCATTGGGGTCCATTCGTCTCGCCTTCTCAAAGAGATCGCGCGACCTTTCGAACTCATCTTTTTGCAGAGCAGCACGTCCCTGAGCAAGCATTTCCTCAGCGCGTTTAGCTCGTCTCACATCAATACTGTCCAGCGCATTATCGGCCTGCCTGCAGTAATAATTATCTCTGTCGTCGACCTGATTTTGTAGTTCATTCCACTTTTGTTCGGCTGTCACAAGATCTTTTTCGGCTTCCGCTTTTTCAGCAGCTTGATACGTTTCGAAAGCCGTCTCGATATCCCGCGCCCTCGCTCTTGCAAGGGGGCTCTCAAGCTTTTGGAGAACTTCCAACGCTTTCCTGGCGTTCCCACCATCGTAAAAGTCATCTGCTATCTTGAGCTCATTTCCTTGTTCGGCACTTGCAAGAAGTCGTTGAGCTCTCTGGTAGCAAGCGCTTTCCTGCGGCACCTGGCGAAGCGCCTGGACAGCTTCTTTGTAATTCCCCTCCTCGATTGCGTTCACGGCTTTCTCGATAAGCTCGGCATGTAAGATATATTGATCGAACTCCTCTTTTTTCTCTTCAGCTTCCTGTTTTTTATCTGGATAGTATTTCCCCAGTTTTTCCGACCATTTCAGGGCTGTTTTCCAGTTTTCTCGGCCGACTGCTGCGTCAATCCGACGTTGAATTCTCGTAAGGAAATCTTCATGAACTTTCCGGAAAAGTTCGGCATATTTTTCCCGGACGGGACTGTTTTCCGGGACCTCCACAAGTTTTTGCCAGGCGGACTCAAAATCTCCTTCTTCGTAATTCTTTTCGGCTTCTTTGGCCTTTTTATCGTCTGCCAGAACACGCGCAATTTCGGATTGATAGTCGGTCACAAAATTGCTCACTTCACGGTTACTGTGACTCATTTTCAAATCTTCAAGCAATTCTTTCATATCCATCCATTGCTCGAAGAAATTTTCCTGATATGGACCCCAGTTTTCCGCAAGGGCTCCCAGCACCTCTCCCACCTCACTGTTGGGGCGGGTTTTCAGTATTCGCGAAGCGTGGTGACTGGCTTTCTTCGAATCCCCGTTGCGCAGGGCCTTAAGGGCAAATGCGATCTCTCGGTTGAATTGTTGGCGATTAAGCGACAACCCGCTATTCTCCGGGGGGCCGCTGGTTAGTCCCACGGCCACAAAGAGCCCGATCACAACCACCGCCAATCCTCCGATAATTATTTTGCCTTTGGTCGTGCTCAGGAGACTTTTAGATTTCTTGCCGGTTTTTTCCTCTCCGGCCGGAACAATTTCAACCTCTCTCCCTGTATTCGGATCGGTAACGAACCATCGTCCATCTTTCTGGGTAACTTCGGGCTTTTTCCCGCCTTCTTCTTCGGGCACAAGAGCGCCTTCGGGTGGAGTTTCTTCATCATTTTCCAGAACGGCCTCGTGTGCTTCGACAGGCTCATCTTTCTTATTAGCCGGAATTGCCGAAGCTCCTCCCGCATCTCCTTTGAACTTCAAACGAACGTCGGCCACATGAAGTTCGTCTCCGTCGCGCAACGTGGCCTCATCAACTTTTACGCCTCCGATTCGGATACTGTTACGACTTCCCAGATCTTTCACGGTCACGTGATCTTCGGTCACCGTACAACTCATATGACGCCTTGATACTCGTTGGGAATCGAGGGTTAGATCACAGGTCGGATCCCGGCCTACGATGTAGAGACCGGGCGAGAGCAAGAATTCGTACTCCGTATCACCTTCTTGGACGATGAACTTCACAATCCTCTCCGAGTTTGTTCTTCTTTTTTTCGCAGGATCCGCTCGACCATACGATAGAGCAGATCGGCATTTTGCCATCGAACGTCCGATTCATCTGGAATCAAGGCTTTTATTTGTGCCAGTTTTTCAAGGGCTCGACGACGTTCACCCACTTTCAATAAATTGGAAACGTCAAAGGTCAGCTGGTCATATCTTCGCTCTATTTGAGCTTCGAGCTCGTCTTGCCATTCGATAGCCAGGCTCAACTCCGAAGGGGCATCACGTTCAAGCGATTCGAGGATTTTGATAGCCTTCTCGTATTCCTTCTTAGCAATGTAAATATCGTCCTGCTCTCGGAAAAGCTCTGCACGCCGGATACAGTTTCGTGCTTCCACCAATCGCTCTGTTTTTGACCGTGAGACTTCGGTACTACCTTCTCCGACCTCCTCACGTTTTCGAGGTAGAACGTTAGCGTAGATTACGACGTGATCGCCCTGCTTGTTATAGAGTTTAATGATGGTAATGCCGCGGGATCCTCCTGTGAGCTGGAGCAAGTAATTGAGGTTTTTCCACGGTCGCTCCACTTTCACACGCTCCGGGGGCTGAACGGTCCATTTATCCACAAATCCCGTCGGCACCTTAACAACTTTGCTCTTTCCCACTCGCAAAGCGATCGCCATTGTCCCCTTCGCTTTATCGAGCTCCCCGCTGGAATTGAGGAAATAAAGAATCAGCAGACCAGCAATTGCTATTCCGCACAAAAGTGTCAGCACTGGCCAGAATTTTCGCTCGATCGCTTCTTCCGCGCTGCCGATTGCCGGGGGGCTTTTCTCGGCTTTCTCAATACCCTTCCCCTCGGGGGTCGTCAGCGCCGACTGTTCTGCAGCTTCAGCAAATTTTTCTTCTGCGGGCGATTCGAGCGCCTCATTCTCTACTTCAGCCAGAGCTGCTGCTTCGGGAGTAATCTCGCTCTCTTCTTCATCCACAACTCTCTGGTCGGGCAACGAAACCTGAACTATTACGTCACCAAACGCCAAGACACTGTTTTCGGAAATCGGCGTTTCCACGTCGATTTCTTCCCCGTCAACTTTCGTATTGTTCCGGCTCCCTTCGTCCCGTACCGTCAGTTCCCCATCGGATGCTTCGATCGTGGCATGTCGGCGCGAGACTGACTGTTCCCGGAGAACCAGGTCATTGGAGGCTGCACGCCCGATTCTTACAGTATCGTTATCGGTCTCAAATTCGAGACCTTTCAAAGACGTGTTCAGGACTCTGAATCTTAATCGCATCAGTCTGATTTCTTTTTTTCCTGGAATTCCACTCTGGTACCTACTTCAAGTCCAATCTCCTCACACCAACCGGCGGGCACTTCGAGCACAGAATCTCCGCCCGGGCACCAGGAGAGACGCCAGGGTTTGAGGTAACTCACTATTTTTTTGATCCGATACTCACGATCAAAATACACAGCATCAATGGCAAAACGCATAAAAAACATGTGAATGCTACTACAATGCGGGAAATACATTCCCGTTTCAGCTTTGAGCGATTTTCTTCCCATCAAACCAGTGAATCGCTCAACCGGACCGATAGCTGCTTTTACATTTCCAAGCAGAACCCGGCCCGTATTACGTTCTACCATTTTTAATTCTTTCATACTATCCGACACAATTTTATCTGAAACTTGCCACCGTTTCACGATCCAAAAATTCGCTTCAGGTATCGGATACCCATCGGCGAAAACAGAATGATGAAAACGGTGGGGAAAATAAACGCAATGAGGGGGAACAAAATTTTGACGGGAGCTTCCATCGCTTTTTTCTCTGCCAGATTTGACCGCTGTTGTCGCATCTGGTCTGACTGTATTCGCAAGACCGGTCCCAGATCCGCTCCCAGCTCATCGGCTTGAACCATTGAACCGCAGAACGCGGTCATCTCGGGCATGCTTACCCGGTCGGCCAGATCACGAAGCGCATCCGCGCGTGAACGCCCCAGGCGGATCTGGCGCAGTACTTCTTCGAATTCTTCAACCAGCGCTGAGCCCTTGAGTTTCGGGACCAATCGTGCCAGCGCAGAGGTAAAATCGAGCCCGGCCTCAACACTTAATGTCAACAGATCGAGAGCGTATGGCATCAGACGGCGTATTTCATTGCGCCGCTCAGTCAGCCGGCCCTTCAGCCAGAGGAATGGATGGACAAAACCGACAACAAGGCCAATAAATATCGGCAAACTGATCCCGAGCAAAAACCAGATAACAAACCCCAGACCCGTCCACCAGATTGCGCTGAGACAAACCAGACCCAGCATCTGGTCACCGGACAACCCGCCCGGACTCCCGGCTGCGGTTACGGCTCTCTGAATTCTGATACGCAAACGGATCAGATAACCTACCATACCGTCATCACCGAAACTGCTTTGCAAGCGTTGTATAGCCGAACTAACCAGGTGCCCAAAAAATGCTACAAGAGGTTTCAAAAACTTCAGCAGGCTCGCTCCGCGTTGTTCTATAACACGTCTTTCCTCAACTTCCGCCCGTTCCTGCATCCGGTAATCAGCGTACATAGCCCCCAGATAGAACATTATTCCGCACACGCTGAGTCCAACGGCGACCGCATAGATAAGCTCCTGATATTCTCCTGTCATACCACTCACACCTCAATAGCAACAATTCGTCGTATGGTATAGATCCCCATCGCCATCAACAACACAACCACACCCATAAGAAGCCAACCCACAGGTTCGGTAAAGAGAGGTTTTATCATGTCCGGTGCAATATAGTTCAGAGCGATGGCCATGCCCGGTGGAATACACAGGATAATTAAACCCTGCAGCTTTCCCTGTGCACTCATAGCCTTAATCTTCCCTTCAATCCGATGTCGTTCGCGAACGGTATGGGCAATGTTGTCAAAGATTTCCGTAAGATCGCCTCCCACCTCTCTGCTTATCAGGATTGAAGTGATAATAAGGTCAAGATCTCGGCTGGGCATGCGATCATGGAGATGTCCGAGAGCCTCAGAAAGGTCCGCCCCCACCTGCATTTCTCGAACAACAAGGCGAATCTCCTGCCCCATAGGATTGTCCATCTCCTGGGCCAGCAAATTCATGGCCTGATTTAAACTGAAACCGGCCTTCAGCGAATTCCCGAGGTTTGTCAAAGCTTCCACCAGCTGATGGTCGAACTTTTTATTACGACGTTTTTTCAACCACCACAATATTATCTTGGGTATTGCCAAACCCATAAGACCAAACAAAATCCCTACGAGGAGTTTGCCAAAAAGCCATATCCACAAAAGGGATACAACGACAAAACAGGCCAAAGACAGGTACACTACGTGCTGCGGAGGAATCGTCAGATAGATAGCATCAAGGCTTCGCTCAGCATCTTCAAGGTACCTCTGTTCGTAGGTCTGCCACCCGGACCCAAAAAGGCTCAGGCCGCTATAAGCTAAAAGGGCTACCGCAGCAAAAACACACAGAATTATCACCCAGACCTGGGGGTCGCCCAGAAAAGCGGCGAAGACAATACCTGGCAAGACCGTCTGCAATCTAAACTCCTTAGAGACTTACAGTTTACCTGCGCTTCTCCGCCCTTTCTTCGTTTTCCTCTTCCGAAGGCTCAAAAAGGGTCATATCGACGTCGATATGGCGTTCTCGCAGCTCCTGTACGAATTCCGGGACGTTGCCGGTCGCTGTAAAAAAACCTCTTACCTTCCCTTCCTCATCATATCCGCGTTGCCGAAAGGCATAAATAGACTGCATCGTAATCGTATCACTTTCAATACCGGTAACTTCTTGAATTTCCATTACTTTCCGACTACCATCGCTCAGACGCGCCGTATGGATGACGAGATTTATGGCTGATGTAATTTGATCTCGAATCGCCTTCGAGGGCAGTTCCATTCCCGCCATAAGCACCATCGTCTCAAGCCGTGACATTGAATCACGGGGAGAATTGGCGTGGAGAGTCGTAAGCGAACCATCGTGTCCCGTATTCATCGCCTGAAGCATATCCAGCGCCTCTCCCCCACGACACTCACCAACGATAATCCTGTCAGGCCGCATACGCAGGCTATTGATCACCAATTTCCGAATCGGAATCGCCCCTTTCCCTCGTATATTCGGCGGTTTCGCCTCGAGACTCACCACGTGTTCCTGTGGCAGATTCAGCTCAGCGGCATCCTCAATCGTCACAATACGCTCTCGCCCGGGAATATTGCAGGATACGACATTGAGCAACGTCGTCTTACCGGACCCAGTTCCCCCGCTGATGAGAATATTCTGGCGGTTTTGCACGCTCATGGCAATGAATTTCGACATCTGCCTCGTCAGGGTACCAAAAGAAATCAGGTCATTAATACCAAACGGTTCTTCAGCAAATTTCCGGATGGTGAGCGTTGGCCCCGTGAGAGCAAGCGGCGTAATAATCGCGTTAACCCTCGAACCATCCGGCAATCGGGCATCAACCATCGGGGTCGATTCATCGATACGCCGACCGATCGGAGCGACGATTCGCCGGATGATATTGACCACCTGAACGTTATCCGTGAAACGCAGGTTTGTCTTCTCTATTTTTCCGTGTCGCTCCACATACACACGATCCCAACCGTTGACCATAATTTCATCGACCTCAGGATCGGCGAGAAGATCTTCCAGCGGACCGAGTCCCAAAGCCTCGTCGACAATTTCTTTAACAACCTTATCTTTTGTGAGGTAGGCCGGTATTTGGTCGGAAACTTCGCTGACGATTTGCTGCGCCACCGCCACAGTTTTCCCACGAATTTGCTCACTGCTCTGATCATCGAAGTCTTCGTGTTTCAGATCCAGACGTTTGAGCAACTCGTTATGAATCGTCCGCTTCAGATCGACCGGGGTTGGTCGCGCTTGCTGCCATGCACGTCTTCGAGCTCCTTCAGCCTTCTTCCCGGTGCTCTCCGATTTCGACCGCTGCCCTTCGGGGGCTTCTGTCCGTCCACCTTTAACACGATCTCCCAAAAATTCTATTTCGACATTGCCCACGCGTATCTTCATCCCATCCCTTAACAACACGTCGGAACCCACACGCTGCCCGTCCACAAAGGTGCCGTTCCGACTGTCGCGGTCGCGAAGGAAGTATTTCCCCTTTGAATGAGGGATTATTTCACAGTGTTCCCGCGAGACAAGTTCGTCATCAATGACCAGGTCGCAGGAGTCGCGCTTGCCGATAACGAAACGATCGCCTTTGATTGGCATCGTTTTACCGTTGCCATTCTCTGTAATAGAAAGTTTTGCCATAATTTTGCACGCGCGAGGGCAATAACGTATAAGCTTCCCGCGGTTTCGTCACTCGGACGAACCGGACTTTTCTTTTTTGGGGATTTCCGTCGGATGGCGGTGCACGTTGGCTTTCTCGGCCCGTTTGCGCACATCTGCGGACGTTACAGGTGGAGGAGCAGCCCATTCATCGCGGGTTCGCACGGCTTCTTCGTAGCTACGCAGTGTAAAAGTGAGCTTAGCGTTGTCCTGCAGGTAAGTGAGGAGCTGTGCTTCTTCCGGTGTAACCGAAAGCGTCAATGTGCTGTAGCCCTTTTTGTACTGTCGATACCTATCACCACCGAAAGGAACATCCGTAAGACGTGTGTCGGTCGCCAACACATGCACGTTATTCAACACGAGCCAGGTTTCTTTGGCGGCCCCGGCCGCCCCACTCGTAGCCGCTGTGCTGGTAGCATATACATCAACACGGTCGCCAGGCCGAACGAGGCCGGCGACCCCGCTGGTAACATCGACCGCAACAGTCAGAGCGCGTTTTCCCTGGCCCAGCCTACCTGCAGCAGTCGGTAGCCCGCGTTCCACAAAATGAGATCGTCTGATCTCCATATCTTCACCAATTTCCCTTTGCACTTTGCGCCCGATAAAGCTGCTCAATTGGCTTCTGGTTATTAGATCCGGACTCAATGATTTCGCAGGGATCTCGCGGAACATAATATCGGTAGCTTCCAGGTACTCACCCGTCTTAATCGTATGTTTCGCAATGGCCACTGATTCGGGCTTATGTTTTTTCTCAAAACTTCTTTCCTGCTTATTCAAATAGGTCTTTATACCGACAGCCGCCGCGATACCGAGTAAGATAGCTACAATCAGAGCAACGATACGCATTGTCTCCTCCTTTATCGGCCTCTTGTTCTGTGGGCCAGCAAAAAAAATCGTGGGCGTGCAGCACGCCTAAGGGGCTTTTTCTGAGAAACTTACCTCGGTTCCAGCCCTGACAATCACCACATTGAGCGCTGTCTCAAACGGGCCACTTCGCTCCAATCCAATTATACATCGCTTTCCCCCGCCTTGAAAAGACAAAACGACCTGAGGCAAGTTTTCATGACGCTTCGCCCGCTCGAAACGGGGGTCTTGTTTCCATCCGTACTTCGGCATTTGCTCCACGTAGAATTTTTGCAAACCCTCAACACTTAAATGGCTTAGATACCGGTAATGATTGCCCCGTTTCGCCCGGGTTCTAAATGTCAGTTTTGTCTCGGGGGGGATGGGAATCGTGCTATCCTCTGTTTTTATCTGTTGATCTTTGCCAGCGACAAACATTTCGTCAGGCCCCCGAAATCCGGCCAACACGTGAAAAGGACGCACAAAAGCCACCATCACTCCTAATATCAGGAGTCCAGCGACCACAAGGACCGATAGCACGGTTTTAGCGATCATATCCGACATTGCGCACACTCGCGGAAGAAAACGGATTCTGGGAAACAACAAAACCCGGCCTTCCCACAACCTGACTTTTCGGCGGCCGGGCCCACCAACTACTTTTCAAACATCTTTTGTGGCGCCTCTGTCCTCCCCTTATTCCAGCTCATATCAGTCTCGGGGGTCACCGGGAATAAGAAATTTCTGATGTTCCGGCCCGCGCTCGCTGCTTAACGGATCTACCATATCAAAAATAGCAATATTTCTGCCGTCCGAGGTCTGCCAGGTGAACATATCCGGAGACAATTCGTAGAAATCAGCTCTCAGAGCACTCGCGTCGGGGACCGCTTCAGGATTCTGGAGGTACGTGTAACCACCATGAAAAGAGTCGTCTTCCGGGACTTCATCGGTCGCGCCAAAATGCATCACAAACTCTGTTTTCTGCCCTTCGTAGTTGTCAGCGCTCCCGAATGTTTCCTGCAGATTCCAGCGGAAAGGCGAATCCAGATGCGTCCGAAGTCCCGCGGCGGACGTAAAACGAGGCACCAGTTCACCCATCTCCCCCCCCGCTGAGATTCCCCCTGCGTTCCAGTTACCGTTCATCAGATCCGTCAATGTCGCAACGTATTGAGTGTAATCCCGGGAAGACGCGGTTGTTTGCAGCTCGTAAGACTCATTGACAGGGTGCGTCCCAAGATCTTCCGGCAGATTGCCGAGTTCCACAATATCATTCTCGGCCAGATATTCCCCCGCATCGTCCACCTCACGCTCAAGATGTTCGATAAACTGGACTGTCCCGTCGGGCATAGCCTGAAGCTGCCGCGTGGCATGTACTTCACCGACCGCAAGCGAATAAAGCTTATACTGCAAATCGTCCTGATGTTCAGCCGGTCCCCCGGAATAATCGCCGGAAGAGGATTCCGGAAGCGTGTACGGCACAGTCTCGTCTATTTCATCGCTCTCAACCGCAACCGTGCGGACGGACAAACCGTCCTCGTCCGACCCCGTTGCGAGCGGAAAAAACGCGTGTCTCAAATCCGTATCATCGATAGCATCCACGCGAAAAGCCATGTACGATGAAGCCACGTGGGCTTTTTCCTTATCGAGGGTCAGATCGCCCGCAATGATCACAAGCAACAGGACAGGAACATAGATAAAAAAGCAAAGAAGCGCTGTTTCAGTCATAGCGGCCCCTTTGCGCCCCCGATTACTCCCGGTTCTCACCGATCTATAAATCGCTTTGTCGCTTGTTTTATCCATCAGTGAAATACCTGTTCGTCGTCGAGTTGATTGTAATCGAACTGATTTCCGCTACCCGGTTGCACGCTTGGTCCCCGCATCTGTTCCAACAAATCCTGCCGGATGCGTTCAGGCGGATACGACTGGTCGTAGTGACCATACATGTTCTTCGACCAACCCGAAACATGACCGTGGCGGCGCCCGTAACTGTACCAGACCGGCAAATTGGCCTGGCGAGTCCGTTCTCTTCCTCCCGGGGATCCATACGCAATTCGCCGCATTAACCAGCCTATTCCCGTTTCGGCCTCTCCAGACTGCCCCAACAACACATCTTCATCAAGCACCTGTTTATCGAGGGGGAACAGTCTTGCGCGCCAGTATGACCAGCCTGTCGCATAATCCCGGGCATAAAGATTATTCATATTTTCCTCGATCCACATTTCTCTTTCGGTTGTATTCGAGAAATAACATCCCTCTTCAAGCCCACCTGGTCCATCGGCAGCGCCGGGCGTGACGAGTTCTGTGCGGGCTCCGGCGACGGCAAAATAGCCCCACTCAGGTTTTAGTATCTGGCCTCGCTCACGAGCTGTTTGTTGCTGCGGGCCTTCCATCAAGCCCCGCAAACCCGGGGAAGGATCGTGAAGCATATATTCAAGGGGTCTTTGAGGAGCTTCGGAAGTGTTATCTGCCGGAAAATGGCTTTCACGCCGGTGCCACACGCCAACGGTGACGCCGAATTTGAAGAAATCTTCAGACAACACCAACGGCCGATATTCGTTCAGAAAATTCAGATTTAAAGGCACATCTTCCCGCGGGAAATTGACCTGCTCCCCGCCTATCACCACGTAGCCTTTGCCATCACACGTCCCGCACTCCAGATCAGGGACCCCGTCGTTGTCCAGATCATCTGCTTGGCCGTCCCCGTCCATGTCGAGCATACCGTCGAGGCAAAAAGGATTCCAGCATTCCCTCACCTGATGGTATTTGCTATGAACGATATCCTCTTCTTCATCCACCAATTCGACCCAGTACCCTTCGTATGCGTATTCATCGTCGTTACTGGCGGGCAGGAGCAATCCGTTGTTCGCACCGATCCATCCTTCTGGTTGGCTGTCAGAATCATAACACCAGAACGGCATGTAATCTGCTTCTGCCACCTCACTGTTAGGCATGGCAGAATCATCAACATCACGGTGGCCCATCAGACGGGTGTAATTTGTCTCCGGCTGGAGCCGCGCTCCAAATTCCATGTACTCATACAACCAGTAGTAATCGTCGGTTACTTCAGTGAAACGGTGCTGCCACCAGTATTCTTCCACCCGGTCAAAATGCGTTCGCCAACGCCCCGTCGCATGATTCGTATTAAAATTCTCTCCCCGGTTCCGCAAATCTACTTTCCCGCTCCGAACTTCGGCATGAACGCCGTTAATATTCGCAGTAAAATATGTAGTTTCATACAGATATACTCGACCCCACTCGCGATTGCCACGGTCGGTAAGAGAGATAAACGGAGGATGTCGCAAATGTACCATGGCACTGCCTGGCAGCGGAATTACCGGATCGACATTGACAGTCACCGCAACGCCATCGACCGACACGTCAGGCGAGGGCAAGGGGCTGAAATCGTCATCGTCCGGTAATTCCCCGGCCGGCACTTCTTCCCCCGGCACCATTTCGATTACTCCCCCCGTTGCCGGACCTCCCTCAACCCAGGCCTGTTCTTCTTCATCCCAGCGCAACCCGCCCCCCACATCATCACCTTCAATGCGCCGGACGAAAAGTCTATTGTTGGGAGGTGTTCCATTTTCATTTATGAGCTCCATGAAACCGTCATGTTGTATGACTTCGATGCCTTCCGGGCCCCACGTCACCACATTTATTTCGGTGGTTTGGTCAATCCATACAGAGCTATCCCGGATATAATCGTAAAGATACCACTTGTGTTCCCCCTGCCGCTCCACTCTGTAGCGGCCTTCTATACTGGCGCCGCGCCTCCATGTTATTTCCCAAGCTTGCGGATCCTCCGTACACACTTCGAGTTGGGTATCGCCCCCCTGAACTCGCCAGCATTCATCATTAGGATGGAACACTTCCACATTGAGGTAGGCATCATCTCTCGGGAGCCAGCGAGAGCAGGGAAAAACAGAGACGTATTCAGCGCCATTTTTCTGAGCGACCGCGTAAGCCGTCTCGGATGACAGGTATGGCGCGAGAATGGCGATTGTATGTTCGAGCCGTGATAGCTCCCGCGTCCATCGTCCGGCCGCTGGCAACCAATCCTCGCTTGTCTGAAGCGCGTCTTGATACTCCAGATCGGCCCGATCTATTCCGACGATTTCGCGAACCCAGTCGGGATCGGTGCCTGGTCCCGAAGGGGGCGCCTCTCCACCTGTCGTTTCCTCGATGAGACTCAGCTCTTTCTGGAGCATATCAATCTGTTCCTCCAGAGCAGCCCTGGCGTCCGGGTTCGTCTCTGCATCGCGCTGTTGCTCCAAATCCTCAATTTGTTCAGAAAGCTGATCCGCCAGTGTTTGCAGTTCCGTCGCTTTTTCCCGAAGCTCGTTCAGAGACCCATATGCGTAGGTATCGGAGACATAGCGCAGAGAGCGGGCACGCACCTGGGCCATCGCTTTATTGATCAGAGATATTGCATTGAGACATTCGCTTTCGGCGGTCGCGGCGCTATAAGCGGCAGCATCAGCAGCAAACTGCATCTGAATTCGCCGGGCCGCCACCCGTCCGACTCCCATTACCATGGCCGCGAAAAACAGGACCAGAAAGATTGTCATAACCCCGAACACCAGGGATTGACCGTCTTCCCCTTTGTAGAGAGTCTTGAGTTTTTTACTCAATTCCTTCAATCTGGTCTCTCCTTACCATTCATTCCAACGGCATCTATCGGCCGGGGATAGCAAGCCGCGTATGTTCTCGCAATCTCATGTGGGGTGCATCAACGTTCCAAATGCCCGTATCTTCTTCGAAGTTAAGCTCATCGGCAACAGCGACCGAGCCCTCTCGTCCCGTCGCATCCTCGATAGTTGGCGCTTTCCATCGGTGCAGCCAATCAAATGCCCAGCTTACCACAGGAAGCGTGAGCTCGAAATAATGTGTAACCGTTACGCTGACTTCACGCCGGTTTTCCCAATCGGGAATAAACGTAATAGTTCTAACATGCGTTTTCATCCGTCTGGAGACTCCGCTGTTCTTAATCTCCCCCCATCCAGGAACCTCCATCCTGGCCGCAGCAAATTCTGCCGGGCTGACGTTCCCGCCTCGCACAGTGGGGCCTGTGACGGGAGAACAGACGAGTGCAGCGGAAAAATGGGCGCGGCGGTAGGCATCGGCGGGGCTATCGGCAACTAAAGCGGACCTGGCGGCGCTATAGGAAGCGTAGATCGTCACCTGCTTGCCCACATAGATCAGCGCCAGCTGCATGATAGCAAACATAATCAAAAGTTGAAGGGGGAAGGCGATTGCGAATTCCGCAATCGCCTGCCCTCCTTCCAGCCCGGCCGGGGGGAAACCGGGCCGATTCTTCGCTTCCCCAGAAGTGTTGGAAAACACAACATGTGTTGGATTATCCGACATTGTTTTTCCAACACTGTTTGAGTTTTCAATCACCTTGTTCACCCTTTTCGCTCCTTTCTCGCGCCGTGAGCGTGCCACAACAGCGATCGAAAAGGGTTGGCGGCGCTTTACATTTCAGGAACTTCAACCAGGTACCATGCAATTACGCTGCCAACCGCGATCGCGAATCCGTAGGGGATTGTCAGGCCCGTAAAAGAATTCTCAGATTCTTCAGTCTCACCGGGATCTTCAGAGTTTTCTCCTTTTACTTTTCCGGTGCTGAACGCATAACGAAACGAACCTTTCAAGCCCTGCCAGAGGCGGCCCTTCCAAACAAAAAGCAGAAATGCCATCAACGCGCCCACAAGAACGCTGTAGAAAACCGCATAGATGCTGTATAGTTCATGCATCCCTCCGATGCCACCAACAGCAAGCATCAGTTTCACGTCACCGGCTGCGATACCACCACGAAGATAAGGCCAGCCAAAAACGGCCAGAACGAGAATTATACCTGCTGCGGAACTTACCAGATTCATCCCCGTCCAGCCGCCTTCCGTAAATCCTCCGATCACGTAGTTGGTCAACACTCCCACAAACAGAGCCGGGAAAGTGCACCAATTGTAAATTTTGCCCGAAGCCAGATCGGTGTAGACACAGATTATCAGCAATGCGAATAGCAGGAAATGCCGTGCCAGAACCATTTCAGGGACTCCCCGAACAGTATGCCGGAACGCGAATATGTTTTACCCCCTCAGAAGAAATGCCAACTTCTCCGGGGAGACATCGTGCCAATGTTCCGGGTCGGGCACATAGAGAATTCGCCGGTTCTATTCGCTGAAAGCGTCCGACATATCCTCGACCTGTTCCGCTTCCGAGCTATCATCGGCGTAGCTGGTATCCAGTTCTGCCTCTTCTCCGGCGAGCTGTCGCGTTCCGGCGCCGAAGAGCGCACGGACCTGGTTACCAAACAACAGGATAACCGCGATGCTTCCAAGAGCAACCAGTGCCAGGATAATGACATATTCGCTCGTGGTCTGGCCTTTCCGCGCCAGCTTCTTGAACCTGTCCAATATCTTTCTCATTTGTTTCCTCTCCTCTCTGAGACTCTATGTAACCGGTTCACGGAACCGGCAGGCATATTATTTTAACGATATTCTCGTAGTAATTGATTATACTCTCTTCGAACGCAAAAAAAACTGTCACCAGAGCGGCGGCTCCCAACAGCGTGGAAAACCACATTAATACGCTGTATTCTGCCACCATTTGACCGCGACAGTTTTCCGCAAAATTACGGATTCGCTCGAAGAATTCTTTCATTTCACCATCGAGTTCTCTCACAAGGTCTAATACAACCATGATTTATGGGCGCGAATATCGTACCTTCTCACATGTACAGTTTAATGCTTCCCCCCCGTCATTGCAAAGATTTCCAGTTTTTGTCAGAAATCCCGAGTTCCATTCAAACGACAGTCTGAAATTAGTGGCGATTCGACGTAACTGCGATTTGCAAAGCCAGCTCTGACGACGTATCATCGTTTCTCCTGAGACCTGTTCAAATGGATGTGGAGGCAAAAATGAAATGTCCACGCGACGGAACAATTCTGAGCAACGTAGAAATTCTGGGGCTCGAACTGGACAAATGCCACAAATGCGATGGTATTTGGTTTGACCGGGGTGAACTGGAAAAAATTCAGGAGTCAGCGGTCTCGGAGATCGAAGAAGTCCTTGAGGAAAAATACGGTGACCCCAAAGTTGAAACTTCTGAGCCCGACGGGTACATGCGTTGCCCTCGATGTGGAAATCGCCTGCGGGAACAAACCTACACGTTTGTTAATCCCGTTCGTGTGGACCGGTGTGAGAACTGTTTTGGATTCTGGCTGGACGACACCGAGCTGAATGCAATCGTCGGCGAAAAAAAGGAGCTCGAAGAGGCAGAGCCGCGAATCAAAGGTTGTCTGCGAGCTATCTTCAACTACACGAGCGGCAGCGATTCCTGACAGGATTTCTTGGCCGTCTCGACTAATCGCGAAACTTAAATTCGCCCGAACGGAAAATCGCGATGCAAGCTTCCACAGCCTCATCATCGAAAAGGTTACCCTCCCCTTCAAAAATCACTTCCAGAGCTTTATCAACACCTTTTGCCGGACGATAGGGGCGGTGAGAAGACATGGCCTCTACCACGTCGGCCACAGCAAGGATACGTGCCTCAGGAAGCATTTCATGTCCTTTTATCCCCCGTGGATAGCCCGATCCATCCATTCGCTCGTGGTGCTGGCGGATCACCTGCGCGACGGGCCAGGGAAAATCAACGGGATCCAACATCTGGTACCCCACATCAGAGTGTGTTTTAACCAGCGCGTATTCGCTCTCATCGAGTTCAGTCGGTTTCCCGAGGATCGCCGCCGGAACCTGTAGTTTCCCCAAATCATGCACCGTTGCGGCAACATTGATACCCTCAATTCTATCGAGGGAGAAACCCATTTTCTGCGCGATCGCACAGGCCAGTTGAGCGACGCGTCTTTGGTGATCGGCAGTGTAAGGATCCCGGATTTCCACCGTTGATGCCAGAGCTTCGACTGTCTGTTTTAAAACGCCCCTCAGCTGTTCGAGACTGCTGCCCAATGCCCTCTCCGCAAGACGAGTCTCCGTGACATCCAAACCCACTCCAAAGAAAAATTCCAGATCCCCATTATCGTCGAAAACTGGCGTGCCATGCCACTTAACGATCGACCTATGGCCATCGCGGCTTTTTACACGATTGACCGTAACTACACTGTCTCCTTCCTGAACAATCCGTTCGAAAACTTCCTCCAGTTTTTCCCTGTCCTCTTCCGGAACAAAGGTCTTGATATAATCCCGTCCCCTGACTTTTTCTTCTTCGTATCCGAATTGCCGCCGCATCGATTCGTTCATTGTCAAAATTTTGCCATCAGCCGAAATGGCCACATAAAAGGCCGGAGATTCTTCGATCAAGGCGCGGCGAAAATATCTTTCCCGTCGCAGCTTTCTTTGCGCCTTCTTTTGCTCGGTAATTTCAAGAGCGTACTCGACTACACCCGCTACGTTCCCGTCAGGCTTCAACATCGGATGGGCACGAAGAAAGTATGTACGATTGGCAAGAGACTTCTCCCCCGTCTGAGATTCGCCTGTTTTGATAGCATCCCGGACAGGGCATTTTTCACAGGGCTTATTGCGGTTTTGCCACACTGAATAACATTTGCGGTTCAGCAGATCTTCAAGTTCCCCATCGACCCGTGCCAATGCTGCTTCATTCGCCCACTGAACGTTAAGATCGGAATCATAAAGCATCACCATTTCCGACATACTCTCAAATATTTCGGGAAGTTCAGTCTTCTGATTTCCCAGCCTATCAGCCATTCCGGGTTTCTTCATTCCCGCCAGCCATTTTTTCACACGGCTCCGACTTTTTTCGGCCGCAAGAAAATCAGCTGTCGGCAGAAAAGCTTTGTTTCTGTAAATCTTCCCGTCTGCCGCAATAAAAGGATGCACACGGACTATACCGGCGAGATTATCTGTCTGGACAGTAGCGGGATTGTAATAGCATAAAAAAGTGACGTCTTCTTTCTGAGCAATTTCAGTCAGACACGCCTCATAACCCCTGAAACTTCCAAATGCGCCTTTTGTTGTGCCTATCCACGAAGAATCACCCGCCCAATATAGATGATCGTATCCCTCGTCTCGCGCGTCGGCCACGGCTTCCGAAATATTTTTTTCCACAACATCCCGCTCGAAATGGCCGTTGGGCCGATAAAAATCTGCCGGCGCAACAATAGCAAGCTGCCCCGATTCCTGCCATGCAAGCAAATCCAGCCCCTGTTCTTTCATCTTGCTACTCAACAAAGACAACAGCGGGGAATTGGCCACAAGCATTACTTTTTGCCCGCAATTATGCCCATGAAGAACATACGGGAAAAAGACACTTTCTGCTGCTCGCTCCGGACTGGCCACACAGCATACGTGCTCACAGGGACGAATACTCTTAACCGGCCTGGCTTTATCTGTGGGCAGCAGGAAAGGGAAATCTTCGGGCATCTATCACTCAGGGGGCAGGAGGAACAGAAGGAGAGGATAGTTCGGCGCTGGATAGCCGCACTATGAGAGAGGTACCTCCCGAACACATTACAATAACTAAAATAATCTAAAATTATTGTGCCATAATCAGAGGATTTGTCAAGCATACATGTACTGACGATTGAAACTCGCGTTCGTTTTCCACTTTGTGCTGCTTCTGCCGCACTAAGCGGTCTTAGATAAGTCTCAGGCTTTACTTATGTGGCACGCCAGGGTCTGAAAACAAAAAGTAAAACTTAGATATTTTTGTCACGCCACTCAGCCTTTTTTCGCGACACAGATTTTTCAAAAGAACAGACCTGCAATACAAAGTTGCCCATAAACTTGAATCCCGCTTTTATCTAGGTTATACTTGGTTATTTGAGAGAGGGGATAGTCTTCTTTTTCTATTTTTCCCAAATTTCAGCGGGGAAAGTGTTCGTTTACACAACGACCCACATTGGGGCAGCGTTGCATTGCAGGAAAGGCTCCACACATGAACGAAACTCAAAAGCCAGAGGAACATCGGACCTCCGATCGCACGGAGTGTCGAAACGTTTTTATTGACTGCCGAAAAACAGGTTTTCTTCATAATCTGCTTGGACGCGGAAATGCCAGCAAATCCGGGAAACCCACACCGGTCCAGGATATAAGTCCGACCGGCTGCCGGTTTCTATCAGACCGCGAATTCAAAACGGGAGAACGAGTTGATCTCGGTATTGACTTTGGACCCAGACGCCCATCGGTCGATCTGCGCGGAGAGATCCAGTGGTCTCGTTCGCGGAAAGGGCGCTT
Organism: Candidatus Brocadiia bacterium; assembly: GCA_046538485.1. Lineage (GTDB taxonomy): Bacteria > Planctomycetota > Brocadiia > SM23-32 > SM23-32 > JBKHIT01. The sequence continues at coordinate 21,925 of JBKHIT010000024.1, read as the reverse complement.
CCCCTACGAAACCGGTGTTCGCTTCGTCGAAGTGGAACCGGAAGACTGGGAAAAACTTGCCGGTCTCGGGGATTTTGTTGTCAAAAAATCCGACGACGACGCCTGGCGGCTCCGCTCGCGCGATCGGGCTAACAAACCGATGGGAGCCTTGAAATCCCTGGAAGAGGACAGAAAAGGCGCGAGTCTGGCCAGCGTGTTCGTCCGTCTCAGCGACTCTCAGGATGTCAAAGATCTTAAAGGTTTGATCGCAGCGCAAGAAGACGTGCTCCCGGACCGCGACAAAACGGGAAGTAAGACCGCTGAAATCCGACTCTCTCGGAAAATTGCCGACATTCGAAACGCCGTTGAAGAAACCACCCCCGAGACTGATCCCCTGCGTGCGTTCTTCCGGCTACGCGACTTAAGCGATCAACTTTACGAACTCGAGCACATTAAATTCCGTAAAGAAATCGCCAAAGAACGTTCCGTGATCCGATCAAAAATCGAAGGCAAACGCAGACAGGCATTGGATCAATTTGACGACGCCACAGCGGAAAAAATCGAGAAGCTTGGGCTGATTACACGAAAATTGCGTAAGAGTTTAAAAAAAGCTGTTGAAAGACTCGAAGGTGACAGAACGGCGAAGGCGGAAGGGCAGTCGGCCTCGCTTGAGAAAAACGTAAAAGAACTCGACTCACTTTGCCGGCAAATTGCCGCTCTCGTCTCCGACATCCCCGGGGCAGACCGTCCCAATTTGCCTTCAACCGCTCTTGTACGCGCAGCTCGTGAGCATATTCTTCGACCCCATAACAGAAATCGATTCCTGTTCAAATGTGCCGCACGGGTGGCGAATGCCGATGGGGAAATGAAAGTTGATGAAGAAGATTTCCTCAATGCACTTGCGACCCACATCCACCTGTCAGCAGAGGAAGCAGAGAAGCTGGTTGCCGAAAGTAACAAACTCGAGGAAGAACAGTTCGATGGCACAGCTGAAGAAGCCCGCGCTGTGGTTGAAAAACTCTACCTCTGTGCTGTTGCCGATGATGAATTATCACAGGATGAACTTAATGCCCTGGAGCAAATAGCCCGGAGCTGGGGGCTTTCTGAAGATGAAATCGAGCAAGTTCTTGCCGACCGCAAGAAGCTTCACCAACTGACCAAGCAGGGCCGAAGCTATATGCGGAAAGCCGTCGCAATGCTGGATAAAAGCCGCCAGGCGGAGACCGATGAAAGCTTCTCTGAGGTAGTCGAATCGCTCGGGCGGAGTATAGAACGGATCCAATCCCTGATGCAAAATGCTCCTGGTGTAGAGATCAAAGATATCCCGGATTGGGACCTTCTTGCGAGGGCTCAAAAAAGCATTGTCAATCCCTGGCGCAGAAACTTTTTCCTGTTCAACTGCGCGGTTCACCTGACCCGCGCGGACGGACAGATGACCGAGGAAGAAATCGATTTTTTGAAAACGATTGGCAAGCAAATAAGGCTCGAACCCAAAGAACTTCAGCTTTTATTCGACAACCCACAAAAAATACAGTTGAGTGAATTCCAGGGGTCCCGCGAACAGGTCCGCCAGCTCGTCCACAGGCTCTATCTCTGTGCGCAAGCTGACGGCGTCGTCCACGAAAGCGAAGAAAGGCTTCTTCGTCACGTTGGGAAAGCACTTGGCGTTGAAGACGAAGAATTCCCAAAACTCGCCCGAAAAAAAAGCGAAAGATAGCTGATACGAAAGTCCCGCCGGGTTTCCAACATTCAAGCGGACTTTGCCGGACGAGAAGATCTATTCCCACGCAGGTGCTTCGGCCTCATCATACATGTGGCAGCACACCCCCCCCTCATCGCTTTTGAAAACATGGGGAGTTTTGTGCCGACAGAGCTCCCGGACCTCCGGGCAGCGCGGATGAAAACGACACCCGGCCGGTGGGTCGATGGGCGAGGGAACCGGGCCTTCGAGGTGGATTTTCTCCAGCCCTGTCGTCTCATCCACCTTGGGTGCTGAAGAAAGCAACGCCCGGGTATAGGGGTGGCGCGGATGGCCAAAAATCTCCTCCACAGGACCTTCCTCGACAATTTCTCCCACGTACATTACGTAAATGTAATCAGCGAAATACTCCACCACAGAAAGATCGTGGGTTATAAAAAGGTAGGTCAGACCGAGTTCACCCTGGAGTTGCGTGAGCAAGTTTAATATTTGGGCCTGAACCGAAACATCCAACGCACTGGTCGCTTCATCACAGACAACACACTCAGGATCCACCGACAGCGCACGCGCAATGCAGATGCGCTGTCTCTGCCCACCGGAAAATTCGTGCGGGTACCGGAGCCGATCCCCCGGGGAAAGTCCCACCATCTGCAGTAACTCCCTGATTCTCTCTTGGTACTGGTTTTTGTTCCGGCTCAAATTGTGAATTTTCAGTCCTTCTCCGACGATATCCTGAACTCTCATTCGCGGGTTAAGCGACGAATATGGGTCCTGAAAAACAATCTGAATCTGGCGTCGCAGTTCCCTGGCCTTCCAACCTTTTACCGAAGAGACATCAAGATCTCCGTAATGTATTGTTCCCCCGTTAATCTCTTCCAGGCCCACGATGGCTTTCCCAAGCGTCGTTTTGCCGCAGCCTGATTCTCCGACCAGAGCGGTGGTTCGGCCGCGCTCGACCAGCAGATTCACCCCATCCACTGCTCGAACCTGCCCCACCACCGTCTTGAAAATCCCCTTACGGATCGGATAGTAAACTTTCAGCGCTTTTATTCGCAGATCGTCGCCCACATGTTCCTTGGCTTTTGCTTCCTCCGTTGGCTCACTCTGCCGCTCTTCTTCCTGGGTCTCCCAGTGGTAGCACGCGACAAAATGGTTGGAGCTAACTTCTTCGAGCGGCGGAAAGCTTTCCCGACAATCTTCCTGTGCCGCAAAACAACGATCAGCAAACGTACACCCTGGCGGCAAATCAACTGCAGAAGGTACCGAACCCGGGATAACCGATAAATCTTCCCCTCGTCCCATGCTTGAAGGAATTGACTCCAGAAGTTTCCGGGTGTATGGATGGAGCGGATGCGCAAAAAGTTCATCACAGGAAGCGCTTTCCACAATTCTCCCCGTGTACATCACTCCCACGCGGTCTGCCACCTGTTTGACCACCCCCAGATCATGCGTGATGAGGAGCACAGCGGTGTTAAGTTCTTCCCCGAGTTCGTCGATAAGCGAAAGGACCTGGGCCTGAATTGTAACATCAAGGGCGGTGGTCGGCTCGTCGGCAATCAACACATCCGGATGGCACGCCGCCGCCATAGCAATCATCACGCGCTGTTTCATACCACCTGATAATTGATGAGGGTATTCGCTGAGACGTTTTTCGGGATCCGGGATGCCGACAAGTTCCAGCATTCGCACACTCTCCGAGCGTATTTCGTCTCGACTCATATCCCTGTGGACTCTAAAGACCTCTTCCAGCTGATTCCCGATGGTGTAGACCGGATTCAGACTGCTCTGCGGCTCCTGAAAAATCATAGAGATTCGGTTGCCACGAATCTCGCGTTTTCGTGGTTCCGGTAGTTCAAGGATATCGGTGCCCTCAAAAAGCACTTTTCCGGCCTCCACCGAACCCGAAGGCTTCTGGAGGATCTGCATAATCGATTGGGCGGTCACGGATTTTCCGCATCCGGATTCGCCAACAATCGCCAGCGTTTCACCCCGCCGGAGCTGGAAATCAACACCGTTCACCGCTCGCGACGTCCCGTCGGGTGTGCTGAAACGGGTATACAGATTGCTTACTTCCAGCAACACTTCATTTTGATCTGCTTCAGGCATTTGTTCCCGTTCTCAGTTTTGGATCAAGGGCATCCCGCACAGCGTCACCAAACACGTTAATCGAAAGCACAAGCAAAAACATCATGATGAATGCACCCAGCACCGGCCACCAGATGACAGGATCGCGGCCCAACTGTTCGCGCGCCCCGTCCACCACACGACCCCAGCTGTGGATGGTCTTGGGAACTCCGATCTTAATGTAGGCCAGGATAGCCTCCACCATGACAAGCCCGCTGAATCGGAGAATGGAACTGATCAAAACCACGTGAATGACATTGGGGATGATATGTTTGACGATAATGCTCGCGTGGCTTGCCCCGAGGGAACGAGCGGCCTGTACATAATCGAGTTCGCGAATTTTAATTGTTTCTCCTCGTAGCAAGCGGCAGAGACCCGACCACCCGGCGAGACCCAGAATCGCACAGAGGAAAAGCACAACTTTGTCTTCCTGCAGATAGATCGTTGCCGCATCGGCCGTGCCGGTTTTCACCTTTGCCTGCACAATGATCATCATCGCACTGATAAGCAGGATCCCGGGAATGCTTCCCAATGTGATGTAGATGAATTGAATTACATCGTCGACGAAACCTCCGAAATAGCCAGCCGTAACGCCGAAAACAATGGCGAACGGGATCACAATCAAGGTCGTTGCCAAACCGACAATGAGCGCAGTTCGGATACCTTTTACCAATTTGTAAAACACATCTCCGCCGGCTTTGCCGGTTCCCCAGAAATGCCCACCGGGAATTTTGAGGTTTTCCCGATGCCAGTCCCCCGTCTTTTCGTCCTGAATCATGTCGAACGTTTTCGAGGCAAAAGGAGCGGAATAAGACTTCTCAAAACTGATATCAATTTGGCCTTTTTCCTCGCGAATTCCCGGGTAAAATTCGACCATAAAGGCATCGAGGACCGACCACATTTCGCCATAGCTAATTTCGCCTTTCTGATCCTTTTGCACGGCACCGTTTTCGGTTCGAAGAGCTTTTTTAAAATGAAGCGAGTCGAGGAATGCCACACACCCGTAGAGTACGATCACCAATGTACAAAGCAGGGCCCACTTGTTCTTCAACACCCGCCCCGCTGCTTCGCGATAATCTTCCCTCCTCCGGCCCCACAGAAACAGCACCAGGAGCAGTGCAAGAAAGACGAAAACAAATATGTCGCTGTACAGAAGGACGGGTTTCATCTACTCCAGCCTTACGCGGGGATCAACAAGTGTGTAACTGATATCAGTTAGTATTAAGCCAACGATATACAGAAAAGAACCGAGGTAAACCATCGATCCAACAATCCGAAAATCCTGGGCTTGAATTCCTTCAAGTGTGAACCTTCCCAGGCCGGGAATGGCAAAAAACGATTCCAGAATCAGACTCCCCATGAAAAGCATGGGAATCACAAGTACAACGTTTGTCAGAATAGGTATCATCGCATTTTTCAGCACATGTTTGAATAGAACCACAAACTGGGTCATGCCTTTGGCACGAGCGGTACGTACGTACTCTTTGTTTGTTTCCTCAAGAAATATCGTTCGATAAAATCTCACACCCCGGCCGATCCCGATGAAAACCGACACCGCAATCGGCAAAAGCACGAATCGCCAGGCCGAAAGACCCGGCAGAAATCCCGAGACAGGAAAAACTTTCAACCAGACGCCGAAGACAAGCTGAACGCTGAAATAGTAGAACAGGGATAATACCGACATTATGATGATACAGACAATCGCCATCATGCGGTCTACGTACGTCCCACGACAATATGCGACAATCATTGCAATGAAAATGTTGAGCCCCAGCCCGAGAACAAAGGCGGGCACGGTTATCATCAAAGACGGCCCCATCCTTGTCACAACTTCCCGGCTGATGTCGTGATCGCCGCGGTCAGATTTTCCGAATTGAAACCAGAACAAACGGACTGATTTTTTGAAAAAAACTGTATTCGAAAAGATCTCCAACCCCCGGGCCTGCCGTGCATCAATGGTCCTTCGTAGCTCTTCGAACTGTTCGCTCTCCCCCGAGTCTTTCGGCACAGAAACCGGGGCTACCACCGGCAGATTGAGGGGATCAGGAATCGTCGCATCGCCCCGTAACAGGCAAATAAAAGGAACACTTTTTTCCAGCACAGAACGAAAAATTCTGGCTTCGTCGTCCTGCATATCGGGCCAGTCTACCATCACAACCTCGTTGCCCCCCATGTTTTTCTTAATGCTGGAAACTCTTTTCCGGAATGTTTCCAGATATTCTTCTTCCTTGTCTTTATCGTCATTCTCGTCGGCCGCATGTTTACCGAGCAGAGTTTCTCGGTTCAGCCGGCAGCTATCGATTTTATATCCTTTGAAAACCTGCTTAATATCGTCGGGGATAGTTCCCTCACCGTTTGCATAAAGGATGCGGTCCTTGAGATTGAGGAACATCGGGAGATGATACTGATGCTCCCGTTTCCAGGAATAAACATTGGCCGGACTTCCATATTTGCGGCCCAGAACTGTATGAGCAACATCGTCGGGAGTATTCACATAGAAAAAAAGAAAGAACGTAATTAGATTGACACAGATCAGGATTGGAACCGAGTAGAGCACTCGCCTGACGATGTAGGCCCACATCAGTTGAGCTCTCCTCTCACCGATTTGATAACCCCAGGTACCAGAACGCCGATGATAATTGCCAGCGCGAGAACCACCACTCCCCACCGCGGTTGATTGTATTGTTTCCTGTATTCGTTTCGCGCTTTATACTCAATATCGCGGTACTTCAAGGAATTATTTGCCATCTTGTTTGGTTTAACGTTTGAAACCCATTTATGATAAAGCGCATAGGATTTGGTGTAGAAACCGAATTCCCAGGGGGCATCGTGACGCACGATTTCAATCATGCGTTTTATGATTTTCAGCCGCTCGGGCGAATTGCGCATTGCTTTCATTCTCTCGAACAGGCGGTCATATTCCGGATTTGAATAATTGGCAGCATTCTCCCCATTGTATTTCATTTTGCCGTTCGGACCATACAGCAGGAACAAAAAATTCTCCGGATCCGGGTAGTCCGCATTCCAACCCCACATGAAAGTCTGAAAGTTGCCCGTGCTGATTTTTGTACGGAAACGATTGTAGTCGGTCTCATTAATCACGAGCCGGATATTCAACTTCTCGAACTGCTCTTTCAACCAATTCAATCGCGCCGCATTACCCGGCCTTTGGACCGTGGTGTACTCAATTGCCAGCCTCTTCCCGTCCGGTCCCATCCCGTTCGGGTACCCGGCCTGCTCCAAGAGTTTACGGGCATCTTTGAGACTCCTGCGCTTGATCATCTCGCTTTCCTCGTCCCATCGATGGGTGAAAGAATTCACTCCCTGTTTGCTGCCCTGGTGTCCAAAGATGCCCGGCGGAATAGGGCTTTGGGCGACAATCCCGCGCCCGTTGAGAAAAATCTGAATGTATTCTTCCCGATTGATAGCGATTGAAATAGCCTGCCGCAGTTTGCATCTCTCTTCTTCCAGCCCCCCCAACATTTCATCGGCCATATTGAAACCGAGATAGAATATCGTGGTATCCACCGAGGTGCTCAGTCGGATACCTCGTTTTTTCATCTTTTTGCTCAGTCGTTCTTCGACCCCCGAAAGATCCATAACGCGGGTGAAGTTATCTGATGAAATCCCTGATATATCGTAGTAACCCTGGAGGAATTTCTGCCAGCGAGGCATGAACTCCCTTTCCATGCTGTAGACGGCTTTATCAATGAGAGGGAGTTCACGGCCGGCGTCCGCCAGCAACCCGGCCGCCCGGTCCCCTTCATCTCCTTCCAATGGGTAACGCTCCCCCCGAAAATTCTCGTTACGGGCCAGCACGACTCGCCAATTGGGTTGGTATTTTGCCATGCGAAAGGCCCCCGTCCCAATCGGGAACCAGTCCAGAACAATATTTCGATCAATCGTCTGCTCCTGACTGTAGAACCGTATCGCCTCCTCGGGCATAGGAGCAAAAAACGGCATCGCCAGCCAATATCGAAACTGAGGATACTTCTGGTTGAGCGTAATTTTGAACGTGTAATCGTCGACAACTTCCAACCCCTCGCAAGGAATGCTCTTATAATCAAGAACAATCGGATTTCTTTTCTCGTTTTTTGCGCGGTTGTAAAGTATACCTTTTTCGCGTTTTCTTTTTTCGCGGATCTCTTCAAGTCTCCCGGTAAGATCGCGGGAATAAGATCTCATCCCAACGATATACTTCGCAACAACGGAGGCAAAAATCGGACACTGGAGGCGCGGATCCGCAAGACGTTTAATCTCATATACGTAATCTTTCGCTCTTAATTCACGGGTCCCCGTTTTTTCGAAATCAAACAAGGAATGGATATCCTCGCAATCTTTTTCTCCCAAATTGAGGTACAGAAACTCACCCTCTTCATCTCGGGCAAAACAGGGGTGTTCCTGAAACAGAATCCCCTTCTGAATCGTGATGGTCCACACTGACCGGTGGACTTTTTCGGCGGGAGCATCCAGCGAAAGTGGATTGCCTTCTTTGTCAAAATACTCGCACTCTGGCAATTTTACCGCCGTAAGCGGCACAAGTTGATACGGCCTTTTCAAGTAATGATACTGAACGAGGGGCTCGTAGATCTGGCAGAGGAACCTGTATTCGTCGGAGCTGTAAGCAACCGCAGGATCAAGGTGTTTTGGTCGCTCATCGAAATCGCTGTAATAGATCTTTTCCTTGGTCTCTGATGCCGGGTAGGGGTTATTCAGCTGCGCTGTCGCTCGGCCCGCGAAGGATATAAACAGAAGGGCAATGGTCAAAATCTTCATTCTTGCCAGATAAGCACCGCTCTTCCCCGTTGTGATAAACACAAAAACCCTCTTCCAAAAAGTTTTCTTCCGGAATTATCTAACGGCATTCCGGGCCAGAAAAATTATCAGTTCCTCGATCCTCACGAGGGTATCATAAAATCGGAACGATCGGGTTTCAACACAAGGTTTTGGCCGCGGGTCCCTTATTCGCTGCTTTTTTTAGGAGTAACCCCACACAAAAAGATATTAGAAGCTGGCGAGACAGAACAAATGGACTCCTCACGCGGCAGGAGTAAGAGCTTTCCGCAAAAGGCATAAGCAAACACGATAATTCTTGCCACCGGTCCCAATTGGAAAAATCCTTTTTGTTACTTCAGTCCCCGGATTTGGGAGCTCCATGTTCTTCCACTTTTTCCCGCCACTTTTCGAATGCGTGAACCCGTTGTTCGGCGCTTTCGCTGCTGAAACGGATAGGTACGCTAGTGACAGTGCGCAGGAGTCGGGAATACTCGTTCAGAACCTGCTTATTTTCTTCCTTCGTAATTTGTTCCTTCAACCCATCCAGATACTGAGCGGCAATATCTTTCCCTATTTGACTCTCTGCAACTTCTATCATCTGTTCGAGCTGTTTGCGGCGCTCATGCCACATTTTCCCTTCCTTCAGGGCTTTCAAAGCACTTTTAAAGCTCGCCTTTTTTCGAAGCGGTGGGGCCAGGAGGGCTTTGGCTTGATCAGACATTTTCTCGGGGAGCTGATCCGGTGATTGGAGCTGGCTCAAGACAACGTCTTGCATTTTGAATATTTTTTCTCTCTCCGGCGGCGTGGGACGCTTCTGGAAACCCATAACCAGGCTTTCAAATCGTGACAAACTGTATTCTGTGTGTCGTTTATCCGGGTGTTTTTTAAGATGATCTCGCCACTTGCCAAGCCATTTCTCGATCAGTTCGGCTCTTTTTCCGGGATCGTCAGATCCTGTTTCTTTCAGGGCAACACCTGTGATTTTGCTCAGCAGATCGGCATGGGCTTGCCACTGCCGTCTTTCAACTTTGTCGGCTCCAAGCACAGAAAGGATCGGTTCTGTTGCCTCGAGGGGTTTTTTCTTAAGCAGATGTTTCCGGGCTTCTTCTCCGTCCGCAGTTCTGGGTCCCATAGAAAACTGAGCCAGCAGCAAGCGCCATGGGCGAGAGGCCAAAGGCGGGAGTCGATCTGAATTCTTTCTGCACCATTTTGTAATCTGTATTTTCAAATTGGACGCTGGCAGCGATTCAGGATTTTTTTTCCTTACACCCGCATAATCCACCGAAATACGGTTTATATACACCAAAGCGAGGCCCGGCCCATAAATTGCTTCGCCCTGTGCACGGTACACTGCTGCCAGTAGAGCTCCGTTTATAGACTGCAACTTCTCGCTCCTCAGATTCGATCCAGTCCAAACCTGGCCAAGGCTTTTCGCAGCAACATAACGGTAACGAGACGACGAAGAAGCGAGCATAGAGACCAGGGTATCAGTACCTTCCTCCCTGGCTGCAGGCCCGATTTCTCCAAGTGCCAAAATGCAATTCGTGACGTAATTTTCATCCCTTTCGGTGGGATACTCTTTTATGGCTTCGCAGAGAACACTCACAACTCCTCGACCTTTCTCAACGAGACGGGCTCGAACCGATGCCCTTCTCGCCGGTGAAGTCTCGCGCAATTCTGTCACCAGACTTTCGGCACTGGAACCAGCCCCGCCACCAATTACAGTAAGGGGTGCTGCCAAGAACACAACAAGACCTGTCAGCCCCACCATAAAAATTTTTCGGCACCTGATGGTCATCAAGGAAATCCTCCCATAGCAATCCAAAAACACCCTTTATCTTCCAGCAGCTTTGAAAGATCAAGATGCCAGAACTCCCTTTTTAGCAAAGCATACCCGGATAGTCAAGTAAAGTCGAAGGAGCGTGCCAATTCCCACAGCAAAAACAATCTGTAAAAATTCGCCCTAATTGGGCTCAATCCTCAACGATAGCGCGGCTTTTCTTCTCTTCCTCGTTCTGTTCGAGCACTCGCCCGTAAAAGCGGCACCGCCCTTTCCTATCCCCCTCGAAGGATTTATCAAACAACGGTTTTTCAAAGTAGGGACAACCCTGACAATCGGGAACATAATAACCGCAACATCGCTTTGGGCGTTTCCCCGCAGGTTTTTCCGTTGGCATATCGCTTTGCTTCTGCGAATCTTTAAGCGAATAAGGGCCGATCACCCAGGCAAAAATAACTCCGGCAACGGGCACAAGCAGACCAATGGCAAACCAACCAGTGAGGCTGCGGTGTTTCCGGACGGCGAGAAATGCAGAAAAAAATCCACATAAAAGCTGGAAAGCCAGAATATATTCCATGCTCATCGACTCCCGGAAATTCCATCAGCCGGTTTTATTTTTCTTCATCAAACGAACCGGCCGCACGATTTTCGGCCTCCTCAGCCCTTAAACGCCACGATTCCCACGCCTCTTCTCTTGTGCGAACAAGTTCCTTGATACGCCGCAGCTTCTTCCATTCAGGCTTTTCGACGTTCGAAAAACCAATCCCGACGCGATAGTCGTAACGTCCTTCTCCTTCCCCCAACCAGATAACCTGCGCATCTGCCCTTATCCATGGTTGTCGAGGACCGGGATTAACCCGAACATGAATTACTTGGCCGGCTTTGAGACGTTTTTTAGCGAGGAAACAAACTCCATCTCGCGAAATATTACGGACGGGAAGAGGTTTTTTAGATTTTTTTTTGCGTCCGACAAGTTTCGCCAGAAAGCCCCCGGCGGTTTCATAAGTAAGCCAAACGTCCTTACACGGAATCCGTTCAACTCTCCTGCGCTCTTCTCCATGATATATCATCCGTTAGCCCCACCTCCCAATAAGCAATAAAAGTTCAAGAGCTCAGGAGTTACGGAACGTATCCAAGATCTACTACTCAATTTTATGATACCTATTTGAGGGGCAGCCACGCAAATAAAATTTGGCTTTTTCTGTCTATAAGGCTTCGATCTGCATATAATAAGCGTGTTCAGATAAACGCAAAGCCCGGCCTTAACCATTCTCCACCGGGGAGAACCCGTGAGTCGGTTCAAAGTCGAAACATTTCGCCTTCCTCGCCATTCCCTTCGTCCTGGATCTAACCCTTTAAACATTGCCCAAATTTCTGACACACATTTTCGCTCCTGGCGTCCGGAACACGAACGACTTGTACGCACAGTCAATGGCCTGAACCCGGATCTCGTACTGCTTACGGGCGACCTCATTACCGCGGCCAGCAGATCACTCGAAGCCGTTCGGACATTATGCAGGAAACTGGAGCCGCGATACGGGCTCTATGCCGTCCGGGGTAATTGGGAAATCAGGTTGGCCCCCACTCTCCAAAAACTCCGAGCCGTCTTCGCCGATGCAGGATGCTATCTCCTCAAGAACGAACAAAAAGTTCTCAAAACAAAAGCCGGGAACATAGCTATCGCGGGGCTTGATGATCTCACTCGGGGCGCCCCTGATATTGAGGAAACACTTCGCAGTTCCCGAAACGTTGATTTCAGAATCCTGCTTTCACATGCCCCTCTCGCCGCGCGACTTCTCCCCCCCGGTCACAATGTGGATTTGATTTTGACTGGCCATACTCACGGCGGCCAGATCCGTATTCCCTGGCTCTGGCGTCTACTGCTGCCCACAGGACACGGTGGGTTCTCGAAAGGCCTTTATAAACTTCCTCACTGCTGGCTCTACGTCAATCGAGGATTCGGGAGTACAGGCCCTCTCAGACTGCGTTTCCGCTGTCCGCCTGAAGTAGCGCTCTTTAAAATAGGGGGTCCGCTCCGAACAGAGCCGGGCGCAAATTCCTCAGGTTTCCTTCGGAAAACTCTTTGAAGGTTCTTGTAATATATAAATCATGTCTGGTGTCAATCATTCTGTAAACCTGCAACCCCGCTTGTCGACCGCGTATCCTGCAGCCTCGAGTTCAGCTGAGTCCGCTCAGGCGGGCGAAGGGGGACGTGAGGCGGACAAATGCCGGAAAATGCCAGGTAGCTGTCGGTCCGCATCGCCGAGGCGGACCTCCCGTTGGTCGTTCTGCTGTTTTGCCGGGAGATCTGTCCGCTGATGGGCAGGCACAGAGTCCCGCAGGTTTCATGCCCCCATTCCCTTCCCGAAAACAGGGTGAAGCAAAAGAAACAGACAAACGACCGAGCCCCTGAAGGGATTCACCACGAACCTGACATTGATCTTGCGGCTTGCAATAGCTCGGGGAACGTGCTCGTAGGGGTCGGGAAACACACAGAGCACAGGATAAGCGGCAAAGCCTGGATTCCTAAAAAACGCATGTAGCACAGGCTCTCCAGCCTGTGGACCGGGTCGTCAGAGCCGGATTCTGGGGTCAAAACTTTTTCCTGGCTATGCTAAGTCGCGGCTGTGCCAGTATTTCTGATTAACGCAAATGGCTCTAAATGTGGTGGAATAGAAATGCGTTTTTAGCTGGCCACCCCCGCCCCGTGGTAAACATTTTGACGCGCAATTGGAAGGTTCAGGATTTCATATCCAGAACACGACGAACTGACCTGGCCACAGCGTTCAAATCGCTCTTAACACTCAAGTATCCCTCAGCGCCCTTTCGCCGCATTTCTCGTTGTGTCTGTTTATCATTCGAACCGTTGAAAACCACGATGCGCATCTCTTCGTCAATCTTTTTCATCTCTTCCAGCAAAGAGCGCATCTTATCGTCGTCTCCGGAGACCGTTTCCGTATCAACGACGGCTGCGTCCATTCGGCGTTCCTCAAGAATGTCTCGGGCGGTCTCAACGTTGAGAGCAACCTCACACTCAAACATTCGGCTCGCAAAAAGCTGCCGCAAATCATCGATAACATGCGGATCCTCTTCGACGAGGAGTAAACGACGTCCTCCCGCTTGACGCTGGGAAAGGCGCATACATTGCCCTTTCAGTGAATCCAAATACGGAATTCCGAGTCACACTTTTACACATAAAACATCCAATAGAAAGAGGATAACACAATCCGCCGGGATGTGTCAAAATACCTACCGGTAATCCCCTGACAAAGTCATACCGGCCCAGTACATGGGGTGATAGTGCCGCCCATCGTTCATTACCTGCAGCTGTGCGTAACGCAAGGCCTCCGCTTTTGTTCCCCCTTCTGCGCTCTTTTCCAGAGCATGCCCCGCATAATAGCGGTAAAAATGTTTCGCCAGAAGGGACGTCGACACATCGTCCACACGCCACAAAGTGCTCAAAATAGAATTGGTGCCCGCGTAGAAAAAAGCCCGACTCAAGCTCACAAGCTCATCAGCTGATTTCAACTCGCCTACAGCCGATTGACACGCACTCAAAGCCACCAGCTGGGCTTCAATTGTCAACCCGCTCACCTCATGCAGCTCAAGTTCACCGTCTTGCTTGCGTTCCGCATCAGGTGCCAGCATCAGAGCACTGAACAGCGGGTTCAACGGGTTGAAATAACCGTGGACGCCAAAGTGTATGACATCAAAATCGGATATGTTCTCGGTTACCCAGCTCTCAGTAGCCTTCTCGCCTCGTAGAGACGTCACCTCGACGAAGTTTCGCTTCAGGCTTTTGATCTCCTGCCGCGTAAAAGGGAGTCGATAGGCCGGCTTGCCAACTTCAGGATCGCCTACCGCAAGGACTCTCAGCATATCGGGACCGACACGGTGCGGGACTTCAGCGGGAATCGAATGTGGGAATATACTCGCGCTGGGCAGGTAGGAAACGGGGCACCGTTCTACCAAAAATTCTTTCCCATTGTAAAGGGAAGCAAAAGAAACATAATGAAGCGCACCGTGTGGCACCACGCACAGAACGTTTGGGCCAACAATTTCCTCTTCCACCGGCGAAATGAGCTTCTTGTAAAGTCGCTGAGACTGGTCCTTCACACGCGCCAGCAGTTCCCGTTCCTGCACCGACACCCGATAACTCCGGATCTGTTTTTCAAGATCAACCCGTTTGACCGGAATGCGCCTGGTATTGAAACGATCCCTGCCGATTACCCAGGCAACGACTTCATCGTCCAGAAGATAGTATACGAGAAGAAGAACTTCTTCTGACATAACTTCCTGCAGTGCTTCGATTTCTGCGACCTCAACGGAAACGAAACTCGCCAATTGCGGGTTAAGGGACCGAATATTGACGAGATTCTCTTTAAATTCGCTTCTCCTTTTTTCCAGCAGACCCGCTGCCTCCTCGCGCTCGGAATCCGTGGTGGCCTGTCGTGCGGCTCGTGCTAACACCTGGATTTCCTTGCCCAGTTCCTGCTGACGATCATAAAGTCTCTTTTCCTGTGCTGTGCGAAGTTCCAGAGATTTACCGGCAAGGATGTCCACAAAATGTCGGGAACGCGATCTCTCAGAATACGCGAACGCTTCCTGTTCGCGTCCCATATCCAGCAGTATTTTCACTGTTTCCTCGTAAAGGTCCATTTTATTTTGCAAGAATCCACTGCGAAATTCTTGCACTTTCAGTCCCGTCCTCATTTTTTCCACAACATCTACGGCCTCTTTCAGGAATTTGACGGCTTTCTCCTGTTCGCCGGCCTCAAGCCGCAGCGACCCGAGCGACCTGAGTGCGCGCCATTCTATCTGTGGCAAATAAACGCCTCGCGCCTCCTCCAGAGCCATTCCCAGGTATTTCGTCGCCGATTTTTTGCCCTGTTCCCGCTGTAAATCTCCAAGGTAATACACTGCTTTCGCATGATTGATGGCATCTCCGATTTCGGCCGTCAACCTCACCGCTTTCTCGAGATGACCAGCGGCTTCCTCCAATCGCCCAAGTCGATGCAGAGTGATTCCGATGTTCCGGTGATCGTATCCCAAGCCCCACTTATCCCGCAGACGCCGGTCGACTTTGAAAGCTTTTTCAAAAGCCTCAAGCGCTTCCTCGTATTCTCCCTGACGCCGGAAAATAATCCCGCGATTGTTGTAAGCCGTTACCACCTCGCGGGGTCTTCCCGCCCGTTTTGCATATTTGATCGCCTCTGTTATGGCTTCATGGGCCTGTTTGTAATTGTTCAGTTCCCAATGGATTAGCCCCAGCAACTGGGCAATAACATTCAACCGATAGGCGTCATTCAGCTCTTGCGCAATTTCTCGTGCGGCATAACACTGCTGGAAGGCTTTCTGATACTTCCCGTTTAGCCAGGAGGTGTTTCCCAGCTCCGAAAGCGCCCGGCTTTCCTGCCGCCCTAAAATCCGGGTCCTATCAGGTGAGGTCTTTGTGTCTGATTCCTTCTGTCTCTTCGACTTTTCTTCTCGCACCATCGATAGCGCCTTTTTGAATCGTTCAGCGGCGCCCTCAAAATCCCCCAGCCGTCGGCGGCACAGCGCAATATCCATTATGCTTTCCGCCTGCCGGGCAATTTCTCCGACGGCTTCATATGCTTGCCTCGCCCTCTCAAAATGGGTCTGTGCCTCATGCGGACGGTTCATATGCCGAAGCAAAAGCGAACCTAACTGGCTTTCTTGTGCCGCAACACCCGCCGTGTCTCCCATCTGTTCATAATTTGCAATCGCTTTTTGGAAGGTCTGCATGCTTTTTTCATAACGAGCCGCGTACCCAAAACTTTTGCCCAGTTCACCGAGAGTCCGGGCAATATCTTCCTGTTTCCCATGTTTTTTCAGCAGCTCCAGGGATTTTTCGTACGCTTTCAGACTTTTTTCGTAGAGATTCGCTTCCGTATACAGGGTACCCAACGTTTTATAATCTATCGCCAGGGCTCTTCCGGGAAAGGCTTCAATCTGCTGCACGTATTGGATTCTCTTTTCCTGGCTCTGAGCCGCTCGTTCATAAAGCCTCATTTGCCGCCACACAAAAACGAGCCTCTGCTGCAGATTGGCAAGCGTTTTCAATTTGCGGCTGCGCGACCCGAAATTCAGTGCCTCGGCCATTCGCACAAGTTCAAGGAGTTCTTTGGCGGCTCCCTGAAGTTCACCCTCATCCAGAGAGTCTTTGTAGCGTCGAACCGTATCATTGAATTCAAGTTTGCTGTACTGCGCAAATTCCGCCGATCCCATTCCCGAAAAACCGCGCAGCTGAAAAGCTTTTTTCTCCTCATCCGGGACGTGACTAACCGCTATCTGGAAAGCTTTCCCCACTGGCTTTGTCTGCAGAAGAGGTAAAAATCTTTCCCAGAAATCCCGGCTCACATCTGTCGCAACTCCATCCCGAACTAAGACCAGGGTGGGCACACCTCCCGCCATAACCGCCCTCGTCAGCACCCTGAGGGAAAGTCTCTCACTTCTGTCCTGCCTCCAATCATCTACTTTTGCAAAACAAGCGCATCCGGCCCGCGTCCCAAGTCCTGCGAATGTTACTGGCCCCATTCCGTCGATTCTTCCGAAACTATTTGAAAGATTCAGGTAACTCTCCCAGGGTCGTAGCGCATCAAAGGCCAGTCGATCCCCGAACCAGAGAAAGTCGGAGAAAGCAACCTCTTCAATCAGCTCAGCTCGTTCGACTGTTTCTCCTTCAAAAGACAAAACTTTCGCCGGCTCATCCAATGCCGCTATGCCGAGGCTTGCCAGCTGTTTGTGGTCGCCGTAGATCAAATAATGCTCACGTCCGTAACTTTTCCTGTGAAACGCGATCTCCAGATCCGCCGGTCCGCCCAGGTGGCATAACTGCATGCGTTCTCCCAGTTTTTGCTCGAACAACTGCATTCGCCTCCAGGGCAACGACTGCAAATCTTCTCCGACACACAAATAAGTACGTCGGATCGGATCATCCAGCATTTTTTTTACCTGTCCCAGCACTTTCTCGGAAAACAACTCGATGGTTTCCTTTACATAGCGTTGATTCTCAATAGCATTCCTGAGTTTCTCGTCCAGCTGGACCTGCAAAGAGTGGAATTTCTCCCGGGTGAGCACGAAAACAGCCAGACCGCGGTTTCCGATACTTTCGACACACAGCAGCGCCGAATCGAACCATAATATTTGTTGCAGCGCGGGCGCTCTGGCGGGGACAGGGATAATCAAACTGGAACTCGCAAGGGCATTCCAGCGGCTCCGTCGGCTTCCCGGCGCGGGTCGTTTCCTCATATTGTCTCTCAGATCAGAAACCGCATTTCGCGCCCGTTTCAGGCCATCATGAGCCTCTTTAACTTCATCGGACAACTCGTCTTTTGCGGCAAGAAGGGCATCCGGCGCATACCGACAAAGTCTTGACCGCGCTTTGGCGAACCGTTGCCGAGCAGCCCCCAGCTGTCTGGTATATTCTACCGCCGGTTTTTCTGTGAACTGAAAACTTCCGGGAGCTGATGCTCGTGCGAGTTCGATCGCGTGCTGCCGAAGCAAAAAGCGGAAAGCATTTTCGCCTTCGTTTTTAGTCAACGAAGACGATATCAGTCTCCGGTAAAGCTGCTGGCAGGCCTCTCCATTCTCCACCTGATAATCCGTCCGGGTGGCAATTACGCTTTCGAAAAGCGCATTTTCTGCTTCCAAAAAACGCGCGTAACCTCTCTCTCCCCCCGCAAGAGTACCCAGTGTGAAAAGCACCTGCCATTTAAGCGTATCGAAAGCGTACGTTTCACAATATTTCAACGCTTTCTTGATCAGGCCCTCCGCCTTTTCCCTGTCGCCCCGTATTGCTGTCAGAACCCCCCTGTTATGAAAAATCACACACTGCCACATCCGAATCTGCCATTTTAGCGTCCCCGACTCTTGCAGTTTTTTTTGTTGGGCAGCATATTCTGCCTCAAGTTCATGAAGCACAGATACACGTAAACCATCCCGTAACTCATTCAGATCCAGGAGGGGTCTTCCTTCTCCAACGAGTTTCCGCTCCCCCAATATCTCCCGTTCAAGCCGAGTCGGTTCGTCCAGGATCACTCCTCGAAGGCCCACCAGCTTTCCACATCCGGAGCAGAATCCCAGCCACAAAACAAGCGTGGTCGCAATGAACACAATTTTTTTCTGAGACCGTTGGGAAGCCCGCGCTGTTATGTGAAGCGCTGCATTCTCATTTGCTTTCATGGCGGTCTCCCCCTGATTCTGTATCGGGAATTTTTTGCGACAACCTGGCAAGGGTGGTATTCAGTCGGACCATTTGTTCTATCAGGTCCTCATCTTCATCTTTTCGTGCTTTCGCCAGCAATTCCCGATGGTAATCAATCAGATTGCGGAGTTTTAAATCGGCTGGTTTGTCGTATTTTCCAGACGCTGCCTGCAGGTAAAGCTGTCCGAGCGAGAAACAGGCATCCATTTCCCCCCTGAGGTTGCCAGCTTTTGCCTCCATTTCAGCCGCTTTTTTATAGGCCTCTGCAGCCTCGGCCCATTTTCGTGCGCTGATTCTCAGTTCTCCGATCTGGGTCCAAACAATTGCACGTTCCACAAACACATCCGGCCGTTCTTCAGGATCAACGGAAGGATAAAGGTGGAGCTTGCGGGAGAAATACCGTTCAGCCTCGTTGTATTTTCCTGCATGAGACGCTATTCGGCCCATATAGGTAAAAAGCAGACGCTTTTCTGTGGCAAGATCAAAACGGCTCGCGCCCCGGCTTTCCCCCACTTCGATCTCAATATCAATTGTAAAAAGCCCCGGGGCTTTCTCCTCTTCTCCCCTCGCCACTCCAACTCTGGCGACCGAATCCACAGCCTCTTTCAGCAAATTGTAAGCCGATTTCAATTCGGCAGTTGCAACGTTTCCTGATTGAACGGCTCGGAAAATGTTGACAGCGGTATTGCGTTCCGCCAGGACCAGGTTTCGGTAATACGCAGCCTTGCGTTTTGGATCGAGGGTCATCAATTTACGAAGAATCGAAATTGAAAGTTTGTAATAATCAGCGGCGCTGGCATAATCACCATCCAGATATTCTACGAATCCAAGCTGGTCAAGAATTCGCACCTTGCGAACCATAACCTGTGTGATTTCTTCTTGCTCAGCGCCTGACGATATCTTTGTCCTTTGCAGAGCTTCTTTCAAAAGGCGGACGGCCAGGTCGAAATCGGCCGAATCGGTCGCACTGCGGCTGATTTTTTCCAGTGCCGCCAGCCCCTTTTCTCCACGAAACTCAAAGCCGGCGTCCAGAGCACGCTTGTAAAACTCGTACGCATTCTCCGGTTGTCCCACAAGCATGTAGCCGTCACCCACGTTGAAAAGCAAACTGGCATAATTATCAGGATCCTCTTGTGGTGAACTCATCGCGAGAGCCGTCAGGTACGAATCAAGCGCCTTGATCTCGTCCTTGCTATTGCCCGTAATCAATGCAAGCCGATTGAATAAAAATCCCCGAAGTTGATGATAGTAGGGTTCTTCAAAATCCATCAAAATGGCCTGTTTGAGCAGCCGGAGGGCCTTGCGATCTACCGCAACTCTTTTGCGCCGAACCGCACCACTGCCGCCCCATCCCTGGGGTCCATAATAACTATAAGCTCGGGCCAGAGCGAAGTGCGCCACGTGATCCCGCGGATTTTTCTCAACACGCTTTCGGTAACGAATAATCGACTGGTCTGTCTGTCCCAGCCGTGCTTCGCAGTCGACAATTCCCCGGTGTGCGGCTGGAATTGACGAATCAAATTCCACAAGGCGCGAGTATGTACTCAGGGCAAGTTTCGGATCTTTCGCATTCAATTCTTCACGAGCTTTCATCAAGATTGTCCGGACATATCCTTTTCGCGCCCGCTGGTAGATGTCCTTCCCGAATTGAACGCCCAGCTTTTGCTGAAGTTGTTTATAAGTATTCAGAGCTGACCTGTAATCACGCTGGTCGAGCTGAGTTGTCGCGAGGGAAAGGTATGCTGCGGCTGTTTGGCGACCTGCAGCTGGGTATTGTTCGATGGTCTGTCGGTAGGCTTGCCTGGCCCTGTGATAATCCTTTATATCGTAGTACAAATCGCCGATCCGGTTCTGCGCCAGTGCGGGGAGAACAGGTTCATGAGCATATTGTTCCAAAATTTCCCGCAGTTCATTGACTTTCTGCTGAACCGTTTTGCCCATCGGTTCTTTCGCCAATCGGTCGACAAGCCGCGAAGCCGCACGGTTAGCGTATGGTTCGGTTTCCGAATACATCCGCAGAATTCGGAGGTATTCCGTTCTGGCTCCTTCTCCGCGGCCGAGATTCTCAAAGATCTCGGCAATGGCAAGCAAAGAACGGGCACATAATTCTTTCTGCTGGGGAAACCGGCGAGGCACAGCTCTCAATTCTCTCAGGGCGTCGGCATGCTTTTTCATGGCCTGGAGGACGAGCCCCAGTTCAAGCTGCGCCCTGCATGTCAGGGATTCCACATTGTCGCTTTCACCGTCCGCCCGAAGCTCTTTCAATATCTTCAACGCTTCTCGGTGGAGACGAACCATTTCTTCGCGATTTGGTGTTCCGGCAAAGATTTGCCGCTGCAAAGACAGTTTTTTAATTCTGGCCATTTTCAGGTAGAACGGGCTCTCCGGAAACTCTTCCGGGACTTCCTCAAGTATCGCAATCGCTCGTTCCATGTGGTTACGCTCCGCCAGGGCTTCAGCATACTGCAGAGCGGCTTCAGCAGCTTCAGATGGTAGTCCAGTATCTTGAATAAAATCCCCGTTTTGCCGGCTTTCACGCGCGGCCCACAGGGCGTTTTGCCATGCCAGGGCCTCTCGCCAGTTCGGAACTCTGCCCTCGGCCGACACTTTCCGGGCAAAGGCGAAATGTGCATCAACCGTTTGCATTCGGGGGATCTCGCCGCATGCCGGTAAAGCCCACAGGTTCGCCCTATATTTGCCTCCAGCGGCCCTCATCTTTCTGCGCGCAAACATAATACCGCCCTCTACAACCCGTGGCGCCCTGTCATGCCATTGCCATGAAGTCAACTGTCGAACCGGAGCCCGACGGTTATTTGAAAAAATATCTTTTCTGAAAGATACGCTGAAGATAGAACCGTGATCCTCGGTATCCAGTCGCCCGTCTTTATTGGTATCGAATAGATGTCGGACGAAAAAAATCTTCTTCCCTTCGGGTCCCCATACCGGGGCAAGATCAATTCCCGAAGCCCCCGTAAGCCGAACCACGTTTCTGTCCTTCAGGCGCATGACATACAGCGCGGGCCATTTGCCATTGCGACGCGAGACAAACACCAGATAACTCCCATCGGGAGAACAGGCCGGCATCTGTCCGCCTCGCCGGGTGAGCTTTCTGGGTTTTTTACCCGGTTTGAGACTGAAAATTTCGTATGGCTCCTCAAAGGAACTGGCGGACGCGTAAAAAATTATGTTGCCGGAAGGATGCCAGCATGGCTGCGCGTCCAGGCTCTCGGCCCCTGTCAGGCGCCGTAGATTCCCGGGAGATTCAGATCCCCCAAACCCCAAAATTCTCCAGGCCATCTCATGGACACCTTTCCGCAATGAGACAAGGTAGATATCACCT
>JBKHIT010000142.1:0-3654 GCA_046538485.1 Candidatus Brocadiia bacterium | reverse complement strand
CATGGCCTACACGGTCCCCGAAAAATGGAAACCGGATGGACTCGTCGATCCGACGGGTTTCGATGCGGTCTACAAAAAAGGAGACGATGGCAAGAGTTACGTCATGGAATACCGCATCCCGTGGAAAACTCTCGATGCCGAAAATCCGCCCCGGGCCGGAGATGTCGTCTCGGGAACAATCCAGTACAACTTCTCGCGCGCCGACGGATTGAAAATAGATTCCGGGAAAGGCGCCTGGGCGCGCGATGTCATCAGCGGAGGGGGGTTCCCCTGGCAGAGCACCGGCTGCTGGGGAAAGTTCATCTTCGCCGAGAAAAATAATGTCCCTGAAATCAAAGGGGTCGCCAAAAAGAAAGCTGAAAAACCTAAACCCCTCGAATTCAGCTACCGGCTGCCCGAAGACGGCGTCACCACAATCTCCCTGTGGGACAAAGACAACGTTCTGGTGCGCAATGTCGTCTGCCAGGAAGAGAGAAAAGCGGGGGCGATCACTGAAAAGTGGGATGGACTGGATTTCCGGGGGCGACCGATACCCGAAGGCGAATACTCCTGGAAAGGACTCTACCACGACCCGATTACCACCGAATTCCTGCTTTCGGTCCATAATTCCGGCACCCCGCCCTACAAGACCTCCGATGGGACCGGCGGCTGGGGCGGCGACCATACCGATCCCATAACCGCCGAAGCGTTCGGCGAAGATATGATCCTCGCATGGCCCTTCGGGGAAGCCGGATGGGGACTGATCCGCGTGGGGCCCGACGGCGACAAGAAAGCGAGTTCAGGTCGCGGGAACGCGCTCTACCTCGCCGCCGACCCCGAAACCAACCGCGTCTTTGCCGCCAATCCGGGCCGCTACCGGAGCGCGCGCGTCTTCGACGGACGCGATTTCCGGCCCATTAATCTCGCCGAAGGACGCGGCCGACCAGAAGTGCCGGAAGGCGGAGACAAAAAAAGCAACGCCGTCAGCGGCCTCGTTTACGCCGACGGTAAACTCTACATGGCATACGCCAAACGGGACCTCGTTGCCGTCATCAACGGCAAAACCGGGGAAATTGCGCAGACGTGGAACGTCCCGACGCCGGGTCGATTGGCCGCGGCTAAAGATGGTTCGGTCCTCGCCATCAGCGGCGAGAGAGTGCTCCGAGTCCGGGGAAACAAACACAGCGTGCTCATCGACGATCATCTCGAGGAACCGGCCGGAATCGCCACCGACGACAAAGGACGGATCTACGTGACCAACCGCGGGGATTTGCAGAACGTCAGCGTCTTCGCCCCCGGCGGACGTTACCTCAAAAGCATCGGTAAACACGGCGGACGCCCCCTGATGGGACGCTACGATCCTGCCGGCATGCTCAAACCGGCCGGTTGCGCGATCGGTTCCCGCAGGCGTCTGTGGGTCGCCGAGCACATGGACGCCCCCAAACGCATCAGCGTCTGGGACACCGACAATGGCAAAAACGTGGACGAATTCTTCGGCGGCAGCGCGTATTCCACATGGACGATGATGGACCCGCGCCATCCCGATGAAGTCTACTGCCACAACGTCCTCTGGAAAGTGGACCTCGATAAGGGCACCAAAAAACCGTATTCCACACTCTGGCGTTCCACCGGCAAAAACGTTCCACCCGGACCTCCCGTTGCTTCCTCGCACGGTTCGGGATTCAGCGTGATCACGGCCACCAACGGTCGTCAGTACGGATGGGGACACAAAAGCGTGCTCTACCTCCGCGATGGGCCGGTCTTCAAACCTGTCATGCAATTCCTCAAAGACAGGGTCTGGGTCGACGAAAATGATAATCAGCGCCGGGAGGAAGGGGAATACCACCCGGCCAGCGGATTCGGTCGACGTGGAGGACGCTTCGAATGGGTCGATAAAGACCTGAACCTCTACACCTCCCGGACCCGGAAAATGTGGAAAGCGAAAAAGATCCGCCCGGATGGAATTCCGGTCTACGACTTCGAAAACCCCGAAGACCTCCCGTTCGGTGCCTGGAATCCCCAGGGACCTCCGATGTTCGTTGATCCGCATGACGGCACGCTCTACCAGAACAGCGCCGTCCGCAAACGTAACGATGTCGGGTTTGGTCGTTGCACGCGCGACGGTGAGCGCATCTGGGGGCTCCGCGGCACTCTCTTCTGGAAACGAACGCTCTCGATACCTAAACCCGGTGTCGGCGATCTCTACGCTCTCACCGCGCCGCTCGGGGTGGCCGGAGATTTCACCGGCGCCGCGACGTATTACAGCGGATATCATATCCTCACTCGCGACGGAGTATACGTCGCCATGATCATGAACCCGCCAGCCAGCGAAGGGCTCGGTCCCGATAAGGTCATGTGCGAGCTGTTCACCGGCCGGATGATCAAACTCCACGAGAGCGGAAGGTACCTCCTGCTGACCGGCGACCAGGACGGACGCGTCATGGAAGTCCACGGGCTCGATACCGTCCGAAAACTCAAGGGCGGAACGTGGAAAATGACGGCTGACAAACTGGCAAAAGTCAAAGAAGGCCTCAGGAAACTCAAAGAACAGAAAGCGCAGGGCCAGACGCTCATCGTAAACCGCTGGAAACGCACGCTCAAAGAAGCCGATCCGGTGGAGCGAACTCTGCGCGGAGGATTGTCTTTCAAGGCCAAAGCGGCCCGGGATGAGAAAAATCTGTATGTCCATTACGAGGTCACATCACCCTCGCCACTGGTGAATTCGGTCTCCGATCCGCAGAGTATTTTCATCGGCGGAAATTGCCTGGATATCCAGGTGGCGACCAATCCCGATGCCCCCGACAACAGGACCGAACCGGCGCCGGGCGACGTGCGGTTGATCGTGACCCGCCAGAAAGGCAAAACGAAAGCCGTGCTGTTCGAACCGAAGGTCAAAGGATTCAAAGGAGAACCGATCCTCCTGGAATCCCCCGTCGATAAGGAGACCTTCGATCGAATTACCGAGATTGATTCCGTCAGACTGGAACATGAAAAAACAGCGGAAGGTTTCACCGCCACCGCGACCATTCCACTTGAAATGCTCGACTGGGATCCCGTGCCGGGAGCGGGCGTTAAGATGGATCTCGGGTACATATTCGGCGACAAAACGGGCCGCAACGCCCTGAAACGGGCCTACTGGGCTAACAACAGCTTTGAAGCCAACGTGGTGGACGATCTTCCCGACGAAAGCCGTCTCAACCCCGAGTTCTGGGGCACGGCGGTGGTGGAGTGAGCTCAGGCACATAGCGATCCGGGTCTTGCGATCCGGTTCACAGCCTGGAGAGGCTGTGCCAGATGGTTCTGTAGTCTCTTTGGACGAATTTAAAATAAGCGTGTGCAAGCGGCCGCAAGTATTAGTTTACCGGGCGTAACAAGGCCATCTAAGTTTACATGTCATTGCGCGGCAATCCGGCCGTGCTCGGCAGCCTCGCGCGAAGCAGGATCGTTGTTGAGTCGACAAAACAGCGAGACTGCTTCGCCGGAGTGAATGAAGACTCGAGTTCAGCTGAGTCCGCCGCATGGCGGGCGAAGGGGGACTTGAGGCGAACAAATATCGGAAACATGCAAATAGCACGGAAATTCCAAAAAGTGAACCGCGTTCTGAACTCCAGACCCCGCTTTGCAGCCATTTTAAGGGGTAGTTTTACCAAAGAAAAGTCCTGATAAAAAAATGTC
>JBKHIT010000141.1:0-3655 GCA_046538485.1 Candidatus Brocadiia bacterium | reverse complement strand
GTTTTTCTACTTAAATCGAAGAGGCAACTGTCCAATTCACGCTGAACCAGTACAACCCCTGCGGGCTTGGTATCTGGATGATTCGTCGCATCTTTGGCGAAAAAAACTTCGATGTTGTTCGTTAGTCTACCTTGCCCGGGAACATCGAGTCTGATCTCATACCATCCAAAGTTGACGTTGCTTTGGGGCAAGCCCGTACCCTGCAATGTTACATCCTTTCCGCAATTATCGCCCTGAGTATTATTATCGAGCCACTGATCGCTGGCGCTTATTTGTCCTAAGACGGACCACAACAGATTGTTTTCCGCCCACTGCCGAGTTTCAGTGTTATCGGGGGTCAAGGTTGCTTCACAGTTAACAGTGCAGACTCCCGGATCTGCTCCGTTAAACGAAAACTCATTGACATTCTCTTGCGCAGTCATGGGATTTGTTGGATCCCCAGTGGGATTCACCATCTCAACTTCCACCGCACAGATCGATATGGTTGCGGTCGTCTTGTCTGTGTAACCCGGATCGCCCGAACCGCATCGGGCTTTGAATTCGTAAGAACCTGGCTCTTCTGGAATAAACTGAAACTGAGTTTGACCTTCCTGCGGGACTTGCACTTGCGAGTTATTCGGCGCTTCAACTATAGACCAAACGGGATATCCTGGAGGGAAGTCTCCCTCTGTATTGGGAGTCGGAACAGCTCTGACAGACAGAGTTTGCCACAGACCAACAGTTTTGTCACCCGTAACCCATTGGCCCTCCACAGCAGCCCGGCACTCCACACTATCCATACCATAAACCGTGAGAGGATAAACGACCGGCCCGCCTTGATCCTGGGTAATCATAGCTTCATCTTTTTCAATGCGCCAGTCTGTGAGTTTGATCAGCACATCATTCTGCCCAGCGCTTGCGGTCTCTCCTCTCACTTTCTCTTTGATGCCTCCATAATGTTGGTAATCGGTACAAGTAACCGCTCCCTGGGTCGGATCGGGAGCCCATTTCCCGTAGCCACCTTCTGGCAATACCTTTACACTCCATCCTTCTGGCTTTTTGTAACGTAGGATTATCTGTTCACCCACACACACCCAGTGGCCGTTCTGGAAGCTCATTTTCTCCTCAATATCACTATAGGTCTCGTTTACGATATACGGTCGAGCTTCCAGGACCGAGACCCGAACTCTATCCTCCACGGCACCTTCAGTACCCCGGTAGGTCAGAGTTATATTCCCGTCCCCAAGCTGACGACCTTCGACATATACCACACCTTCTTCATTGTCACCCAATAGCGACTGGAGATCGGCGCGATCTGCCTCTTCTGACAAATCCCACTGCAAAACATTGGGATTTTCACCATCTTTGGGAAGCATTTTCCCCGTTTTTGTGTTTTCTTTCCAAAGAGCCACGTGGTTGGGGATGCTGACTTCCATCGTTCCCACGCTGAAAAGCGGCCCCACCTTGATCGCAAGAGGCTGCAGATCCGGGTCGGCACTATCAAAGTCCTCCTCCTGCACGTCAGGTGTCCCATCCTCTCCCGCGTTATCATTATCATTCACTGCCACAAACGCCCCCGGCTCGGTCTCGTGGGGCGTGTTGGTGCCGTCGGCGTTCTCCTCGGCCAACCCCTGCATTGAAAGATCGACACTGACAGTCTGGGTCTTGAATTCCGCGGGGCGGGTGACGTCCATTTCGGTATTACCGAGTTTGCGAGTAAAAACGACAATGGCCGAATCGTTTTGCTGAAAAGTCTCCCCCTCTGCAGTCTGGAACGTGACGGTTGTGGACTCGCCCTCAGTCGGGTCGATCTCAATCAGATCCCTGGGATCGCTTTCTTCGGTCCAACTCCCCGATTTTCTTTTCGCACCAACAGCTCCTTGCAAAGAAAACGAACCTATGAGTACATTGCCATCCTCGTCTATCGGCACCGGCACTACATCCCCCAGCGCCTGCCCATGCTCCAAACTCGGGTTCTGCCCTTCGGTCTGCAGATAAAGGCTGTAGTAGGGACGATCTGCAAACATATATTTTCCCCAATTAAATCCGTAGTTGTTGGAGAAACGGACCTTCCCTTCATCGTCCATCCTATCCCAGGTGGTGCTGGCCCAGAGCAGGCTCTCGGAGGCAAGCTCAATGCCGAATCGCTTCAAACGCCGACCATAAACTTTTTGATTGTTCTCTTTTGCATATTGCCACAGATAAATGTCATATTGACAAATGTAGTTCCACGCTTTCCAGCAATCGTGCTTCAAATAAATCTTCTCCGACCCGCTCCCGGCTATGCCCCCGGTGCCGGGCTCACCCACCTGAACCTCCACATCCATATCAAACCTCTGCTCATCGTGAGTGTAACGGCAGCGTAGATCGTAAGTGTCCGGTTTCTCAAAAGCGTTAGTGAAAGTATCGCCTGTCTCGCCAAGCACGAGGCAGAGCTTTTTCTGAGGGTCTGAAAACGTCGGCGCATCGCCGGGATCGCTCTCCCGCTCCCGCACCCACCGGTCCACATACCACTGGCGGGAATCGGGCTGAAGCTCGCCCTCCGCTCCGCCGTCTATCACCAACCTGAACTCATACTCAATGCCCGGTAAGGAGCCGCAGGTTCCGCAACTGCCGTCTGTCGAGGTGGTGTCGGTCCGCAAAAGATCCACGCCCATATCCAATCCAACCCCGGCCTGTCTCGTGGCAGAAAGCATAGGGGCATTTTACCGTCTGGGGGGCGAGTTTTAAAGAATTACTGCAGCCCATCGGACAATATGACAGGGGATCAAACATCTGATGCCAGGGCGGCGGGGATCATTTTCCGGCGGCAACAGATGGTGGGGGATTGGTTAGAGGCCGAAAATACCCGCCGACAACTTGTTCGCCTCAGGCACAATCGCGTGTAACGGTCTCTGAGCAGCGAGTGTCGCGGCGGGCGGACCGTAGTTCCTCGGTATCTATCACGGCAGATCCTCGGTATCCACATCCTTTCTGATCCATATCGCCTCGTTTTCATCAGTAATTTTCAGAGGATGCCACTGGTTGATATCGATCTTCACACACACCTGTTCCCGGTGCTCGAACACGAACGGTTTCGATTTCACACCTCGGTTCTGCTTCACGTTGGTCACGATTGCATAATACCGGCCTTCTTCAAGTTGCAGTTTCTGGTCCTTGGGCGGATAGCTGACTGCCAACACTAGAGAATCATTCGCAATATCATATATCCAGATGATTGCCGGTTTAGCTGTTTTGGATGCTTTCTTCGAAATTCGAATGTTAAATTGAACTTCTCCAGAATTTAGCTCGCGTTTGAGCCACTCGTTTGCGGCCTGCGTAACACCACTTTGCGGGCGAACTTTCTCCAGACTTGGAAGGTTTTTCCGAACTGAAGCAACATCTCCCTCGAACATCGCAATCTCCACCTTTCCTGCCAAAGCGTCGGCTTCAACCGGCGTGTTCTGTAGACCGCCTTGTTTGAGCATGCTTCTGTTTGAGAGCTCGCCAACAAGCTGGCGCATCCGTTGCAACTCCATTTTCCCCTCCCGATTCCCACCAAACCCTTTTTCAACAAGATCCATCCCATCCGAAGAAAGACAGCACCGCAGCCGCAGCCACTGCACATACACCTTGTAGGGAGAGTCATCGGGCAGCTTCTTTATCAGCTTGTCCAGCTTGCCTCGGGAGGTAAATT
>JBKHIT010000023.1:0-71148 GCA_046538485.1 Candidatus Brocadiia bacterium | reverse complement strand
TCAGCGGCCTACAGGTATGCCTGAAAAGAGGGTGGGCTGAAGGTCCACCACAAAACAACGAAAGACAACGGCACAGCGGCGCCCCCGTGGGGGATTCGTTGGGCGCAGAGGTGCCTGCCATTTTAAATATCACTGGCACTGGCATACCCCCTTCCTGGTAGTCCACTGCGACTCGCGGTCGCCGCACCCCATAGCCGGCTGCGCCGGCGGGGTTCATCCGCGAACCGGAGCTGAGGCGAGTGTCCGGCACGCCGCATAGGCCGTTCCGGAACAAACGACAGCGACTCCGGGTCTGACGACCCGGTCCACAGGCTTGAGCCTCCCTCGCACAAGGCTATGGAGCCCAACGAGGCTGTCCTACATGGGGGGGCTGGAGATGCTGATCCCCTCATGTAGGGGCCACCGGGTCCCGGGGTCTGGTGCTCCCGACACCGTCACCGTATTTACGAACCCGACCACTCAGTTCAGAACAAGGTCGGACGAACGCATCCATTTGGCAAACGAAGACCCATCGGCGGTAGGATGTGGCTTGTTTTGCAATATTTCGACGTTCCGGCAAGGAAGTCCATCCCGTGAATTCCCACCAGGAACCAGATCTCACCGAAAAACAGAAAAAGGCGGGGATGTTGCATGCCCATATCGGTCAGTCCACGGGATTGCTGGTCAGAAAATTCCTCGTGAGCACGTCCGTTGGTCCCCTATTCGTGAAAGCCATGGGCGGTTCCGATGTGCAGGCGATGTTGCTGGGTGGTGTGGTCTGGGGCCAGTAATCGGTAACCCGTCCCTCGAAACTTCTGTCCTCCCGTCGCCCCGGCTCAAGCGTATACACGCCCGGGGCGGTATCTTTAACCTCGATTTTTATGCGATCCTCGTCCAGCGTCTGCATCCCGCTCACAACGGTCTCACCGTCCGGATCGATCAGCAGAATCCGTTCTTCCCGCGACGGGTCTATCCACCCTTTCACGAAGAAAAACATCTCAATTTCAAAATCCTCCCCCTCTGGATTGTTCAGGTACACCGGCGTTCGGTGCTGGATGAAATGCCCTCCGGCACCCAGCGTTGCCCCGATCTGCTCAGCGGTCAGATCGCCTGGCATAGAGCTTTCTCCGGCTTCCAGGCCTGAGGTGATCAGTGCGGCACAGAATATCATCAGCATGGGTAGAAATATATTCATGGCGTCACCAACGTTATTAACAGACACATTCATTTCGTATATTCCTCCAGTTCGCGACACCTTTCGTAGAAATCATCGGGCATCGTGCCGTCGGGAGCCGGGCCCACATTGGGCAGGAAATTACCGCCCCAGCGGTTGCAGCGGTCCCGCCGCTCCACCCACCACTGGAGTTCCGGCAGAGGGTTGCCGGGGTTGTAACCCCAGTGTCCGTTGGTGATCATGCAGGTTTCCCACCACTGCCCCGGTTCGCTCTCGGGAAACTGGCACTCCGGCGTCACGTAATCGCCCACCTTGCCCCATCGGTTGTTAATGACGATGCCGGGATTGAGGGAGCGAATCCACTCGATGGTTTCCACCGACCGCAGTTCCTCCGGCGAGCGGTCGCGCCATCCAACGCCGTCAAACCACAGCAGATCGACCGGGTCGTACCGGGTCAGAAGTTCCTCGATCTGGGTTCTGGTGTACCGATAAAAGCGCTCAAACTGCCTCTGGTCCTCTTCGGCGGGCATATCAGGATGCTCGCCGCGTCGATTATGATCAAAATCAACATCATTCACCGGAAAACCCGGCCAGGCCCAGTCGGCGAAGGAGTAGTAGAATCCCACCTTCATGTCGCATTTTCGGCACGCCTCGACGAATGGTTCGAGCAGGTCTCGCCCGTCCATGTCAGTATGCGTGCCGATGACCGCCTCATCGCTCGGCCACAGCGTGTAGCCATCATGGTGTTTGGTGGTGAGAACGGCGTAGTCGAACCCCGCCCGGCTGGCGGCGCGGAGCCACATTTCGGGATCATAATTCGCCGGATCAAATGCGGATGCCAGGCTGTAATAGCGTTCACGGGGATATTTGTCCGTGCCCGCATGAGGATAATCCCGGATCATCGCCCAGGAGGGTTGAAGCCCGGCGACGCTGTGGATGCCCCAGTGCATGAACAGGCCCATATTGGCCTCCGGGAACCATCGGGCATCCGGATGTGAGGTCTGGTATCGAGCAACGCGATCTTCTTCGTAGTCAGCCATGAGTTTTCCTCTTTGGGTCCGTTTTCTCGAAAATCGTTATCACAATCGTAATCGGCTCCCGCGGTCGCGGGACTGGGCAAAGCCCAGCAGAGAATCGTCGTCGGTTGTTCAAATGATCGTCGGCGTAATCGTCCTCGTAATCGTCGTCGCCTGTTGTGTCGTTATTCGATGTAAAACGGCCGATCACGATTACGATGGCGATTTTAACGCCTCACGAATCGCCTGCATCTGTTCATCCGTCACGTTGTCGGGCAGAACGGTGCCGATCTCCGGGATGCTGTTTTTGCCCAGGCCACGGGTGACCCGCACGTGTTGGCCGGCGGTCTCGGGGAAATACGTGGTGTGGGACTTGAGCCACCATCCGGGCAGCAAGGTCCGAAGGGAGGGCTTTGATCTGATCAGGAATTCCTGATCGTCCTCAAACAGTTCGCCGATTCCCGCGTGGAATCCCAGGTTGTTGAAGTGGGGGTTGAGCGGTCCCTGGCTGATGACGTAGGCGTGTTTGTGACGTGCGGCGATCTCGTTCATCATCTTCTGCATTTTGTAGAGACACCGCTCCTCGCCCCGCCAGTCCCGATCGATGGGATCCTTCACGGGTTGAACCCGCTCGCACTGCCAGTCCTGCTTCAGCCCGTCGATATCCCAACCGCCTGGCCCGGCGCTGAACCACTTGTCCACTTTGGCGCCGATGTATTCCCTCACGGCCGGATTGGTGTAATCGAGGGCGTATTCATCGACGCCGGGCAGTTTGTACGTGAAACCATCCCGCTCCAGCACTTTCGCGCCGGGCTCCACCTGGAAAGGCGACCACCAGAAATGCACCTTGAAGCCCATCTCGTGGAGTCTGGTCACCAGGGCGGGCATGTCGGGGAATTTCTCCTCAATCGGATTCCAGTCCCCCCGCTTATCCTGCCACCCGGCGTCGATCACGAACGTTCCCACGTTGAGATCCCACTCGCGTATACGGCGGGCCGCCCGCATCACGAGGTCCTCGTCCAGCACGTGATTGGACATCTTCTGCCCCGTCCAGTCGTCCTCGGCTTCCAACGTGCGGGCCAGCAACACCTGGTCGGCCCAGGTGCAGTACCACGGTCGACGCCACGGCTCGTGCTCCGGGCGGTATTTCTGCGGCGGGATGATCCCGTCATCGATCATGGCCTCGGTGAACAGGCGGTGGGACTCGTTGTGGGTTTTTCCGATGGTGAACTGGATCTGCAGGCGGGGGCCCCGCTGCACGCGGCCTCCATCGCCGGGATGGGGGGCAGCGGCACCACCGTAATTGAACCGCGCATACTCAACGCATCTTTCCTCATCCGTTTTCACCTCCAGCCCATAGTCATGGGCGATGGACGTTCCCCCGACGCCGGCGGTCACATTTCCGTCGGTGAACAACAACCGCGGCAGACAGTTCCAGTTATCGTAGTTGTGGCTGGCCGTGCTGACCTCAAGATCATCGGTGTCCAGGACCTTGCCGTTCAGGTAGGTTTTCGGCTCGCCGATGTAGGCATGGACCGACGGCATCCCCAGTCTGCTGCCCTCTCCGAGAAGCTCCCAGTGGGCCACGCTGTGGTCGGTCTCGACGAGGTACCGCCCCGTGCAGACGATACGTTCCCGCAGACAGTACAGCCGGTTCTCGATCCAACCTGAGAAGGGACCGGAAACCGGTGCCCGCAGTATAAGGTAACGATCGGCTTCGCGTGTCGACCTCGACTCTCGCACTTCTACGCCGCCGACTTCCGTTCGTTTCCCCGTAAACTGCGGCATGAGAAGAAGCGGATTCGTGGAGTCAAACACGGTTCTGTTGAGCCCCTGGACGGTCAGCCTGATCCGGCCGGCCTCGAGGTCCAAGCCCAGCTCATACACCTCCGTCTCAACGGTGATCTGGCGTTCAGCTTCGGCATTCGTCACGGTAAACTCCTTGTTCTGCTCTCCGTTCCATGTGTATTAATCGTAATCATAGTCGTAATCGTCGTCGGCTGTTCTAAATCGGAAAACGACATAGCGACCGATTACGATTGCGAGGACGATTACGATGTGCCCACCGGCCTCCTCCAAACTCTCCTTCAGCTTCGGATCGTCACTTTCAGAACCGTTTCAAGGTCATGTTCCGTCGATTCCGGCGCATACAACACGACGCGCCGAAGGGATCTTCCTGCCCAGTCGGCGTCTGCATCGCGTATCTCCACCTCCGATGGTGTCCACTCCGGAGTGATGTGCAATCCCACGTTATCCCCTTGCACGCAGACTCCCTCGGCCGTCTCCTCCCATTGCAGCGGACTGATGAAGTTGAGCGCCGCGGCGGCGGGTTCTCGGGTGCGGAGCTCATCTTCCAGGTTGATTACCACCGCCTCCTCACTGGTGACACGGCGGACGCAACGAACCACGTTGTCCGGCCAGACCGGCGAGGTGTCCAGGGTCCA
Source organism: Candidatus Brocadiia bacterium (assembly GCA_046538485.1). Lineage (GTDB taxonomy): Bacteria > Planctomycetota > Brocadiia > SM23-32 > SM23-32 > JBKHIT01. Next base: position 66,535 of record JBKHIT010000023.1, on the reverse strand, counting down.
GTGGAGAAGCGTCTCATCGCCCGATCCCGTCGGCAGCAGCGGGCTCTGGGGCATCGTCTGGTGCGGTTCAGAGCCGTCCGTCGGCATAGGCAGCAAAAGGTTATGTCGGGCGGCGTATTTCATTCCCCTGCAGCTCGGATCCTCATACGGCCCCATACCCGGGTCGACCAGAAGCTGCTCGCCGGCCGCCTCCATGATGATGCTGCCTTTGTCCTCGTGGGAGTGTCCGGGACTGACCCGGGAGCCGACGAGCGTAAGACGGACATCACCGGCTTCCGACGGGCGAGAACTCGTGGCGATCCCGGAGACCGATGGTATGGAGAAAACGGGCGGGCCGGGTTTCTCCTCCATCTCCATCTCATCCGGATCCGGCCCCAGAACCAGCATCATCGCAGGGCCCATCCGGCCCTTGCCCGTCCACGGAAGTTCTTCCCTCTCCTGGGTTGTCGAACGGAGAATATCACCGAACGTGGTCTTCCAGAACTTCTGGTCGGTGACACGTCCCATAATCAGGGCGGCGTCGGCGTTCAGGATGGGATAGCCGCCGGCCGAACAGGCCCCGTCCATACCCGAGTCCCCGATCGGCAGGAACGCCCCGAGGGGAACATCTTCACCGGACGGCATAAGCTGCCGGAGGTAATTTCCTGAGTTAAATAATCCCGGGGGGAGATGTTTCCGAGCGTAATCGTGCAGGTCCTGCCCTCGTTCCCGCATGAGCGGCACCAGCGTGTAGAGAAGCTGCAGCTTGTTGAAAGTGTAATTCGGCGGGACGTCCGGGGCCGATCCATCCGGTTCCACGTTGCCGGCAAAGTTGTCCAGGAGGAAGGATTCGGCCCGCTCAACGAACTCGCCGGCACATTCTTGCTGCTTTTTGAGCGCCATAATGGCCAGCATGTAACTGGCGGCGTGACTAATGCCGTGATTGCTCTGCAGGATCCACGGATTGTCAGCGCCGTATGATTGCAGCCGGGAGATCCCCTCCTCCCACATGCGCCGCCGTATCATAGCGTGCGCCGTATCGCTCAACATGCAGCCGGCCCAGTCCCAGGCCCGAACGATAGTCCGGATGTATCCTTTCGGGGGCGGGTCCATACCGACCAGGGGAAGATCGGGAATCACGTTGCGGGGATTGTTCCGCCATGTCCGCATCGACACCAGGCTCAGCAGACATCTCGCGGCGTAGCGCAGCACATCGGTATCCTCATCGATCAGCCCGACCATCCCGCAGAGTCGCGCCGCAACCACCGGCGTCCATCGGTGCTGGCGGGAGGTCTCGGCCATCGCCGCCTTATCCGGGTGCTTGACGGCGAAGTACCCGATCGCATCTTCCGGGTCGGGATGTTTCCGCATATATTCGTGGGCCCGTTCGCGGAGCAGGAACATCAGCGGGGCGTAAACGCGGGATTCGGCCTTCGCACGAAGGTCATCCAGATCGTCTCCGTCGAAGAACAATCCCAGCGCGGGCTTTATTTCGTCCGGTTCGATGAGTTTCCCCGGCCAGTCCGACGTGAAGGTGTATTTTTCCGACATGCGGCGCCGACCGGCTGTGCTGACCAGCTTGACGTAGAGGAATCCGCAGCTTCCGGCCTGCTGTCGGCTTGATTCAACTTCAATCTCAATCTTCTCCAGCCTCTCCCCGCTTATCTCTCCCTCATACGTATCCATCTCCGTGCCGTCAAGATCGAGTTCAATCGGGGCCGTCATCTCACCGTCGACGGTTGTTCGGACGATCAGATGCACCGGCACCTCCGGCGCCGCAAAGGTGGAGATCCGGTCGTCATCGACCAGGTTCAACTCCCCCTCCCAGGAGAGCCTGGCCACCGGCCCCTGGGTGGGCCGGGCCCACTGGATGCGCGTGACCCAATCATTGGTGCGGGCCGTATCGGCCTCCTCATTCAACCAGATGTCCGTGGGCTCCAGGGAAGGATCCTGATCAAACCACAGAGGGAGAACAACGCTTTCAGCTTCATTGACTGGAAAACGACGTAAAGAATTCATGATGAATCTTTCCTGTCCAAATCGCAGAGCCGGGGGTTAAGAATGTTTCCGTCCGGGTCAAAATTGGTGTTCAAAAAATAGCTTGATGATCGTGAACTTGTGATACTGCTCTGAAATCTTTCCAAACATGCTCCTTTCCTCCTGTGAATAAAGTCGACAATCGTAATCGTCCGTCCGCCGTTGCCATATAATCATCGTCGTAATCGCCATCGTAATCCTCGTCGGTTCTTTTATCGTTATTCGATGTAAACAGCCGATCACGACTACGATCACGATTTGTTAACGGCCGATTACGATTGGGATTGGGATTACATTTTTTTATTCCACAATCAGCGTATGCACGCCGAATGGCGGCATCTCAATGGTGAACGCGCCGTCTTCCAGCGTCGTTACCTCTTCGCCCGTTTCGGCGTTGACGACCTCCGAGACATCCACGCCCAGCGCATCCAGATCGAGCGTAGCGGTCACGCGGGCTTTTTGATCGCTCCATGTAACAAGGCAAATGAGTAGCCGCCCCTGCCGCTTGAGAAGAAGCCATTTGCAGTCCGGGTCGCTGATCTTCAATGACGCGCTGTCGTCCCAGTAGTTGATTACTTCGCAGTCATCCAACCCGTAGCCGAAGTCAATCATGGGCTCCGGCGGCGAAGAGGCGGAAATATTGGGGGCGTACTTGATTTCATGCAGGTACAATCCGTAGCGATAGGTCTCGTGGATGTTTTCGAACTTTTCCTTCGACATACCTTTCGCAGGCTTACGCTTTTTACCGGGTTTCACCATGGCAAGCGGGATATTTCCGGTCTGCAGTCCGATGGATTCGGCCCGGAGCAGCTCCGGAGAGAACTTCTTCTGTAACGGCGCCACCCCCGGCAGCTTCCACTCCAGGTCGAGATTCGACTGGTTCCAGACCATGTACGGTAGAATATGCGTATTGGTCATGTGGAGCATCATGATCTGGGGCGTTTCCGGCCGGTACAGTTCCTGATGCAGATTCCAAATACGGCGGAGATACGCACGGCGCGCCCAGATGCCGCATGAGGGTTGAATGGAGCCGTCCTCACGCACGAAAGCAGACGTGTTGATCGTGTTATAGGCTGTCTCCGGGAACGCATTGTCAAAATAAATACCCACCCCGTTCTCCAGCCATTTCGCCGCAAAATAGCAGGCGAAGTCACGGTAGCTGGGCACGATGGCGCCGGTGCCTGTGAACCAGCGGAGATGCTGTTTTTTAACTGGCCAGTCTTTCCAATCTGTAAAAAGTCGCTCCCTCTGCTGCTGGAACAGCCGGTTCCATTCGCACCAGTACACTTTATGGTCCTCGTGCCAGGTGGTTGTAGCACGGAATTCCTCGAAGTAAGCCGTGAAATATGTGTCCGGCCCAAGCTTCCTGCCAGTACGCATTATGTTGCGCATCAGGCTCCGATAGCGCCTTTTCAGATTGTCACTCATGCCGTCATGCAGGTGTTTGTCGGCCCAGTCGTTCACGAACTCGCGGAGGTCGATATCCTCTCCCAGCCGCGCCGCATAGAATTTTTCGAAGGGCGAAAAGTCTTTGCCCCGTGGATATTTCGCGGCAAAGATGGCGTCGAGCCCGAAAAGCTGCCCCATCTTGAACCTGATGCCCTTGGCGTCCGGGCGTGCGAGGCGGCGCCACCCTTCGGGCATCGGTTTGGCGGGGCTGGCCATGAGTCCGAAAGTAATTGTGCGCGCCTCACGCAACTGCACGGGCCGCTGAACCAGGTGGATGCGCAGCGTCAGTGTAGCGTCCTTCCGATGCAATGTCTGGCACGGGGGGGTGTTCTTCCAGTCCATCACCCAGCCTTTTTCATTGTCCGCAAACCAGGACAGACCGCGCGCCGGTCCGCCGAGCCAGATGTAGGGCTTGAAATTGCCGGGCCATTTCTTGCAGCGGAGCTTCGTCGAATCCCAGATCTGTCCATCGCCACGCGGTGTGGCACCCGCCGTGTTCTGCCTGATCGGCGGGGACCCCTTGACGACGTGGAACAGCGGAGCCATCTCGTTCTTTAAGGGAACCTCCAGAACCAGGGATTCCAGAACGGTCGACTGCTGTCGCTTGGTGTCGGTCGCAGTCGGTTCCGCAGCCTTGCCCCCCGGATCGAGGGTCAACTCCACTTTCATACACCCGTCGAACTCGGTGGTCGTGCGTGTCGTTATGTTGACCGCCGGGTGGGCGGCGCGGCCTTCGTACACGACTTCGCGCTCGTCCATTTTCACAAACTCCCCCTCGCCGCGTGTCACGGCCTCGCCGTTGGCAATCAACTGAATCGGGCCGGCCAGCAGTTCTTTGTACACACTGTCCTTATCCTGGCCCCGAGCTTCGATCTGCGCGGGCAGGCCCAGTTCATTCAAATGGTATCGTCTCAGTACGACGTTCACGACGGGGCCGTCGCTCACTTCGATTGGCTTAAACGGCGGGTAGATCTTATCGGTGATGCCTAACTTGTTGTCCTCCCAATTAAAATCCCGGTGCACGACTGTTTTGTTAACCGTATTCAGGCCGGCACTGAGCCGCACTTCGTAGCGTCCGGGTTTCAACGGCTCAATTTCAACGAACCGCCGATCCCCGAACCGTTCAAGCTGAAACGCTTTCTTCTGAACGGTCTCACCGTCGCCGTCAACGAGGGTAAGCGTGGCTTCCGCCTTCTTGTACGCATCAGCAAGTGCTATTCGCGGCAGGACATTCATGGTGACGGGCCCATGCGGCACCTGATTCATCTCGATACGAAAGTCGACGACCTCGCCCTCGTGCATTTCAAAACGCGCGAGGTCCGTATCTTTCCCTGTGCTCCAGTCTTCGAAGACAAGCACGTCGTCTATGAAAACCCGCGCCCCGTCCTGGTGACGGGCCTCAAACATATATGTGCCTGAGGTCGGGGCCGGACCCAATGTCCCGGTCCAGCGGATGCTCCAGGTATCTGTGCCTGTGCCCGGAACCCGATAATCATGATGGTGGATACGCGACACGTTTCTGCTCGCGACCGGCTCACCCTCGAGGTCTGGGTTGCCGAAGTACTCTGCACGCACGCCGGGCTCGCCATCGGGTGTATGAAACAGTTGTTCGGTCACGGCGCCAAGAGGGCGGACAGAAACCCGCGCCCGCGCGTCGCCGCCGGTCTCGCGGTATTCAATTTTGATATGCGGCCGTGTTCCCCTTTCCACCTGGGTACGCTCGGTATGACGTCCCGGGCCGCCCCATGCATCTACCACTTTTTCACCGTCAATCCAGAGGCGCATGCCGTCGTCGTGGGACACGTCCCACTCGTAAATATCGGTTCTGGGGGCTTCAGCCAGCCGCCCGGTCCAGCGCACGGAAAAACCGTCCTCAGGGATGTTTTGCCCTGGAGAACCCTGCTCCCAATTGAAATTCAGGTTCCGGTCGACCCGCGTCAGCACAGGGTTCCCTTCCAAGTTTGGGTTATCGAAATATTGTGCCTGCAACCCCGCTTTGCCGTCCTCGGTGCGGAAGAGAATTTCACCGGTTCGCAACTCCAACGTGTTATAACTGGGGTAGTAGGCGATCTTGGCCGCAAGCGCGATATCCGGGTTTTCCCCCCCCATTGCCGAGAGCGTTTGTACCGCGACTGACAGGACGGCGACCATACTGCAGAGCAAACGCAAACCTTTTTGCATGACTTTACCTTTTTGTTCGCCGTTCAAATCCCGAATCGAATCCATCGAACCTTCCGGCCTACCCGAGCCAGGCGGTCTTGCATAAATAACCCAAAGATTGCGAAAGACGAATCCGGTCCGATCGCCACAGAACTCTCATTGCCTTAATGACCGTCCGCGACCATATAGATACCTTTGTTATTCCAGTACCACAGCCAGTGGGAGACGCTCGGCCATCTGTCGCCAGGGCCAGTGTAGTACTGATCTACGACCTGAATCCATGCCGCCGACGCATCGGCGCGCAGAACATTACCGCCGTCGAATAACACGCTTCCTCCCTTATGCCGCGGTCGCCAGCCAAACCACCACGCGCTGTGGGACGGCAGGATTCCTGGTGTGGCGCCGGGGGTCGGGTAGGTTTCGGCAAGCAAGATCGCCTTCCCCGGTGCGCCCGCAAGCTTGGGCGCCGGGTGTTCCTTATTTCCGCCTTTACCAGCGCTGTTCCCCCAGCCGAGCCTACCCTCTGTTGACCGTTCACCGGAAATCAGGTACGACGGATCTTCGAACAGCCAGCGGATCGACCAGTCGACGCTCAGCTTGTCAACGTGGTGCACCCAGTGCGGGACAGTGCGTATGAATCCACCGCCCTGGGAGGTGATTTTCTGCGGTTTGCTCATCACATCCCCCGACCACGTTTTCTGCTGGGATACCGAGTCTCGGCCCCAGGCCTGCGGGCACCACCAGACCTGAAGGTTTCCATCGGTATAACTGTACAAAGTGCTGCGCAGCTCGGACTCCAGTGGGACAGCGATTCTCTCCGCGTTCTGTATTCTGTCCGGCTGACAATGCGGAAGCAGCCCGGCAGAGTCCACCGCATACATATGATAGGCCACACCACGTTGCCGCAGATTCGACATACATACAATACGCGAGGCCCTTTCTCGTGCCGACTCCAACGCGGGCAACAACATGGCGGCCAAAATTGCGATGATGGCGATGACCACCAGTAGTTCTATCAGGGTGAAACCATGTAGGGGCGCTCGGGCGCTGCTATCCTGTAACCGGCGTTCGGTTTCCGAGACTCTTCCAAACATATCCCAACCCTCCTATGAGTAAAGACGCACGAATAATCGTCATCGTAATCATGCCGGAGTCAGACAAGTTGCAATCGGTCCTCCTGACGTTAACGCATATAAAACAGGCGATAGCGACCATGACGACGATTACGATTTGCTATTCCACCATCACCGAGCGCACGCCGAACGGGGGCATCTCAATGGTGAACGCGCCGTCTTCCAGCGTCGTTACCTCTTCGCCCGTTTCGGCGTTGACCACCTCCGAGACGTCCACGCCCAGCGCATCCAGATCAAGCGTGGTCTTCACCTCGTTTTTGTCGCCGTTCCAGGTGACGAAGTAGATGAAGAGGCGACCGTTGCGTTTCAGCAGCAGCCATTTGCACTCGGGATCGCTCACTTCCATCGGCGCGCCCTCGTCCCAGTAGTTGATCACTTTACAGTCGGGCTTGCCGTAGCCGAACTCGACGAGAGGTTCGGGATAATTGCTGATCGAAATCCCCGTTTTCACCTCGTGCACGAGCATGGGGGGGCCGCCCGAGAAACCGAGCACCACCGGCACGTTACCCGTCTTCAGCCCGAGGGTCTCCGTGCGGATGATCTCCGGGGAGAAGCGTTTTTGCAGGACTTTGTCACTCCGGCGCCACTCGAAATCGAGGTTGTACTCGTTCCACACCATGTACGGCGCGATGTGGGTGTTGGTCATATGCAGCATCATCGCCTGCGGGGCATCGGGGTTGTACATCTGCTGATGCATAATCCAGATGCGTTTCATGTACTTTCGGTAGTTCCACATGCCGGCGGACGGCACGATTCGCCCTCTCCACCGGTACGCCGAGGTGGTAAGCGGATCGGTCGCCTGGTGCGGGAACGTGTTGTCGAAATAGATTCCCATTCCGCGCCGGAGCCATTCGGCGGCATACCAGCAGGCGAAATCGCGGTAACTTTTCACCACCGGGCTGGTGGACGCGTGCAGTCTGACCGGCGGTGGGTCACGGAACATATATCCTTCATTCAGCGGCCGGCCGCTCCACTCGGTGTAGAATGCCGGCAGTTCCTCGCCGCCTTTCACGAGGGTGGCATTGACCTCCTCGAAATAGACGCTGTATGGATCCTCCGGCGCCCTTTTCGAAAAATCCAACCCCTTCAGACGGTTCAGTTTCTGAATCTTCTGCGCGCGTTCATCGACGTTCCGTTCATACCATGCGTCCACTCGCTTCTTGGCACGCTTCTGGAGCTCTTTATCCCCAATTCGTTTGGCATACGTATGGTCGAACCGCGCCCAGTCGTAATTGAGCGGATATTTGCTGGCGTAGCTGCCGTAGAGACCGTAACCATGGCCCATGCTGAACTTCATCCCGTGGTAATCGGGCCGCCCGATCGCGCGCCAGTCCTCGGGCATCGGCTTGGCCGGCGTGGCCATCACTCCGAACACGATGTGGCGCTGCCGCTTGAGCGTCACCGGGCGCTGAACCAGGTGGATGCGCAGCGTCAGCACGCCATCCTTGCGGTGCAGACTGAAGGCAGGATCGTATTTGCCTTTTTCATAATCAACATCCTTCACCCAGTTCTCATCGTTGTCGGCGAACCAGCACAGACCGCGCTCTTCCGCTCCCAGCCAGATGTAGGGACGGAAACCGGTGGGCCATTCGCCGTCCGGGAAATCCCGGGTGTCCCAGAACAGCCCGTCACCTTTCGGGGTGCGCCCGGCGGGGTTGTAGCGCAGCGCCGTGGTGGAGGCGTGATACAGGGGGGCCAGCTCGTCTTTGATCGGGATGTTCACCCACAGGCTCTGTATCTTCTCCGGCTGCTCTCCGGGCAGCAGGTCCATTTCCACGCGCATGCAACCGTCGTACTCGGTAATCGTCGTCGATTCGACGTTCACCGCCGGATGCGATGCGCGACCTTCGAAGACCACCTCGTGTGCCTTGGTTGAGGTAAACTCGCCATCACCCTCCAGTTTTTCCCCCTGCGCATCGAGGGCGTCGGATTCCATACTCACCTGCACGCCCATGGGGGCGGCCAGCAGTTCCTTGAAATCGGTCTCGTTGCCCCGGGCCTGCACTGAATCCCAGAGCCCAAGTCCATTCATGGCGTATTCCCGCATCACCACTTCCAGGGTGTTGCCTTCCTTCTGAATGGGCTCGAACGGCGGGAAGATGCGGGTGGTTATTCCCAGGTGGTTGTCCACCCAGACGAAGCTCTTGTCCTCGAAATGCCGGACAAGTGGCTCACCGTAACCATCAATTTCTATGGTGGCCGTATACAGGCCCTCGTCGACACCCGGCAGGGTGAATTCAGCCAGCCCCACCGACTTTTCGGCACTCCAGGCATATTGTTCGTCAAGAATCTCCTCCCCCGCCGCGTCGGTCACGGTGATCGTGGCCGAGCGGGTATCGGTAAACTCTTCACCCAACTCGTCCGGCCGCAGCCACACCTTCAGCACTTTGTAGCTGGGGTAGTATCCGATCTTCGCGGCGGCCTGCGGGTTGGGCCCGGTGCGGACGTTCCACAGTTTCCGGCGGGGTTTCTTCCACTGCGCTCCCTTATGCCGGAACAGCACCTGGTCGTTATCGGCATCCGTCACGACCAGTTCCAGCGTATGTGTAGCCCGTTTGTGAAGGCGTCCCTCGGCAATCTGGTGTTCAAACGTCACTTTTTCACCGGCGGGCACATCGAATGCTTTCTCTTCCTCGATTTTGGGCATATCGGTCGAGGTGATCAGCATGTGTACCTTAACCTTCCGCGCCTCGTCGGACGGATTCAGCACCGACATCTGCAGGGGCGGCCCGCCCACGAACGTGTCATGTTGAAGCTGTTCCAGGCGCACCACAGGGTCATCTTTCGTCAGTCGCACCTCGGGATACACTCCCACGCTGGAGAACGCCTCCCCCAGGGGCATCCAGGTGGGCTGGTTCCAGGGACTTTTGAAGTCGCGCGCGATAACCAGGCCGATGCTGCGCCCCAGTTCAGCGCCCTTTTCCCATCCCAGATCCGTCCACGGGATGCTCAGTTCGGCCGTCCAGACGCCCTTCTCCTCGTCGACGTAATTCTTGTATTCCCCGGTCACGTCCCACCCGGTGTCCGGCGAGCCGGGACCGAACTTCACGTCCTTGGTCGTGTCGATGCTGTTGCCGATGAACTGATAATAGCTCAGGTCTCCTTCGCCGTGCCGGCGGTTATGGCGGTTGGGGTCGATCCAGATTTCGATGTCCGAATCCTGGATAAGCCGCCCATCATCAATTTTTTTGTTGGCCAGAAGCCCCGTCGGGCGGGCCGCGCTCCGAACGGCGATATACAGGTTCTCCTTATCAAATCCCATCCACCCGGCCGCATGGCGTGGTTCGAACGGCAATCGTTTCCAGCCGACAAAGAGGTTGGTGTGGACGGCACGGTCCCATTCACCCTCCGCGATTTTGCCGTCGATGGTCGGCGCTTCCTCAAACGGCACGGCGGTGGCCAGCGACTCACCGGTGCCCGGAGGGCCGGCCGATGCGCGCCTTGTTACCATCATGAAAACAAACAGGACACTGATAACCGCCACCATTGCTCGCCTACTATTCGGTTTGCCGCGCCAATCTGCCCACATTCTTTTACTTACCTCAAATCAAAAACTTATAGCTCACTGTCACTCAACGTCACTATCTGGTTTATCTTCGCATCATGGAACGCCACCAGTGCTTATAACGAAAAACAATACGGCGTCCGCCGGTATTGCTACACTGGCGGAATTCGCAATAGTGATCACGAATTTTTCTCCGGTCTCACGACGAGCCGTGGTTTAATCCACCTGATATCGGGTTCAACCTCGTCCCCGGCCAGTCTTTTCTCCACCATCCTGCAGGCCTCACCCACTATCGATTCGATGTTCAGATCTACGGAGGAAAACGGCGGATGGGCCCCGCGGCTCCAGGGGGTATTGAAAAACCCGGTTATTTCCACATCCTCCAGCAATTCGGGACGCCTCTCTCGGAGCACCTTCTGCGCCGCCGCCGCATCCACGTCCCTCCATCCGAACACTGCCGTGGGAATATCGGATCCCTTAAAATGCGAAAGAAATTCGTCCTCGTTCAGCCGGACCATTCCATCCCGAGATTCCATTCCAACATCCGTTGCCATCACGTCCCATCCCGCTCCGGCCTCCTTCCAGCGGCTGAGAAACGCCACCCCGTGATCATTCTGGTCAATCCCCCGGCCATGCGGACCGGTTCCTCCGTTCATAACGTCCACCATCTTCCCGGCCTGCATGGGCGCGGCAACCATCAGCACCTTCCGGTGCCCGCGCTCGCGCAGATGCTCGGCCATCAGCTCGCCCCCGTGACGATAGTCGCCCAGAACACGCAAAAGCCCGGGGAAGGCCGGGCCAACCCACTCGACGAGTCCCACAATCACCCGGGAACAGAAGGGCGGTTGGTGAAAAATGTGAAGGGGCTGATGGGCAGACCCCAGCACCAGAAACGCACGGGCCTCTGAACGGGCCAGGCTGCGCAGAACGGCGTTTGAATTTTCGCTATTCGGATTCACGTGAACGGGCATGAGGAGATCGTCGTGGAGCCTGTGGGAAAGCAGACGCGAGAGCCTCCCCCACACGTGTCCTTCCGGCCGCATTGCCAGAACCACGGTATCGGACATCGCCGCGGGTGCAGAGGAATCTATCACGTAGGTCCCCGAACCGGGCCGTTTCTCCACATACCCCTCCTGGGCGAGGCGAATATATGCTTCCTGCACCGGGTTAACACTCGTTCCATACTCCTCTGCCAGAGTGCTCATAGAAGGGAGTCGATCGCCGGGATTGTAATCTCCGCGCGTTATTTGTTGCACAAGATCCGCATGGATATATTCCTTCAGACTCCGGTGCTGTATCTGATTGACCGGCACGTTCAACCCTCCCTGATCGTAATGTTTCCATTATTATATAACGCTCACAAAGAAGCGTCAAATCCAAAACCCAGAAACACCCTGGCCCCATTATTGGCTTTATCGCGCCGCGTTGTGGCATTTAGTCTAAGACAACCACATCGCGTCGAAAACATGTCACTGATAATCCCGGCTGGATAATCGTAATGTTGCATTAGGCCTATCCGACGATGCGTGGTGCTTGATACTGTCCGGAATAGCCGAACCAGTGCTACCGGGGAATTGTCCCGTATTTCTTAATCTGCATTAGCCCTGCCCCGGTACCGTATCCCGGATTTTACGGATAATTGGAAGCTATTCTTGCCAAATCAGGGTAGAATCTTTATTGAACACCGTTCATAACCCTTCTCAGCCAGAATGCACGGGCTGAATTGCCTGTCTCAACAACGCGAATATGTAAGAAACGTCTGCTCTGGACCCGATCAACCACGGCATCTCCAGCAGGGGAACAAACGGCAACGACAGCAGCCCGGGATGCAGAGGGCTGAAGGTCCACCACAAAACGGTGCCCCCCGTTGAGGATTCGGTGGGGGCAGACGTGCCTGCCATTTTGAAATATCCCTGGCATTGGCATCCCCCCTTCCAGATAGTCTCCGATTTGTCAAGCTAAATTTTTTGCCATAGAACGCTCCGGATTTTTCTTGCACTAAGTTCCTGACGGTAGATCGGTATGTTTTGTATTTTTAAATGAGGGGGAAAATCGTTTCGGGCTCGTGGCCGAAAACTTTATCGCACTTCCGGAAGATTTCGAGCACATTCCGGGACAGTCCACTGTTCATCCCACGGAATCAATGGATTGGACGGCGCGTGGCCTATCACAGACCGTTGTTCATTTCGTTCTTTGTGTCTCTGAACAATATGGCTCACGTCCCAATTTTCTTTGAGCAGAACGGTGAGTTCCTCGACGAGATCCGGATGTTCTTCCGATACGTCACAGACTTCCTCCGGGTCCGCGATAACGTCAAACAACAGTCCGTTGCAATCCGAATGCGCGAACGAGACGTATTTCCACCGCCCACGGCGCACCATTCGACCCGGAGCGAGTTGATCGCCCCGCGACTGGATCCATTCACTCAGAACGTGGCGGTCCTTCTGCGCGTCATTGTCCCGGAAGCACGGGGACAGACTCGTTCCATTCTGAGCCGGTGGAGGTGTGGCATCGGTAATATCACACAGAGTCAGTCCGATATCCATAATGCTGGCCGGGGAGCTGACTTCCCGGTTTTCCGGTACACCAGCACCCTCGAAAACCAGTGGAATGGCAGCTGATCCTTCGAAGAAGGTTTGTTTACCGAATATGCCGTGCTCACCGCATGTATCGCCGTGATCGGAGCTATAGATGAATATGCCCGCCCGGCCATTTCGTTCCAGATATGAACCCCACATATCGCGGATCTCCCCGATCTGTCGGTCGAGCTGAGTGATCGTACCAAAATAAGCGGCGCGAGCGGCCAGGACATCGTCCTCCGTGACGGGCACTTTCTCCCCCGTTTCCGGGTCAGTGCGCGTTCGCTGCTTTTTCTGTTCCGTCATGGGATGGTCCGTATCACCCTCGTCCCTCCAGCTACCGGGGACTCCCACCTGGTCGCAATATCGCCGATACAGTTCGGGCGGTGCGACATAAGGAAAGTGCGGTCCGTACGTCCCCACAACGATACACTGCGGTTTTTCATGTTCCTGCTCCAGATACCTGAGAGCAGCCTCTATCACGGCCCGGTCGTATTCCAGTACAGGAGAATTGCCACCTCCCATAATGTCCACACAGCCCCCCATTCCGAGCCTGATACTTCCTTGTCCGTATACTCCCAGTGTCTTTTTCCACTCACCAAAACGTCCGTTCCCCAACATCGTGATATCCCCCATAATTCTCTTTGTGAACCCATGTCGCTGGTCGGGGCCCTTGAAATGCATCCGCCCGCACAACACCGTTTCGTAACCCCGCCCCGAGAGGGAATGCAAAAACGTGGCCTGGCCACTGGGAATGATTCCACCGTTGGTATAAATACCGGTATGGGACGGCAACTGCCCGGTCAGCATAGCCGATCGCCCGGGCACACACAGCGGGCAGGCCGTATAGGCGGCATCGAAAACCGTTCCCCGAGCCGCAATGCGGTCCAAATTAGGGGTATTGACGACCTCATGTCCGTCAAATCCACAATAATGGGCGTTATGCTGGTCAGAAAAAACGAAAAGTATATCCGGTTGTGACATCTCGTCTCCCTGGGATATCTAATGAAAATTGATCTGCATTCTGGCTGTTAACGTTTCCTTTCCGTTGACAGCAGCACGAAACGTTGCGTCAGAAAGATTCCGTTCGGCCTGAGACACGATCAGGCACTCACTCACACCAAAACATCGTAGAGCACGGCCGAGCGCGGATCCAGACGTTTGGTGATAAATTCTTCGTCAAATCTCTCGCGTCCCTCCGTCCAGAAATTCTCGGCTTCGACCAGCTTTTCCTGCCCCAGTTTCGAGCGTTTAACGGATACAACTTTCGCCTCATCGGTCCAGTTGAAAAGGGCCAGCGACTGACGGACACCATTCCGATAGGTGCGACTGTCCTCGGGATACGTCACATAGAGGGATTCCGGCAGAGGTTCGCCGGTGAAAGCCCGTTCGTCGGGGCACTGGCAGCGAAAACCGCGTTCGCAGCGGTCGGTATATTTGCGCATAGCCCGACGGTATTTCTCCGGCAGTTGTTCCAATGAACCGCCGATCTCCTGCATCCCCATAGTAATAAACCCCCATGTCAGGCGGAAAAAATTTTCATTTTCCGGACAGTTCAGGTTGATCCCCACGCTGTCGTTGTTATGCAGAAACGTTTTGCGCCCGGGGATTCCCAGCACCGGCAGCGCCCAGTAGCAGCTGCCGATTTGACGATCCCACGTTCCCGAACCGATATCGATTGTGTTCCGGTAGGTGTCCGCGTGCTGACCGATGAACGGTTTGCCCATACCGGTTGCCACACACGTCATGAACACACCGTCCTCGGGCAAATATTTTCGGACCAGATCAAACAGAATTCGACGGGTTTCCACCGCCGTCATATTCGGCCGCTGGTGTCGACCCTCGCGTGCCTCAAAACACTGACTCCAGAAATCCATTTTGGTCGCGTCTATATCCCACTCCCCCAGGATGATGCTGAGGGTTTTGTCCAGGAAATCGCGCGCGTCCGGCACTGTCAGGTCCAGAAACCCCTTCCTTCCCGCGATGCGGTACGGAGCGCCGGTTTCAGTCCGCAGAAACCAATCGGGATGATCTTTGTAGAGGTTTGAATCCAGCATCGCTGTGGGGGTCCACCACAGGCCGGGACGCAATCCCATGTCTCGCAATTTGGCGCTGAAAGCCCGCATATCGGGGATCTTCTCAGGATCAAGCATCTCGTCGGGCCCGTTATACATGATGTCCAGCGAATCATTTGTGGACAGCCCGGAACGGTCGACTTCCCGGAACGTATATCCCGCATCCACCAGGAAAAAAGTAACGTTCGGCATGTTTTCGCTGATAAATTCGGCGGTTGTCAGGAGCTCTCCTTCCACCTGCCGTGCCGCCCGCCCGTAGTTCCATGTGCAATACAGGGCCTCGTCAAGCAGCTTCGTTTTCGGACCCCGGAAATCATGGGTTTCGGAGAGATGGTCAATGTAGTTGAGGTAGGCATTCTGCGGATGAGTTGTTTCACAGAGTTCCACATACAACCCGTCGAGTTCCAGTTCTCCCTGAAGACCCAGCGCGAATCCAGCAGCAAGCGGGAATTCATGCCGGATCTCGAACGTTTCCAGAATGCTTCTCAACGGTCTGGCCGTGCGGCTCAGCCGGTAGGATTGGTAATTGCAATTTTCCTCCAGAGCTGCTACCACGATCCCATTGCGGTAATCGCGATCGGTCAGATATAACGCGGGGAAAGGTTGATCCTGTCCAATGCCGCAATGCCTCTCATCCACCGGTAAGGAACGCACGTACGGGGACTCCGTCATACAGTACGGATACCGCTCGGTCCTGACATTATCGGTATGGCAATATCGCAGATCATACGGACGGGAGAACGGCAGCCAGACTCCCCGCCCCTTTTCGGTATGCTGGGAGGTGCGAACGTTCGTGATGTGGGTGACGATTCCTTCTTCTTCATTTCGCACGCGATGTCTGATAGTGGCCGCATTGCCATCCTCGACGAATTCCAGCCGTGTTTCGCATGCGATCTGGCTGTCGCCAATGTAGCCCTCCGCCGAAATGCCCGTGCTGTCTTCTTCAGCCGAGGCATAGCGGGCACGCATGTGCTCGCCATTCAGTTCCATTTCCAGAGTCAGGTTCCACAGACCCACCTCCCGTTCCTGGTGGTAGATGCCGAAACCATCCTCTGCGATCTTCAGAGTGACTCCCGCATCGTTCGTTGTTTCTGAGCCCTGCATGACGTATCAATCCTTCCTGCAATTGCGTAGCGTAGGAAAAGGCGTGCCGCATCTTATTTTGCTGACGCGAGCGCACCTTCGCATTCAAGTTTCGTCAGTCGGAGAAACGACGCATTACACCTCAATTCGGTAAAGATATGCATCTGAGCCCCTTACGTCCTTGCTTTTGGCGAAAGCGCGGCTCATGTAGAGATGGACCAAAGCCGTCGGGCGGTCTTCTGTAGCGTGGAAATTGGACAGCGCCAGCCGCTCGCTGTCGTCCGGCCCGCGGTCATCGATCACTGTCACGCTGTCCTCAATCAACATCAAACTGTCCGAATCAACTTCGCCGATCACGATCGGGTAGCGTGGTCCGTTGCCGCAGGGATTTTCCGGGCAGATATTACCCAGCCAATATTTTTTGCCGTTCGAATGAGACAACAGTTGGGAACAACTGCTCGGGGAGAAGAACAGCTCTCCGGTATCGTAACCCCACGGTTCGACGTGGGACCAGGTGTACCCTCCATCGTGCGAAACGCTGTACCACTTACGTCCGGGTATATCGCATTCGGGATCTTTGGATCCACCGTTGCTTCCCCGCATGACCATCAGTATGCGGCCGTCGGGAAACTGCGCAATCGTGGGTTCCAGGCAGCCGCGGGTCGACAGTTTTGGGTCGTGGGCAACGCGCTCCGATACGTCCCATTTCAGGTGTTGATCCTCAGCCCACGTGCCGATCAGCACCACCGATTCGTGGTAGGTATATCCTCCGCCGGGATTATGGTATTCACCGTCGGGGCCGACGGGTGTAATCTGAACGGGCATGAGGATTTTGCCGGCTTCGGTATGAATCGGACCACATGTTTTATCCCCGATCATGCAGCAGTTCTTCCCTTTCCACACATCCTTCAGAGGATGATCTGCGCTGTACTGCTCCCCCTGCTGGATCACCGGTTCGTCCACCTCCCAGCTCCACCCGCCGTCTTCGGAAACGCGGTAGCGAACATACCAGTTCTTTAACCCTTCAAGCGGATCATCATTCGGCAGGACTCCTTCCGTCATAAAACTGACATAACGGCCCGTCTCCGGCTCGGCCATGCCGCTGCGGGGATGTCGGCGCAGGGTACCATCAGCATGGGGTAGTTTCGTCTTTAGCGATTCGGAGCGCGACCACGTTCCGCCGTGATCTTCCGACAAATCGATCTCGCAGGAATCCACCGTATCAGATCGTGTGGACTGCGTCATCAATCGGATCATATCGCCGCCCGATGGTTTGGTGTATTCAGCCTCCGAATATACGATCGTATCGTCCTTTGGCGATTCCACAAACAGCTTTTTGTCGATACACTCCATTTGGGTTCCTTTTGCAGCTGAGGCTGCGCATGGGTTCATTTCGTCTCAACTGTCAGCGAGTAACGGCCCGGACCGACCGGGTCGAGAGCCAGGAAATCGTCGGCATCTTCAGCCTCGACCGGCGTACCATCACTCTTGACAACGCTTTCTCCGTCTCTCCCGAGTCGTGGCAACAGGATGCGGGCTTTTGTGTTGCCGGGAATTTCTACCTGAAGGGATAACGGCACCTCTGCGTTCCTTTTCAGAACGACTCCAACGGATCCCCGTATCGTCGGGACTTTTGCGTTGATGTACGACAGCGCAGCCGGCCGGGGCTGGATGATCATTTTGCGAAAACCCGGTTCCAAAGGTCGCACACCGATCAGATAGCGTTGAATGATATTGGCCGGGACAGCTCCCCAGGCATGATTCCAGTCCAGATTGTGTTTGTATTTAAGGTCCCAGGCTTCAAGCGTCACAGTCGATCCCAGTTCTATCATATGCCACCAGCTGCGATCATGTTTGGCCGTCAGCAATTCAAACGCGTAGTCGGCTTCATTGTGTTCGTATAACGCTTCGAGCAACCGCTGAGCTCCGAAAACGCTGCAGGCCATACCTCGCAATTTTACGAATGAGATCACACTATCGACGTACTCCCGTGGGACAATATCGACCGCAAGCGGGTACATGTTGGCGTGAAGCGACGCGTGATCTGAGCCTTCTCCGTCCAGGTATACCCCCCGGTCTCTGTCGAGCAGCAGCCCGTTGATTGCACTGCGGACCTTCTTGGCTTGCTGCCGGTAATCCCCCGCGTCTTCCGGTTTTTCAAGGGCCTGTGCAATATCGCTCATCTGGACGAGCGTTTTGTAATGGTAACTGTTCACGACCGTATTGACCGGCCTCATATCATAACCATCGCGCTCTCCGGGTTCGCCTCCACCCCCGAAATTCGCCGGCGGCCAATCCACAAGATCCCGGGGTGTCTTTTCGGCATGAAGTTTCTTCAGGAAAGACTCTGTAAAATTCTCCGGCGCCGTGGTCAGTAGCCCGTCGTCCCGGGCCATAAAACGCAACGTCTTGGCCTGCAAATCCCGATACCGACTTGCCAGTGAGTCGAGGTTGCCGGTGTACATGTAATCCTGCCAGGCCATGAACACCGAGTGCATATACCAGTCAGTGAACCACGTTGCATTATCGATCAGATACTCGTGGGTATTCCTGGCAAGCGTAAACTTCCGGTCCACAGCGTAATGACTCAGCTGGTTGACGTAAGCGTCGCCTTCATACGGGATACGTTCCCGGTCTCCGTCCACGTAAAGACCGCAAAAACTAGTGGCTTTGATGCTGTGCTTGCACAGATCCCAGACGGCATCCAGGGTCTCATTGGAGCTGTCCACCTCCGCAGCATCCGGATCAAAAGGATAGTGCACGCAGAGCTGTTTAACGTCCGTCAGTTCGTGTTCCGGGGGAAGTCCTTCGATTTCGGAGTATCGGAACGGAAGAACTTCCCCCACCTCCGGTGGCATCTTGATGGCGAGTGGACCTGTATTCCTTTCATCGGGAGGTATAGCTACACGGTAGCTGTGGCGCCCCTCGCGTAGTTTCACCGGAATCTTACGATAGCGGATGCACCCCGGGGGGCGGCGCGCAACAGTCCGGGCCCCTTCCAGCATTTCGCCCAAATGAACGACAACCTCTTTGCCCTCCGCTTCACACGTGCATGTAAAAGAAACGGTGCCGAAACAAGCTTTCCCAAAATCGATGAAACAGTGGCCGTCCTCCTTGAAAAAACGCTCATGCGGCGGCACCTCGTCTGTTACCAGCGGATATGCAGGAAGGCATGGGTGCTCAGTCAAATTTCCGGTATGTAGCGTCTGTATCTCAGACCAGTCGCTTCCCTGATCGTTTTGATCCCAGAGCATAACCTTCCAGTGGTAAGACACCTCGGCGTCGAGGGGCGAACCAGCATGGCGAATGTTGATGGACTGGTTGCTGGCCACCTTGCCCGAATCCCAGATATCACCGGTATGATCGCTTAAAAGATCCACGTTCGAACCAACCAGAATCCTGTAAGCACTCTGGATGGTGTTATGCCCTACGATCCAGCCGAAAACAGGATTGGGAGCGTGGATCACCGTTTTTTCAGGTGACTGAAGCAATTCACAGGTCAGACCAAAAGGCGCCGTTGGTTGGGAGGACATTTTTTTCTTGTAACTTTCATAACTCGGACAGGAGTGAGGGAAAACCTTAACATTTCAGTGCATTTTGGACAACAGGAAGCTGACATATCATTGCGAGGCAACATCACCTGGAGCGGACTGGACTTCAGAACCGCTCCCGCGGGGCTGGAGTTCAGAACGCGGGCAGTTTCGTCCGAGTTGCCATTTTCCAAATTCGTGCGCCTCAAGTCCCGCTTCCTCCGCCATGGCGGACTCAGCTGAACTCGATTCTCCATTTCCGAGAGAAGAGAATACCCCGCTCTCGCGGCGGGGAGGTCTCACGTTTTCCACTCTCATGTTGCTTTGAGCCCCTGAAAAGGGGCGACGGCAGACATAACCCGGGGCGCGCCCGTTTTTCGGGCAAGCCCCGGGAATTCAGAACCCCACATAATTTCCAAACCCCGCAGGGGTGGCGCAGAAGTGCATGGCCAGCTTGCTCGCCCCGCGACAGCAAGGGACGCAAGTGACAGAAGGGACGTAAGGGACCTCTCTGGGAGAAACTTCGTTCACTAACTCCAATCTTTTCCTCCGTTCACTAACAACTCAGTACCAGCTCCATCCCATTAGCAGTTCACTCATTCCAATCCGTCTCTCAGATCTCCCCCGGAGCTTGCGCGCCAAACGACGGCGCGACTGCGCCGGGCTATCTCTGCATCGCCCACTTCCTGGGCTTTCATCAGCGGGTTGCCTCACGCACCATCAGAGTTTCCGGCACAGCTCTGTTATTCCGTTGCCCCATCGGCACAGGGCCGATGGAGGGCATTTTATCAGGGAAACGCACGTAGTGAGCTAATCGTCGCGCCGCCGGCGCAGGGCCGACGGAGGCCAGAACAATTCATGATTGCATGATATGCGTTGGTCTACAATCTTAAGACCTTCTATACCACGATGCGGCTACCGGCAACCCCGAAGCCCGTCCGCCTATGCATGACCCGTGAGCAAGCTGGAGTTCAGAATGCGGTCCGGAAACCTGCGGGGCTCGTCGCAAAACGACGAAAAACAACGGCAAAAGATAACAACAAAGCGGCGCCCCCGGTGGGGGATTCGTTGGGCAGAGGTGCCTGCCATTTTAAATATCATTGGCATTGGCATACCCCCTTCCAGGTAGTCCACCGCAAAATGACGAAAGACAACGGCACAGCGGCGAAAAATCGCCGCACTCCATAGCCGGCTCCGCCGGCGGGGTTCATGCACGAGCCTGTACCGATACGATTGTCCGGCGCGCAGCATATTCCGTTCCGCAACAAACGACAACGAATCCGGGTCTGACGACCCGGTTCACAGCCTCGAGAGGCTGTCCCACATGGGTTTCCTGGCTTTCATTTGCAGATAAAGGCGTAAGTACGCCTGTAGCGCACGGTATGGCAGAAGGGTACACAGGCACTCGCCGCACGGCGCATTGCAATGACACGACTGGAAAGCACTTCCCAGGGCCAACGGCCCTGCAGATAACAGCCCAGGGGACAGAGGGCTGAAAGTCCTCGGCGCCCTGGGCCCCGGGTATACGCGAACAAATGGTGGGCTGAAGGTCCACCACAGATCCGCGCTCAAAATACGTTATCAGGAGCGGACTGAACTTCAGTCCCGCTCCCGCCGGGCTGGAGTTCAGAACGCGGCCAGTTTCGTCCCAGTTACCATTTTCCAAATTCCTCCGCCTCAAGTCCAGTTTCGCCCGCCGGTGGCGGGGTCAGCTGAACTCGAGTCTCCATTTCCCGTGAGCGGACTGGACTTCAGAACCGCCCTGCGGGGCTGGAGTTCAGAACGCGGCCAACAAGCGGGTCCGCGCTTACACAATCTTTGCCGCTGAACATAAAATCTGTAAGATAACGAGCTTTAAAGAGGATCCCCGGGGAGACCCGAAGAATTTGCGCCCTGCCCCGTTCGGGAATCGGCGGGAATCCAGAACAAATCAACACTCAACAAACCACGGAACGACCCACAGCGCAAATTCCTCAAATCCCGGAAAGGGATTGACACTCAAAATCCGTCAAACTAAGCTACATAATAGCCAATAACAGAAAATTCCCCTCAATGGGCAAAAAAACCGTGGCAAGAAATAGCAAGAAGGAACAAATCCGCAAGACCCTGGCCGGCGAAATATCTTCGGGGCAAATGGCGCCGGGTTCACAGATGCCGTCCGTGCGGAAGCTCGCTGACCGTTTTGGAACGAGCGTTTTTCCCGTGCATAAGGCGCTGGCAAAATTGCGCGACCAGGGATACGTGGTAACGGAACCCCGTGCGGGAACTTTTGTGGCCGATCCCACGCGGGCTTTTGAATTGTCTGAGACTGTGGTGCTCGGTCTGGGTACTCGCGAACACGTCTGGGGCAAACTGGACCTGATGCTGACTGCGCGACTCCATCAGCACGGACTTGTGCCGATCACCGTCGATGCCAAGACGGAAAAGGGTCGTGAACGTCTGATAAGCCTGGCCCGGTCGGAAGCTCAGGCGATTGTCATTCGTGGCCGAGGCGGCCTGCCTGGCGATATTTTTCAGTCCCCTCCCCTGTCGAACAAAATCATTGTCGGTGTCGTCGAGTGGTTTGGCCCCCAGGACATCGACTGTTTGCGCGTTCTGTCCGATTTTGAAGCAGGCGGACGAATGGCGGCTGAGTATTTCGCCAAACAGGGACACGAAAACGCTCTGCTGGCCGCACCACAACCGGGTCAAATCTATGGAGATAAGATCTCTCACGTTGCCCGGCATATCCATTCGTTCCGGGAATGGTGGGAGTCATCCGGCCGGGACTGGAAACCGGTAACGGTCAACGGCTGGGAGGACAGAAAACCAATCCTCGATGAACAGGAAGTCCTGTCGGCTCTCGACCCGGATAAATTTGGCGCCACTGTGGTTTTCTCATACATGGATGTCCTGGTCTGGCAAATCCAGAGGATCCTTAGATCGGGAAACCCGGGTCGACTCGGGTCGGTGGAAATGGTGGGGTATTTCAACACACCATGGAGCGAGGCGGCCCATCCTCCCCTCAGCAGCGTCGATCTCAACCTCAGCACGATTGCTGATGAAACCGTTAAAATGCTCGAAAAAGCAATCAAAGGGCAAACGCCGGACCAAGAATGCAAAACCATCCAGCCGAAACTTGTGCTCAGGTAACTCCATCGGGTAGCACAGATTCGGGCACAGCAACGGACCGGACTACTGGGATCTAACCATTGCGCAATCAGCTGCTCACGGCACTTTTCAATCTTTTAGTCCTGAAACTCGACATCTCGATCATCGTAACATAGCCTTCCGGAAGCGACAACAATGGCCGCCTGTCTGGTGCCGCAATATATCCGCACATGACCCATTAGTAATAGTGCGCCCAACGGGCAGATAGAGTTTCTCGCAGGCTGCTCGGATGGGTGAACCAATGATGAGGAGAGTCCTGTATCGCCACCCCCAAGATCCCTGCCAGGCGGCAAAACCATCTCGCCGACCCGACCACTGCACTGATGCGCCCCCGGAGAAAACGTTCCGCCCAGGGAACATCTTTTTGCTCCCGCCGTGCACCCTCACCCAGGGAATTGCGAATTACACCAATGATTGCAGAAAAGGTCGCATCCTCTTTTCATGGGTCTCGTCAAGCCATACATCAAGCCCGATGTAGCGACTGAATCTGTTCTCCATTTCTTCTTCCAGAAAACCACGGATCGCAACGTCCATGTCGCTACGAGGTGGCGCGAGGGAAAGTTCTTCAGCCGTAGTGCAATACCCCGACGTTATCTGCTTGCGTCCCCCATCAAAAGATGTCGATGAACGCTCAAACCCCGTGAAACCGCCTCGACCCAAAGTGTAATTGAATCCCATGCCCCGCGCGTCCTCCGCAATTAATACGCTCGGCAAGCGCGCACTCAGGAAATAAAGATGGGCGTGACATTCGTAGCCGACGTGGAGATCACAGGTTTCATAATCCCGTAATCTTTCAAATCGACCGGCCAAATCCCAGATATCGTAGCCAAGCGCTTCCGCATGCTCCCGGATCCGCTGATTCTTCAAAGTGACTTCCGGATTGAGAGCCGCACTGTTTTCACCCCTCTCAGACGTCGCCGTGTTGCGGTCCTGCAGGTGGAAGGCACAGTACCGCTGCGCGCCGGGAAATAAATCGGCGAGCATTTCGATCACTTCCAGTGCCTGATCGGCATAATAGGCGCTCAAAGGCGGGCTGAACACGAGTTTCTCGATGTTTTTTGGCCGTTTCATCGGTTTCCCGATGCAGGAAAGATTGAACATCGCTGGATCGCCCGTAAAAACCGCGTTATCGACGCCATGTTTTTCCAATACCCGGCAAACAAAATGTTCCCGGCAGGAGAATCGATCGATTTGCCCGGCGATATAATCAAGGAAATTGACCGTTTCGTCAGAATACTTCACTTCCTGCCGGCTCCTTGCATCGCCGGGGTACACGTTCCAGTTAGCCCCAACGGGGATCATGGGTACCCGGATACGCGATAGATCATCGACAAGTCGATAGGTCCCCGGGTACATGGGAGTATCTCGCACGGGGCAGGCCGGCATCAGAATGGCCCGTGTGCCATTTATTTCAGCCAAACGGTTTTCAAGCGGTTCTTCTCGGAATATGGTAACAAAACGGCACTCCCCTTTTTCCCTTTCAAGTAACTGTTTCAGGCGAACTTCAATCAGTTTATCCCCGACGTTCCGGCTGCCGTAATCCGGGCACGTCGTCAGGACCGTATAGACAGGTTTTTCAGCCATCACTCCACCACCGCCTCGCCCCAGTGTTCGGGATTCAGCCGGCTTTCGTCGGGGATGTCGTCGGTGACGTTCGCCTCGGGGCTATTACTGGACCAGTAGGATCGCATGGCGGTATCGCTCCCTGTCCTGTTACCGAAAACATACCCGAGGTCCATCAGGACCGTCGAGGCAGGTCGCGGTTTCCAGCCGATCAGTTCCAGCGGGACCGTCACCTGCGCCCTGAAACCACCCGGTTGTTTTTTGTAGTCAAGGTCGATTCTATCGCTGAGCACCTTTATCTGATCGAACGATTCTTCATCAACCGGCGAATCCAGCACGACAGGCTCCCCGTTGAAATCTTTCACTTTTGGTCGGTACAGCACCGCCACCGGTTTGCCATCCTGTCGCGTCACCACCAACCGGATATCGCCCGGAGCCGGTTCGTCCCTCTCAGCGGGAGCGTTCGGATTGGTGGCCACTTGAATATCCAGACAGTTTCCACCGGTGAACAGGATCTGCGGTTCTCTCACCGAATTGGTGAGCGGAAACGGGCTCCGCACTCTGTACCGAACATAAAGGTTTTTCTCGTCATAAGCGGCCCGCGCTTCAAACGAGCGGTTATCGTCGATCTGCTTGCCGACCCCTTCCGTCGCTTCCAGGGCTTTCTGGCCTCGCACGACCACCAGTTTCTGCGATTCGGCTTTCTGAGCCTGGTATTCCTCGTGGGCCGTGCGCACCTTTTCCGACTGGTCCTGCGTGATGCTGTAGGTTCCTCCGTCGAGATGGCCCACGGTATCAAAGCCGATCACTTCGTTCACGCGACCATCCTGGTCACCGGCCAGCACGAAGTAGCGTCCCTCCTTGTCCGTTTTGACGAAATGACCTCCGTGCACCCATTCGCATCCGATCACGTTGTGGCCGCTGGCGCCGGTGCGCCCCTGTTTGAAGATACGGTCGACGTAAAGTCCGTCCTTATTCCAGACGTGGGCGCTTCCGAAATAGGTCTTGGCGCAGATGTAATCGCCGGCTTTGCCGAGCAGGCTCACCGTTCCGATCGCCGTGCCTTTGTCCGCAACGGGCAGGTTGAGCGCTTTCTTCCATTTCGGATGGATACGCCAGTATTCCCAGAGACGCCTGCCGCCGAAACTGAATTTTGTGAGTCGCGGATACTGCGGATCGTCCAGCGGCACGGGCCCGCCGAGCATGTAAAGCGCCTTCTCTTCGGCGTCCGCGATCGTATCGTTGACCTTCACCGGATCCATTCGTCCCGGGCCGTATTCCCGGATCTCTTCGGCATTATATTCGGGCATCCCTTTTTTGTTGACTGATTGGATTGGCAAACGCCACGATGCCACGTAGTGGAAACCGGAATGCCCGTAGAACGACAGATCGCGATCCACCCAGCTGGGGCGTCCCATGGCGGCCCGCTGGACTTCCGTCGCCTGACCTTTTCCATCCTCATTGAGGTCGGCCCATACGAGACGGCGCTTTTCCCATCTCCGCACTTTATAAGCCCGGTTCAGATTCTGTTCTTCGATCGCCTTCTCTCGGCGACGTTCGTACCATTCCATATCGGCAAAAGCACGGCGTGACAGGACACCCGCCACGGTGCGGAAACGATGTCCGTCGCGGATCATCAATTTCAAACCGCCGCCTGCCTCGACCGTCGCGTATTGTCGCCCGTTATTGGCCGTAAACACGCGCATCCCCCGGGAACTCCCCGGCATGACCACCGCTTCCGGTTCCCACGTGCCGTCGGCGATATCAACTTTCCACTGCACACCATGGCAATAGACGCGTGTCATGTCGGCTGCGTCCATGGTAGCATTCGTCGAATACGAACTGGCTCCGAAGAAATCATCAATGAGCTTCCCATTGCTGGCATTCCACAGGCTGATGCGTTTCGGCTTGTCCAGATTTTCGGTCACCCAGAGCCACCCCTTTTCATCGACAGCAACACCGTCGGGATTGATCATACCGCGCGGCACCCATTTCCCGATGCGCGGTCGACCGCCCATTTTGCCGATGCTGCGCAGGTATTTTCCGTCGGGCGAGAACACCGAAACGTTGTGCAGATCCCCCTGATTCGATACGTAAATCCGGTTCTCGCCGTCCAGCGCGAGCCCTTTCGGTTCATCCAGATGGTCCTCAATGACCGTCTGAGCGCCGGAATCGGTCAACCGCGCAATTTTCCCCTCGCTGATAACGAGCACTTTGCCATTATTGCTGACCGCGGGGCGTCCCGGATCGGCCACTTTCCACGTGCGGACCAGTTTGCTTTTTGCGGGGGCGTAAGCCGCCACGATGTTGTTTTTCCCGTAGGATGCGTATAACGTCCCGTTGTGGTAAGCGAGTCCCGTTGCACGAGCATCTTTGTCATCGGCGGCTTTCAGCAGACCGGACCCATCGCTGTAATTGAGCCGGCGTCCGTCTTTGAGGGCATAGCTCCGCACGCCGGGTTCCGCACTCCAACCGTGACCACCGGCGGCATAGAAATGCTTATCGCTGGCCGCCAGATGCGTTGCCGTATGGGTCGTGCCCCATTGTTTTTTCCCTTTCAGATTTACCCGAATGATCCCGCTGGCCCCTTCGGTCACGTCCCAGGCCAGGAGCATGGAATCGCCGGCGGCGCATGCCGCGCGCGGTTCGCCATGGTTCGCACCCCACGCATCGCCCGGATTGGGCCCTTTCCAGGGGGGATTACCGCTGTTGTGGACCGAGAGGCGCCATTCCAGACTGAGTCCGTCATGATAGAGGCCTTTCCACGTGTATTTGCCGGCCGGAAGCGGACGTCCCAAATCATCCAGCCCATCCCAGCGCTCAATATTGTGTCCGGCGTTCCGCTTATCTTCCGTGATAATTTGGCGCATCATCGTCCCGTCTTTGTCGTATAGTGCGAGTGTGACCTCCCCGGCTTTTGGCAGATCGTATTCAAAAGTGAGCGGAAGCGGTTTTTCGGGCGGCACACCCATCTCCACGATTTTGCGGTCGAGATTGCCTTTCTCCGAGAAGATAATTTTGCCCCAACACGCCGTTTGCTGATACGGGAAAGCGCTGCCGGACATAACGTCGTAGGCCCAGGCCGAGCCGCCCGCCGTTTTGCGTCCATCGGGTCGGGACCAGTTGAACTGCACGCTTCCGGCGAGAATATCGCCGCCTTCCGGCACAGTTTCCACGCCCAGGGTTTTCCATGGGATTCGATACTCGAAAGTGTAACTGCGGGCTTTCGGTCCTTTGCGGTAGACCGCCTGATATTTGTCGCGCGGGACGATGCTTGAGGGCCAGCGATCGGGTTTGCGGTAGAATCCATAGTTCATCTGGAGACACGGCTTTTTTTCATCGGTGTAGTACCACATTGTGAGGTGGGCAACGTTAGCATCTTTATCGCCTTTTCCGTAGCGGATGGGGAACCCCATTTCCGGGTCGAGCGCCATACGGACCTGGCAGGCATCGGCATCCCAGCCACGACCCGGTTCAACCTTCGGATCGTGCCGGTTCATCATCGGGTTAGGATCTTTGACTTTCGCGCCGATATACAGGTTGTCCTTATCGTACATCATCGCGTATTCGGCACTCTGGCTCTCCCGCGTGGCGGGCATGACATAAATCGTTATCTGCCCCGAAAGATCCCAGTCGCCGAGTTTTCCATCAATTTTCACATTCCCGGGCGTCGGTACCGCAAAAACACGCTTATGCCGTCCTCGGCCTATCTCCGCGCCTGTCAGCGGCCCAACCAGAGTGCCGAAAATAAGAAGACACAAAAACACGCAGAGAGTTTTCTTGCTCATTGTAATACCTATCTCCAAAAAATTATGTCCGCAAAAGACCACACAAAGCGCCAGAGTCAACTTTTCAGCATCGGGATTCCGTTCTACCGGAATCCCCAGTTACTTTACCACATTTCGGTTACCACTTCAGAACCCGATTTGGTCGAATGTCTGCAGGTGCATTTTTACAAGCACGCCGCTTGCCTGTATACTCCGTAAAACCTGTCATTGAACGTCAAAAATCACCGGAAGAAATGGAATCAGGCGAGGTACTTCAGCGCTTCTTATGGAGGAGGAAAGGGCTCAGAAAATGACCGCGGAAAAGGCGGCTGAAACTCACAGCTCCCCTGTCGATCCAGATCGTGTCCCAAAACGCACATTACGCACCGGCGACGAAATGCCAGCCATCGGACTCGGCACTTTTGGTTCAGACCATGTGTCGGGTGAGCAAATCGCTGAAGCCGTCAGGGGTGCGGCGGAAATTGGATACCGCCACTTTGACTGCGCGGCTGTCTACGACAACGAAGACCTCATCGGAAAATCGCTCCGAGAAATCACCAACAAGGGGATCAAACGCGAAGATCTGTGGATTACGTCCAAACTGTGGAACGACAATCACGGCAAGGGAAACGTCATACCTGCCTGCAAACAGTCTCTGAGCGACCTCCAGCTGGACTACCTGGACCTTTACCTGGTTCACTGGCCTTTCCCCAATTACCATCCACCGGGTTGCGACGTAACGTCCCGTGCCCCTGACGCAAAACCGTACATCCACGAAGAATACATGGAAACCTGGGGGGAGATGGAAAAACTGGTGGAAATGGGTCTGGCACGTAATATCGGGACGTCAAACATGACGATTCCCAAACTGGAACTTCTGTTTCGGGACGCAAACATACTCCCCGCCTGCAACGAGATGGAACTTCATCCGCATTTTCAGCAACCCCAGTTGTTCAATTACGTGCGAGGCAACGGCATGGTCGCCATCGGGTTCTGCCCCATCGGTTCGCCGGAACGTCCCGAGCGAGACAGAACGCCGGAAGATACCGCTCCCATCGAAGATCCCGTGATCCAGCAAATCGCTGATAAGCACGGGATACACCCGGCGGTTGTGTGCGTCAAGTGGGCCGTCCAGAGAGGTCAGGTCCCGATACCTTTCTCCACCACACCGGCGCACTACCTGGCCAATCTGCGAGCAACGGTGACAGATCCCCTCAGTGACGAGGAAATGGACGCTATTGCAAGCGCCGACAAAAACTGTCGTTTCATTAAAGGCCAGGTTTTTCTATGGAAAGACAACCAGAGCTGGGAAGCTCTCTGGGACCTGGATGGTCAGGTTACGCCACCATAAACCAGGCATCTCTCCAGGCCACGTTTTCAAACAGCTCCCGCCCGGCAATCCATTTAAGACTCGCCCTGTTAGATGATTTCGCGGTCATTCCGTGCCGGATGACACCGGGGCCCGACACATCCATAATTGTCTTCGTCTCACCGGCTTT
Organism: Candidatus Brocadiia bacterium; assembly: GCA_046538485.1. GTDB lineage: Bacteria > Planctomycetota > Brocadiia > SM23-32 > SM23-32 > JBKHIT01. Next base: position 37,026 of record JBKHIT010000023.1, on the reverse strand, counting down.
CACGTTCCTCAAACACGGGCTTACCTTCCAACCAACACCCAGTTCCCGTGCGGCGCCTTCTCCACCCGGATCAGCCATCGCGCCTTTCCCACGTTCACCGGTGGGATTTTCGGCGCTGATTGAACGTGATTTCGCATCTCGCTTGCGATGAATACTTCCCAGATCAATGTTCATACGTCTTTTCCTCTCCTGCTAAGTTCCAGAAATCGACTGCCTGGCTTTTCAGTCACAAGTTACTCTGGGCAACGATAGCAGCGGCTTTGTTCGGTAATGGAGCGGCTACCAGATATGGTTTGGGGTGATCAAAAGGATCGATATCAGCGCTACGTGGCAGAGGGACCGCTGGTGCAAGGGGACCGAAAAGACGCCCGTCCGCGTCGCAAAGCGGCCACACATGACCAGGATTGAAATCATCAGGATCATCGGACAGGTAAATCGGGCCTCCGCTGACCGCTTTGCTCACCGCCATCATCCGGCCGGCGAAAGTATCGGAGCTATGGAACATGTCGTGATCGCCCCAGACAGTGGGCCCGAGCCAGAGCATATTCTGATAGGAATTGTGCAGATGGGCCTTGGCACGCCAGGCATCATTGACTTTGTCGTTGCTCTCCTTATGCTTGAGCCCCGGAGGCTGAACATCAAATGAGGGGGAGATTTTGGGCTTTCGGGGAGGGATCTGTCAATTGATTCTGCGAGCACTACGTTGAGCGTTCCTCTGCACAACTGTCCTGCCCCTGACCTATCAGTAGTACATCACGTACTGACTGGCCTCTTTGCGCAACGTATCCGGTCCTGGAATCACCCACTCTATGTGACTGTCGGCATACAATACGTTTCCCCCCGCGGTCGATTCCATCGCGTATTCGTGAGCCATGCCATAGGGATTGGGGCAGTACGTGGCACCATCGTGCCTGGTATGTCCCCTGTACGTAAGTCCCTCGTAAAACACATCCATCATCACGCCGTCCCGGGACGGACGAGCCGGCAGGTGTTGTCCGTACCAGTTTACGTACTCCTTGAAACGTTTATTCACCGTCGGGACATGCCGCCGGGGAGAACTGTGCATGGCCCAGTAGTACCACCCGTAGGGCTCGTTACGGCTCTGGCCACGGGAGTCGTTTCCAACCCCCGCGTAATACATGTAACCGATGCAGACGGTATTGGATTCGTTGTCCCAATGATCCTGGTAATAACCCTTTTTGGCCCATCCGTCTCCATCGGGGACATTGGGACAGACGATAATATCGTTTGTCACACCGTAACTTTTCAAGGCCGGGATACCTTCGACTCGTATTCCGTTGCGGACCATGTAATCGCTGCCACCGCCGTTTTTTGACGGCATCCAACCATCGTAATCATTGGCATACATCTCCAGGGCGAGTCCCCACTGCCTCAGATAATTTGCACACGCAGTTCGGCGAGCGCTCTCGCGCGCCCTCTGCAGCGCCGGCATCAGCATTGCTGCCAGTATAGCGATAATCGCGATAACGACAAGCAATTCGATAAGCGTAAATGCACTGCATAATTTTCTCGTTTTGGCAAAAATATCCATCATACAACCTCCAGAACAGGACGCAGAATCAGGTCGCATCCTAGAAGAAGATTTCAATCTAATGGCCTTTAGCGTGCGTTGCGACCAATTATTCAGGCTGACGTGTCATTGCGAGGCGGCATCGCCGCCGCGGCAATCTCGCTGTTGGGCTGACAAAACGACGAGATTGCTTCGCCCATCTCGCGATGGGCTCGCAATGACCTACGAAACGGAATTTTACAGGCTAAGCACATACCAACTTCTGCGCTAAGGCCAGGCGATTTCCTCACGGGTCAGATCAACTCAATCTCATCTCCAAAAACAACTTCAGAATATCAATCGCCGTCTGTGGGGTTCAAAAGTAACGCGCTCAGGTCGCGAGATGATACATTTTGCACGAATCCCTCGGCCGGAGAAACCACCGATGGACCCGACTCCTCTCCCGCCAGGAGCGTCTTCAGCTCATATCTTTTGGCCGGCAGTGCGCCCTGAATCATGACTTTCATATCAGCAGGGACATCCATGAAGTTGAACAGCAAAAGCAGCAACCGTCCGTCCGGCAGAACGCGAAGCATCGCTTTCCTTTGTTTATCCAAACTTCCAGCCCACAATAATTTGCTGCCGAAGGTGTGGTTCGAACTTCGCGCCAGGGTATAGTCAGGTTTCTTCGGAAAAGAGATCCTCACCCGCTCATCAGCCGGCTTCCCTTTCATCAACAGAGGCTCCAGAACAGCGAGTTCATGCAGGGCCCGCGAAGCCGCTGAAAAATATTCCCCGTCGAGCTGGTCACCCCGGAAAAAGTGGAAGGCATTTCCGCCCTCTGCGCCGGCCAGCACAATATCGAGTCGCATCGCCCACGCCGGCAGATGCACCTTATCGTAGCGATAGAGTTCAATGAGCGTTCCGGCGAAAATCCCGATCAGGTGTATCTCCACATCCTGGCCTTCGGAAAACCGGTGGGCCGTCCTGACAATCTCCGGGATCGAAGGCAAACCACCCGGGTTGTCGTAGTGGTAGACGGAGCAGGCGACCTGATCCACTTCTCTCACAAGATCTTCCAACCGGAACCGCCCTCTTCCGCTCGCGTTCCACCAGTAACAGGGCATATCACTCGCCGAGGCGAGACTTAAATAGGGCATATCAGGGCGGATCTTATGTATCTCGTCCTGCATACGGCCCACAATTCTCGCATTGAGCCACCGGCGGTAATCCTGCCATTCAGGGAACGGGGAGTACTGCCCGGTCTCGGGATCGGTGGCCAACTCCCGCAATTTCTCTTTGCTGTATTGGGCTAAACGCGGTTTCTTCGGCTTAATAAATTTCTTGAATTCGCGAATCGATCGGTCACTCCAGGAATCCGCCATCAGTTCGTAATCGCAGCAGACCCCGTCCAGCCAGTCTTTTTCGGCCGCTTGTATGGCACGCTGGAATGTGGGGAGTTGCATGGCATCTTCGCCGTAGATCAGATAAAGCGGATCTGCTTCTCGGGGATTTGTGCTTCCATCCCATTTGACGGTGGGATGTTTCTCGCTGGGATGATGTGGGCCGAAACGAGTATAGTATTTTATGTCATGTTCGTGGAAAAAATTCGCCTCCCCTCTGTTGGTGGTCCCGAAAACCAGCGCGAAACCGTTTTCTCTCAGCAACTCGCCGTAATCCGCGGCCACCCGTTTGTCCTTCGGTCGTGACGCTCCCCACACTCCGAGACTGAAATTCTCCGGTCGCTTGTGGTCCCGGTGAATCGGCCAGGCCTTGATACCGAACGTCTTTTCAGGATGAGGATCTCCATCCACTTCCATGTGAACGTGCGCATCGGGCAACCGACCGGATTTATCAGGTTTCAGGGCCAGAAGCGGATAACCGTAGTAATGGATCCGGCGCCCCGACATAGTCTTCAGTTTGAACGCCACGGTCAACCGCTGATACGGGACCTTGTCGCGGACGATATTTTCGCGGTTCAGTTCCTGCCCCCGAACCACCAGCGCCTCCACACTTCGAGAGATTTCGATGACCGCCCTGACCTTGCGGCCGTTGTATTTGCCCACTGCCATCGCCGTAAACCCTTGCTGCAAGAAGCGGTCTTCTATGAGGTGGATCGTGTTATGCTTGAGAGCCGCCGGGTAAACAATCGGCTCCACCAATCCTTGAAGATATTGTCGGCCCATGAAATCCTCACCCCGCTCAACTTTTCCTTTCACGCCGCCCTCCGGAAAGACAGCTTCTGCCTGGTGGACGAACATCCAGCGGAGCGAGTCCTCGTGACCATCATCCATATTCTCGATTGTGAGCTTGTTTTTGCCTTCGACAAAAACTTCCCGCCGTAATTTGATGGTCTGGGGCGTCCAACCTCGTGGCGTATAGATATGCGGGCTATCCTTGAAAACAGTCTCGCCTTCGTGAACGATCTTGCCATTCAGAATCACACGGATGGGAACATTTCCCTTCTTTCCATCATCCAGCCCCACAATTTTCAGTGCGGATTCTCCCAGCGGGGTCCCCTTCAGCGTGAATCGAGCGGTTATGGAATTGCCTTCCACGCCCCGTGAAAAAATGGACACCTTGCGCGCGCCCCGATACGAATACCCTTCACCGTATTTCGCATCGTTTCCCTTGTAAAAAGTTGAGTGGCAGCCTCCGACAAAATCTTTTGCCGGGATCGTCAGTTTGCTCTCCCTCGCCATCAGTCTCCCCGCATCCAAAAATGCCACGAACAAAAACAACACCACTGCGCCAGGGTATTTACCAAACATATCCTACCTTTCTTCCTCAAAGTCGCTCCATCCGAGCTTCACATTATCTTTCTCAGCAATCTCTTTTGGCACGACAATTCGGTCGGGATAGAAACTCATGTACGGGGGGATATTGATAAGCCGCACGTTTCCGCGTGTCTGATTCATCGTCCGCCAGACGCGTCCATCGGCACCTTCGGGGACATCCAGGGCGACGTAATTTTTGCCTTTCGCACGGTCCGCCGATGAGAAATCGCGTCGTCCCTTCCCCGGCACAATCAGGCTCAGCCGTGGAGTGCCATTAAAAATGATCTGTTCGGTCCCCTTCGGCACGTAAAAATAATGCGGGCCACTGTAGTTGATCCACACAGGATTTTTATAGGACGCGCTGAACATCAGAGGTGTTTCGCGCGGCACATGCAGGCGAAACGCGCCCTTGATTCGGACGGGATAGCTGCCGGCTTCTGGCAGCTCGAGTTCGATCTTTCCCGTATCACTCTTATCGATTTTCTTTTCCAGAATCGCCCGCTCGTCCTCGCCGAGAATCCGGATGGTTGTACTACCGGACAAACTCTGGATTTTGAACCGTATGGTCTGGCGCTGATCCGCAACCAGCACAGCGTGAACTGGCCCGGCGCGGCTCTGAAAATCCCCGCTTCCTCCTCTGCCAGGATCGGTGCCCCGTGTGACAGGGACAGTTACCCGTTCAAGTCGAGACGAGTACGTCTTATACGGATCAGGAGCTTTCTCAAGCCGCCGCAGGTCGGAGCGGAAAAGGCGTATGATATCTTCGTCTTCAAGTTCTCCCTTAATGGTACGGGCTCCAAACAGTTCCTTAATGTCTTCGTCACGCTGTTTTCCCCCGACTTTCCAGACCGGCGGTTTTTTCTTTCCTTCCCCATGCCCGTACATGTGGAACTCAAAACGGCCGTCCCGAATTGGTTTGGCATTGCACAAACGCCTTGCAAGCGCGTAATAATGAACCATTCCTCGCAGACGCGTCTGCCATGCGTACTGCATCAACGTGTTGAGAGCCGCGTATTCGGCGTCTTTATCGCTTCGGGATGCCTCCACGCTGTAATCCCTGTAGAGCAAAACGTAGTGCAAATATGCCATCATATCGACGATGCGTTTGCGAACATCGGGGGGTTCGGCCGTCTGATAAGCTGCTTCCAGGGGTTCGAACAATTTCAGCATTTTGGACAGCCGAAATGACGGTCTCTGATCGAACTTCGTCTGAAGTTTCCGCATGTGACCGGCCGCTTTCCCGAAGGCTTTCTGGTAGTAATCGTCCAGAATCGCCGCGACATCCGCGTGGGGATCCCACATCAAGTGCGCGGCCACCAGAAACCCGAGCGTCTGGCCGCCCCAGTTGGCATTGCTCTCGGCATTAATGGCATTCACATTCCGCTTGTAATAGTAAGGGATCCATTTCTTTTGGTAGGCGACGGACGCGCCTCGAATCCGGCCTGGCAGACCCCAATCCCAGTGTTCAACGCCGTAATATTCCCGCAATCCCAGCATAGACACTTTCTCGGCCCACTTGCTGACCAGTTCCGGCAGGCTGTAGCGGGTTCTGTTAAAAGCCATCGCCACCTGCACGTAGACGTTCGGCTCCACCTCAATGGTCGGGGGCAGGCGGTGTGACGCGTAGGCATACAGACCCACCCAGGCTCCCGGATGTTTCTTACGCAATCCCCTTGCGACCTGATTGGCCAGGTAAATTACGCGGTCAGTTGAGCTTCCAAGCGCCTTACAATCCTCACAGTGACAGGTTCCTCCTCCGTCTGAGGGATCCACTGAAACCATAAATGCGTAGGGGTTGTTCTTTCGTCTCTGCTCGAGTTTTTTGATGCGGTCGGCAACGACCAGTTTTACGAGGTCTGGATTGGAGTAGCAGAACTTACCGCTGAAACGCCCCCCCCGCTTCAATTTGTAACGTTCTCCGTTCTCGAGCATGTTCAAATACTCGGGATGGTTTTCAAATTCTTTTCTATTTCGTCCGACGATATTCCCGTAGCTATGTCCCGTGCTGAAGCCGGCTGCGGAGCCGAGTCGATTGGCCGCGGCCCATCGATTGTAGCGCTCCTTCAATTTTCGATGTCGTACCCCATAGGCATACCATATCCGCCGCCCGCGCATCCCCGGGGCTTCAGCGAACGTTTCCTTGATGGCCAGATCGTCACGTTTCGGCGTGATCCACCATCGAGGAGACGGGTTAAAATAGCGGAAACCCCACCCGTGCAGGAGTGTGGCAACGCCGTGCCGTACCGCAAGTTCGCTCTGGCCGAGGATGTAGGCGCGATTGTCCCCGGTCACCACCGCAAAAGCATCGATATTATCTTTTTGCAGTTTTGCTTGCCGGGCAATATCAGGATACCGAACGGAACGCGCCAGAACGATCGATGCCCCCGCTGGTTCTTTGTCCACAACAATCAGCTCAGCGCCGGTGGCTTTTCTGACAGCTTCCTTCAACCAACCTGATGCATTTCGGAGGATATCGGCTGTTTTCTTTTGCGTTCCCTGCGTATCGACGTAGATCTTCGCCCGAGGTTCCCCGTCGCGGACGAGATCGAACGCTCCAGCAGGGATAATCGTGACAAGCAGAATCAAGTAGGCTACAAGAATCGCGAGCGCTCTATCCGCGAAAAAACTGCCAATCATGTGATTACTCGTAATCCTAATTTGGCCAAGCTCCTGCGCTGAAGGAAACAAATTCTTGGGCCGCTTAGCGATCCGAAAATTACTTTTCAATCAAGGTTCATACACGTAATAACCTGAGATATAGGACCCATCCGCCTTACGACCCCAGAATTTGGCATGCAGCCAATCGTATTCGGGCGAATAGGCGACATGCCCGGCGACGACATCGCGGCCAAAATGGCAATGATAGCGATTACAACCAGCAGCTCAATGAGCGTGAAACCGTGGTTTTCATACCTTTTCTTTTTTCTGGTAGTTTCATAAGCCCATTCTATGGAACGCAATTCGAGTATTCTTCCCAGCGCTCTCTTACGCATCCATTTCTCCTTTACTTGTCCTATAGTTTTGTTTTAGTTCACAAAATAACGCCACTCGCAGCCTTATCCGCGGGAGCCGTGCTCTCACGCAACAAAAGATGGCAACCCAGAACACGTTCTTGTGGACCATCCCTGTCCTCTGAGGCTGACGAGAATAATAATTCCACCGCCGTTTTCCCGAGGAACCGGCGAGGACTGGCTATGGTTGTCAGAGGCGGATCCGACTTTGCTGCTGCCGGCAGGTCGTTAAACCCCACCACGCTTAAATCATCCGGCACGTGGATCCCCACTTCGGGTGCCACTTTCAGAAAAGCAATGGCCAGGGCATCGGTTTTGCAGAACACAGCTGTTGGGAGATTATTTCGGCCCAAAAATTTCCGCACAGGCGAAAGCGCAGCCGAGACTTCGTCAGTAGAAAATTCCATAATATCCCCGCTACGTGGTCCGGTCCCTGCACGCAGCAGGGCAGCACGATACCCGTCGTACAGCCCCGGTAGATTGTCCGACGCCCGGGAATGTCCCGCGAAACCAATCCGTCGATGACCAATATCCAGTAGATGTTGCGTGGCTTCAAAGCCAGCTTTCATCTTGTTGACGTAAACACGATCATGCGGCGGCAACTCCTCTGTAGGATAATAACAGTAGTATTGGACGACAAAAGGCAGGTCCATTCGATCCAACCATTGCATAAAATCTCTATCGACAAAATTAACCAACACGCACCCCTGGTCTTTCGCCGAAAAACGATCCGCAATCAGGACTCCAAAATCATCAAGATTTTTTTGCCAGACCTCGAAACGCATCTTGATATCCAGGTGCTCCATCGCCTCGGTGTAACCCGCCATGTATGCCTGCTGGAAGCCGGCGCGAGACAACGGCTGGGGTTTCTCAATCACCGTTACGCAGTTCAAACCGTTTGAATCGCTTGAATTTTCCGTCGAAAGCTCCGCGCGAACATAGGTCCCGCTCCGTTCTTTTCGGTACAACAAGCCTTTCCCAACCAGAATATCTATGGCGCGTCTTACCGTATTGATACTTACATCGTACAGATCGCTGAGCGAACGATACGACGGTATCGGCGTTCCCGGTGCAAACGTGCCCTCGCGAATACCCAGCTCAACCCCGTCCACCACACGCTCGGTTTGCCGGCCGTTTTTTTTGTTCCCGGACATCTCTTCTCCCCGCATGTGAGATCACATGGGTACAATTATACAACCTTTACAGCCCGCGGACACCCGCGGACAAACATATAATATCCGCTCGCTTATGCATGAATAAGCGGCGTACGGTTCGATTAACAGCCCAAATAGTGCATTCAAGCTCTCTTTTAATACTTGAATGTCTGTATCACTATGGCTACAGTACTTGAGAATACTTTGCTTCTTTGCGCCTGTCAAATCGTTTCTTCCTGAAAAGAAAAAGTAATGTCAAATTATCGAGGACGACAGGCGGACGGTACAGCCCTCGAGATCTCCGTCGACGGTCGCACCATCGAGCACATACGTAAAATTGAACCGATGACGCGCTTCCCTGGATTTTGCCGGTGCTCGTCGATCTGCAGCAAAACGGTGCCCTGGGGCGTTATTACAACGAACTGCATGACGTTTCCGTGGAGCACCTCGAAAACGTTGCAGGTCTCCTTCGCCGGCACGGCGTCGGTCGCTGTTTGATAACGCTGACAACGTATCCTGAAGAGCCCCTGTTACAAAGTGCAGCCCAGCTGGGCCAGTGGCTTGACGAACGACCTGACCTCGCCTCACTGTTCACCGGCGTATTCCACGAAGGTATCTTCGTTTCGCCCGAAGATGGATGGCGCGGAGCCCATAACCGTGATTGGTTACGCACTCCCGACTACGATTGTGTCCGTCAAATCGATGAGGCAATCGGTCGGCAAGTCCGGATGGTGAATGTACCGCCTGAACAGCCCGGCGGTCTCGAATTCTTGGCAGCTGCTGTTGCGGATGGCAAGATCGCAGCCATTGGTCACGCTTCTCCCGAGGCCAAAACGATACGTGCCGCCATAGAACGCGGAGCCAGCGTCGTTTCATGGTAAGTGACGCCAGCGGGTTTTCTGGCTGCGAGCCGGGCCACTATAGTTGCATGGGCGGTCGAGAATTTGTTATTGAACCCAGCGGGCGCATGCATCTGGCCGATAGTGAATTGTTATCTGGCGCCTGGTTTCAGCTTGATCGCAACGTCGAATTCCTCATCTCCCGGGGCGGCCTTTCATTCCATGCTGCCTGGGATCTGTGCAGCCGTTCCCCACCAGCGCTGGCCGGCATTGAATTGCCTGAGCTACAGCCCGGGGCCGAAGCGAGTTTCATACTCGCTCATTGGGACGACGGTCTGGTGCTGGACCAGTCAGCACACCAGGGCCAACCATATCTGTCAGAACCCTGGCATCCAACGGACCTTAAACAACCAGAAAAACTAATACACGGTCGAATCTACATCCACTACTGTGGGGCTGTATCCCTGATTAACGTCACATATCGCCTCAACACAATTTGGGCGAAAGGAGTGCATCGAGTGACAAAGTTGCGTTTTTGCGAAGCTATATTTGCTTTTTCACGTCCCCAGAGTTAGGATCGAGTACGGATATTATTCTATTCGACAAACAGTTCAACTTCTATGGAGGCCGAATGCAAACGCGTTCAGCAGGTTTCACACTTATCGAGCTTCTGGTCGTTATTGCGATTATTGTAATTCTCGCTGCGATGCTCATGCCGGCGTTGGAAAAGGCCCGCACGGCAGCTGTAGCTACGGCGTGCCTGGGCAACCACCACCAGATTTTCCTCGCCTACAACGGTTACGTTCAGGACTGGAATGAACACAGCGTCGCACCAGCTTCGATGAATTACACCAACAGTATCGTGGCAAACAACTGGAGCAACTGGGCAGGGTTTACGTTCACGCACGATGATAAAATGAATCTCGGCAACCTGGTGCCCCAGTATACGGCATTGGATGTCCTTTACGATCCCGGCTGTCCCTGGAACGAGGGCTGGCTTCCGACGGCCAGAGAACAGTTCAAACGCATGGAACAGGGCCTTGATCCCGACGCATGGGCACGTGCAAGCTACGTCCCACGCTCACCAACATGGGCAAATTGTCCGCCAATATATGATTGGAGCGAACGAGTTAGTTATTATCATCGGCAACTCGGCGCCAAGTTCCCAAACAACATAGCAGGTGCGCCGCTAGTCCACCCGGGCACCGGAAACGTTATCACGAAACCTAAGACCCCCCAGGCAATTGTTATCTGTCTTTTGCCCATGACATACTGGGGCTGGGGAAATACCTTGCATGTGCACAGTGATGACGGATTCAATGCGACATATGCAAATGGTATGTCCAAGTGGATTTCCATAACCCCTGAGCAGGACGCCACCATGCGCACCAAAGGCTGGTGGAGCTACCACTTCAAGACCCTGGCAGATAAATCTTATTGACTGTCGTGCAGAAACGAGTTTTCCCAGGGATCCAACCGGCAAACTGGCATAATTCCTTGGCCTGCAGACCACACCATCATCCTCCCATTTGGAGAGCACAGAATCGGTCAGCCAATAAGTAGAAGAGTAATGGGAGAACCCCCTCTCTGCGTTCGTTGTTACCCCTCCCAAATCACAGAGCATACTGATGCAGATGTTCCGTGCACCTCAACCTTTCTTCTTCTCTGCCACGTCCGGATGTTCACGATCCCACACCCGTAAAGAACCGTAAGGCGCGCTCTGGTATACTTTTGCCCAGTTGTTCCAGTAAAGAATCAATCGATTCTCACCATTCAGAAAAGCTGGATCGTCGACCGCACCCCCGCAGGACGCTGGGGTGAACCGGAGGAACTTGTAGGCACCGCCGTATTCCTCGCCAGCTCAGCTTCCAGTTTCGTCAACGGCCAGATCATCTACGTTGACGGCGGGATACTATCGACACTTTGAGTTGGCTGCGCACGTGGAAGAAAAATAACTGTATCCCAAACCAATCACAGGGACGCGTTGTAGTCGTCGACCACTTCGCCCACGAGTTTGACGCGGTCGATCTTGCCCGTTGACGATATTTCATCGCTGATACCCAGGACCAGGTTCGGGGCGAACAAGTCGATGCATTTCCTCGCACAATCCACAAGCACCTCTGCAGGATAGGTTTCGTCGAAGTAAACGGCCGGTATGCCATCGATGAGAAACATATCCCCCAGAGCTTCTTTGGTCTCCTCCAGCGTAACGTCTCCCTGGGGTTTCGGCGTGATGGCTTCTATTCCATCGAGTCCCGTCTCTTGTGCATAAATCAGCAGCGGACCGCAATCCCCGTCCCAGTGGGCGTGCACAAATTTCCCTCCCTCGTGCAACCGTTCGGTGCGACGCTGGTAAACGGGCAGGACGCACTCCTCAAACAGCTTTGGCGTGCAGGTACCGGCGTGGACATTATCCCCGTAGTTGATAATTTCAATCGGCGATTGGTTGATAACGTCAACAAGTCTATTCTGGGTGATTTCAAGCGCGTCGAAATAAGCTTTACAGAGATCCGGATAATCAACCAGAGCAAGGATTCCGGCCTGAGGTCCCATATCTTCGACGAAGAGTTTCTGGATGCTCGTGCGGCAAATATACATTGTGGGCGCGCCCAGGCCGTGCCATGTATCCAGAAGCTCCTCGTATTTCTCCTGATCCCATTCCCAGGTGCGTCGCTCTTCGCGCCAGATCGCCACTTTCATATCATCGGGATCCGAAATGGGCCATTTTTCCGGCAAGCGCCAGGTGGTATTCGGGCTTCGGCGATAAACCGATCTCTGGCTCCCGACCGGAGTGTCGACAACTACCTCATATTTGTCATTTCCGAGTTCGTTCGTGGCGCGGTCTACGGATTCATCCTCGTGTGAAACGAAACATGCATTGAATTCGTAAAGGCGGTTAGAACAGCCGAGTTCTTGAAAAAGCTCGACGCGCGACATGCCCCGATACGGCTCCGGCAGCGGTTCACCCTCGAACATTTTGTCGTTGTACCACGCCCCTATCCTGGGTTGCCAGATAACTTTACCCCCCGCTTCTCCCCGCACAACATCGAGATTTAATTGGGTCAGATCGAGGTTTCTATGATCCGTTGGCCGATTTGCCATAACTGTTCCATTTCTGCTGATAAAAACTCAACCAAAGCTTCGCATTAACCCGAATCCGGCGGAAATCTGAGAGAAATACGCCAACAACCAGGTGCTTGTCCCAATCCCAAAATCACGAACCGACTGCCCTTTCGCCCCGCCGGTAGCCCGCTGATTTTTCGGTCTCTCCCCAATCAAACAGTTTGCAGGCAGAAAGGCCGTTGGCTTAAGAACGCTTTACGGAAAGACGCGCGGTCCGGGTTCCTTGAGAATAAGCCCGATGACCAACCATAGACCGGCGGCCCCAAACTCACCGAGGATAAGTCCCAGAAACAGTGGCCTCAATTTTTTGAACCATCTTCCGCCCGCAAATCGCAATATCATCGACTTAATAAACCACCCCAAGAAGAACGAAAAAGCGATGCGGCTGCTTTCGAAATAGCCCTGGCTCATGATATAGCCCAGAGGATGCAGTGGCCACCAGGGGAAAGTCCGCCTCATAAAGATCAGAACTCCGGCCACCAGTGCCCCGCCGACCATAAACGCCATTCCGGTTGGCTCCGGTGATTTCCCGGGGTCAATCCATGATTTTAACGGGTTAAAGGCAATTCCCCTGGGACCATTAATATAATACCAGCCATGAACATTATTGGCACCTTTGAGTTTGTAACAGCCCCACATTGTTGCTCCCCCACTGACAATTATCACTATCACAATGGCGATAATGAAAGCGAGTAGCGTCTTTTTCGACCTATCATTAACGGTATCTCGGGCCTTACAACCGTGCATCAGAGCCGGCATCAGGAGTGTTTTCAAATCGAACATCGACACGTATTGAATGAAACTGAGCACAGTCAGACTGGAACCACTGATGACTTTCGTCCCGGTTAGATTCCGTATGAAATCGATGGGTTTTGCACTTTCGATCTTAACAAAGAGCAGCCCTCCTTCGACGACGGCACGGGTAACGCCGATGATGGCGATTGTAAAGGCGAAGAAAACAAAAATGGCCACCCAAATCTGCATTCCCATCACAAAACACCAGACAATCAAACCGAGCAGACATATTATCAGCCCAAACAGCGAACCCCGATAACCAATTAGTTCCCGGCTATCATCGACATCAGGGGCTCCTATGAAAGCTTTTCGGGCAACATCCCAGAGATGTCGTCGCGCCGCCCATAAGCCGAACAGAACAAATATTACCAGAGCACCAATAAACTGAGCCGCTCCGGCCTGACCGGGTTGCGAAACGAGTCCCGGGGTTCCCATCCATTCATAAGCAACTCTCTGGAACCGGTTAACAACCCAAAAAAGCCACACTGACAGCGTAATTTCCGTGCTCAGCAGATAGCAGAATCCAATGACAGCAAAATAGACGGTCAGGTTGACATCGCCGAAATCCTTGAAATTCGTTCCAACGAACGGTTTGGCGCGCGTTCTGAGGAAATTGCTTTGTAACTCACCCAGAAAATAGTCGTGGAACTGAAGAATACTGTGGAGCAAAAGAGGTATTGCCAGGCCGATTAGCATATATGGATTCTTGAAAAGGGGGCTGAGAATACTCGGTTTTTCCTCATTCTTGGCCATCTCAACCGGCAGTTGCATCAGCGGGAAAAGCAATTTTTCCCTTTCAACCCACTGTTTGCGGAGAATTGATGTCCAGCAGAACATGTAGCCGTAGAGGAAAGTGATGAAAATACCCCATGTAATGAGCGGATGTATCCACGGTTTCCAGGGAATACTTTTGCCTTCCGGAACTTTCTCATAGAACCATTTAATGGCCAGAAAATGTTCACGGCTAATCTGTTGAAAATTGAGCCCCGCCTCTTTTCCGGTCAGCATCTTCTGAGGATCGCCTACAACCAGCCATTCGGGTATGAGGTTAAAGAACGAATCAGCCCAACCGCTATCGGGAGAGAGGTATTGCCACGAAGTCACCATTGGCAGCAGCTGACTGATCAGCCCGAAGGTGGGAATGCCGCTGCAGATCAGCATCATGCTGAAAATAACGAGCAGTTCCTTGGCATTAAGTGGTCCACGGAATCCCAGTCCAATCACCAGACCGGCAAAGAGGATTATTCCTGTCCCAAAGGTAAGAAGGGCAGAAATCTGGCTCATACCGGATAAATGAACCACAACGAATGCCACAAACGCTCCCAGCCCCGCTCCCCAAAGTCCCCTGGCCAGGACCCCCTTCATTTTAAGGGGGATGTTCAGAAGCAGAATGATTACGGTCAAACTGAAGATTGGTCCAACGGGGAAATGGCATCCCCCCAGTTCAGAGGTGCTTGTAAGTATGTCGAAATAAGGGATGGCCACGCCGAGAAGCGCACAAAAAAAGGCGCCGACAACCAGACTGCGGAAGGTAACTGGCCGCTCGCTCTCAGCGAATTGTCCCTGGACGCTGGGATATGCCATACAGAATTTTTCCACTTTGAAGTAATGGACCGCGACAAATAAGAGCTGGAATTGTAATCGCCCCGGCGCAATGATTCAAATTCCCTCGCTTTTTTTCATCACATTTTCCCGACTTCGCAGAGAGGTAAATGGTCGGTTCCATTTGATTTTGTGCGTTCAGAGCAATGTTGCCGAGGTCAGTTCGAGGCGTGGCGCCAAAGGTGACCCAGACGGGTCCCTGCGACGCCGCAACGGAGAATTGGTCCGCCAGAATGGCCTCCCTACGGCTGAACGCACAAAATCAAGTGGAACGGAAAACAATGCTAACTATGCGAGGACATAAACTTGCAAATAGCGGTCGACGTCCCGACAATATGAGCATCAGGATGTCCTGAAGACTCTCCCCTACCCAACAAAAGGAATCAGTCAGTGCCACAGAGTTCTCCTCGTACTGTTTATCAGATCGAATGGCCCCGGGCGATTGGATGGGCGCTGTATGATTTTGCGAATACCATCTATTCGGCTGTCGTGGTTTCCTTCGCCATTGCTCTTCACGTGAAGGAATTCACCGGTGTTGAGAAATACACTTTTCTGACGGCCGCGACATCGATGGGCCTCGGGGGGCTCGTAATGCCTTTCATCGGTGAGTATGCGGACCGTACAGGAGGATCCAAACATCTTCTATTTTTATTCACGGCGCTTTGCTGCGCAGCTTGCTCAGCAATTACGGGGGCATACCAGGCATGGATGATACTGGTGCTGTATTTTTTGGCCAATTTTGCCTATAACGCATGTTTTCCCCTGTATGACAGCCTACTGCCCCTCGCAAGTCCACCCTCGCGGCGCGGCCTGATCAGCGGGCTTGGAGTCGGAATTGGTTACGCTGGTGTGGCATTTTCTCTCCCGATCGCGATATTTATAACCCGTCTTTACCGCCCCATCGCTCCATCCCATCCCCTGACTCCACTTTTTACACTCGCCGGCGTTTTGTTCCTTCTGTTCAGCTTGCCGCTTTTCATCCTGGTTCCGGAGCGCCCGGCCCATCCCCCTATCCCAAAGCCGGTTGCAGTCCTTAAAACAGCCTACAAACGCACGGTCGCCACGATTCTACGACTTCCCCGCAAAAAATCAATTTTTCTCTTTTTGATCGGCAATTTTCTCTGCGTTGACGCTTTAAACGCGACAATTATCGGCTATGCTCCTTATGTTAAACACGTTCTGGGGCTCTCACTTCAGACAGTCATGTTCTGGATGATTCCTTTCGCAATTTCGGCACTTATTATGGGGATTATAGGAGGTTGGCTCAGCGATCGATACGGTTCCCGACCCATTTTCCTTTCCGCCGGAGTGGCGTTCATCATTGCTGTCGCCGTATGCGGGCTTTCAAGCAGTCCCTGGACTTTTTATCCAGCTTTTATTATCTTTGGCGGCTACGGCCTGAGCACGGTGTGGGTCGCCGGACGGCGAATGCTGCTCAGCCTCGCGCCAGAAGGTCAGATCGGAAAATATTTTGGGCTCTATAATGTCGGCCATAAACTCAGCATGATCGGGATGATATTTTTCGGGGTTCTTGCGGATATTCCGTTTGGTGGCTCTCCGACGGGCGGATATCGAGTTGCTCTTCTGGTCCAAATCCTCACAATGGGCATCGGAATGGTTTTTGTCTGGAAGGTCAAAATTCATGACTCTTCCCGAAAATAATAGGGATCGACAGCAAGAACCTTTGTGGGATCAATTTGGGAAAATTCTGCTCTACCCCCCTATCGCTTTACTGCATCACTTGAGATGGGTTGGCACTGAGAACATACCGGACAGAGGGCCGGCCATTCTTGCTTCAAACCACCAATCGTACTACGATCCCATCTTCATCAGCATGGCTGTGCATCGGCATATCACCTATATGGCGCTCCAAAAGTTTTTCCATTATCCGCTAATCGGCCCACTTATGAAACTTTTTAATCCTTCTCCCGTTGAAGAATCTCCCCGCGTCCCTAACGCTTACCGCCATCTTTTCCGTGCTCTTGAAAGGGGGGAAGTTTGCGGTATTTTCCCGGAGGGTGGGCGGACGGAAGATGGTCTCCCTCAATCTCCGCGTCCCGGCGCAGGAGCCCTGGCAATTAGAACAAACGCCCCTGTGATTCCTGTCACGGTCGATGGCGCTTATGATGTTTGGCCACTGCAAAGATTGCTACCCCGAGCGGGTCGTGTGCAGCTTTATTTTGGAGAGCCTCTTCGCTTTGGAGGCGACACTTCCCGGTCGGTTAGCGCGGAGCAACGCCAGTCTGTTGCCCGAGAAATCATGATGAAGATTATTGACGGTTTTGATTTTCTGGGTAAGCACCGCATTGCCCGTTTGGCCCGTCGGCGTCTTAGAAACACCGCCAGCAATGACAGCAAAAAGAAAGCGAGAAAAGTCTGAACCTCCCCCGCTGTAAAAGTAAGATAAAATCTGCTATATTTTCAGTTGAAAATCGGAACCCAAGCAACCTTTTGAGAGGCAAACAATGAGCGGTATCTTTGGAGTCTGCTCTCAGACAAACTGTATGGAAGATCTTTATTACGGAACGGATTACCAGTCTCACCTCGGGACGGAGTTTGGGGGGCTCGCAATCCAGGGCGATAAGTTGCACAGCGCAATTCACCGGATCGCACGGGGCCAGTTCAAGAACCTTTTTTACGACTTTTACAACTCTTTCGGCGGCAACATGGGTCTCGGCGTAATCAGCGACAGCAATCCTCAGCCCATCGCCGTCGCAGCCCGTTTCGGCACCTGCAGCCTGGTTACTTCTGGATTGGTCAGCAATCGTGAGGAACTTGCCCAGAACCTTATCGAACAAGGAGTAACTTTCAGCGAAATCGAAGACGGGCAGATCAATACCACGGAACTCGCCGCGAAAATTATTGCTCAGGCCGAGGACATTGTTGAGGGCCTCCAGCGTCTTTTTGACCTCATAGAAGGCTCTCTATCTTTGCTCCTGATGACCGAAGAAGGGATTTATGCAGCGTGCGATCAGGCTGGCCGTGTGCCTCTTGCCATTGCACAGCGAGATGGGACTGTAGCAGCCGGGAGCGAAACCTGCGCTTTCCCAAACCTCGGTCTTGAAATACAAAAACACATCCAGCCCGGGGAAATTGTGTATTTCGACGCGGATGGGATGCAGCCAAGATGTGATCCACCGGGCGGGGGGAAAATCTGTGCTTTCCTCTGGATCTATACTGGCTATCCGGCGTCTACATATCGAGGCGTTTCCGTCGAAAGCGTCCGCGAGCACTGCGGGCAGGCTCTTGCGAAGAAAGATAATATCCAACCTGATCTCGTCTCGGGCGTCCCCGATAGTGGTACCGGCCACGCAATCGGATATGCGATCGAGAGTGGCAAGCCTTTCCGGCGTCCTCTTGTGAAATACACAGCCGGCTATGGTCGCAGTTATATCCCCCCATCACAAAAGGTGCGGGATCGAATTGCCAGAATGAAACTTATCGCAATCGAAGATATCATCCGGGATAATAAGCTCGTCGTTTGTGAAGACTCAATCGTCCGTGGGACTCAGCTCAAAAACCTGACCATTACTAAACTGCATGAAGCACAAGCCGACGAGATACACATTCGTGTCGCATGCCCACCTCTGATGTTCCCCTGCCGATACAGCATTTCGACACGTTCAAAAGGAGAGCTGGCTGCCCGAAAAGCCATTCGGGAGTTGGAAGGTAGAGAAGTTGGAGATGTGTCTCAGTATCTCGACCCCACGACGAAGGGATATAAGCAAATGGTGGATTGGATCCGCCGCGACATCGGTGCCACCAGCCTGACTTATCTCACCATGGAGGAAGTCGTCGACGCGATTGGTTTGCCAAAATCCAATCTCTGCACTTACTGTTGGAATGGGTCTGTAGATAAAGATTAGATCTCGGCAGCAATGCACCCACTCGAAAGCGAACTATGACTCGCAGCAAACCATCACAGTCTATCCTTACCAAGCCCGTACGATATCTGAAGGGGGTGGGCCCTAAACGCGCTGAAAAACTCGGCAACCTCGGCATTGAATCAATCCGTGATTTCCTGTTCCACCTGCCCCGCAGCTACGAAGACCGGCGAGAAGCAGTCCCCATTCATGAATTGGAGGAAGGTCAGGAGGCCGTTGTCTGCGGTGAGATCATCGAAACTGAATTCCGTCCAACCCGCAATCCCCGACGCGGTATCCTGGTAGTAAAGGTGGCTGATGACAGCGGCATCATCTCTCTGACCTGGTTTCATGCCACGCACGGCTGGCTAAAATCCTTTCCGGAAAACAAAAAGATTTCGGCGTTTGGACAGTTGAAGTTTTACCGCGGGACACCGCAGATGGTAGCCCCCGACTACGCTCTTGGCGTCACCCCTGAAGAGTCGACAAAGTTTGGAGCCATCCTCCCGATATATCCGTCGACCGAAGGTCTGAATCAAAAAAGGTTGCGGGAATTCACCCGTGCCTCTCTTGAGATGGCCGCTTCCCAAATAAAAGATGTTGTGCCACAAAATCTCAGAGCCCAAAGGGATATCCCCCCTATTTCAGAGACACTTTGGAATGTACATTTTCCCCCCGACAAGGAATCCGCCCAAAAAGCACGCTATCGCCTTGCGTATGAAGAATTGCTTGTCTTCCAATCGGCGTTGGCAATTCACAGGCAACACGTAAAACAGGCGGATGGTTATCAATTTAAAATCGGGCCTAATGTCGATAAACGTATCCGCCGTCTTTTCCCGTTCGAGTTCACGGATGCACAGAAACGTGTCATCGACGAAATTCGTTCTGACATGTCGTCGGCTAACCCTATGAATCGGTTGCTGCAGGGAGATGTCGGGTGCGGAAAAACAGCGGTTGCCGTTTACGCTCTGCTGGGAGCACTCGCTGAAAGCAGCAAGGGATACCAAACAGCCTTAATGGCGCCGACGGAAGTTCTGGCGGAACAGCATTATCTCACGCTTGAATCACTTCTGGAAAAAGCAGATGTGCGTACGATGCTCCTCAGCGGTCGAAGTTCCCCCGCTGAACGTCGCTCTCACCTCAAAGATATTGCCTCTGGTCGAGTTGACCTTGTTGTCGGTACACACGCATTGATACAGGAAGACGTTGATTTTAAAAATTTGTCCATGATCGTTGTCGATGAACAGCATCGTTTCGGAGTAGAACAGCGGTTAACACTCAAAGAAAAAGGGACCCGGCCGGACGTTCTCATCATGACCGCGACACCCATACCACGGACTCTTGCTGTAGCCTGTTTCGGTGACATGGATGTCAGCACAATTGACGAGATGCCTCCGGGACGGAAAAAGACGGAAACGCACGTCTTCTCACCATATCGTTGGCAAAAAGCGTTTGAAACAGCTCGGTCGCGGCTGGAAAAGGGAGAACGTCTATTTGTTGTTTATCCACTCGTGGAAGAAAATGAACAAATCGACCTTACGAGCGCCACGGAGGGGTATGAAAAGCTTTCGGCAGGTTTATTCTCAAATTATGAATGTTGTCTCATCCATGGCCAGATGACCCCTGAAAAAAAGCGTGATGCCATGGCGGGTTTCCGGGAAGGCCGCTATGAAGTGATGGTAGCGACAACCGTCATCGAAGTCGGTGTTGATGTCCCCGAAGCCAGTGTCATGATCATTCAGCACGCCGAGAGGCTTGGATTGGCCCAGCTGCACCAGTTACGCGGGCGGATAGGACGAGGTGAGTCGGAAGGTCTGTGTTTTCTTCTTGCTGAGCCTTCCACCGAAGAAGCCAAACAACGTCTTCAGGTTTTGAGCGAAACTGATGACGGTTTCGAGATTGCGGAAGCTGATCTACGAATCCGTGGCCCGGGAAAGCTTTTCGGAACGGAACAAAGCGGGATGCCGGAATTCCGGTGCTATGACTTTTCCGATCCCGAAGTTCTGGAACAAGCCCGCAAAGACGCTTTTCGGATTGTCGAACAGGACCCTCAGCTCGAAGCTTCCGGGCATGTTTTGTTGCGCAAAGCTGTCCTCAAACGCTACTCAAACAGGATGGTCCTCGGGAGTGTTGGGTAAAAAGGTAGCCGCAGAGTTACTCTTCGTCCGCGCTCACTTCGTCAGCGCTTTTTCCATCTGAGAAACTCGCAACGCTACGTTACAGACGAGCCCGATCGCGACGCAAGCAAATCCACCCACTGCCAGCCAGACTTTGAGTTGTTCGCTCCGAGTTGCTGGTCCCAAATCCGGGAAAGCTCCCAGCAACAAAAGATGCACAAGCCCGAGCAAAAGCACACCGAAAAGCGTTACCCCCCAGGATACCGCGCGCACCAGCCGAAAACCCAGCGTTAGATGTTGCTCTGCGCCCTCGTCCAATTTTTGTGCACCGGGTTCGTCGGTCCCCTTCTGCAAGCTCCTTTCAGGCACTTTACCGGGGTTATCAGATTGCTCAGGAGTTTCTCGCCGTTCTTCAACGCTTTCTGCTTTGGGAAGAGGTGGGGGCAATTCGCGTTCGATTTGCGAAAGTTCGGAAATAGGTATCCACTCTCTTATCCCCCGTGTCCAGGCGAGGTCGCTCAGCTGGACTTTGCCCTCGTCCGTCAGTCTTTTTAGCATACCAAGAGATACAGGTCCGTAACGTTGCTTGCCTCTGGCGTAGTACCACTTTCGGGCGACATCTTCCGCCGACAAAAATTCTTCTTCCTCATCGCTCGGGCTATCGGGCGAGGTGATAGTTCCCACTTCTATAACATTACCGCACTTACAGCGAATAGTACAACCGGTTTCCCCAATGGGGATCTCCAATTCTCTGCCGCATTTTTCACACTCAATCGATACAGTATCGTTCATTGGGCCCGCCGGTTTAGACATTTTACTTTTTAACGACTTTCCTCATCTCGCTCGTTCAGTTCAATAATTCCCTGAGCCATCTCTCTGGCCATCAAAATAATCACCGCACCCACGACAAAAAGCCCCCCCACTGCGAAAGAGGCAATGGCATAATTCGACAGCGCTTCCAGAGTCTGTTCGGCCACACCAATCATAACCATCGCCACCGCGCCGGCGATTCCTGCCGCGCCTATTATCAGCACGAGGACACCGACGATTTGCGCGAATGTATAGGCGGGCACTTCCAGGACCAGTGGCCGCTTCGCCCGTTTTTTCGGCGTTTCAGATGCTTTAGAGCTTTGTGTCTGGCCAGACACAGCAGGTGCAGCCTGTTTTGTCGCTGGAGCCGTTTGAGGGGAATCTTTTTGAACGTTAGAGGTTGAGGTCCGTGCCTGAGTTTCACTTTTCTGCTCAACCTTCTTTGGCTCCCCTGTTGCCCGTTTCTCTGCAGCTTTTGCAATTCGACTTCCGAGCTGCGTTCCCCCTTTAACCTCTTCATCTTCTTCCTCGAGGGCAGAAAGTAATTCCGTAGCCTGGTCACCTCCAGCCTGTGCTTCTGCAATTGCATCCGAAAGCTGCTCCACATCCTCGGCCGGCTGCCACGAATCCAGTCCGTTCGTCCAGACATAGTTTCCCGTATCAAGCTCTCCCGACACAATCAACTTTTTGAGTTCCGAAAGAGAGACCGGACCTTTTTGGTCTCCTTCCATAGAGTAGAACCAGTTGGCTTTTTCTCCGCCATCCCCTTTTGGCGGCACGTCAATTATTTCGCCGCATGGGCAGCGAGCCTTTTTACCCGCCAGTTCGGCGGGCGCTTTGAACTGTTTCCCGCATGCAGGACACTTAACGGTAATTTTCTCTGCCATAGTATCTCCTCCAACGGTCTGAATCGCTCTTTTTGCTCAACATATCGGATTTAATCTTGCTGTTCGGGGACAGGTGACAGGGCTTTATCGCGGAATTGCGAAGCCTTATCTTTTAGTTCTTCGGCTCGATCCGCTCCAAAATAAGCAGGGGCTTCCCGGGCCTTTTCCAGCCTGAACTGAAACTCGTATTCATCAGTAATTCGCCCTGGCCACACCACCTCACTCAAAAAATCAATCGGGAAACATTCGTACCAGGGGGCCTTAATTGAAACCAGTCTTTCAACTGATTTCCATTGGATTTGCTTTTTTTCGTCGCGCACAGGCCCCACACGTATCCTGCGACGCCCGTAATGTTCAAAAGAGTATTGTACCGGAGTTTCCCCGATATAGTTTTCGTCGAGCCAGACATCCGCTCCTGATGGGGTTGATCGTATATTAATTTTCCTTTCCACGCACCCCCCTGTCGTCCATATCCAGCAAAAAGCAACCACCGCAGCAAGCATATGCGCCGTTCTCACAATTGGGGAACCTCCTGTCGACCGAACTCCAGAATTTCCGCGCTGCATTCGTCAAGATCAAGCAGCACGCCCGTTGAACGGCCGGTCAGCCACGCTCCCACCTCTCCGGGATTAATCATCAACGGGCCTGTACTATCGATACTCGGGCGGTGTGTATGCGCACAAATAGCTATCTCGACGTCGGGATCCAGTGCCCGGCTCAAGGCATCCTCCTCATGAGCCAACACCACCGTTCGGCCACCCACATCAAATCGATGCGGTTGCTCATAAATATTACCACAAAGTTTTTTCAGCCCTGCACGTTCTCCGTCATTATTGCCAAAAACCGCCACAAACGGAAGCCCGGGCTTAAGCAACAATTTCATCGAGAATGGTGCCACAATATCCCCGGCGTGTAGAATCATCTCCGCCCCTCGCTCTTCGAGCTGCATCAATGATTTCTGCAGCATCGTGAGATTATCGTGGCTGTCTGCGAGAACGCCAACAAGCATAGAGCAGCGTCTCCTCGAATTCTTTTATTCTTGCGGCCCTTCTACAAAATACAACTTTGGCCCGGCCGCAATGGCAACAAAACGAGCATCCTTATCGGCTTCAAAAACGCTTATTTTGTCATCGCACCGGAAACTCCACTGAGCATTAAGTTTCCTGTGATACCCTCCGTAACAGGTCAATCTGTTTCGTCTCGCGTGCAATAGAACAGGGTCTTTACCATGAGGAGTTCGAATCAAGCTTAATCCTGGTGGTGGTTCAAATTCAATGACGATTTCCCCGTATGGATTTAGAACCAGGCACCGATCTTCTCCGCCATAGATAGCGAGTGTATTTTCGAGTGATGTCATGCGTTTTATTGACTTCATAATCTGGTCTGTCCATAAAACATTTCCACCCATATCCTGCACAATAACGCGGCCTTTCGAGCCTCCAAGAGCACAAAAGCCATCTTCCAAAACGATCTGATCGAAAGATTCTTTGCCGGCGACTCGCTGTTTTCTCTGAAGGTTACAGCGGGCATCGAAAAAACGCAGTCGCCCCTCCGCATCTTGCGTCAGCAGAGTAGTCCCGGTAGGCGCCGCGAAAAGCCGCGTAGGCCCCGGTTGAACGACTTTACGAGCCAGTTCCTTTCCATCTCTCCGCACGAGAACCAGCTCGTCTTGTTCATTCACAAACGCCACGAGATCGAATCGTTCGGTGCAATCAGCTGCCCGCACTGGCCCTGGTTCCAGAGGAAGTTCCCAGGAAGTCGCCGCCCCCAGCTCCAATCCAACCAGTTTCCTGGAGTTCCAAGCAGCGAGGCAAACATCAGAGCGTTTCTTACAGATCGCAGCGGGGTATTTGATATCCGATTTCGCAACCAGTTCCCCACTTCTGTTAAAGCCCACTATGTGACCATCAGTGCAGACAATGCCCACATAATCACCACCCGGAGTGACACAAATACCGTTCAGCTCTTCTGGAAGTATCTCGCCGGACATCTCTTCTTTTCTGATGAGACTTGCCCCTTTAGGTCTTGGGGCACCAATACCAACGTATTTACGGGCTTCCGCTCCTTCCACCTCAAAAGTTTCTTCAACCGTAGAAGCTTCTGTGGGTGAAATATTCTCTACTCCTCCACCAGGAACTCTGCCTGGACCAACAGCTCGGAAACACACCACTTTCCGATCAGTTGTCGCAACGATGAGAAGTGACGCGTCCGGGGAAAAACAGAAATCCGCGATGGGAGCATCGAAGCTATACTCCCAATAAATAAGCCCCTCGAGATCCATAACGGCGATGTTTTTTTCCTGGGATACCACACCAAGCCATATCTTCTCTCCCGACCGAGCTACACCGGCGTGGGTCACCGGATCTCCCAGATCAAACGCTCCCGCTCCCTCTCCGTTGAAGTAAAAGGCTTGTATCCCCTCGTCAGTCGCAGGCAATGCGATAATTTCGGCCCCGTAACACGCTTCCACTCGACCACAGTCAGCTTCCAAATTGTAATTCCACTGCGGTTCCCCGCTCAAATCCCAGCGGCTCAATTCTCCCCGCGCTCCCGCGGCGACAACCCCTCCGGCACCATCATCAAGCAGAAAAAGACTCTTGACACCGTGACTACAGGTTATTTCAGCTTCAACTTTTCCGGTTCCACAAGTTAAAACCGCAATGTCAAAGGGGGGGCTCACAACCGCCACCTCCCGACCAAATCGGCCGGGATGGAATGCGGAGGCCTCTGATGCGACATCGACTGTCCATGCTTCCTGCCCCTCTGGTGTAAGCCCCACGATTTGGCCATCTTCGGTCAGAACGCCGAAAACGTGACCGTCTCCGGAGGCCCGGGTCTCAATAATCGAAGTTTCCATCGGCACTGTTTGTGCGACAGATCCTCCGGATTTCAGAAAATGGCTCTGTCCAGTCGCATCCGTTACGACCGTTCTTTCACTCTGTCCAGAGGTTGCAACAGAAACGACCCTTTCCGGACAAGTAAACTCCCACGCCTGCACGATCTCTATCTCATTTCCGTCCACTATCACACCCATTTATCAGAATGGTTTACACTAGATGGCAGACACACAAGCCTTAAAAAGGCGCTTACATACTACTATGAGTCGAGCACACCGACAAGTCGTTCAGCATTTCCTCCCATAATATCCTCAACCGTCTCATCGGATAAGGCAAGGGACCGAAACAGTCTCTGATAATCGCGTTCCACTGAAGCGATTTCTCCATAATGCACACCAGTACCAAAAACAATTTGCGACCAAACAGTCCCTTCCTCATAATTCCCGATGACCCCATTCGTATCGGATCCAAGCAAAGATCGGAAAAAAGCAACACCTTTTCGTGCAATGGCGCTGCCGGACAAATCGAAGCAGACGTTAGTATGTAACCTTAAAACTTCCGCTGCTTCTTCATACCAGGGCTGTCCCAAAGAAGTGCCAATAATCTTAAGAGCAGGGAATTGCCGTGCGATTGTGTCCAGATAAACCGGGCGGTGGCGGTGACATCGCACGTCGAAAGATTTGTCCAACCCTGTTACAGGAAGGAAACCGGTGTGGATCAAAACGGGCATCTCAAGAGCGCAGGCAGCTTCATAAAGCGGGAAAAAACGCGCCGAATCGACCGGTTCGGGCGGAGCGCTCACCCGCAACCCAAAGAATCCACGATTTTTGAATTCCGCCACATCAACGGCCTGTTCCCGGCCGAACCTCATCTGCGCGAAAGGAACAAATAAACCCGGATACTTCTCGGCCGCATCCAGAGCCTGATCATTCGAAGCCATCCCATAACGCGACTCCCCGCCGCTGATGCACAGCTTGTTAAAACCGAGGTCCTGAGCGGTTTCCGCAAGCATATCCGCGTAATCGGGTTCGTTATGCAAATGGGCGTGAATATCGCAGGTCAAAACAAGCACTTCCGTCTTAGAGAGTATCAGATTACACGCACATAATTTAACAGAAATTTTCCACACCGCAAATTGTTTTAGACAAAGCCCGGACTCTACCGATAAAAGGAAGCCATTCCGGTCAAATTACCTGGTACCGGTTTGCTGAATTCCATCCCCGTTATTCTCGGGCAAAAATCGGTGCGAGAACAAGTTGACGATCTCGGTCGGGCACGTTAACCTTAATTTAGCCAGTGACGGAATGTCATGGGACTGGCTTGTTGAGAACACCTTCGAGGAAAGGACGAGGGTAAAATGCCCGGCACCAGTATCACAATCGGAGTCGACCTGGGAACGACAGGATGCAGGGTCCGTGCTGTCACTGATGAGGCTGAGTCCGTAGCTGAGGCCAAGGTCAGCTATAAAATAGAACGCCCGGAACCAGGGTTTGCCGAAATAGACCCGGCTATTTGGTGGAAAGCGTTTCGCCAGACGACACACAAAATCATGGACGAGGTCTCTGCAAGAAGCGTAAAAGCCATTGCGGTCGGTTCTCAAAGCACTCCTCTGCTCCCTGTTGACCGATCAAATAATCCCATCCGCAAAGCTATCATATGGCAGGATACCCGAAGCCTTAAACAGACACGTGAGATCACCGAACAATTCGGCAGACAGGAAGTCAGAAAAGTTACTGGATGGCCTCCGAGCACCTTTCTCGTCTGGCCGAAAATCAATTGGTTCTTCCAGAACGAACCCCGGGTGTCGCGAAAAACACGTTGGTTTTTAACGGCCAATGGTTTCATAAATGAACGTTTATGCGGTGATATCTCCGCCGACCACTCAAACATGATCGGCTATCCCCGCGACGCAAAATCCCTGGAGTGGGATCGGGACATGTGCCGTTGGAAAGAATTCCCGGTCGAGAAAATCCCCCGCGTCGTTCCGCCTACCAGAGTGATTGGCAAAGTCTCCCGGCGCGCAGCTCAGCTCTGTGGGCTTCCGCCCGATCTTCCAGTGGTAGCCGGCGGACTGGACACGGCCTGTGCAGCACTGGCTACCGGGGCTGTTGTGCCCGGTTGCGCATTCGAAGTCAGCGGTACGTCCGGCGGTATAGGAATGATCTCCGAAAAACCATCAAATGCCTTCGAACTCGGGGTCTCCCTCCATGTGGTTGAAAGCGCATTTATTAACCATGCTCCCATGTCTGCCGGCGGCGCCAGCCTCGTATGGTGCAAAAATACCCTGTGTCAGAGTGAACTCCAGGAAGCTCAAGACAGCGATGTCTCAGTCTACGATTTGATTCAACGAGAAGTGCTATCACTACCTGAAGGTCCCAGCGGTCTCCTCTTTTTGCCTTATATGGCCGGAGAACGTGCACCGGTCTGGGATGATGAGACCCGCGGCGCAATGGTCGGCCTCACCCTGGAGACGACGCGGCCGGAGATCATTAAAACGGTCATGGAAGGAACGGCTTACGCTATCGCCCAAAACGTCCGCATCGCAGAACGCGCAGGCCTGGAAGTCGAAGAATTGCGCAGCTGTGGGGGCGGTTCCCAAAGCATCGTGTGGTCTCAGCTCAAAGCCGACATCGCGGGAAAACCTATTGCTGTCTTCCCGAAAGAACGGGATGCGGCATTTGGTGCTGCTCTGCTGGCCCACATTGGAGCAACAGATCTCGACATGCTGGAGCTTGCCGATCAACTCGACAAGGCCGAACCCGCCATTTACATACCGAGAGACGAAATTACGGAGATGTATGAACCTTACCAGCTTGCCTACGAAGAACTTTATCCCAATATGTCCCATGTTCTGCCTGCCCCCAAAGGCGACCTCGATATTGACATGGATCTCGGCGACCTGGAGCTCTGATACGCAAACAGAACGGTCACCCCATCACGCAGTCAGATACCGCTGAGCCGCCGCACAGCCCCCTCAATATCCTCCGATCGCATGAGCAGCTCTCCTACGAGCACCGCGTCCACACCACATTGTTTCAACTGCTCAATATCTTCGGGCCCGGAGATTCCGCTCTCGGAAACCAGAACTGTTTCAGCTGGCAAATCCGCCGCCAAACGTTGTGTCGTCGAAAGATCCACCTCAAAAGTGCGCAAATTTCGATTGTTAATCCCGATTAGTTCAGCCCCACAGGATTTAGCAATTTCCAACTCATCGGTGTCATGAGCTTCTACCAGAGCATCAAGGCCCCACTCACCGGCCAACCCGAGCAATTCACTCAACTGATCCCGGCTTAAACAAGCCACAATCAACAGAACACAATCGGCTCCCAGGGATCGAGATTGGACAACCTGGATAGGATCCAGAATAAATTCTTTCCTCAATATCGGAATCTTCACTGCGGCTTTCACCTGCTGTAGATACTCCGGGCACCCCTGGAAAAAAGGCTCATCAGTCAGAACACTTATGCAATGTGCGCCCCCACGCTCGTAAGCTTTGGCAATATCTGTCGGATTAAAATCGTCTCGTATTAGGCCCGCCGAAGGCGACGCTTTCTTAACCTCGGCAATTAAGGCCACGTCCCCGTTCAGCATGAGGCGATTGCGAAAATCACGCGGTGGATCAACCTGTTCCGCCAGATCTCTCAGTCGGCTCTCATCTGGCCTCAATCCCTCAATTTCTTCCTGCTTTTTCTCGCAAATACGTTGTAAAATGTCGGGGATTTCTCGCAAATTATTCTCCCGCTTTTTCGAAAGCATCTTTAAAAGCCCGTGCCGCTGCAGCCGGTTTTGAAGATCGGCACAAACCGCCACAGACCGCTACCGCTGACGCCCCGGCCTCCACCATATCAGCAACATTTTGCGTTTCGATCCCCCCAACAGCAACCGTTGGCAAATCCACGGCGTCACTGATCCTGCCCACCAGGTTCGCCCCTCCCCCTTCCGCATATCCTTTCGTCTTAGTTGGATAGACCGGGCCCGCCGCCACGTAGTCGATCGGCATCTCCACCGCCTGTTCAGCCTGTTTGATAGAGTGGGTCGACATCCCAATAAGCATATCTGGACCAATTATACGGCGCACCTTATCCGGAGGCAGATCATCCTGCCCGACATGGATACCATCTGCACCCACAACCTTCGCAATATCCGCACGATCGTTCACAAAAAAAAGTACGGAGCACCGTTTGGTCAACGCACGCAGCCACTGACAACGATATAAAAGTTCACGATCACTGAGATCCTTCTCACGGATTTGAAGCCCATCGGCTCCCCCCGCCAAAATGGCCTCCGCAGTCTCCATCCATGGTTTCTGGCAATGTTTCTCAGTCAGGAGAGCGTACAACCTCATTTGCCGCAGTTTGTGCTGAAGTTCTTCGCACATCGCATCAGTATTACCACATTAAAAACAAAATATTGAAAGAAAAAGCCCGGTTCGCCACAGAACCATCCACTTTTTACAAAATCAGCATGACCCGTTTTTTGAAAGTCACTCACCAAAGCTCGTTTCCGCACGTGGGGGATCAACAAGACCCCGCAGATCTTCTCGACTCGCTCCATATCCGTTCAAACATTCCTTGAGTTTTCCAAGCTGCGGAACGCAATCGTCAAAAATCCTGCAGCCGCATTTACTGCTAATCCGCAAATTCGCTTCGAGCGCAGCAGGTACAAAAACAGTTTCGCCTTGACCCAAATCACAGTTTTTCCCGTCCGCCCCCAGCGTGCAAGCACCTTCAACACAGTGAACTATCCTGTAACTGTCGTAAACCGGTGACAATTCGACCTCTCCACCGTCAATGGTTAATTCACTTTTGACGAATTCCTCACACGCCACAAGCATTTTCATCTTCGCGCCATTTTCAGTTGCGACTTCCAGGGGCTCCACTTTCCTTAAACCCCGTTCCGTAGTCGTCAGGCGAAAGCCGAGTTCGGGATATTCACCCGGTCTTCGCCCGAAATCATAGAGGCGGACGGTCGGATTCGCCTCCAGGTCCTGCGAAATTGACATCTCCCCCGTTGCTGTTCTGCGAACCGTCTCGTCATCCGGATGGACCTGCACGCTCAAAAGGCTATTTTGGACGAGAAGTATTTTTGAGAGTGTCGGCAGCGGGCTTCCACCATATCCTTGCTGTATTTCATCGATGATCAATGTGCTGTTCTCACCGATACCATACATTGTATGGAGGGTTCCGGCGGGAACAAAAAAAACATCCCCGGGCGAGACCGATTCCACCAGCCCGAACAACTCGCAGATTTCTTCCGACCAGTTCTCAATCTCCGCACTCAGCCCCGGCCCGGTGAGCAGTTCCCTTAGATCTTCGAGCTGTTTCTGTGTTCGAGGGCCGGACGCAAAACCAACACGTCCCTGCGCTTTACGAACGTACCAGGCTTCTGTTTTACCGCGGTGGGGATTGTCTTTCATCATGGCATAGGGAGTTTTCCCCACGAACTCTTTAAAAGTTTTTTCTCCCGCATCCGCCGCCCTTATAAGCAGTTCGGCGAGATTCTTTTTAAACTGTGAGCCGGCAATGTTGCTGGCAAAGTTACCTTCTCCCGTTTGAGCCGAAGCAAGCCAGAGTTCGCCGAGTCCCACGCGAATACCAGTATTGTTAAACGCTTCCTTATGAGTCAGCCCCCAGGGCTTCAGCACCGCCTGAGGCTCTAATTTCCAGAAATCACTGATGTCATTCATAGCTCTCTCCGATAGTTTCTACAATCACCTTCTTACTTCCGCAAGACTTTGATGATACCTGAATCCCCCCTCTGGAATCGCCGCTCATATCTTATGGGGACTGACAAAACAGGCCGGTCAGCCCAAATGGACTGCTCTGAGGAACTGTGTCCGTCTTCGCACGGAACACCGCCCCCTACTCGGGCAACGATGCCGCCGGGGGATATACCCAGTCGAGATATCGGTCCCCGACATTGCCCTCAGAAGCATCGCCTGCATGGACATAAACGGCGTAACGGAACGACATGCTTTCGCCAGCAGGGATGGTGTGCGAGCCATCGACTTCCAAGGGCGCGCGAAAATACGACAGCCCGAACGGGTTAGCTGTCATCAGTCCGTAATTTCTGACATGCCAGTATGTGGGATGCCGAAAATTGCCGGGGTCATCGAAGATAGCGATCCCGACCCTGTATCCATTGACCATTCCGTTGTAATCGCACCAATGAGCGCGCTTTCCCCAGGTCTCAGGTTCGTCAACGCCGCCGAAAGAATTCTGAATTTGCCCGCCGCGGTCAACTTCCATCGGAGCAGCCACCCGCACTGAACAGAGCCCGCCCTCTTTCGTATCTCCGAGACGTATGTCTCCTTCGGTTGCATGCAGTTCAAGATTTATCTGTATGAGTCGCATGTCACCGGGCAAATTATAAAAACGGTACCGGGTCTCGTCTTCCATCAGTTTTTTCCCGTTGACGTCCACCCATGCATTTCTGGCATGAATCAGCCCGTATACCGGTCCCTCTTCGCATCGGACAACCTCTTCCGTTTCAAGACGCCCGCTCTCTTCACCTTCAGACCAATTATCTGAACCATTGACATCTCCCCAGGCCACCCAGACGGAGCGATGGTGTGGATGATCTGTATGGTCATCTTCAATAATTTCCATCGGGTAATGTCGAGTGACACCATCCCCATAAGGGCCAATAATCGGATACAGTACAGGACGCGGCACCTCGGAGCCGTAATGAAATGTCGTAAAATGCTGGTCGCCGATGCGGATCTCTATTTTCCCTTTTTCCTGTACCATCTGCACTTTGTCATCGGGAAACTCCTCTCCCTTCGGTTCCAGGGAATAAGTCAGTTCTTGTCCCGAAGCCGCGCTTTCAACGATCCAGTGAAGTCGGCAACCTTTACCCCGTTTCTCAATCTGGAAAGGAATGTTTTTGCCCAGTGGATCTTTCATTCCCATTATGCCCGCGGCATCGGCTGGCATGTCAAGTTCTACCGAAGCCGGGGTGAAACTTGCACCTCTTTCACTCATCTGCAACGTAATTTCATATTCTGACATCGATGTTCACCTCTTGAACTACAACAAAGGAATTCAACAATTACCCTGAATTCTCACAGAAAAGCCTTCATCCCCGCCCGAGAGCTATCCGACTGACATCCCGCCCGTTCATTTTTCGAACACTTCCCGTAAATAAGTAATACTCTCGTGAGCTATGGCTTCTGGTCCGGGGGAGAAGTCGAATACCTCCACTGAAACCCAACCTTCATACCCGCATTCTTCGAGAGACCGAGCAATTGGTACAAAATCAGTGTCTCCGGAACCGGGCCCCCCGAGACCCTCGTCATTGGCATGAAAGTGCCTCACATAGGAACATGATTTTCTGATGATCTCTGGAATCGGTTCCACATCACCGCACATTGCTTTTACATCAAGCATCATTTGAAATGCAGAATGGTCGACAGCTTCCACAATCCGACGCGCTTCCTGAGCCGTCTGGATAAAATTGGTCTCGGTCGGAGCTAAAGGCTCTATACAAAGACAAATCCCTTCGTTTCCAGCGTGCGGAGCAAGGTCCTTGAAAACCGTAACAGTGCGGGCCCATGCGGCTTCGTAGGTATCAGATTCCAGAACGTTCCGTTGTTTGGGAGAACCGACAATCATCCGTGTTCCCCCGAGGTCGCTGCAAAAATCGATCTCTGCTTTGAGATAATCCTTCGTTCGCGACCTGATCGCATCATCAGGATGATTGATATACATCCCCGGTGGCTTTGTAAGAAGCCAGTGCAACCCGACAACATCCAGACCAGATTTTTCAGCAGTATTTTTCAATTGTTGACGCTCTGAAGGAGTGATATCCTCCACGGAATCTTTGATAGTAAAAGGCGCGATTTCAATCCCTTCGTAGCCAGCATCTGCTGCCAGCCGGCAGGTTTCCGAGAAACTCCACCCTTCACAAAACTCATTGCACATCGCAAATCGCACGGCCATGACCTGAACACTCCTTCAGTCTTCTTGAAGCTCTTTGTTCAACATCTCTACAAAACTCGCGAAATTTTCTTTGTTTCGCTCGTTCAGTTTCATCAATTCCTCATGCAACTCTTTAATACGTTTCACCCGTTCGCGCTCATCGTTGGGCAAATGAACAAAGTCGATCTGTGAAAATTCAATCTCCTCCGGCAATTCACATTCTTCTTCTTTCAACGCAACCTTAGGAAGCAATCCAACCAATTGCAATTCCCGTCTTGCTTCTTCGTTCGCATTAAGTATCAACACATTCTTCGCGTCTCCCCGGACACCTGACATAGCGGCGGATGCGATCACTCCGAGAAATGTGCTATCCATCGCCTGACAATCGGCGAGATCAAAAATGGCCTGTTTACACCCCTGGCGAGACATAGCCTGAAGGAACCCCGGCAAACCAAGGCTGTTATCTTGCGTCGCATAACCGAGCGGTTTAACATAAACCGTGTTGCCCAGCACAGCAACTTTTATCTTTCCATCGGCGTTCAAATTCAACCACCTCCTGCAAACGAATTTTCTTTACATATATAATTATTCTCTGCATTATAACGCAACAATTCGGCCCTTGCATCTTCGCATATCGGGTTCTAAGAAACGGCAAGGGCCTCTTGACTAAATCGGGGCATTTCGGGCAGAATGGATGATTGGAAGCAAACGATATTAAAAAGCCATATTTCCGACGACGCAAATGATCGCAGTTCGGATAGATCTCAAATCTGGAGCCAAATACTCATGCAGTGTCCCCATTGCGGCGCGGATATCGATGTCGATGAAATAAGGCCCGAGCAAGAATGCCCTGAGTGTGGAAAAGAATGGCTGAAGCCACGTCCCGCCACAGAAGAGCAAGATTCGGCAGCTGGAGCAGACACTTCGGCCGAAACACCCTCAGAGCGCCCCCAGCGGAGAAGACAATCTCGAAAAGCCATCCGCACCGGAGGACTTAGTCTACCAATTGTGACAATTCTGACGATTGCCGCTGCCGCTGCGGGAGCGTTTCTGGTCTATGCCATTCAGCGTGAACCTCTTAAAACAGCGAGAAGATCCGCTAAAAGAGCCAGAAACGACGTCGCTGACTGGGAAGAGAGTTTTAAGAAACAGGAGAAACGCTTCAGTTCACTTCAAGAACGATTCGACTCGAATAAAAAACAGCTCAGAGACGTAAAGAGCAAACTGGACAATCGGGACAAGCAGGTCGATGAGCTTCAGGAGAAAATTGACGCACTCGAAAAAAAGCTTCGCGACACGGAAGCAGCTCTGGCCAATGCTAAAACCAAAAAAGAGGAACCTCACGACCCATTCAGTGATCTTCGCAAAGGGATGAAAACCGGCGAAGTACGAAAGCTTCTGGGAACTCCGGACAAGAGAACTGTGGGCGGAACTGAAAATCGAAGAATGGAAATTTGGACCTATGGCAACAACCGGAAACTGCATTTTCTCAATGGGCAACTTCAAAAGTGGTCCGAAGAAAAAGCGGAAACCGACAGCTCAACCAGTCCACCCCGTGAAACATCATTAGTTGAACGCCAACCTCCCAGAAGAATCCCCGACCCTGCTAAACCCACACGAAAGTCGACTTTCAAACCTGACCCGAATCTTCCGGAAGCTCTGCGGCTCTCCGATGAACCAGGTCTGGAAGTCTATTCCGCAAAACCAAACGCTGATAGCGAAAGCATGCAGTTCGCAGTTTATGTTCCCAAAACATACCAACCAAACAAGCCTGCCTTGCCTCTCATCGTCAGCTCCCATGGCGCAGGGGGAAGTGGGCCCGGCGAGGCTGACCAGTGGAAGTCGCTCGCGGAACAATACAATTTCTTCGTTGTATGCCCGAGTTACCTGTCCGCAAGAGCGAGGGGAACGATCGGTGACATGAAGGATCGAATCAAAAGAGACAAAAAAATGCTTTCTGCCATCCTCCACCGGGTTCTGGGATCTCTGAACATCGATCGGCGTTACGTATTGCATACCGGTTTCAGCAATGGCGGGATTCCTACATATTACATAGCCATGAACCACCCCACAGTTTTCAAAGCCCTCTGCTTTCGCTCAGCCAATTTCTACGGCACAAAGATCGACATCGACCATAGAAGTGCCTGGCGTAAACGTCCCATTTTTATCTTCTGGGCGAAGGATGACCAGGATATTATTCAGAAACAAGGGTCCAAAGGTGCCCATTTCCTGAAAAACGGTATCGGATGCCGTCGCCTGACCGTGAAAATGCTTCCCGAAGGAAGTCACAGCGGCCGGCCTGGCGTGGCAGCAAAATGGTTCGCCGAAATGGTGGCGCACACTAAAAACAGGTGAAACCTGAAAAGAATACACTATTCTCCTCGCAGCAACCACACCCAGCTACTGGCAACCGCATATAAAAGCGGGCCCCCCAGCGAGAGAGCCAGTGCCACAGTAAAAGCTTCCTCAATCCTCAGCGAACCACCCAGTCCAATTCTCAAAAAACGTCCCGCAAACACCAAAAGGACGACGCCTCCTGCCGTCCAAACCCCTGCCGCGGCAATGCGTATGCTCCATGACCTGAATTGGCCAATGTACTGAAGGAAAAGCACTCCCAGGCAGCCAAGAGAGACCAGAAGTAAAACAATTCCCGACGACCCACCACTCATCACCCATACGCGCACACGCTC
Source organism: Candidatus Brocadiia bacterium (assembly GCA_046538485.1). GTDB lineage: Bacteria > Planctomycetota > Brocadiia > SM23-32 > SM23-32 > JBKHIT01. Next base: position 1,092 of record JBKHIT010000023.1, on the reverse strand, counting down.
CACAATAAATGCAAATCCATACCACGCCCGGTTGAATCCCGCAGAGATTTGCCGTCCAAATGCCGATTCCAGATGTGTTACAGAGATCGACACGAAGAATACTCCTAACGCCAACAGCCCCAGGAGGCCAAGACGTCCCAACCCGCTGCAAACTCCCGTCACTCTGCAATCCTCTTCCACCAACGCCGGTTCTTCCGCGAGCCTCTGACGCAGCCCCCACCAGCGGATAAAAAGCGTTACTACAGTCACCGCCAGCGCAGCTCCCAACACAAAAATGATTCCTAAAATAAGATTGGCCCCCGGTGGAATCGGCCACGAGTACGATTGTGTAGTTCGCCAGCACACACGTCCGTACACCACCATCCCTGCCGTCCACAACAGGACGGCCCATGGGTACATAGAAACACGGCAGCGGCGCAATTCATCATTGATGAACAAAATCCCCCATCCGGTTAACGCCAGCGCAACTAAAAATCCCTGCCACTGCAAAAGCAGAAACCTGCTTTGTTCAACCCATATAATTAATCCCGAAAAAAGACCCGTAACTATTGTGTGCAATTGAAACAGGGCCGCATCACTGTGCCCACCAAAAACAAAGGTCAATCCAAAAACAAAAATCGCTGACAGAAGCACCATTGAAACGTCGACCACCAGCTGAAATGCCCCGGCCCCGGCATCTTTTCGGCCAGCTTTCAAATCCTCAGCCGACCTGGTAAGCAGTTCCCAAACACCCCCGACAAACCGAACAAAAACAACGATACCACCCGCCAGCAACGCCAGTCCCCATCCCGTGCTCGTGCGGCGTCCTCCGTTCGCTAATCCCAGAGTGGAGCAAACCTGTATTACCCCTAACAGAACAAAAAGGAAGAAACCTACTCCCGGCTCGACCCAGACGAATAGCGATCGGCTGATCGACAACGGCGAGGTGAACGCGAACATCGCGGTCGAGTCGATGTTGTCGCCGGACGACGAGATCCCGTCGAAAGAGGAGATCCTGGCGGTGGCGGAGACGGACGGGGCGACCGGCGATTTCTCGAATACCCTGGTGCTGACGTAGGGAGGGCGGATGGACTACGTAGCCGAGCTGGACCA
>JBKHIT010000080.1:0-16998 GCA_046538485.1 Candidatus Brocadiia bacterium | reverse complement strand
TACGATTGGGACTTACACCCAACAAGTTTACCCAGCCTTAACTGGGCACACGCTCGATCAATGTGAAACCCCTGTTGCCCGATGAATTGATCTCCCTCATATATCCTCCCGGTGATCATACACGACGGAAGCGCTTTGCTGTATTATACTTCCTGGAGCAAAGATTTGCGATTCGAATATCGATCACAGGTACGTCTTTTTTCCGTATGGCTTTCGCGGATGGGACAGGGGGCCCAAAAACTCCGAAACCGTCTCAACGCGAGAACTTTCGAAAAGACGGTGCCGGAGCAGCCAGTCCCGAATCCCGTGCCCTTGGTGGTCCATACCCCCCTAATCGTCCGCCTCAAGTCCCGCTTCGCTACCGCTCAGCTGAACTCGAGGCTGCAGAGCATGAGCGGACTGGACTTCAGCCGGAGGCTGGAGTTCAGAACGCGGACAGTGCAGCCTTCGGCCTTTGTCACACACAGACAATACCACTTGTGGGAGCCGGGGATGCCGGCCGATCCGCCGCTATAGTAGTGGAAGCATCTTGCTTGCAACCTTTCCGTTATTCTGCCAGAAGAGATAAGGTCAGTTATCGCAACTCAACCGGTGACAGGCAGGCGTCCTTATGTCAAACAAACTGTAGTTTTGTGTCGTATTTTAGTATGCTATTCATTTAAGCTGCCGGAGCACAGACCTCCACAAATCTGGTTTCCAGAGACCAGGCTCTTTGCCGGGTTTCGAACTAATTTCTCGCATTGGCCCGAGCTTGCGTCTTAGCAAGCAGATAGCGTACACTCGAATCGACATTCGACCACAATCCCATATCGGCGCTGGACATTTCTTTTACAAAAAGCAGAAGAGCTGTGAGTCGTGTATCCTGACAAGAAGTTGCCCTTCTTCATCTGCCAGTTCTGCAAGCCAGGAACTTCCATGCGTCTCGCAGATTGCTCTACTTCCAGGTGGGAGAACTTCTTGTCCGGAGTTTGCCCGCGGCTTTTATCGCTATCAGATACTTCGTAGAAAAACATGACATCACGTGAAAGATTGCTGGCCGTTCTGAACGGAGAGCTCCCGGACTGTGTTCCGGTAATGCCGGACACATCGAATATGATCCCCGCTCGGCTCACTGGAAAACCGTTCTGGGATCTGTATCTCTATAACGACCCGCCCATCTGGGAAGCCTACATCGACTGCGCCAAACATTTCGACGTGGACTCGCTGATGGATGGTTACTTCCCGTTCCGGTATCCGTCCCCCGGCGGGACCGAATCCGAAGATCCGCCATGGGAACGGTTCATCGTCCGGCGAACTGACGACCGCATCATAACTCGCCGAAGCCGAATTGAAAACGGAGAACGCCTCTGGGCACCGAATGTCGATGTTTATTACCGGTCCGACCCACCGACTTACGGTTTGCCCGTTGAAAAGGTAGGTTTGCCGGACGAACCGACAGAGTACGAGCCTCTTGAAGGGCTCAAACCGGTTGAATGCGGGCCCGAAGCCCTGAAACGTGTCAAAGACCTCATGGGCAATCAGGGTCTGATCGGCGTTTTCGTGCTCAATTCATGTGTTCTGAACAACCCCGAAGCAATCTACGACTACCACGACAACCCGCAGAAATACGAACACCTCGCCGAAGAAAGGATTCGGCAAGGTGAACGACGGTTTGAATACCTCATGTCGCTTGAAGAAAAGCCCGATTTTCTTTGCGTCGGTGGTTCAGGAAGCCTTATCTTTCAAACCGTTGAGATTTTTCGCAAGATCGCACTGCCCGGCGCAAAACGTGTTATCGAACTCGCCACTGAGGCCGGGATACCGACGCACGTTCATTCCTGCGGACCGGAGAAAGAACTCGTTCGAATCTTTGCCGAAGAAACAGACTTGACCGTGATTGATCCCCTTGAACAACCCCCCATGGGAGATTGCAATCTTGCCGAGCTTAAAGAACTTTACGGCGATAAAATTGTGCTTAAAGGCAATCTCCACACCACCCGCACGATGCTTGAAGGTTTGGTCGACGACGTGGTGGAAGCGAGCAGAAAAGCCATCAATGATGCTGCAGAAGGCGGTGGATTTATTCTCTCAACTGGCGATCAATGTGGGCGTGATACGCCAGACGAAAATCTCCGCGCGATGGTTGAAACAGCCCGAACATACGGTAAATACTGAAACTGAGAATTATGTCCCCTACAATACCTTACGAAACAAAACGTGATCTTGCCTACGCCGTCCAGGAAGCCGCCCAGGACGCTGGATTCGGCCGTTTGACGGCGCGTCCTTATAATCGTTTTAAACCGGATGAAACCGATTGGTGGCTGGCGCCAGCAACGGATTGGCCAGTTTATGGGCAGGCGAAATGTCAGTTTTTCAGCTGCGATCTTCGCCCCGGTTACACAGCCGCCGTTCACCTCGAAAATGGCCTTGATCCCGAGGTGGAGGAAGCCTTCACTTCCTCTGATGTCGACAACTATCTGATGGATGATAGCTGGGCCTGGCACCGATTCGCGGAACTGCTCAAAAGTGGGGAGATCTTCGATATTATCCAGCAAATCGCAACGGAAACCTCGCTTGAAGTGTGCGTGGATGTCCTCGGCGGATACATGGAAGATCCGGACGAATTCGATCCTCGCGACCCCGATTCTTTGCTCAAATGGGACGAATCAGTGCACCTCTGGATGTCCGATTTGCAAAGACTGAAACTCCGGCGTTGTAAACCACGCAGCGACGTTCTGTCGGGACTCGAACATAGTTTTGATCCGCCGGAGTTCACAGACACTATTCTGAAAGCAGCGGGCAGTTCCTGGACCTGGCTCAATGTGCGAATCGGAGCAAGTTTCCTCCCCGAAGAATCAAGCGACGGACAAGAATGGTCGGGCGATTCCATCTGGGAACGCCTTCTGGCTCCCCTTATGGGCCCGTTCGAATGAAAACACAGGGCAGCATTCAGCAGCCCTGGCACGCTGGCCTGGCGAAATACGTAATGAACCAAAGACCGCGCATATCCCTGGTTTATTGCACGACAAGCGCCATGTGGATATGGATCTGAGGTACGCGCACGGTCGTCCATCCGTTCGCATAGGACCATTCAATTTCCTGATCCTCCGGCATCGCAGCAACGCTCTCCGGTTTCGCATCGGTTCGTATTCGAACCACAACATCTTCGATGGGCGGCAGGTTCTCCACGAGCACCCGACGCGGCATCAGCATCTCCCCCGCCCCGCGATTGATCAGGTTCACGATTAAATTCCCGTCTTTGCGCCGCAAAACAGCCTCCAGTTGCGGTGGGGCATCAATCTCAACCACCCAGTCGATCTTCATCCGATCCACGAGACTGGCAATAAACCTCCGCAATTTCGGGTAATGCCCGGCGTAATAGTTTTCGAAAAGCGGGCCGTGAACCGCGACAATCTCTCCATCGCCCCCACCCCGTTTCGTCACCACGACCTCATCGGTCGTATCCTTTCCGGGTTCCTCACCTACCATCCGATTCGCCAGAGACTCGGTCCCTGATTTCGGAACCACCGGTTGCCAATCCCCGAAAACCGCAACCGCTTCGTCGTCCACCGGCAGACAACACTGAATGCCGCGTCCTGCCGTCTTGCGCTCGGGTTCTTCAGTGCTCGGCCGTGCGCCCACGAGCTCAGGATAATCATGAGAGAGATGGGATCCGCTCATCAGCACGCATCCGCCGGCCGCCACAAAACTCTCCAGTTTCTGCACAATCGCATCGGACAGGTGCGTCTGCTCGGGGACCACCAGAAGCTGATACTCCCCGCCGGTGTCGATCGCCCTCTCTTCGGTCAGGATATCCGTTGACCTGTGGGTCTCCAGGAGGGAGTGCAGCGCGCCTTCAACCGGTTGCACCGCCTCGCCGTAATTGAAAAGCGGTGCGTTGTGGCGGTAATAATGGTCCGCCAGATGCAGAACCGCCGCCTGAGGGACAGTCTCAGACTGGAAAAGCGGTTCTTTGCGTTCCCGGGCAAACCGCGCCACGTCCGCCAGCATCTCGTGTCGCCAACCCACCAGCCAGCCCGATCGTTGCGGCTTTTCGTAACACATAACCGCTCCCCCGAGCGCCAGGACCTCGCTGATCTCCTGTTTGAGATGGAGGGCCGGTTTCACGGTCCAGGGTTGCTGACTTTTCATACCCCGCGTTTTGATGAAATCCCACGCCATCAGGTCCCAGCTCAGGTCTCTGCCATCGAGCAGACGCCCCTCCACGGCCGCGCGGTCCGCGCCCCATATCCAATCGAAATCTCCGCTCAGGTAATCGACGGGTGCCTCGACGGGATCGGGCTGACGGATCGTGTACATCCAGTTGCTGCAGACGCAACATTCGGGCTTTCGCTCATGGACTGCGTTGGCATATTTCGTGACGTGTTCCACAAAGAGCCGGCGGTGAAACGCGAGCCACTCGTCCCAATTTTCCTCGTCCGATTCTTCGGGAATATGTTCCAGGCCGGTGCGGCGCCGGAATTCTTCCCGGCATTTTTCGCAGTAGCACGGAGCGGAGGCCCAGTTTTCTCCATCGACCCAGAATCCGTCGATGTCGTATTTGTCGATAAGTTCGAGCATCTGGGAGATCATCAGTTCCTCGGTGTAGCCGCTCATACGGCAGGTATTTTTTTCATCGCGACTGCCATCGGCGTTGATTCGGCCCCATTCGGGATGCAGCTCAATCGCGCGCCTGTCAAAAACCCCCGAATAGTGCATACCGAGCTTAATTCCCAGCTTTTTTGTAACGTCACGGTGGATGCGCAGGGCGTCTTTGACTACTCCCGGGGACGTGGAACCGACATCTGTCGGCCAGCTTGTCCACCCAGGGTGTCCCTTGCAATCACACTGGATCCAGTCCGGATCGATCAGCCGCAATCTTTCCTCCAGATGTTCCTCCGTGAGCTCGGCGCCGAGTTCCGTATCGTTTTCACCGGCATGAAGATCGTAATGAATGCCGAAAAAAACATCGTCGTGCCACTTGCCAGCAGATTCCATCCAACTTCTCCTTCGAACTTATTTCTTATTGCTTGCGTAAATCATGGCCGGTCCGGTCAACCCACCGGTTCCTAGCTCCCGCAACCGATTGTTCCTGACGCGAATAACGATCGTATTCTTCGAGCCAAAACGTACGGTTTGCGCCATATCATAGACCCACGGACGGCCGATCGGCGACGCGCCCCGTTTTACCTGTTTGAGTTCCGTGCCATTGACCCACACCCGAGCATCATTGTCGACACCGCCAAGCCACAACATCAGCGGTCGGTCCTTGTATTTCGCCGGCACATTGAACCGGGTCCTATACCACGAATCTCCCATGTAGTAGCGCAAACCCTGGTTTGACCAGGACCGGGAGTAGGTGCGGATCCTATGCCACGGTTGTTCGTCGACTTTCTCTTTCCACAAACCCAGGTCAACTCCGCCGGAATAAGGATCAATGATGAAGAGCCATTCGTCGGGGAGTTGCAGAACTTTCTCTCCCTTCGTGTGGGTACATTCGTAGCCGTGATCGACGGTATTGGCCCAGAACCGGTTGAAGTACCCGATCCCGACACGTTTATTGAACAGAGGCGGTTCATGTTTCCGGCCTTCTTTCAGCAACTCGCGCGCCTGATCCGCGCTCTTCTTGGCCGTCTCGAAATCCGTGTGGTTCAACGCATTGATGGTTGCCAGAATGAGCTCGCCCGCACGGAACCCCTTCCGAATCATCTCTACACGGCGCACATAAATCTCGCTCCCTTTCGCCGCGGCTTCCGCCTTCTTGATCGCGCCGTCAAGTTGCTTCATCACCTCATCATTGAGAATTTTTGGGACATCAAAAACATTCCCTGTGTGGTAATGCGCTTCCAGATAAGCGTTCTCCAGAATATCAAAATAGCCCCGGATTCCTTCAGCCGCCGGCCCGTAGAGCTTCTCATAGTAATCTTTCATCACTGCCTGCGCGTCGAGCTGCGGATCCCACATCATTTTGGCTGCCAGGTAAAGGCCCGGGCCATGGAACGACCAGGCCGGCATCGTTTCCACGCGGCAACCGATGATGCCTTTCTTCTGGAAAAAGGGAAACTCCACCGCCACCTGCCGGCCCATCGAGTAAGGGATCCCCGGATTACAGAGATTGAACAGATATCCGCGATACATCATCTTCACGCCGGTTTTCTGCCAGCCATCGATGATGCTGCCCATGTACTGCCGCTCCCAGCAATGCGGGGTATCGACTTTATGAATGCGGCACAGATCGATCGGAGCAAGCATCGGCAGAATGCGCGGATTTGGTTCTTCACGAACCGGCGGCCGCATGTACTGGGAATAGGCGTAGAAACCAAGACCGACGTCGGGGTGCTTTTTCTGAATCCGCTCAAGCACCTGGTTGAAAAACTTCACATAGCGATCCGTCACAGAGACCTTACCGTGCAACGGATCCATGTCGCCGGCATCCCACGGATGTTCTCCAAATCCGCCACCATCTCGCGGCCCGATCCTCAGGTATTTGATGTTGGGATTTTTCTCCAGTCTTTTCATCCAGTAATCCACAACGCGCCGAAGCACTTCCGGTTTACCGACATTCACCTGACCCGTCACCCGTCCATCTTGCTTCATGAACAGTTCGGGCTCTTTTTTCCGATTGAAACGCGGCCCGAGACCGTGTCCGCCACTGTCGAGTCCCCCCATCCGCATACGCCGTGACCATTCCCTGTCGCCGATCGCCTGCAGGTGCCTCCCCTGGAAGCCCGGATACTGTATCGTGTCGCCGCGCTCAACGGCGATCGTCTTCCGTTTTGGGATCACTGTCCCCAGCTCTCCCGGCATGCACCAGCGCACTCCGATTCGTTCGAGCAGTTCATAGGTCGCATTGAGCGTTCCCACCGACTCAAGACCGACCAGATGAAGATCCTTCTTCCCGATTCGCAGGCGGAACGATGCGCCGTTCTCCCCGCCTTTTCGGATAGCCGCTTTGCCCGGATCTGGGGAAGCGGCGCCGATATAGATCGCCGTCGGCACACCTTTTGTAGGTTTCGTATCGATCACCAGAGAGGCACCACTTATTTTTTCGATGTGGTTCTTGAGTTCCTCCGCCGCCAGCTTCTCGTTATCGTCGGCCTTTTCCGCCAGGACAATACCCGCCCGGGGTTGACCGTCACGGACTAACACGGTCTCGGCGGCGCAGGCGACTCCGCAAACAGAAATCATGAAAACACCCAACATCAAGAGCTTCTCCACCAGAAACGCGGACTCATTCATCAGACTTCTCCTCGATATTCTTGTATCGATGATCACTCGAACATATCACAAACCGTCAATTCACTCAGGTGCATTGGCCTCCACAACCTCTCGCGGCAGCAGCAACTCTTCGGCATTTCTTGCCATATACGGCGGCACATTCATAAGCATCAGCTTTGCTTTGTAGAACCGGCCTTCGAACCGCCACAGTTTGCCGTCCTGGCCCTCGGGAACCGGGACCTCAAAATATCCCATGCCGCCGTCAAATTCATGGGCGGTTTTGCCCGTGGGACCGACTATCGTTCCCTTCGTCCGCTGGTGGTATCCGCCTATTATGCCAAGCCCCCGGGGAACATAAAAATAAAGAATTTGTTTCCCCGAATCGTAACGAGGCCCGAAATCAAGACGCAGGGTCATGGGTGTCCCGGACTCCCACGCGAGACGCGAACTATCCATACCATCGGACAGTTCGATCAAATGAAGTCCCGTTTGCGAAGTGCTCAGAGGGACGTCTTGCATCTTCCCGTCCGGAGGGACATTGTGCTCCGCGACAATTTCTCCGCCCGCCGAACGCAAGCGGATAGTGGCATCGCCGCGGTCCCGGTAATGTTTAATCAGCCCACCGACCAATTTGAGCTGGAAGGTATGTGGCGCTTCATCGACCCAGGTGTAATAGGTGCGTCGTCCCCGGCTGCGACGGGCCGAAGGGAGAACCGTCTTCACGTCTCGCAACTTCAGACGGGTCGCTGGCACCAGATTTTCGCTGTATTGAACCGGTTCAAAATCCAGAAGCTGGTGTTCATTCACCCCGGTCTTTAGCATTTTGTATATCTGTTCAACCGGATACGGCTCTTCAATTTTCCAGGGATTTTTTTCGGGCGGCACCTGCCAATGAGCGTTCTCTGGAATTTTCACACTCCTATCTCGCAACCCCGTGCGGTATATCGCCTTTGAGTGCACCATCATAGTCCGGCGAATTCTGTAGGCATGCCGGATCAACCGTTCATAGATCCCCTGCCGCTTTCTCCCGCGGGCACGCTTGTAGTCCACGTAAAGGTCGACGTAACGAGTGTAAAGAACAAGATGCCGGATGCGTTCTTTGACATCCGCGGACTTTGCCGTTTCCATGGCCGCCGCCAGGTGCCTGTACATGCGCCCGACCAGGTCGTCCGACAAAACCGGACGTTGCGGGGGAGAAACGATCAGTCCGTAGTATTTTCTCATTGAATCGTGCGCCGACCCGAAGGCTTTCCGGAGAAACTCTTCCTTAATTTCCTCCACTCGCTCCGCCTCAGAAGTGTCCCAGAAAACGCGGCTCGCGACGTAATACCCGATCCCGTTGGGACCGAAATTTTCACTCGACTCGGCGTCCACAAACCGCGCACCCATTTTGTGGAAGCGAGCCATTTTCTGCGCGAGAGCTTTCGGATGGGACGCCCGGGCCGCTCCCGGCAGATCTTTATCCCAGTGGATGATGCTGAAATATTCCCGAATTCCAAACAGTTCAGCTCCGGCCTTTTTCCAGCCATGGATGATCTCATCCACACTCATTCCGCCCTTCAAAAAAGCCGTCGCGACGCTGATGATCACCTTCGAATGCACCCTGTGCTTAAGTGGAGGCGGAGAATGATAATTATAAGCATACATGCCGACATATTTGTTCTTGCCAACCTCCGAAACCACCCGCCGGGCCACCGTGTTGGCCAGCAGCAATGCCCGATCGGAGATGTTTCCCAGCGCCTTACATTTTTCACACTCACACCAATCCCCTCCGTCGCTGGGATCCACCGAGACTGAATCGAGACCGGGGTTTTCTTTGAAACGTTTCACTGCCCATTCCGCAACCAGATCCCGCAACCCGGCGTTGGAAATGCAGAACTTGGCATTGCGTCTTTGTCGACGTTCACCGTCAATGAGAGCAAAGTACTCGGGATGGCTGTCAAATTCTTCCTTGTTCGCCCGAATGATGCCTCCGTACGCATGGCCGGAATTGAGCGCAAAGCCCCGGCGAATGCGATTTCGTAGAAGCCACTGCGTGTAATCTTTCCGGTTGAACCCCCATGTTCCGTAGGAGTACCGGATTTTTCGGCTGTAATAATCGGACGATTCGTTCGCATCCACGGAAATGGTCAGGTCCGGCTCATGCGGGATGATTTCCCATGTTTCGCCGGGAAAGTATTGGCGGTAGCCCAGCCTGTGAAGCAGATCCCAGACGGCATTCTCTAACCCAATTTCGGTGCGTCCAACAACGAAGAGTCCCTTTCGATGCGAACGCAGAATATACTGCTCGCGGCCGGCAATGCCCTCGATATCGAATTCATTTTGAAGACCGAGTGCCGGAAACTCCTCGCACCGTCCCACCGCGATACCCTCGCGTCCGTCGCCGGCCACCACCTTGAATTTGCCGCCGCTGATTCGACCCAGATAGTCCGCCAGGCTTCCCGCTGCACTTCGGACATCCTCATCGGCCTCACCTCCGACGATAATGTCCAGCTGCGGCGTGCCATTGGAGGCGATAGTAACCGCGGGGGGCTCTGTGGCCGCACATCCTGCCGAGAACACAAACACGATCAGCATCAAACAGAAACCAATCGTGTCGCTCAACCGCCGAACCCGGCTATACGCGAAATCAGTCTTCATGCATCAACTCCCTGCCAGGGAAGCAAGAGAACTTTGCTGCATTTCCGTGATGCAAAAGTTTCAAACGCCTCCGCCACCTGGTCGAAACCGTATCGGTGGCTGATCAGCAATTCGACTTTCTCCGGAGATCTTCTCAGAAAGTGGATAAGATCCGACGCATCGAGCAAATTCATATGCCAGCAACCGACAAGAGTCAAGCCTTTACGGAGCATATCATTGCTCGGCGAAAGAGATATTTCGCCCTTATTTTCACCGACAAAGGCGATAAACGCCCGCACACCCGCCAGATCGATCAACATTCTTTCGGCTTGCTGCTCTCCCGAACACTCAATCGCCCGCATCACGCCCCCACCCGTTGTCTCTTTGAGAGCTTCGTGACAATTATCGGCAGTGGGATCCATCACCTGCTCGGCGCCGAGCTTTTTCGCAATCTCGCGCCTGTGACGCTCCGGATCCAGTGCAATCACACGGGCGCCGTGATAGACGCTCAGCGCAGTCGCGCCCAGCCCCACTGGACCCAAACCCGTTATCACTACCGTATCATAGGGACTGACTCCGATACGCTTCACCGCTTCGTGCGGAGGTCCGAGACAACACCCCATCAACGACGCCGTCTCATAATCGAGGTCCGCCGGGATGGGGATGCAGTTGACATCGGCCACGCGCGTGAACTGTGCGAAGTAGCCGTAAGATTCATCCCGATTACTGCAGAAAATCGTATCTCCGCGGAGACAGTCCTTGCAAACCCCGCAGGCATTCAGCGGCGACAACGCAACCCGGTCGCCGACTTCAACCCGATTGCTCTGCGCAACAGCCACAACCTCTCCGGTCCCTTCGTGGCCATTGTTGATCGTCGTTTCTTCACCATACCACCCCCCCATATTGCTGCCGCAGATCGGGGACGCATGTATTTTAACAATCACTTCCCTGCCTTGCGGACGCGGCACGGGCCCGTCAACTAACCACGCCTCTTTCCCCCCGAGCGCCACCACTTTCATCGTTCCGGGGAGCGAGCCATGCGGCTCCTTTCGCCAGGCAGTATCCAGTGCCTCGCCCACCTGCCGGGCAGCCTCCGTCGGCTCCAACTGGCCCAGTTCCGGTACAAAAGGTTCCGGCGTCACCGGCCCGTCGTATTCGATCTCACGCAGAGCTTCGAGGAAGCCTCCCGTATCTATCACTCCGGTGACTGCGGGAAGCGCCCGAACATTGTCTATTTGCTGCTCGACAGGGATGCCGGCCGGAGCATCATTGATGTGCACGTAGACGATTTGCTCCGGATCAAGCGCTTTTATTTCATCCACCGTGCCGACCGAGTTGTACCAGTGCCAGGAATCCAGCAGCAGACCGACGTTTTCGCCCGCCGCCTCGCAAAGATCAAGCATCCCTCCCATCGTGTAAATGAACGGATAGGCATGTCCCTGCCGGGATGTCCGGGGGCCGATAAACTCCAGCCCCAGGCGACACCCCTCATCGGACAGCACATCGGCGACCTGCTTGAGCCGATCGGCATGGAACTGAAAATTCTCGTTCCGGGATCTCTCGTCGGAATACGGCGAAATCCAGATTACAAATCGCCTCTGACCGATCGCTGCCGACAGCCCGGCGATATCTTTCAACACCTGAAGTCCGTCACGGAAATCGTTTTTGAGCGCCCGGAAATCAAGCGGCAATGCGATTCCTCCAGGCCGCAGACCGAACTCTTCCAATTTACTGCGACACCACTCCGGGTTCGTCGCGGTCGTCACCGGCACATCGATACCCTCAAATCCGTTATCCCGGGCCAGCGGCAGGCAATCTTCCCAGTCCAGATCGATTCCAATATTCCCGGCGTTCATGCAGCGGTACATTCAAATATCTCCTCCATCCCGGAGGGGCACCTCGCGGTCGAACGACATACGACTGATTCCGTTGGCTCTCAGAATGGAGATCATAACGCAGATCCGGGAACTTTCAAGAAACAGGTGGCAACAAGGCGATTTCTCGCATGGTTTCCTGGTGGCGACATTCCCCTGGGCGAACTGGACTTCAATCCCGCTTCGCAGCTCTTTTAAGGAGGGTATTAATAAGAGCATTTTAGCGGTTTAGGGCCGTCATACGTAACAATGTGCCAGGCTTTCAGCCCTCAAAATCATGCCACTGATCCAAAACCCAGACCTCCGTGATCCTTCAGACCTCTTCTGTCTGGGCTGATATCTATCGGGCTTTCAGCCCTTCAAGTGGCGTTCCTGAGGGCCAACGGCCCGGCAGATAATAGCCCAAGGTAGAGAGGGCTGAAAACCCTCGGAGCCCTGGATTAAGGGTTCGGAGGAAAATATAGTGGGCTGAAGGCTCACCATAAATCCGCTCCCAAAATACCGTATCGGGAGCGGACGGGTCTGAACGCGGTCCGGAAACTTGCTGGTTTCGCGGCGGAGCGCTGGCCCGGTGTTTGGCCAGCCGCGCAACTGCGGGGGCCAACGGCAGGTCCGGCTCGGCGATCCGGACCTACAGCTATCGAGCATTTTCCGGAGTTTTGATGGTGATCTCAGGGCAAAACCTGGGAAGACTTATCCGAGTTCCCTTAGCTCTGCTTCGCCCCCTTCGGGGACTCTTATTTTGTGGGACCGATCTAACCCGGAGCTTGCGCGCCAAACAACGGCACGACTGCGCCGCCTGGCTGCGTAACGGAGGGGTGAAAGGCCATCACAACGTTTCTCAGAATGCGATCTTTCCCTCGCCCGGCGCGTACGGTTCAAAAAGATCTTCTTTGGTCTCCACCATCGGCAACCAGCTTCGATACGGCGACCCACCGCGGCCGGCGCTATCAAAATCGCAGAGTCGCACGCGGCTTTCATTCTCAGCCCGGAACTCAAGAAGCATACGCGGCGGCAACCATCCGTCCCACTCTGCTTCCTCAAAGCCCAATTCGTCCAGATCCAACGCGGGAATCTCATCGGAAGCATGGTCATTGTACCGACGATGCCACGTCAGAAGAACCGGCCAGAAACTCCTGTGCCACGGGAGCACAATGTGAATCAATGGGCCTCGCCCCGAATTTAGATATCCAACGCTTGCCGATTGATATCGTCGCCCGGACCGTTTACCCTCATCTGCCATTCAAACCGAACTTTCCCATTGGAGATACTTATGCAGGATCTCAAAAAACTCGATGTCGTCGAAGACGCCTGGCAACCGGACCTTTTCTGCACCGCCAAACGCACTCTGGCCGCGTGGCGGACGTTCGATCCCGACCAGGGATTCGAAAAACCCGAAAGTATCATCGTTGCTGAAATCGGAAAAGACGGCTTAGAAGACCAACTCTCGGCCATCGATGGAATATTTCATACATCACCTCGAATCGCCATATTCAATGGGAACCCGCACCTGTTCGCTGTGCAACTCCAGGGTGACAACTGGCTGCTCGAAAGCTATGACCTCGAAAACAAAACCCCAACTGAGCCGGATGAAAAGATCTCGGCTCCAAGCAAAAACGTTCCCGCGTTCGATATCGCCCGCAGCGGCAAAAACAACGTGATTGTTTGGATCGAGACCGGACCCGAAGGACGCTCCTTGAAAGCGTGCCGATTGGACGAAGATGACGTCTTCGATCTTGCCTGCGGTCCCATCAACGATCCCGTTGCGGTCTTTGATGAAACCGGCGCGCCATTGGTCGCCTGGGAAGAAAGCGGCGCGATCGAAGTCGTAAAACTCAAAAACAACCTTAAAGTAACCGAAGACTTCTCGGTGCAACTTTCCGATCGCTACCTCGGACGCCCTTCGATCACCGCCAATGACGACGTCATCTTCATCGCCTGCCGGTCCGATGGGCTCTGGGGACAATCCACCGAAAGACTCAACGAAGATACACGCATCAACCTTTTCAAATACGAAAACGGGGAGCTGCAGGCCCTCGACGCGCAACCGGCCGGCCAGGTGCCAATTCCCACCACATCCCGATTTGAGTCGTACCGCGATGAACCCCCGGAGAACCGGCGCCTCGCCCTCGCCCCAACCGTCGTAATCGACCCAACCGGCAACCTGCGGCTGCTCTTCCGTCATTTCCGCGACGCGCAGATGAATGACTGGGGATGGACGCTCCGCACGATGAAAATGAGCGCCTCGGGATTCGAGCCTGCCCGGGAAATCAGCCTCGAAGCCGGCTTCCCCGACGGACAATACGCCGTTGAGCGCGAGTCGGAAGACATGCTTGCGGCCGTGACGGAGCTGGATTACCCGGTCAGCCGCAACGCATTCGCACAACGAAGCAGCTCTTCGCCGCCACGGATTACCTTCTACCGCTTCCAATGCGAATCGGCCGCAACGTCTGCTCCCTGGACTCCGCATACTGCTGCGGGGCCTGCCCTTGTTGCCGGTGTGAACCGATTGCGGCAGCCCTGGAAAGATCGTGTTCTCATCTACGCCGATCTGCACCGACACAGCTCCATCTCACGGTGCATACCCGAGGGCGATGCCGATGTCGGAGAACACCTGCGATGGGCGCGGGATTTCGAACATCACGGGAGCCTCTGCCTCACGGACCACTGGCTCAGCCAGGCCAGCAAAGGCGAGCAGCGAGCCGGGCTGTCGGCGGTCGACTCATCGGTTGAAAATGGAACCTTCGCGCCGATTTTCGGAGCGGAACCGGGCGGATGGAGATCGATCGGCGATGTCAACGTCTACATCCCCCGTCGTGAGCTCGTCCCGCACATCTCAGAACTCGTTGAAAAATACAAAAACGATCTCCCCGAAGCTATCAGCTACCTCGAAAAAAACGATCTGGTCGGCCAGGTCATCATGCAACGCCATTTCCATGGAATGATCAACGGCGGGCACAGTCGGCAGCTCTTCGATAATGAACTCGCCAAAAACGACACCGTGGAACCCGTCATCGAAGTCATCCAGACCCGCGGACACTCCATCCCGTGGTATTGCCGGATGCTTCAGGCCGGACAACACAAGGGGGTCACCGGAGGAAGCGATCACTGCCGGCCGAGCGACCGACAGTCGCCTGGCTGTCTGACGGGACTCTATGTGAAAGAAATCACACAGGAAGGTGTTTGGGAAGCACTGCAGTCGCGGTGTTGTTTCGCCACGAATGGGCGAAGATTTGAAATGCGAATACAGGCATCTGGCACCCTCATGGGTGGAACCGTCGAAGCAGATGACCAGACGCCCATCCAGTGGTCGGTTTGCGCGCCCTCAGAACTCGACCGAATCGATATCTTCCGCGATGGCACCCTGCTTGAAACAGCCCATCCTGAGGAAACGACCACGGCCGCGGGCACAATCGCAGCCATCCCACCCCGCGAAGGTGAAGCCAGCTTCTTTCTGACGGCCCGAACAGCAGACGGTGGTCTCGCCATCTCAAGCCCGATCTGGGTGCGCCGCGATGGAGCGTCGTAAGGCTATACTGAATTTCCGCGGACGGGAGAGGCGTGGAGAAAGCTTCCGGCCAACTTCAATCGCTAGCGCGGATTTTACGGATAATTGAAAGCTATTCTTGCCCAATTAGAGTAGAGCCATTTGCGTTGATCAGAAATCTTGGCACAGCCGGGACTTAGCATGGTCAGAAAAAAGTTTTACCCCACAATTGCAAGTTGAATCCTTAAGCACGCCGGGACAAGCCCGGCGGATTTGTAAGCGGGTCCGGATCCGCGAGCGGACTGGACTTCAGCCGGAGGCTGGAGTTCAGAACGCGGGCCATAAACCAACAGGTCTCGCAGCAAAACAGCAGAACGACCAACGGCAGGTCCGGCTCGGCGATGCGGACCTGCAGCTACCTCGCATTTCCCCACGTTTGTCCGCCTCAAGTCCAGTTTCGCCCGCTCCGTGGCGGGCTCAGCTGAACTCGAGTCTCAATCCCCGCGAGCGGGCTGGAGTTCAGAACGCGGCGCTCGCGGGACCCAGCAGAAGGCACACAGGGGACGTAAGGGGCTTTTGCGCTGGACTCCTCACGGCAATTCGAGTTCCGCAAAATAGACGTCACTGGCTCTCTGACCGCTTTCACCGGAAAGACCGGACGGTGGTTCCACAACGCCCATGGCATAAGCGTGCTGAGAATAATAGCTCATGCAAATCCGGCCCTCGGGATCTTTAATCATCCCGGGGTAGGAACAATCGCCCGTAGCAGGGATTCGGAGGACAGGTTCAAGCCCCCCTCTCTCGACACGCCATAAACCGAGACTCGCCCCGCCGAACGGGAACGTTCTAACGCCCTCCTTCTCCGGCGAACTGCGTCCAGCCACATACAGGTCGCCTTGGTGGGCGAGGAAAACGGGGGCATGTACCATCGGCCCCATCTCAGAGACTTCCCATTCGGTATACGGGGGTTGGGCCGAGCAGAAGAAACTGGCGTTTCCTTTGAGTACGCTCCGTGCGACGATCCACGCTTCGCCGTCCTCGTGCCAGAAAATGTCGCTCTCGTTCAGACCATATTCCTCGCCAATTCGGCAGAGGGTTTCCCATTCAACTAAATCGTCGCTCACAATCAGCTCCAGTTGATGGGGTTTTTTCCCGTCGCTCCAGTCGCCCTGGAGATTCTGCACAAGTCCGTAGTATCGGCCATCGTGTTCCCGGATCCGCCACAACCACAGTCTCGGTTCGAGAATGGGCCGCGGCTCTTCCCAATCGAATCCGTTCGGGCTGAAGGAAATGTAGTGCTGCAGATCGCGCGGCCCCACACCGCGCGTCCAGCTCGGGAAATACGCCGCCATGCGGTTCTCATCGACCGGCAGCAGCTTGGGATCCCTGTTATCTCCCGGAACGTGAAAGTGCGCCACCTCCCGGAACCGCCGGCGGTCGGCCGAAACCGAAACTACGGCCTCGCCATCCATCGATACGTGTCCCGCCCCTTTCCTGTATCCGATCCAGTAACAACCCTGCCAGTATTGCAAATCAGTGAATGCGTTGTGCATCCCGTCTCGAATCACGGTCGTCTGTCTGATGATTTTCGCCATTTACAGACCTCCGGGGGACAAAACAGTTTTGAAAACGATTGTTTCGATGCCTTGCGTATGGGCTCATTTTCCCGATCCAACATACCGCCACCGGTTGGCAGATACAAGTTTAGCAACCCCATAAGGAATTTGCGCTGTCGGTCTTTTCGCTGCCCGGAAGCCGGACATTCTCCGAAAATCCCGGCTGACTCTGCCCTCGGACGGGGCGCAAATTCCTTAATTTTCC
>JBKHIT010000140.1:0-3881 GCA_046538485.1 Candidatus Brocadiia bacterium | reverse complement strand
CCCGCCGGCCCGCCTTATCGTAGCGGTAGCGGGTGAGGTTCCCGCGGGGATCTTCTACGGCCGTAATCTCCCCGAATCCGTTGTACGTGCGCCGGGTGGTGCCGCCTTCGGGATCAACAACCCCCCGTCTGCCGGTATTTATGGTTTGCATCATCTGTAAATCCCACCTTATTTTTCCCCGCGAGCAGTTTGCCAATTCTGCCCGTAAACCACCCACAGCCTAACCCCAAGATTGCGAAAAGTCAAAAAATACCGACCGCCAACTTTTTGGTCGCCATCCCCCGGACCGATTAAAAGCCGAAAACACCCTCCGAAAAACGGACGTAAGGGGGATATAGAGGGTTCGATTTGTCACAACTCGCTGGCCAGAAACCGTTTGCTATGGTCCGACCCCGACCCCGTACAAAACACCCCCCGAAAATCGCGCCTGAGCCGTTCTGAGAGGGGTTTTGTTGTCACAACTGGTATTCATCAACTCTCTCCTATCGTCAAACCCCGATACCCTATTGATACTGGCCCGGAATACCACAAGCCTACAACTACAAGTCGGAGAGGTCCGCTCCGAAAAGACCTACGGATACATCGGCTTGTTTCAGAACGGCCGTTACTTTCCCATTGACGACCAAAAGCACAAAAAGTCCAAGGATTGGGATCAGTGCCAGTATCCCAAGCAGAATTCCAACCCCGCTGCCATACGTTTTTGTCGCCAGCATAAACACAGCCACCGTGCCCCCTACGATCGGCAGAAGAGCTGCGAAAAAAATCAATGGTTTGACCTGCGGCGGAACAAAAAATCGAGCTGCAACACAGGCCAAATAGAGGAAGACGCAAACCAAAAGAAATTTCTGCCTGATGGCAATGGAACGCAATTGTTGAGAATCATAAGGTCCTCTGCCGCCTGACTCTGGGCTCGGTTCTTTCATTTCGTGATTGACTCCTCGGAGCAATGGTTGAACAGCGGGGAAAAACATCCACATCCTGATCTTAAGATTTCAACTGACCTTTCTCCTCCTGTGGAGAATCGGACGTATTCTCATCGCCTTCTGATCTGTCACCGGAGAGCAGTCGGACAATCTCCTCGTGGCCATTTTCCCGGGCCAAATCAAGGGGTGTTTTGCCTTCTTTGTCTGTAGCACCAGCCGGTGCATCGTAACCCAGCAGCAGTTCGGCGACGGCCGCATGGCCTTTCCAGACTGCACAGTGCAGCGCAGTGCGACCGCTCCTGTCACAGGCCCGAACATTCGCTCCATTCTCAAGCAATATCGCCGCACATTCGGGATTTCCGAAGTATGCAGCAGCTATGAGCGCCGTAACGCCGTATTCATTTCTTTCGTCCACGTCGGGCGTGGTATCTCCCAACATTTGTAATCTTAAGAGACCCGCTTGCCCCTGTTCGGCGTGGCAATGCAATGTATTATAACTTCCGTAAAGCCTTCGTTCGTACAGGCGCTTCCCTTTCGCTGATAGTTTGTCTGTCCAGCCATAGATATAGTCTGGAGTGTGGGCAGCTATTTTGCCCGTAAAAATAGCCCTCAACTTAGGATTCGAAACGCTAAAGCATTGTTTGTAAAGTAGACGCGCCAGCTCAAAGGCAAGGTCCGTATCGGGTTCAATCTCTGCCTCCAATTTCCGATTTCCCCGCGATCCCTCCTTCACATGACTAACTACGGGGCGCCCGGATAACACTTTTAAGGCTCGACAAAACTCAGTTGGCTCACAATACTTTTCCTCCCGGAGGATAAGGTAATAATGGCCCGGGGAGGGCTCTGTAAACAAGCCTGCGCTAGGAGCCCATTTGTAGAATTCAACGCAGTGTCCACTTTCAGAACTTCGCAAGAGGAGTCGGGATTTGTGCATACCCGCATGAACATGTTTGTGTATCCACTTTCGCATATTCGAGAAGTCGGTGCTATATCCTATGCGCCGCCGAATTCTGTCGTATATCTCAGGGACAAGAAAAAAAGCGGCCAAAAGTGCTAAGAAATACAAATATCCCATTTTTTACGTTTCGGTTCCGCCCTATTTAATTTTGCCATTCTTTCATCCGACGGCGAATTATTTCGTAACTAGCTTCAGAGCCTTTCTGAATTTGCGGGAATTCGGTAGGCATGCCCGGGCTTCCTGGAGGAAACCTCAACAAACTTCCTGTCAAACCAGAAGCTACCGAGCCGCTCCTTGTCGTCATTGCCCATCTGGCGAGCTCATCGCCGTGGAAACCAACCTGCATACCCGCACCTCGAACAAATTTAGTAGCAGCCCCGATATTTTTCCCTGCCGCCTTCGTAGCGCTGTAAACCCTCTGTTGCGTACCGGGCGTTAACCGCGAAAAATAATGAGCCGCTGTTGCCAGCCCGGCACTTCCAGCTCTCCCTATAAGCTGCTTGCTGGCCATAGCTGTGCGTCCAAAAACATTGGCCTCCGCGGCCCAACTCCCGCCCGCACCCCCAGCCGCAGCAGCCAACGCCCCTATCGCCACTCTGGAGGATATCTGCGCATGACGATAGGCGCCGCCCTGCCGCAAATAGTAGGCCGCATTTGTTGTTCCCAGCTTATCAGAAAGCCCAAAAGTAAATTCGTTCATCAAGATGTGCTGTCCACCAATCGAACCACGCGAGAAACCCGCCAGCCATCCTTCGCCTGTCGAAAGTTTAGCCCCGGCAACCCCCTGGCGAGCCAATTCGACCAATTGCGTAACCTTTCTATACTCGCACATCCTGTTATCACACCGCAACCCCGTCAGCCTCAGCCGTGCCCCTGCGATCTGTTTCAATTCTTCGATACGAACGCATCCGCCACCAAAAAGTTGATCCACTTTCACCCATTCTTCGTCCTCAGAAACTACACCTATTGTAAACTGGCTTGAGCGTTTTTTACCTCTCTTATGCGTTATCCAGTAAATGATTCGACCATTTCGCTCCACTTTGTCACGCCCCTGCGGATCGACCTCCACATTGGGGTTTTCGAGGCCTTCTTGGCGTTCATACGCATTCGGCCTGCGATCTCGCTGAATCACCTTGCGATCCTTTATCGAAGTGCTTCCGTCGCTTCGTTACCTCCACAAACGGCTCCGATCACTACCGGTTGGAGCAACAGCCTGCCGGGCAGGTCTTTTCTCCTGCTGAAGTTCTGCGCCTTTCCACGGCGCACCGTGGTCTGAACCCTATAATTTGCCGGGTGAAGTTATATGCGCCCTCAATCCCTAACCGAACTGGTTTGCAACCTGCCTCATCACTAAGGCCAATAATATAAGTGTAATTGACTTAATCGCAAGAGCACCTACAGCAAACAACGCGAATATCACGTGCCAAAAGCTCAAAGCAGAACCCAATGCAAAGAAGATCCACACTGGATAGAAAACTCGCAAGATCTGCAAGGTTGAAATAAGATCTGCGTCTTCCTTTTTCCGCAACTCTATGATTGCTAAACCACAAAGATGCCACACAAACAAAATGCTAGCCGCCCCTTCAAGAAATATAGATATAGAAACAACGTATGACAACGTAGCAGAGGGGGCGGTCCCAAGCCAGAAATTCGCTGAGAAAAATACAAGAGACAGAACACAACCAAGAATCTGCAAAAAACGCAGCCGCTTTACAAGAGGTGTCGCAAACATCCTCATTGCCATCCCCAAGATTAACCACCCAACAAAATTAGGCAAAAGGGGTAGATTGCGGACTGAGCACTCCGGCAAAAGTAGGCCGATAGGCACGTCTAAGGGCAGGAAGAAAATAAAGGCCCAACTTGCACGGCGAAACCCTTCCATTACTCTCTTGGTTGGGGGGTGGTTCGCTCCTTGGTGTTTACTGGGGGACACCACGCCGGATTACCCTAGCCTCGATTTTACGGCTATTGGCGCACAGAGTTAAATCCAGCCGCAATTT
>JBKHIT010000022.1:0-75685 GCA_046538485.1 Candidatus Brocadiia bacterium | reverse complement strand
AAATTGCGGCTGGATTTAACTCTGTGCGCCAATAGCCGTAAAATCGAGGCTAGACAAAGCAAATTACCCTGCGAATTTGAGAGATTCAGGCCAGATGCCGGAAGATGGACCGTTCTCATCATCGGAACGCAGAACTATCCTGGAGAGAGAGTTTTTGCTGGCCGGCATCAAGATACGCAACTGGTGTCAAAACCCCAGTCGAAAAATGCGTCCCTTAGGGTTTGCCCATCTCGATTGCTTGGGGTTTGGCTCGTTGTTCGTGAGCTACCGGAACTGTCCCAATAATTGTCCGCTGGCCATGTGGTGGGGCAACCCGCATGGGTTGGGTTTCGAGGCAATAGATCGTTGGTACCCTCTTTTCCCTCGGAAGATGAACGGCGACGACAACCACCTAAACGGGTGGGGCTTAAGTACGTTCTTCGAAGAGTAGCCGCCTATGAATGAGGAACAGCAACGCAAGTACAACTGCAACAAATGCGTGTCCTTTCGTAAGACGCGTGAGGAATTTGGTGGCCTGTCGAACATGGCCGGCGGCTATCCCCTATGTGTGAACGGGGTTCGGATTCGAAGCTCCGAGGCTTTGTACCAGGCTTGCCGGTTTCCGTATCGGCCTGATGTGCAGGAACTCATTATCGAACAAAAGAGCCCAATGACGGCGAAGATGGTGAGTAAACCACACCGCGAGGACACCCGTTCAGATTGGCTGAAAGTTCGAGTTTCGGTGATGCGGTGGGCGCTACGCGTGAAATTGGCTATGCATTTCGAGAAGTTCGGCGGGCTCTTGCTGGCTACAGGAGAACGTCCCATAGTTGAGGACTCAAGAAGGGATGATTTCTGGGGAGCTGTGAAGCAGGAGGACGGTATCTTTGTGGGAATGAATGTCCTCGGGCGGTTACTGATGGAGCTAAGAGAACAGCTGAAAGAGCTGGAGAGCAGCACCCTCAGGATAGTCGAGCCATTATCGATTCCGGACTTCCTGCTTTTTGGTAAGCCCATAAGGACCGTTCGCTCTCCCCTCGCTCACTCCAAGAATCGTGGTGGAATGGTATCGACAGGGCGGAG
Source organism: Candidatus Brocadiia bacterium (assembly GCA_046538485.1). Classification (GTDB taxonomy): domain Bacteria; phylum Planctomycetota; class Brocadiia; order SM23-32; family SM23-32; genus JBKHIT01. The sequence goes on along the minus strand of JBKHIT010000022.1, from coordinate 74,623 downwards.
TCTTTTCGACAATACACCTTCTTTGAGTGCTAGCCCTCTACACGCGCCGAATGGTCACTCGAAGGGCGCCCGACAACCGGGCATTGCGTTTACGTCTGACAAGTTACGTGAGAAGAACGAGGCTGACATGGAATATCCTAAGCGACTCATTGAAGTGGACTTACCCATCAGAAGAATCTCCGAAGAATCCGAGCGAGACCAAAATAAGCGAAAAGCCCACCTGCATGGCATGCACGTATGGTGGGCGACGCGACCGTTGGCCGCGTGTCGAGCGGTCATCTGTGCTGCATTATGGCCTGATCCGGCGGACGAGAACTGCCCTTCTGCGTTCAGGGAAGAAGCATATCAGGCGATGGCGGATCTGCGGGAACAGGTTCAGAAGGGCAAGTTGTCTGCCGACCAAAGAGAAGCCCGGGAGCCAGTATCCCGGATAAGCTTCCCTGATGATGAAAATGATCTCACGGGGTTGCGGGGAGCCCTACTTGATTTCATAGCGGAGTTCTCTGGATGGGATATGGCGGTGAACAAATTCTTTCTTCAAACCAGCCGGCGGATCACACAGGCGGCACACCGCAGCCTGAATTCGGCGCCTGGCGACAAACCGCTGGTAGTGGACCCGTTTGCGGGAGCTGGCTCCATACCTTTTGAAGCACTCCGGGTTGGTGGGGAGGCCTTTGCGAGTGATTTGAATCCCGTTGCAGTACTTCTCAATAGAGTCGCGCTCGAGTACATTCCGAAATACGGCGAACGGCTGTCTGAGGTCGTTCCGAAGTGGGGAAACATAGTTTTGGAGCGGGCCAGGGAAGAACTCGAGAAGTTCTATCCGCCGGAACCGGACGGGAGCATCCCTCTGACGTATCTGTGGGCTCGTACAATTCAATGCGAGGGGCCAGGTTGCGGGGCGGAGATCCCGTTGATGGGCACGCTTTGGCTTGCTCGCAAGAAAGACCCGAAAAAGGCGCTCGATTATGAGGGAGATACAGAAAGCAAAGACATTACATTCGATATCTTCGAGCCGGCCTCTGCATCTGACCTCCCCGACACTATAGTAAGAGGGTTTAAGGCAACGTGCCCGGTTTGCGGGTACACGACTCCCTATAAGAGTGTCAGGTCACAGCTCAGGGATAAGGACGGCGGCACACATGATGCGCGGTTAATAGCCGTCATAACTCTGGCCGAGGACGGTTCGCGAGGGTATAGGTTGGCGGATGAAGATGATTTGGCTGCCGTCAAAAGGGCTGAGGAAGAAGCAAAAAGCTTCTCTGAGATTTCTGCCTCCATCGATATTAACCTTGAAGAGTCAACACCAAAATCCAGGGGACCAGGCGCCAGCCGAGCATTTTCACTTCATAAATATGGTATTGAGTCTTTCAGCGACTTATATACTCGGCGGCAAGCCCTTGCTCTGGGTACCTTTGGCCGAATCATTTCCGATATCGAGGACCAGGTCGTCGCGGAAACTGATGACCCGACCTTGGCGAGGGCGGTCGCCACTTGCTTAGGTTTGGCCGTGAGTAATATGTCGCACTATCTCAGCTCGGTGTCTATCTACTCGTATGATCACATGATTTCCGCCTTTATTCAGGGCAGTGGCCTTGCGATGCGACCGGACTTCGCGGAAGCAAATCCTCTGATGCCTCGGTTGGTCGGAGGTTTCGAGTATGCTCTGAAAAAAGTATGTGAAATTCTGGACAGAGAAGGCGAAGTCTGCATGACCGGGGGCACGGCCCAAGAGCAGGATGCAACTAGTCTCCAATTGCCAGATGAATCCGCTCCTGCTGTCGTTACCGATCCGCCCTACTACGATCAGGTCCCATATGCTTCGTTGTCAGATTTCTGCTACGTATGGCTAAAAAGAATTCTGGGGAGAGAGCATCCGGACCTTTTTGGGGAAGAACTCACGCCAAAAGCTGGAGAGTGTATTCTCGATCCTGGGGACCCTGTGGAAGGCTCGCAAGACAAAGACAAGAAGTTCTTTGAGAACACAATGGAAAAGGCGCTTGCTGAGTGTCAGCGTGTTCTTACCCCGACTGGGTGCGCCGTAGTGCTCTTTGCTCACAAGACAACCGAAGGCTGGGACGCCATGTTAAGTGCGCTGACTCGGGCCGGCTGGACCGTGACGGCCTCCTGGCCAATAGAAACGGAGAGGGGAGCACGGTTGCGCGCAAAAGGCTCGGCGGCGCTCGCCAGCTCCGTCTTCCTGGTGTGCCGGCCGCGGAAACGGACTGCTGGAAGAACCGAAGGTGAGTACGTGGGCGATTGGCGAGACGTGCTGCAAAGTTTGCCCCAAAGGATCGGCGAATGGCTACCGCGGCTCTCCGAAGAAGGCATTGTGGGTGCTGATGCGATTTTTGCCTGTCTTGGGCCCGCTCTCGAAGTATTCTCGCAATATGACCGTGTGGAAAAGGCAAGTGGCCGAGAGGTAACGCTACGAGAATATCTTGAACACGTATGGTCTGCCGTGGCCAGAGAAGCCTTGGACATGGTATTCGAAGGAGGGGACGTATCTGGTTTTGAAGAAGATGCCCGTCTGACAGCCATGTGGCTGTGGACATTCTCAACGGGCACAAACGGCGAAAATGGAAACGGAAGTAAGATAGCGCACGGTGGTGGGTTCGGGCTTGAATACGACGCCGCCCGGAAGATTGCCCAGGGCCTTGGGGCGCATCTGCAGGAATTGGAGAGCGTGGTTGAGGTCAGTGGGGATGCCGCACGCCTGCTGCGCGTTGCCGAACGGACAAAATACCTGTTCGGAAAAGGCGAGCCGGAAACTCCGCGGGGAAAGCGCAGCAGAAGCAGCCAACAGACCAACCTGTTTGAGGAACTTGAAGAGGCCGAGCAGGAATCAGGCGGCTGGGGAGCCGAGGGTGTCCCTGGCCCTGGGGAAACGACGCTGGACCGCGTGCATCAGGCCATGATACTTTTCGCCACTAACAGAACCCAGGCAATGAGAAGATTTCTCGTGGAAGAAGGCGCGGGCCGAGACCAGCGCTTCTGGCGCCTTGCCCAGGCATTGTCAGCCCTTTATCCGCAGAACACCGATGAGAAACGGTGGGTTGACGGTGTTCTCGCGCGCAAGAAATCGTTGAGTCTGTAGAATGAGCAGCCGGTTGGTTCGGAGCAAGAGTACTTCCGCCATTGATGGCGAAACAAGATGTCTGAAAGCGTGACCACAGAGTGGAAGAACGCATTCATGGGCGAAGTATCTCGCCATGAAAATGCGATGCAGCTCAGAGACGCTGCCGTCGAAGAGAATCTGGGTGAATGGACTAAAGCCCTTACAGCGGTAGCTGTTTCGACCTGCGAGGGCTTGGGTTGGTATGCGTCTGCCATCGGTCACAGACTGGAGCTGTTGCCGGTTGCCAGGCATGAATACCTGGCTTTGGACGTAATGGCTTTCAGTGAGAGCGAGGGCCGTTGGCGTTTCCCCGTGGCCGTCATGGAACTGGAGAATAGCAAGGACGACGATCGGGTGGCTTACTCGTTGTGGAAAGTCCTGTGCGTTCGGACCGATTTCCGACTGGTGTTTTGCTACAGAAGCGACCCGGAGGCTGGAAGGGGTCTGGTGCGATTTCTACAGGAGCAAGTCGTCAAGCCCATGGGAATAGCCACCCGATATGGTCTGACTGGCGAAACGGCGCTCGTCGTCGGAAGCCGGGAAGAATCGGCGATGTTCCCATACGGCTTTTTCACGTGGTGGAAGCTTGACAAAAACACAGGCACTTTCAGCCTGATATGAACAGGAGGAAATGATGGACCTCAAACCGTGGTACAAGATCGTTACTCCCCGAGAAGACCTGCGTGAAGGAAAACCGCTCGATGCAGCCGAGTTCGCCGTCCACCTTGATCAGGTTCGTGAGAAGCGAGCACCGGACGACTACCAGAACCCGGAGCGGTTTTTCGAGCGCACGTACATCACAAAGAACCTTTTGGGCTTTTCTGCGGAAGTCGTGCGCCGACTGTCTGGGTTGAAAACAGAAACATCGGCCGTCTTCAACATGGCAACGCAGTTTGGCGGCGGTAAGACGCATGCGCTGACGCTCCTGTTCCATCTGGCCGAAAATGGTCCGGCCTCGCACCCCTGGCCTGATGTCGAACGCATCAAGAAGAAGGCCGGCATCAACAGTGTACCTGAGGCCGCCACAGCCGTGTTCGTCGGGACAGAGTTCGATTCTGTCACCGGCCGGGGTGGAAACGGAGAACCCGTCCGTAAGACACCATGGGGAGACATTGCTTACCAGCTCGGTGGGCCAGAAACGTTCAGCATTGTGGAAGAACATGAGAAACAGCAGATTGCACCAGGCGGTGATGTTATCCGGCGGCTTCTGCCCAACGACAGGCCCTGTCTGATCCTCATGGACGAGTTGATGAACTATGTGAGCCGCTACCGCAAAAGCGGTCTGGCCACGCAGTTGTACGATTTCGTGCACAATCTGTCTGAAACTGCGCGGGGAGAGGATAATGTCGTCCTGGCGGTATCGATCCCTGCTTCCGAGTTGGAAATGAGCGCTGAGGATGAAGCAGATTATGAGCGTTTCAAGAAAATGCTGGACAGGCTGGGCAAGGCCGTGGTGATGGCGGCCGAGGAAGAGACCTCAGAAATCATACGGCGCCGTCTGTTCGAGTGGGGAGGACTGCCCGGAGAAGCCAGAAAGGTTGCATCGGAGTATGGTGACTGGGTAATTGATCACCGCCAGCAGGTGCCCAGTTGGTTTGCCGTCGATCACGCCCGCGAGACGTTCGAAGCCACCTATCCCTTCCACCCCACGGTTCTCTCTGTGTTTGAACGCAAGTGGCAGGCGCTGCCGAATTTCCAGCGAACACGGGGTATCCTGCGTTTGCTGGCCCTGTGGGTGTCCAACGCATACGAAGCCGGATTCAAGGGAGCGCACCGCGATGCTCTCATTGGTCTTGGCACTGCCCCGTTGGATGATCCGATGTTCCGCGCGGCTGCCTTCGAACAGCTTGGTGAGCAGGCCCTTGAGGGGCCTGTGACCACTGACGTGTGCGGCAAGCGAGATGCGCATGCGGTGCGGATGGATGAAGAAGCAGTGGACACTATAAAGGAGGCCCGGCTCCACAGGAAGGTGGCAACCACAATCTTTTTTGAATCAAACGGCGGTCAGACTCGCACTGAAGCAACAGTCCCCGAAATCCGCCTTTCCGTTGCTGAGCCAGACCTCGATATCGGAAACATCGAAACCGTCCTGGAAGGTCTGGGAACGAACTGCTATTTCCTCTCTGTGGAGGGAAATCGATATCGATTCAGCCTGACGCCAAACCTTAACAAATTGCTGGCTGATCGCCGGGCCACCGTTAATGCGTCTAAGATAGAAGAGCGCATTCGAACGGAGATACAGAAGGTTGTGACGGCCGGAAAGGAGCTTCAGGTCATCCCGTTCCCGGAAAAATCGAGCGACATCCCGGATAGGCCGGTACTTGCCCTCGTAGCCATGGCGCCGGAGCATTCCATGCAGGAAAGTGATACGCTCGACCTCATTGAGAAGATGACGCGCGAGTATGGGCGGTCTGATCGCACCTTCAAGAATGCGCTCATATTCGCCGTCCCGGAGGACAGCGCTCCCCTGCGGGAAGACGCCAGGAAAGTCATTGCATGGGAGAATATCCAGCACGAAGAAGACGAATTGCGCTTGGACGATTCACAGAAGCGGCGCCTGCAGGAAAACCTTAAGAAGGCAAAACGGGACCTGAAGGAGTGCGTGTGGCGCAGCTATAAGAACCTGGTTTTCCTTGGCAAAGGCAACGGAATGCAGCACATGGACCTGGGTCTTCTCCATTCCAGTTCCGGCGACACACTCGTATCCGTCATGCTCGAGCGGTTGAGAGAAAAAGGCGAGGTGGAAATCTACATAGGGCCGCGTGCATTGGTCAAAAACTGGCCACCCGCCTTCAACGAGTGGAGCACCAAAGGCGTCCGTGATGCGATATTTGCATCTCCCCAGTTTCCGAAACTACTTGAGCCGGACTCCATCACACAGACGATAGCCCGGGGCGTATCGAGTAAGAAATTCGCATATGTTGGCAAATCGGGGCGAGGCAAATACGAACCTTTCTTCTTCGGTGAAGGCATAATGCCTGGCCGGGTTGAGATCGCGGATGACATGTTCATCATTCCTGCAGAAGAAGCCAAGAAGCATATTGAACCGCCTGAATTGTCACAGGTTACGGTGACTCCAGAAAGTGCAGAGGTCGAACTGGGGAAGAAACAAACGTTCATGGCAAAAGGACTTGACCAGTACGGGCAGCAAATGCCGTTAGAGACCGTGGAATGGGAGGCCACTGGTGGAACTGTTGATGAAGAGGGAGTATACACCGCAGGGGAAGACGAAGGTAGTTTTTTCGTGAAGGCCACGGCCGATGGGTTCGAAGGATCGGCAACCGTCCGGATTTCGGAAACTCCCACGTCGCCACCTCCACCTCCCTCAGGTGAAAAGGCGCTCAGTTGGTCCGGAGAAGTTCCACCGCAAAAGTGGATGAACTTCTACACAAAGGTGTTGTCGCGTTTTTCGGGCACGAAGGGATTGAAGCTCGTTGTTAGGGTAGAGGCTGCTCCTGAAGACGGCGTAACGGACCAGCAGGTTGAGGAGACAAAGACCGCGCTTCGGGAACTGGGATTAAACGACGACATCTCGTTGCAGGATCAATAGGAGTTGTGAGTTCGCCAGCCATCGCACGTTTCATGCAAGGCGCACTTGCAGCACCGGCACTGATGGCTCCGAACTGTTCGCAACGGCGGAAGCCTGACAAACATCTGACGTTTCGGTCCCACCAGGATGTGCTGCCGTAGCGGTCCGGACGGTAAAGCGGTAGGTCTGACCATCGGTCAGCGGATCGGACCGCCAGGTGAATCTGGCGGCCACGGTAGGGTTGTTCATGGGGACGGTGGCGTGAGGCTCCGAGAAGTCGATATCGCCGGTGCCCCCGTCCCAGTAGATTCGGGCCTCGTGTGCGGCGCCGGGGCCGAGACCCTCCACACCACCGGCGGGTAAGTGCTCGTAGGCGGGGTCGTAGAGCCACTCCAGCTCGATCCGGCCGCCGGCGATAGGACGGGCCTCAACGATACGCGGCTCGGCGGGTAGTGGCACGCCGATGGTGCCGGCCTCGACGGGAACCACCAGGACCTCGCGAATGTTGGCCTCCTCTTTGCCGCCTGCGTCCACGGCCCGCACCAGGTAGGTGATCACGCCGGTCCAGTCCTCCAGAACCGTATCAGTCCACGGCGGGGTGGCCACGCTTTCGTAGGGCGCATCCAGCCGGACAGGCTCGCCCATCGCGCGATACACGTTGTAGGCGGCCACGTCTGCGTTCGGGCTCTCGTCCCAGTCGAGGACAATCTCCACTTTACCCAGCCGGGCCAACTTACCCTCCAGCCCAATCTGAATGGCCGCGTCGCCGGCACAGGGTCTGGTTCTGCCCACGACGGGCTCCGGGCACTGCATCTGAAGCTGCGCCGCGCCGGCCAACCGAAACACCGGTCCGGCCAGTGCGAAGCGGTCGCCGCTTTCAAGCTGGAACGTATCGCCGGACTGGAGGAGAAGATGGTTCACTGTTGTCCCCTACAGGCTGTCGCCAAAACCAGCCACGTCCAGAAACGCCCGACTCTCGGTGCTGTCGACCCGGTACTGGAGCGACTGCGCGCCGCCGGTTGGAATCCAGCACATGCGGGTGATGCCCGGCCAGGAGCCGGTCGGGTGCTGGAACATCCACAGCGGCAACTCCGCGCTGCTTCCGGGCGGGCGCAGGTAAAGGCGGTGCGTCGGTTCGCCCGTAAGCCGCGCGAAACAGACGGCCATGTAGGCCTCCCGGCATGTCGGCGGCAAAAACGCCGCCCCCTCCACCGTTGTCCAGGTGGTGTTCTGGCCCTGGTGTAGAATGCGAGTGTCCTGGGACTCGGTGTTGTAATAACAGATACGCCGCCGGCCCGATCCCCGCTGCCAGAACGGAATCAGGTCCCCGGCCGAGTCGTTCCGCACCCAGCCGATCCGTCGCGACCTGTCATAGCCGCCGGGAAGCGTGGGGCTATCGGCGCTCGTTGAAAACAGAGCGCCTGCGGGGTTGGCGCCCGTGGTGTCCCCGATCAGGTGGACCGCATACCACGTGTCCGGCGCTTCTGTACCGCTGTCCAGCCCGCCAGCGCCGATTGCGGTCAGGTCGACCGTGACCGGGGCGTCCAGCGTGATCAGGAAATCACCCGTGGAGGCAGTGGCCCGGCCTTCGGAAACAGTGACACTGCGGTCGTCCAGATACTCCAGCCCGAGCCCCTTCACGTAGCCGGCCAGTGCCAGCAGGTGTTGTCTCTCGATCCTGTAATCGACGCCTCCCTGCAGCAGGTAAAGCAGCGCCTCGGGAGCCGGCGCCCGGATCTGGTCGAGTTCGTTCAGCTTCTTGTCCGCCATAATTCATCTCCTCCTATTCCAGTGTCAGTCGGGCGGGCGACTCCGGCGCGCTGTTTACCACCATGCTCTTCACTTCCGACTCGGCCGCGTCGCCCTCCTCATCCAAGGCCACGACCCGGTAATCGTAGGCGCCGTCGGGAAGCGGCCCGTCCACGTACTCGGTAAGCTCCGTCCGGTCGATCATCTCCCACGCGCCGCCGTCTTTGCGCCTCCAGACCTGGTAGAAGACGGCATCGCCGGTCCATGAGAGCGCCACCCGGTCGTCGGGCGTCGGCACGTGCTCGGGCGGCTCGTCCCACACATCGAGCATCTGCCGTATCTCCAGATCGTGTGGCACGATAAGCTCGCCACCCTCAAGCGTGGCGTAGTGCTCGCCATCGATCCACAGCTCAACCGGTTCATCTGTCGCCCAGGTGAGGCGGCGCCGGTCCCACTGGCCGGCCGGCACCGACAGGGACGGAATCCAGAACCGCACCAACCGAGGATCGTTCAGGGCGCACGTAAGCCCGCACGTTCCCGCCACCGACCTCCTGCGCGCGAGCCCCGCCTGAGCGCTGCAGATGAGAGGGGCGTTTCCGACCACACTTCGGATAAGACCCGCCGCTGCCGAACCGTCGAGGTTCACCACGGCCGTGCCGCCGAGCGTCCAGGCCGCCCTGCACGCGCCGGCGCCTTCGAAAACCAGACCGGCGGTGCCTTTCAAAATGCCGGACGTATCGGTCGCTTCCAGACTCAGAGCGCCCGCGGCGCCAAGCGACCAGGCGACCGCCGCTCGGGCCGAGCCGGACAGAGTCAGGCCCGCCGCCCCCTCCAGGCGTTGCAACCCGTGGATAACCTGAAGGTCGCCCGCACCGGCAAACGAAAGCGCGGCACTTCCCGCCAGCTCCTTCGGCGTCGGGCCCGAAGGGGGCAAAAAGTGCATCTCGTCGCCGGTGAACAGGTCCTCGAAGACCAGGCCGCTTGCGGGTCCAGTTCCGTTGCTCATGGCGCGTTCTCCTCAGAAAGCCGGTCCGCCGCCACCGCCGGTGCCGTCCTCGAACTGCGTGAACATGTAGCCCGTCCCCGCGTCCGGGTTGTAGGCATTCCAGGTGCCGCCGCCGAACGGGTCGGTGGCGAAAAAGATCTCCGGCTCGCCCGCTTGCCACGGGGTGCTGCCCACGGTCCATCCTTCGCCCCCCACGCCCGGCCCCGAGCCACCGGCCTGGTCGGGCGTGTAGGTCACCACGTGAGTGGTGCCACCGTCGTCGGTCCATTCGTACTGTTCCAGGAAACCCTCGGTTTCCCCGCCCATGGGGTTGTTGAGAGTAATACTCACGGCCCCCTCCCTCAGTCGGCGGTGATCTCAAGGTCGTTGGCGCCGAACTTGGCCGTATCGCCCGCCTCGATCTCCTTGCTGGACTGGAGCGTCCCGCTGAAGAGCAGGTTGCCGAGAGTCTGGAGCGTGCCGTCGACCGTCGAATCGCTCACGGCCTCCTCAACGTTTACCGTGGTCTCGTCGGCACCGCCGTCGTAGCTGGAACCGGCGCGCACAGTGTAGAGGCCGTCGTTGCCTGTACTGCCGTGAATGCGCAGAAGGGCTCCCTCTTCCAACTCCGAGGTGATGTCGCCCGACACGATGAAGGCCCCGCTCCCCACGCCACCGGTCGTTACGCCCGTGATGGAGTGCGAGGCAATGGCCTTATCGAACAACCCGAAATGCGTGATCGTGCCCCACGCCTCGGTGGCCTCGGCGAAGGTCAGGTCGACGGCGTTATTGATCATGCCGCCGCTGGAGGCGTTCCAGTCGGCGGGCGCGGTGACGACCCGGTCGTAAGCGCCGCCGACCGGTTCGGACAGACCGCTTCCGTCCTCACCGGGATCGGCCGTGCTGAGGCCCACGTGGACCGTCGGCGCCGGGTAGCTCGCCTTGTCGAAGATGTGGTTGAGAACCGCATCCTCAAGATAGTTGCTTCCGCTCATGGGTTTTCTCCTCTCATCTGTAGATTATGGTGTCCTGCAGCAACCAGCATCGCGCCCGGGGATAATACAGTTCCGGCTCTTCGTGGTAGCCGTAGATCGCGGGAAAGCGGCACTGCAGGTAATCGCTTCCGGCCGGATCGCCGTAGACCGTCGCGCTACCGGGCGGAGTCAGGGCGAAACCGTAGACTTCCTCGGTGGACCACCTGGGCGCGAGCTGAGCCCTCCCGATGTCCTGGTCGATGTCGTTGTAGGGATTCGGGCTGACCTGGAAGACCACCAGGTGATTGGACTTCTCGGTATCAAGACCGGTCAGCTCGTCGTAGGTCAGCGCGTCGAGATCGAAATCCTCCAGGATGATGCGCGTGCTGCCGTATCCGAAGGTGGCATCGCTCATCTCGCCCTCGCCGCTGGGCGACTGGTAACGGGTCACGCAGCCGTAGAGCGGCACCTGCACGTGCAGGCGCATGCCCGGACTGACCCGGATGGGCTCATCCAGCTTCCATACCATCCAGCTATGGGCCGTCTGTACCCACGTGCCGGCCATGTAGGTGAGACGCAGGACGGGATCGTCCTCGCCGGAACCCTCATCACAGACCATCCTCCAGTTCGGTGGGCAGTAGATGCGCGAGAGGCCACGGCTAAAAAAAAGAGGTGGCTGTCGGCGGTCACCGTCAGGATGCCCCGGTCCCCGGTGATGGGCGGTCGGGTGGCATCGTAGAGCACGCCCTCAATCTCGGTTCCGGGCACGACGTCTCCGTCGCTGTCCGGCCAGCCCACGGTGCAGGAATCACCGGCAACTTCCGTGACCTGGTATATACCCTCGGCATCGCGAAAGCGGACCAGCGCCCGGTGCGCACCGTCGATTTCCTCGGCGGCCCGCACGACAGCGAACACAGCCGATCCCGACGTTGCCAGCCAGGAAGATGAAGGAGTGCCGTCGCTGCTCATATCCGGCCCGCACACGCGACCGGGGGTTGACGCCACATCAGGGGCGTCCACAAGAAGAGGCCACGGCCCGCCGCTGCAGGCGACGGTGCCCATCGATTCGGCGGGCACGGGATCGACGGCGATACCGTAGATTCCGGCGCCGCCTGGAGCGCCCGGCTTCACGAATTCCACCTGCCTCTGGGTCTGTCCCGTCGGCTTCAGCTCCACAAGGCCGTGCATGGGAGCGTTCTCGCCGGATGCGTTGAAGGCAAGGACAGTCCCGCCGTGGCCGCCGGCACCGCCTTCCGGCCTGCCGAAAAGGTGCGCGCTTTCGCGGTGGGCCCGGGCGGCGTCGATAAAGCTGTTCGGGCGGGGCATCCGGGTCGGACCATCCGAAGTTGCTTTCGAAACAATAGTTATGACACAAAGAGCTCCTGTATATGGCTTAGATGGGGTATTTTGGGGGTGAAATGGGGCTGCTAAGCGATTTGGTAATAGGGATTGAAGTATTAGGTTGGCCTCAGTACAATAATGATAACGCCGCGTTGTGGAGGACGGCGGAAACGAAAATCAACAACCTGGTTTCAGTTGGTTTTGACAGCTGAACGCGACCGGTCAAGCCCTCGTGCGTGGTGGGCGGGATGCGCTGGTTCAGGTGGCGCCCGGCACCAGAGGAGTTCTTAGCCGGACGATTTTGGGGTCAAAAACCCCGTTCTAAGCGCTATACAGGAGCTTTTTTGTTGCAAAAAGTGTCTTATGAAAGACTTGTGTTGGTCCGACCCCGATAGCCCGGTTGCAAAAAGTTTCTTATGAAAGACTTGTGTTGGTCCGACCCCGATAGCCCGGTAACCCCGATAGCCCGGTACTACGCGGGTTAAACAATGGACAAACAGACGACAGAGCTGCAAGGGACAGGAATGGCCCATCCGTTTGACCGAAGAAGCACCGAAAGTTGAGCTGTTTGCATCAGAAACCAGTAACCAGAAATCACGCCCCACGAACGACTATCGGCTGCCGACTTTGCAAGCACAGACGAACATCGGACGCCGAATGCGCCCTGTGATTAGCCGTACCAATTGGGACGGTACATTCCGCCCTCGTTTTTATAGTGCTCGCCGGGCCATGGGTAGTGGTCGGAACCGGCGCTCCGCAGCACCGGACCGGAGGGCAACGACCGCTGCCACTCGAGGGCTTTGCCGGCAAGTTCATCCGCCACGTCGGGTTCGGCGGCTGAAAGATCGTTCATCTCCCGCGGATCGTCGGGTATGTTGTAGAGTTCTGTGCGGCTTCGGTCGGGATTCAGCAACAACTTGTAATCCCCCTCCCGAACAGCCAGCATCGGGCTCCGATGAAGCGGATGCCCGAAGATCCGGAAACGCCATTCCCACATAAGCGGTGTTCGGCGCCGGCGCTGTGCACCGTGGAAGACTTCCGACATATCCTCGCCGTCAGGGTTGAGTCCTTCCGGCAGGTCCACACCGGCAAGACGGCAGAAGGTCGGCAACAGGTCTACACCACAGAGCGGTGTGGTATTATCAACCACGCCGCGCGATCCGTTGCCCGCGGGCCATCGCAGGATGAACGGGGTGCGGATTCCTCCCTCGTAGAAACTGCGTTTTCGTCCCCGAAACGGTCCGGCACTGCCAACCCCACTGTGGCTGGCGTTGTGAATGAGGATGTCCTCCGGGCCGTTGTCGGATGAAAAAATTACGACCGTGTTCTCCGCGAGGTCGAGTTTGTCCAGCCGATCCAGGAGCCGTCCGATCTGCCGGTCGGCACCGGTGGCCGTCCCGTAGTAAATGGCCAGAGCTCCGCGGTCTTTTTCACCAACAAGATCCGGTTTCAGGTGATCATAGGGTTCGGTTTGTTCTTCGCTCGGATCCAGTATGGCGTGTGTGTCGTTGAGCCAGAAGTTGACGAAGAACGGTTCTTTTTGATTTTCCTCGATGAAACGCATTGTATGCTTGACGATGAACTCGCTGGACTTACTACGCAGCCCGGGTTTCCAATCCTGACGTCTGTATTCGAGCTGCGGGCCGTTTCCAGCGTTGACCCGGGTCTTATCGATACCGTATTCGGAAGGTTCCGGCACGCCTTCACCGTGTCCGAGATGCCATTTGCCAAAATGCCCCACCCGGTATCCGGCTTTCTGCAGGAGACTGGTGTAAGTGGGGGCGTTGGGGTCCAGACAATGTGGCATTCCCCGCCGATCATTCGCTTCATGGGAAGCCAGGTGTCCGTGGATGCCGTGTCGCGCGGGGAACCGGCCGGTCATCACGGCGGCTCGGCTGGGCGAACATACACCGCTGCATACGTAGAATTGCGAGAACAGGGTTCCCTCGGATGCCAGCCGGTCGAGGTTGGGGGTTTGAATGTGCGGATGTCCGTAGCATCCCAGATCGCCCCATCCCCAGTCATCGGCGAAGATGAAAACAAAGTTTGGCCTCTGGCTTGGTGCACTCACGATCAATTCTCCCGGAAACGATTTGTTTTTTGCAACCGACCCAAAGCTTAGAGCTGGTTTCTGGTAACGTCAAGTTGCCGCGGGAATATTGATATACATTCGCGGGGCGGGGTGGGGCGTTGACTGGAGAATCGTGGGAGTCTTATCCAGCAGAGTGGCAGCGTTTTTCGCTCGCCCGGACTTCGCATCCGCCTCCGGGTTTACGGGGAAATCTTACGGGAAAGATTGCAGTAACAAAAGGCTGCCTCTTGAAATTTCTGGCCAGTTCCTTATGATCAGGGCTACTGAATGAGTAATCAAGGAATAGAGCATGTTGAATAGCGGGCGATTGAAAGAATTTTGCTTCGTTCTGGTTGCTATACTCTTCATAATCTCTTTAACTCCTGCCGCTGCCGGGACGAAAGAAGCGCAATCGGAAGAAGATATCCTCCTCCGGATGCAGACCCTGCCCAATCCGATTCAGACGGGCGTGGAGGCTCAGGTCAATCGTAAGATTGTCCGGGAATTCGCCCAGAAATTTCCGCAGTACAAGCTGATACCATTTACCTTCCCCGAGATCGAAGGAATGGCGATGGATCAGGGCCCCTTGATGTCCATCGCGACCGGGGTTCCGCCACACGGAATATATGTCAATTTCCGTCAGTCTTCGACCTACATCAATCACGGTTTCCTGGCGCCCCTGGAGATTCTTCTTGCTCGTCTCATCAGTGATAATCCCCGAACTCGTCAGGCGGATGATGCTGGCAACTGGCTGGCCGATCCGAAACCCGAGGTCGTGGAGGATGCACTGCAAAGGATAAAGGAACGGGTAGTCGGACCGGCGTGGCCCGTTGTTTATCGCATGGCGGATACGGGGGGCCGCAAGGGTGTGCCGGGAGGCAAACACGTCTGGGCAATGCCGTTTGATAACCTTGTGCGAGCTCTCCTCTACCGCAAGGATGTGTTCAACCGAGCAGGGCTGGATCCCGAACGACCGCCGCGCACGTGGAAAGAACTGATGGAATTTTCCCGGCAGATCCGCGCAGCGCAATCAGGACATTTCGGGATCATGTTCATAACCGGCCCCGTTGTCAGCTGGTCGGCGTACAGTTTTCTGGTATCAAAGGGTGTGCGTTACGTCGAGCGGAATGAGGAGGGGGAGTGGCGCGCGGCGTTCAATACGATGGAGGCTGCGGAAGCGCTCTACTACATCGTCCGACTGGTGCATGAGGAATTCGAGACGGAAGACGGACGGATGCTTGAGGGAGTTGCTTTTGCTCCGATGGGCGGCGGTAAAGAGATGCGGATCAAATGGAACCGGGGCGAGATCGGCATGAAATTTACTTACCTTTCTTACGAGCGCGCACAGGATATTAATCCTGCAATGGTGGGTGTGGCTCCCGTGCCAACGCCTCCCGAAGGTCGGGCGGCGAGCGAACTGAACTGCCGCATGCTGGGGACATTTTCGGGGTCATCTCCGCAACAGCAACTTGGCGTGATGCGTTACATCTGGTTCCTGACCGGCCGCCACGCCGAGGAACTGCGAACCCGTTCTTTCGTCGATGCCGGCTACGGAGAATTTTTGGAGCCGGAAGTCCTGAAACGCTATGGATACGAAGATGTTGCCCGACGGGTTCCGGAAGCGTGGAGCAAGACCATCGAGACGGCTTTCGAATCGGGTGTTCCGGAGCCTTATGGCAAGAATACGCAGATGATCTATCGGTACGTAAGCGAGCCCATAAACTGGACGCTTGAAAATGCGGCGTTGCTGAACCTGCCGAAGGATGAGGCGTTGTCCCGGATAAAACACAAACTGGACGAGGGGGCCGCCCGAGTGAATGAGCACATGCTCGGTGAACTGACGAAAAGGGAACGGATGATCCGTTATACCGTCGGTGGGATTGCTCTGGTGATTATCATTGTTCTTTTCGTCACCACTGTAACGTTCGCCTGGCGCGCATTTACCCGTCAGGAGGAACAGATGGGCGATCGTCCATCATTCAGCAAATTACGATATGCCTATTTGATGTTGCTCCCGGGGCTTGCGCTGGTTGTTTTCGTGCGTTATTTGCCGTTGATTCTGGGAATTCCACTGGCTTTGTTTGATTATGAACTGGCCATAGAGAGCGAGTTTGCCGGGCTGGGCAATTTCGCAAAAATTCTGTACGATCCCCGGTTTTGGGCTTCCATGGGCCGGACGTTCTACTATGCGCTTCTGGTAGTGGGGCTGGGTTTTTGGCCGCCCATCCTGGTGGCGATACTGCTGGATGAGGTGCCAACGAAAGCTCTCAAGTACTTTTTCAGGACCATCTTCTATCTGCCGACGATCGTCAGTGGGATCATCATGGTGTTTCTATGGCGCCAGTTTTACGATCCTTCGGAGTCCGGCTTCTTGAACCAGATCGTCATGTCCGTGAACTACCTGGGACCGGTCGGTGCCACGCTGGTGAAAGTCGTAATGTTGTTGTGCTGGCTATCACTGATCGGATTCGTTTTTTCCTGTGCGATCAAACTTAAAGAGCTCAGCTGGCCGGTGCGCGCGGCCGTCGGAGCTTTCGCGTTTGCTCTTCTGGCGGCAACCATCTGGCCGCTGGTTCGCGAGTACATGGGTCCAAACGAACTGGTGATCGAGGCGCAGAATCTGGACCCGGAACTGGTCAGCGGCTGGAACGGTCTGAAATCCTACCTTGGGAGTTTTGTCGGTCAGTTCAACATGGAGCCGCTCGGTTGGATCGAAGATCCGGGCATGGCCATGATATGCGTTGTGATTCCGATGGTCTGGGCGTCGGCCGGACCCGGTTGTATTATCTATCTGGCGGCCCTGAAGACCGTTCCTGAGGATCTTGTGGAAGCCGCGACGATTGACGGAGCGGGCATAATCCAGAGGATCAGTTACATCACCCTGCCACGGATTAAGTTTCTGATTTTGATCAATCTTCTGGGGGCTGTAATCGGGGGATTAAAGGGTGGAGCGAGCTTCATCATGGTCCTGACCGGTGGAGGGCCGAGTGGGGCCACGCGCACCCTGGGTTTGGACATTTTCCAGAGGGCCTGGATGGAACTTGATTTCAGTGTCGGTGCGGCCATGGGATGGGTGCTGGGTGCCATGGTTATCGTGCTGACTTGCTTCCAGCTCCGCCGGATGTCCCGCGCAACCTTCAGGACGGCCGCTCAGGCCGAAGCCGAACAGGAGAACCCGCGCTGAAAGATGATTTTGGTATTGATTTCACGACGAATGAGGAGTCCTGGTAGATGCCTGTGCTGACAAAAGTCGAGGCGAAAGGGTGGCGGGGCCGGTTGTTCCTGACCGGTGTGACCCTGGCGTTGATCATCGGCGGCGCAACCATGGTCTATCCCTTCCTGCTTATGATGTCGGGGGCCATGCGCAGCAATATGGATTCTCAGGATATGGGGGTTGTGCCGAAATTCCTTACCAATGATAAGGAACTGGTGCGGAAATTTCTGGAGACAAAATATAATTATGATCCCATTCTAATGAATCGGTTCCGCCAGACGCGGGATTACAGTTTCAGGGACGCGTGGGTGCCCGAAAAAACCAGAGGGATGGCAGTCGAGGATTTGAACGCGTTTGTGCGTCAATCTAAATTGCCCGACCACTGGCAGGTCCTCGGGGGAACCGTGATCTACCAGCAGATCGGTTCTTTGAACCAGCGGAAACTCGTTGATATGTTGCGAGATCGGTTTGACGGCGATCTGGATGCTTTCAACTCAAAAGTGGGCGCGCCGATTCCTTCGTGGTGGCAGATTAACGCCAGAACGCCCCGTTGGGGCGAAGCCCGGGCCGTCAGGCGCGATACGCCTTTGTGGGAGGCGTATCTGGATCTGATGCGGGAAAGGCCACCTGCGGAGCGAGCTTTTGTGAATCTTACGGGGCTTTTCCTCGAGCGTCTTGTGTTCCCCGAATACGGCCGATCGAAATTCGAAGCTTTCCAAAAAGCCCATGATCTGAACATCGAATCCTATGAGGAGTTTTCCCTGCCGCAACGGGTCCCCCCACCGAGGCACGAGACTCTGCGGAAAGAATGGCTTCAGTTCGTTTTTGAAGGCCACTTGAATATGTCGTTTGTCCGCAGTGACGCCTCCGACGAGGAATACCGGGCATTTCTCCGGGAGCAGTATAAGAACATCGACGACCTGAACCTGTACTGGCACACCGAGTATAAGTCGTTCGAAAATATTGAGCTTCCCGGCGACCGCGAGTGGGTCTTTGATTACCGGCGCGGTGCTTACCGTGATTTTCTCAAAACCTTGAAACCCGAATCGCTGAGACTGGTCGGGCCGGAGTTTGCCTGGCGCAGCTGGCTGCAAAGTGCCTACGATGACATCCAGGCGGTTTCCAAAGCCCATAACATGGATTATGCCGACTGGCAGGCCTGCAAAATACCGCTTGCCCAGCTTGAGAAACGATATGTCCTGGATAATTCTGGAACGTTGCGCAGACGCTATGCCGGCCGGAATTTCCGGATTGTGTTCGCGCAGATGTTTGTGCAGGGACGCCCGTTCCTCAATACGATTATTTATGTTGTGCTGGGGTTGTTTTTCTCGCTGACGGTCATGCCACTCGTGGCATATGCGCTCTCGCGGTTCAAACCCCCCGGCATGTGGAAAATAATTTTCATTTTTGTAGCTACGATGGCTTTTCCACCGATGGTGAGCATGATTCCGCGATTTCTAATCATCAAGAAACTCGGTTTGCTCAATACATTTATTGCGCTCGTTTTGCCACTGACGATCAACGGAATGTTGATCTTCCTGCTTAAAGGATTTTTCGATTCTATTCCGCAGGATCTCTATGACGCCGCCGTGATCGATGGCGCATCGGAATTTCGCATCTTCTGGCAGATAACGATGGCCATGAGTAAGCCGATTCTGGCCGTTGTGGCGTTGCAGACCTTCAACCGGGCATGGAGGGCCTTTTTGTATCCTTTGATCGTCTGTCCGGACAAAGATATGCACGTACTGGCCGTCTGGCTGCAGCAGTTCCAGCTGGAGGCGCCAGGGACGGCAGTTTTTGCATCGATTCTGATTGCCAGTATCCCGTCCTTGCTGATTTTTCTGTTTGCACAACGCACCATTATGCGCGGGATAGCCGTCCCATCGGAGAAATAGAAGTCCTGCAGGTACGGGTTCGATCTTTACAATAGGAGCGACTGACAATGGCTCAAGTGAGTCTCCAAAACCTGACCAAAATCTATGATCGCACGGTCAAAGCGGTCGATAATATTAACCTGGATATCGAGGATCGCGAATTTGTGGTCCTGGTTGGGCCGTCCGGCTGTGGCAAGTCCACGACGCTACGTATGATCGCCGGGCTGGAAGAAATAACCGAAGGAACCGTGACCATCGATGGCAAAACCGTCAATGAAGTGCCTCCCAAACACCGTGATATTGCCATGGTGTTTCAGAACTACGCGCTCTATCCACACATGAAAGTCTACGATAACATGGCTTTCGGCTTGAAACTCCGAAAAGTTGACAAAGCCGAGATCGACCGTCGGGTGCGTGACGCGGCGCGAATTCTCGGAATTGAGAAATTGCTCCAGCGCAAACCCAAGGCTTTATCCGGAGGTCAGCGCCAGCGCGTCGCGGTGGGACGGGCCATCGTGCGGGATCCCAAGGCTTTTCTGCTGGATGAGCCGTTGAGCAACCTGGATGCCAAGATGCGCGTGCAGATGCGGACCGAAATCAGCAAATTGCACCATCGACTGGATGCTACCATGATTTACGTCACGCACGATCAGGTGGAGGCAATGACTATGGGGGACCGGATCTGCGTGATGCGGGAAGGGGCAATTCAGCAGGTGGATGAACCGGTGAGACTGTACGAACGCCCGGCCAATATATTTGTGGCCGGTTTCATCGGCACACCGCCAATGAATCTGTTCCACGGGACGCTCAAAGCGAGCAACGGCCAGTTGTATTTCACAGGCGGAGATGTGGAGATTGCTCTGCCCTCAGAGTGGGAAAAAGCCCTGGCCGATCAGCAAGGAAAAGCTGTCGTATTCGGGGCGCGTCCGGAAGATATCGGTTCCGAACAGACCAAAGGACGCGAAGCGCTCCCCACTATAAAAGCCGAAGTCGATGTTATGGAACCGATGGGGTCGGAGACGTACCTGTATCTAAAAACGGAGAAATCTCGATTTATCGCCCGGGTTGAATCGCATATGCAGGTTTCGGTGGGCGAAACGCTTGAATTGCCGATTCTGATGGAGAAAGCTCACCTGTTCGATGCTGACACGGAAGATCTGATTGTGTAGAATCGGTGCCGGACAGGGGAATTATGAAGCTGTCAAAAAGTTTTACGACGCAAAGTATGGGGACTGGAAAGAACTTTCCCCCTGGTCAAAGCAGAAAAAAGACATTCAGCGAATTTGCTGCCCAGTAAGATTAACTTCTGGCCATCTATTTAATCCCGAATGGGCAAGATTTTGGGTTACCACTGGAACTTGCCTGGATCTTACGGCCAGCCTAAAAGGGCCGACGAGGGACCAACCAGCATCTGTCCTACTGAATAACGCTCAGATTTAATTTCGATAAAAAATGTGGGTTAGAGGTGTTGCACTTCCATTCCCAGCAGTTTGCCGGTTTCTTGCAATGCCGCGAGCCAGTGCCCGAAACTCATCGATACGTGTTGTGAACCTACGATGACTTCGGGGACTCGTTCCACGTCTCCCTCAATCGACATGTGGACGATGATCCGGCAATGACCACCATCCTCGCTGTTTTTGATTGTGCCCTCCAGGACACTTATCCGGTCGAGAGCGGGGTCGGTGTTCACGAGCGTCATCGGCTGATCTTCCTGAATGGGAGCGTAACCTGTGACGCCGAACTGTCGTTCGTGATAATCGCGAACGGTGAAACCCGTGCTGGCCATGGAGCGGGGGATGATATCGTGCTCGATTGTCACCTCGCCTTCTCTGGCTTCGAAACGGCCCGGGCGCGAGCCGAAATTCCCCATGAGCATCGACTTCTGACTTACAGCATGGATGATGAAAGAAGACAACATGGCGGTTATATCACCTTCGCACGCGCACATGATACCTTCATCAATAAGCCGGTCGAATGCCAGGCAGGGCACGACGGGACGTTCCTCGGTAAGCCGACCGCAGTTCACGGTGATTCCGTTTGCGTCTTCGCGTTCCGCAAGGCCTTTCAGTGCGAGGTAAACCCGCGTTGCGTCCAGAAGATCGTTCTGTTCAGGTTCGAGAACTTCCTCGAAATCTTCGCTCCATGTTTTCAGGTCGGCTTCAACCTCTTTCTGGTCGAAGCGATCAAACCACCGGAAAAATTCATTTGTCTCGATGTGGCGCACTCGCACCCCCAGCCGATCTTCGATCGTGGGGAAATCGTAGGGCCCGGATGGGGCGGAGAATGACGGGATTTCGCCGATATAGAGGAATTTGCTTTCCGAGAGGTACTTTTTTACGCGCAAAGCCCGCAGATATGCTTCTCCCGGATATCTCCCAAGGACAGGGAGTCCATAGCCGTTGAGCGTCCGGGTAATCAGCGGCGTGTTCCCCAGCTTCCCCACCAAAATGGCGTCCGTATCACGCGTCAATTCTCCCGGAAGACGCCGCAAATCGACGTGTTCTTTGACCACCAGCGGTGGATCGATTTCCACAAAATCGACATCAAGCTGATCGGTGAAATTGTCGACGAGTTCAGAGGCCCGGTTCTCAACTTCCGTCTCATCTTTCTCGGGTATCGGTGGAGTCCCTTCGACATCGGCCGAACATACGCTTCCGTAGATCTCCCGGTAGTGAGAGATTCCGACAAAAACGGGTTTGATTCGGACAGTTCCTCGTTCCACTATTTGCTCCCTCTCTGGTTATACTTCGAGGATTTCGATATCCATTACCTGTTCGAGCTCATGGAGCTGCTCGGAGTAATCTCCGTAGACCATGGCCAGATGGTGGCCAAAATCCTGTTCAGCGTGGAAGAGCTCCACGGCATCATTCACCTTGAAATTGGCGCTCAAAGAACATCCGACCGTATCCACGCCTCCGCCTCCGGTGACTTCGCCGGTGGCGACCAGGAGGCGTGTTGCGTTCGGGTTGAAACGGGCCAGTGTGACGCGCTGACCGACGTCGCGTGCAAAATCGTACCGGATTGTCCCGCCCCAACCACCCTGTGTGAACGGTGTGATTGTGTAGGGCAGGTCTTCGGAATCGAATCCGTTCATTTTCAGCCCCGGAACATCGTGGCCGACCCGGATAATGTTGTCTTCTTTACTGACCAGGCTGGAATTGCCCATGTAGCTGGATTTGCGCGAAGTGTACATCAGCGCCGCCATTGACATAAGAACGTTCATGTCGTCTTCGCAGGCCGATGGGCAGCCTTCATCCTTGAGCAAGGTGTGAGCCAGGCAGAAACCCACTTTCGTTTCGGCCGGCACCTGCCGCGCGCAGAGCTCAAAACACGGTATAGCGAAGGCGTTGCATTCGCGTTTTTCCATTTCCTCTTTGACGGCGACATAAAACTCAACCGATGGCAGGAGATCTTCTCTCTCCATATGGCATTCTTCCGCGTCTTCAATGAGTTTATCGGTGAGCTGTTCGGCCTGTTTCTTCGATTCGTCCGAGAGATTTTTCATCAGGTTCATCAGGTGCCCGGCAGGCATGCCGTGATGCTTAACCCCCGAAGCGGTTGTAGAGATCTTCCATATCATAAATTGTGCTGACGACGCCGACGGGCACGACTTCTGATTCGACAGCATGGAGGATTTTTGTGTTCTGGAAGCTTTTCCTTATCCTGAGCAGGGAGATCAGGTCATTGAGTTCGCCGTAATCGAGCGGTGCAAAACCTTCGAGTCCGCGGGCGCGCAGATTGGCGCTCACGTCGATGGGGACCACGGTGCCGACCATGGCGACAGGTTTTTCATAGCGGCGCCCGATGGAAATAGCTGGATACTGCGAGAGCCCGCCCTGGATCAGGAAAAGGTCGACTTTGCTGATGTCTCTGTCAAGTTTGCCGATTTCTTCTTTAGAGAGATGCCAGTCGTCGGTCCATTCGAGTTTCACGGGCTCGAGCACGCGCGCTTCATCGGAGAGTTCATTTTCGACCTGTTTGGTCCACTGTGCGAATTGCTCTTCGCCCCTGGGTTTTTCCTTTTTCGGATCGAGATCTTCGGGACTCCCAACGCGACAGGGGCCTTCGTAGGCGTTCGAGTGCAAGAGCTGAACAAAAACCGGTTTCATGGCAACCTGGACGTTTGCCGCACTTTCGCCATTCATGATTTACTCCATTGTTAGAGAAAGTAAATGAGAATTCCAAATGTTGTCGTCAGGTCGACCATCGATTGGTCTCTTCGACCATGATCAAATAGTTTTTGACAGGGATATAATTGGCGACGGTATTGCCCGATCCTAGCCTGCATCTTACGGATGCAGGCGGGAAGGCTCTTTTTCGCCGGTTATGACGGCTTCCATTTCTTCGAAATCGGGCGCCACTTCCAGGTCAATGTTCATCTTTTGTCTCCTTCCCAACTTCAAGGGCATTTTTTCGTGTGGATTGTTCAGCAGTCCTTTTCCTCGATATCAAAATCGAGCAGGGTCGAAAGGTCGATAAACTGCTGCCTGTAATCGCCATAGAATACCACCCGGTGGTTGCCGAAAGTTTCCCAGTCGAGATTTTTGAGGGCCGCGGCCGCATCGGTCCCGACGGCGAGTTTTGTTCGGCAGAGGATGTCGCCCCAGCCGGGGAATAGTTCGTCACCGGCGAGGGATTCTCCATCGAGAACCGCCATTTTTTTGTCGTGTACGCTGATCTTCGCGACGGTTACGGGTTCTCCGGCGGGAAGTTTGACCTCCACGCAGGCGCCTCCTTTCTCCTGCTGGTTTTCGGGCCACTGGGGCAGGTTCCGAATCACGAACGGGACGTTCTGATCATCGCCGTAAGGATTGAAAGGGCATTCACAATGCCCGATATACACCGCACCATTCTCCGCATCCACCAGATAGTCGCCGTTGAATCCAGTGCTTCCGGTAACAAACAGTCCGAGTTGCTGAGTGATCAAAGAGTCGACCAGAGTTTCAGAGGTCGCGACGATGCCATCGGTGCAGAATTGAGAAGAGGGCAGTCCCTGGGACGGGATAGGGCCGTTTGGATAATTCATAAAGACCCCGTAACCTTCCGTTGTGACGGCGTTTGCGTCATAGTGTTCCGTCATTTCTTTCAGAGCCAGGTAAAGTTTGGCGGATTTCTTGATTTCTTCCTTGGTTGTGCCTTTGACCTCTTCGGCTTCGGCAATCCACTCCTGTGTCACCTGATCGGCCTCGGCGTCCGAGACGGCTTCCATTTCCACAAGCATTTCGTCCTGGGGGCGGGCGATGATTTCTGAGCCGAGTGCGTCGAGATTGTGCAAATAGTTTGTCTGGTAGGTTTCCCATCCTTCTTCGGCCGTCTGATAACCCGTCGGTTCGTATCGCCCCAGGACAGGTTTGTCTGTGACACAGAGGATTCTCAGGTCGCCCATTTGCGCGACGGCTTTCAGCAGGCCGATTTTCTCGGCGATGCCGTCAAGCCGCAGGTGGAACTTTTCTTCGGAGATATCGGGGATCACCGGCAGGGCGGCCGTCAGAACGCGGTGGCCGGTGTAGCCGTTGAAAGGCTGTTGCCACTGACTCCACAGCGGATAGACCGCGACGATAGGGATGTTGAGCTCAAGAAGTTCGTCCGGGACAGACCCGAAATACAGCACGCCATCGATGTTCTGCCGCCGTCCCTGGATGTTTCCGACGGTGAACTCGGGTTTTTCGATTTCCGTGGAACCGAGGAACTCCACCCCGTTCGTGCGAGCACGCAATTCATCGAGAATCTCTTCGTTTGATAGAACTTTTTGGTCGGGATGATGCAGTGGATAGGTTTGAGAGCTGTTGAAGAGCTGATTCGAAGTAAATGCCGTATATATTTTTACCGTGTCTTTCATCGAGACGATCCTTTCCAGTTTCAGTTTCAGTGCTGGGAGAGCATTCCACAGAATTTATGAAACACGGCCCCCGGTTTCGGAATCGGAGATGGGTTTACCATGATCGGAAATGAGCACGCCGTTCAGGTGATCAATTTCGTGCTGCAATATATGGGCCCAGAGGTCTTTACCAATGGCCTGGATGTTATTCCCGTCGGCGTCGTAGCCCGAAACCCGGACGGTTTGATTGCGGGCCACGTTGACGCGGGTGTAGGGCATACTCAGGCACCCTTCCACCATTTTGTGATTCCCTTTGGAACTTTCTATTTTGGGATTGATGATGGAAATTGGTCCTTCAGGCAATCTGCAGACGAAGAATCTTTTCGTGATCCCGACCTGGGGAGCTGCCAGTCCGATACCTTCTTCCGATTTCATGAGACGGTGCATCTTTTCGAGAAGGTTTTTGAGCCCCGGGTCGAATTTTTCAACCGGATCGCAGACCTGAGTAAGGACCGAATCCGGGTAGATTTTGAGGGTTAACCGTTCGAGTGTGTTTTCTGACATTGTCTTTGCCTTTTACTGGTTGTTCTGTTGTCTGAACGGCGACTTACGGTGGTATGTTTTTCGCGCGCGTTGCGTCGTCCACACGGCACCGAAGGTCAGTTGAGAACCGGCGCGGTTTATACCCGCTGGAAGGCGAGGCTATATTTTCATGGGGAATTTTCCGATGTTTTTCGGTGTTTTGCTTCTTCCAATTTTTCTTCGAGTTCTTCGCGTTCCTGGATCATCGACGGGGGTGTGGAATGTGCCGGCCAGCGGGCCTCAAGGTCGGAGAGTTCTTTTTCAAGTCTTTTGATTTCTTCATCGATATCTTGGTCATTTTCCTCGCGCGATGCGAAGATATGTGTGCATTCGTCATAGCCCACTTTTTTATCGAGATCGTCGACGAAAACGGGGGTTACTTCGAAATTATGGTCTTCCAACCATTTCACAATGTCATCGAGCGTCTGTCCGAGGGATTGGAGGTAGCTCCGGTGTATCTCGCAGAACAATTTCAGGGGGCCGGACTGAAGCACTTGTTTGGCGCCTTCCAGAACCATCAATTCGCTTCCTTCGCAGTCCATGCTGATAAGATCGATTGTTTTCAGCTTTTCCTTGTGTGCGAAACGATCGAGTGTGCTCACTTCGACCGATAGTTTTTCCGCACCGTCTTGCGGAACAATTCCGCTCCCGCCTCCGTTTTTGTAGTAATCGACCCGGCCGTTTTGGCCGCCAAGAGCGAACTGGTATGTGCGGACATTTTCCACATTGTTCTCGGCGAGGTTGGTTTCCAGGTTTTTGTGGTATTCCGGAATTGGTTCAAACGCGAAAACGCGTCCCCGAGGGTGGACACTTTTGGCGATAGCGACGGTGCTGAGACCTTTATTGGCGCCGATATCGAGTGCGACCATGCCCGGTTCGGCGATGGATTCCAGAAAAGTTACTTCACCGAAAGGATGCAAATCCTGGCGAAGTTCCTGTTTAAATTTTTGATTGTAAATGAAAGTATCCATCTTGAGGTCTCTATCATTTACCATTGAGAGGATATTTTTTTTCACCGGCTTGGATAGGGCAGGGCAACCAGTTATCCCGCGGTACAAACGGGCATGCGTAGTGTTCGCTGTAGGCGCACCAGGGGTTGTATGCTTTGTTGAAGTCGAGAACCCACAAACCGTTGTCCGTGAGATGATGCTCCGGTTCCAGGTCCATGTAACGACCTGCGCCGTAAGTCTGTTCGTCGTTTGTCTCGTCTTTGAATGGGAGGAAAAGCCTTTCCTCCCGTGCGTCGCTACGGTAAGCCTGAAGCGAACAGGTAAGATCTCCAACCTGGAACTGGAACTCCCCCCACACCAGCAGCCCCCTCTGCTGTCCCCTTGTGTCCGCAACGTGGATGAGTTCCTGATTTTTATACTCGTGGAGCATAAGCTCGAAACGGTACTTCGGATCGGGGGGGAAATAGTCCAGCGCCGTAAAATCTTCCCGATCGCTTTGTGGCAGGGGAGACTGTGGGTGCAGAGCGAAAAACTGATCCTTCTCCCCGCGCTCGGTTTCGAGCTTCTGTTTCCAATTTTTGATGTTCACCTTCTGTCACCGCAGTTTGAGGAAATGCCGTCTACATCTTGAGCGGCTCAACCTCGATTTTCCGGGGACGTTTCATCTTGCTCCAGTTTTTTGGGGCCCTGGTCTCCTGAAATTTTTCCAGTTCGCCCAGTGCGTCCAGACGCCGGTATATTCGCAACCAGGCGCAATCTTGTTCAGGATTGGCTTCACATTTTCCATCCTGAGATGCACCACCGCACGGTCCGTTAATCATACCTTTGGCGCATTGTGTGAGCGGACAGATGCCCGCCAGTTTCCCCAGTTCACACTCTCCGCATTGCTGGCATTTTTCCTGGAAACTGGCGGGGCCCCCTCCCATATGGCCAATGGGATTTGTGGCAGGATACACAGGTTTCACAAGCCCGTATTCATCCTCGATGATGTTATCCCAGACGGTTTGAAGACCATCGCCGCAGGTCATCATGAGAAGAGCATCGCACTCTTCGACGGCATCGCGGTGTTTCGCGAGTCTTTCGCGGCTCCACGGGAGATAACATGTGAATTCACCGAAAGGTGGGGCAATTGCGGCGAGAATCTCTTTGCCATTTTCAGTGAGTGTCGTTTCCATTTTTTCAATTTCCGGGGGGCCGCCAGTATGGAATACTGTCGCACACCCTCCGCAACCGTAGAGCACAATTCTCTTTTTTCCGTCCAGGTAACCAAGGATTTCATCAATGGGTTTCAATTCCTGGGCAATCATCCGTTCCTCCCACCTTTCTTCAGCCGATGTGCAGCTCCGTTGCCTTCTTCAATGCGATGCACTGGTGCCCGGAGCTCAAGAGTCTTATTCTGGCAAAGAAATTGTCTCATTGGGGCATTCATCGACGCATATTCCACATTCTGTGCACAGATCCGGATCGACTTTTGCGATTCCGTCGACCACAATGGCATCCTGAGGATACTCATCCTCGCAGATCCCACATGCTGTACAAATTTGTTCGTCGACAATAGCAGCCATTTTTGTCCTCTTGTTTTTGCTGATTTTATTCGGGGATCGTATCGGCGGCGACGTATTTAACGAGAAGGTCATCAGTCGCAAGGAGAACGTATTTTTCACCTTCGATGCTGACCTCTGTGCCGCCAAATTCCTTGTAGATGATTCGGTCGCCAACAGCGACGTCTTCGGTGGCGTCGTCAGCTACGGCCACAACTTCGCCTTCGGCCTTTTGCTCTTTCGCGCTGTCGGGCAGATGGATTCCTCCGGGAGTTGTGTTGGGGGCTTCCAGAGGTTTGACCAGCACATAGCCATTGATCGGCACGATCTTCATCTTCCTTCCTCCTGAATTCCAAGAAGTCTATTGAGTTTTGCCCGGTCGAACCCGACGACCAGGTGTCCATTGATATCCGTCTGAGGGACGGCCATTTTTCCGCTCCGGCGGGCGATCTGTTGGGCCGCTTTCTGGTTGCGTGAGATATCGATTTCCCGATAGGAAATATCATGTTCTCGCAGGTAAGTTTTCAGCGTCCCGCACGCAGGGCATCCGGGCCCGCTGTAGACGGTAACCCTGAGCGGTTTTTTCTCGTCGGACCGTCCTGCCACCGCGCTGGGAGCCGCACCGCCGAAATGCAATCCATAGAAACGGGCGCTTTGCACGCCCTCGATGGATTTTTTGATTTCGCCGTCCTCGATGGCGAGGACAGTCGGAACGCGCTCCACGTCGAACTGCTTGTGCAGTCCTTTTACCTTTCCGACATCCACGGCGTAAACGGGAATATCCTCGTAATTTCCGGCGAACGTTTTCAGTTCGTCGATGGCCCGTTGGGCAGCATCGGAGAATTCGCCAACAAAAGCCAGCAGAAAGAAATCTTCACCATCTTGCTTAATCGAATCAAGGTGATCCGCACCTTCTATCCATTCAAACATTGCGTTAGATCTCCGCTATTTTTGCACTGTCTTCATCGGCAGCAGCCAATCGAATGGCTCCACGGGGGCAAACGTCAACACACGTACCGCATCCGGTACATTTGTCGGTATCAATTTGAGCGATATAAGTGATCCGAATGGCATTATGGGAGCAGTTTTCCCGGCAGATACCACACGCCGTACATCTCGATCGTTCAACCACCGCACGGCGGGGCACCGTCTCAGTATCAGAGGAATCGCTGATCTTTTCGATCCGCTCTCTGGTCGTTTTGGCTTTTTCAAGCAGTACCGAAACCCTTTGCTTTAATTTTGCAAGATTATTCTGTAACGGGTCCGGTTTGGTCATATCCGTCGTTTCCGTCTCGCCTTTTGCAGTTTTCATCGTGTTGGTTTCCAGAAATAAGTCTTTCAATGTTCGGCTACAACATCGCCCGCTCGGCACATTCCGCACGCTCAACAGAGTGTCCGTTTTCCTGCAGAGTTCCGGACAGTTCCTCGATTTCTTTGGACTTGTCTCCCACGTAAAGAATATTGGCCATCTGCAGGACTTTCTCTTCGGGGCAAATCAGACTCGATTTTTGGCGATTCTCTCCAGATCCATCGATGGAAACTCATCCGCGTGTGTGTGCGGCAAAAAACACGAGGCCACAAAATTGTCCATATAATCCGGATGCGTCGATAGCTCAAAATATGTCATGGCACGTGCAATGGAACCGGAATGGGCAAACAGATCAGCATCGCCCGCCACCAGAGTTGTCCCGCGCAAAGAAGTGTTACCCACAAAGTGGATCTTCTCCCGGGGAATATCCGGCAGCAATCCGATGCGGACGGCGTTCTCTTTGTTTATTTTATCTCCAAAACCGCCCGCAAGCATGATTTCATCGAGATCCTTCCATTCCATTCCGAGGCTTGCGAGCAGGACGCTTGCCGCGGCGTAAATGGCACCTTTCGCCCGCACGAGATTGTTAATATCTGCCTGAGTGAGCACGATGTCGTTCCCGGTCGCGCTTTCGTCGGCTTCTACAACCATATATGCCATCTGGTCCACACTGTTGCCGAGAACACGATGCGATGCCCCGGGCTGAAGTTTGCCCGATCGGTTTATAACCTGGTGTCCGGCCAACTCCGCCAGAAGATCTATGTAACCGCTTCCGCAGATCCCGACCGGAGATTTGCCACCTATCGTGTTGACCTGCAAGCCATCATGCCACTGCACGGATTCAATGGCGCCCGGTTTGGCGCGGCTTCCCGAGGCGCCGGATTCGCCCTCAAAAGCCGGCCCCGCGGACGCGCTGCAGCAAACCATGAAGTCCTGACTCCCAATGACAATCTCGCCGTTTGTGCCGAGGTCAATCAACATACGCGGGGCCGGAGCCTGGTAGAGTTTTGTGACGATCACGCCAGCGGTGATGTCCCCGCCGACATAGGAACTGACCGATGGCAGACAATACAACAGCCCGTCTGGATGAATACGCAGATCCAGTTCGGCGGCCCGCATGGGTGGCAGACGGTAACTGCAGCCGACATACGGTTCCCGTCGAATCCAGGCCGGTTCCATGCCCAGAAGCAGATGCGTCATGGTGGTGTTCCCGCTGGCGACAACCGAGAGCACTTCCTGACGATCAACGTCAGCTTTTTTCAGAAGAGCTGTGAGCAATCGGTTGATATCCCCAATGACAAGCCTTTGAAGTTGCTTCAGCCCACCGTCGTTCCGCTGGGTATGAATTATGCGTGAGATAACATCGGGCCCGTAAACGATCTGGCTGTTGTAGCACGATGCGTTCCAGCGCGGTCCCGGGGCTATCAACGACGCTTTCAACGAGGTCGTCCCGATATCAACAGCCAGGACGGCGGGCCAGGAACTCTCACGGGCTTCAACGTCCAGGACCTCATAGCCGCACGGTCCCCGAGCAACAGTGACCCGGGGCTCCCAATCAGCGTCTCTGAGGCGCAATGGAAGCACGCGAAGGAGACCGGGAGCAAAAGAGTAGTTTCCCTTTTCCTGAGCTTCCAGGGCCCGAACCAGACGTTCCGTATCGGGGAGATGGTCTTCGAGGGTGGGTTCACTGAGCGATAGATCGAATCTTCGTACAGGGCTCTTTTCAGGATCATGCGATACAGGGGAGGGTTCGCCTTTTGAGATCGTTACATCTTCCTGGACTTCTCGACTTGACTCCGGCACGTGCACGGTGACGTCCGACTCGAGCACGAGGGTGCGGCAGGCGAGCGTTTCATTTTCCGCCAGGTCCTCGGTCGATCCCGAACTATGGACCTGTCCTTGATCCACGCGGACAACACAGCGCCGGCAAACGCCCTGTCCCCCGCAATCGTTGCGAATTCGAACACCAGCGTCTCTCGCGGCATCAAGGAGACTGGTGCCCGATTCCACCTCTATATCGGCTCCGGAAGGTTCGAACTTTACAACCGGCATCGGAATCTACTCCTGGGAGTCCTGCATGTAACAATTTCCAACCGCCAATACCTCTGCGGGAGACGAAAATGGATTTTCCCGGCCCCGCTTCGCGGCTTGATGTTCAACCTATTGAACAGTATAATACCTCGCGAATTAATGTCAAGCACCAAAACTTTCCGCAATTTAGCGGAATCTCTTGCGTGAGGAATTGGAGTGATGCCAGAGGAAAGTTTCGCCGGCTCGTGCGTCGTTTCTTGCGGCACTTTACGGCAGGAAATGCATATTCTGGAAGAGGAAGGTTTTCTCGACGCCGATCACATTTATTTCACGGCACCCGGTCTGCATGAGTGGCCTCGGAAGCTGGAAGAACAGTTGCACAAACAGCTGGAGAAGGCGAAAGAAACGTCTGATAAAGTGATTGTGGCCTACGGAGGAAAATGTTTCGTTGATCTGAGTAATCCCTCGCGCGACCTCAGGACGCTTATCAAGGAGCACGGGCCGCAGGTCACCCGTCTGAAGGCTTCCAATTGTATCGATATGATGGCGGACGCCGAAGAGCGCGAATCGATCGCGGGCGAGGACAAAATTTACTGGCTTACGCCTGGTTGGGTTGCGAACTGGAAATTTATTTTCAAAGACTGGGACGCAGGGCTGGCGAACGAAACGTTTCCTCAGAACAGCAAAGCGATCATTCTCGACGCTTACGGCTATTATGACGAACTAATTCAGGAAGATCCTGAATTATTGCTGGGATTTTCCGATTTCATGAAAATACCGGTGGAACCGCACCCCGTTACGCTCGATAGGCTGCGGCAATTGCTGCTCGATGAACTCAAAAAAACCGAATAAACCCGTTTTCTGAATCCTGTTTACTTTTGTTGAGGTCAGAACCATATGCCCTGGGTAGATGAAGACACGTGTGTTGGATGTGGAGTATGTGTGGAGGAATGTCCCGTTGATTGTATTGCCATGCCGGATGAAACGGCTTACATTGATAATGAAGAATGCATTCGGTGCGGCATCTGCCACGGTGTTTGCCCCGAAGATGCTGTGCGGCATGATGCCGAGCGCGTGCCTCTTGAAATTGATGCGAATATGGAATGGACGCAGGATTTGCTGAAACACTACGACACGAAAGAGGAGCGCGCAGGGTTCGTCGAACGAATGCGGCGCCATTTCGAAATTCAGAGAAAAATCGCCGAAGAATCTTTGGAAAGATTGGATACGCTGGACATTTAAATTCTGATCTATATTCGAGCCGCCCGCAAAACGGCGAGTTTGGGGTGACCGACTCGAAGGAAACTCGCCAGGTTGCGGGAACACGCGCACGGTTTCTGGACCCGCTCCGCAGTACGGAAGCGAATCTGCTGCGGAGCGGTATCCGTGCGTAACTCACTCAAAATAGCGGCTGAAGATGCACAATAACCATGGAACCTGATGCCGAACAGTGGGTGCAGAAGCAGGCGGTGTCTTTTTTGAGAAGGATTGGTATTGAAGCAAACCAAACCGTACTTGACTTCGGCTGCCATCATGGGAACTATACAAAACCCGCTGCCCAAATCGTGGGTCCCGATGGCAAAGTTTATGCTCTTGATAAGGATCGGGAAGTCCTCACGGACCTTCAGAACCAGGTCGCTGAGTCTGACCTGAACAATATTGAGTTTTTGCATGTGTCCGAAGAAGATCCCATCCCGCTTTCAATCAGCACAGTCGATATGATTTTGCTCTACGATGTGGTGCATAGGGGTTATGCTCCCGAGCCGGAACAGAGAGCGCGAACATTGGAAGAAGTACATCGAGTTTTGAAACCGGATGGACGCCTTTCGTTTTACCCAACACATTTAAAAAAATACGGCATGACGTTTCGCAAACAACTACGAGAGGTACGCAATGCCGGTTTTGATCTGCTCGGTGAGTCGAAGCGCAAACTTGTGCATGACGGCCGACTGGTGCGAGGACGGATATTTACATGCTCGAAAAAAGTCGCAGGTCGAGGAAGTCGTTAGAATCGCCCAATTCCCATCGAGCGACGCCTCGGGAACGTTTGCGTCTCTCTGTTCGGTGTCCTTAAAATGAAGGGGTGTTCCGACGGATAGCCAATTTTTCAACCATAGAAGGCACCTATTTTCGGAAAGATATCCGGGGCCTTGCCGGCCTCGGGAAAGTCAGTTTTTCAATGGCCGTTACCATCTCAAAAAAATCCAGGGAGGGAAATATGGCGAAGTCGCAGACGCGCGAGAAGTCCTGGACGTACAAAAATACAGTCGAGTGGAAAGAGGGAAGGAAAGGCGTTCTGAGTTCGGAGGGCAAACCCGACCTGGAAGTCGCCACCCCGGCCGATTTCAGGGGGCCAGAAGGGGTCTGGAGCCCGGAAGATTTTCTGGTGGCCGCGGTAAATTCTTGCATCATGACGACCTTTCTTTATTATCAAATAAAAGCGGAAATCAAGTTCTTGAGCTACCGCAGCACCGGCCAGGGCAAAGTTGTCTATGGAATGGACGGACTGACTTTTACTGAGATTACAATCGAAGCGGAGGTCACCGTGGCCTCGCAGGAAGACGTTGAAAGCGTCCGCGAGAATCTGGAACTTGCCGAGAAAAACTGTCTGATCTCCAACGCACTCGAGTTTGAAGTTGCAATGGTGCCGAAAATCAAGGTGAAGACCGATGGTGAGGGTTGATATGCCGGGACTTATGTGACTCTGAACACCGGCCCCCCGGGTTTCGCAAAAATCCGTTTCGGAGATCCACGATTTCCAGCGGGATCACCTGCAATGCGAGCGCGCGCCAAAATAACAGCGAACACAAGAATGTTCTCATCATTTCAGCAAAGTGTCGGGGGCGCTTTTTTGATGGGCATTCTCTTGTTCTGCGGGACCACTTCCTCAGCCAACCGGGGTTCTCGATCTAATTTGGTAAAAGATAATTCCATTCGGATTACGATAGTTTACGATAATAATCCGTACAAAAAAGGCCTGAAAACCGCCTGGGGATTCGGCTGTCTCGTGGAGGGTCTTGAGGAAACGATCCTTTTCGATACGGGGGGCGAGGGCGACATTTTGATGGACAATATGAAAAAACTCCACGTCGATCCGGATGATGTGGATGCGGTCGTTATTTCGCACATCCACCAGGACCATTGTGGAGGGTTGCCCGCTTTTCTGAAACACAATCACCGCCGGTCGGGCAAAACCATGAAAACGATCGAGATTGTGGATGGCCGGCATCCGGTGACGGCTGGTTGCCCGCGGAGACAAAAAATCTACTATCAGAATGGTCCTCTTATTGAACCCGGGAAGGATGTGCGGATGCTGGCCAGATACGAAGATGGCGGCGGAGCCATTGTCTGCGGAAACCGGGGAAAAGGGAGAATTGTCATATTCAGTCCGCATCCGGAAGGAAGTCTTGAAAAGAAAGTGAACCCGGCCGAGACCGGGACTTTGAAATTGCTGGAAAATGCCGTGGAATATGTCTTGCAGAGTGAAGACGTTTCCCGCTGAATTGCATAGAGAAAGCATGCTGCGGCACCTCGGCGCCGCTTTCATTGCTGTTTTTGCCGTCAAGTCTATCTCTGAGAAAGACATCGCAAATGGTTTACGAAGTGTTCAATCATCAATCGGATCGATACGACGCCTGGTTTGAGAGCGAGAAAGGCCGGGCTGTGTTCCCCGCGGAGGTGGAGTGTTTGAAGAGGGTCCTGCCTTCGGATCTGAGCGGATGGACCGAAATCGGTGTGGGAACGGGACGTTTTGCCGATGCGCTCGGGATTCCGGAAGGCGTCGACCCTTCAGGGCCGATGCTTGAGAAAGCCCACGAACGCGGGATCAGAACGCATGAATCGGTCGCCGAGGAATTGCCGTATCTTCCTGATTCGTTCGATGGCGTGCTGCTTGTGGTGACGTTGTGTTTTCTCGACGATCCGGAACGGGCGTTGAAAGAAATCGCGCGGGTTGTGAGACCGGAAGGGCAACTCGTGATCGGTATCGTGCCGGCCGATAGTTCGTGGGGTCAGTTTTACCAGCAGAAAGGGCGGAAAGGAAATCCATTTTATTCGGTGACGCGTTTCTACAGTTGCGAGGAGTCGATTGAGCTGGCGGAGTCGGTGGGTTTCAGCTGTGAAGGCGGCGCCAGCACATTGCCCATGGGCCCCGACGATGATCTGTCATTAATTCCGGTCGTGGACAGGATCGACGAAGGATTTGGTTTCGTGGCAATGTCGTTTCGGCTGTCCGGGGCGGATGAAGAGGTTTGATGTTGTTCTGAAAGCGCCCGAGGCTGGCCCAGGACGAATTGCGTCCTTCATTTCAGCTTTTTTGCCATGTAACCATTCATTGTCAGCTCCCTTCCCCGGTTGCAGCTTGTATGGGGCTATCAGACGGTTCAAAGAGGTCGGAAAATCGTTGCGGGATCCTCAGAATGCAGCCTTCCATAAAACTCGACTGCGTATCGATCTGTCATACCCGCGATGAAATCTGCTACAACGCGCTTTTTTAGAAAATCCTCTTCGAGAGCCTCAAACATTTGCTTGAAATCTGCTGGCAAGAATGCACCAGGCTTGGATCGTTCAAACGAGTCTTCACCGGCCAAGTCTTCGAAAAGCTGTTGTATTATTGTTCGCGCTCTCTCGGCCGCGATATTAAGGTGTGGAGAAGTCACAACGGATTTATATACAAAATGCTTCAGCACTTCGACATGTTTCTTTATTTTCGATTTCAAATGTAGGGCGGAAAGGCACGGATGCCCCTCGCAAAAATCCACTTCCACACCGTCCATGAAAGTTTTAATCAGATCGGAAGTAAAGTCCGTCCTGAAATATCCGTTCGAACATAACGCTGAGGACGCCTCGTAGATTTGCGCTACAATGTTCTGTAGTTTGCTGGGGCTATCAATGTTTTCGTAACCTTCAAATAGTTCGCGGAATGCAGCCCAGAGTACCTCTTGCACATCCTGTTTGGTAAAGCTTTCACCGATCCTTTTTTCGACATTGTTAGCAACATAATCGAGGATCTCGTCGTCAGCAGCAAGCATGCTCAAAGGGTTCAGAAACCCGCCTTTGAGAGCATCTTCAAGATCGTATGTAGAGTAAGCGATGTCGTCCGCAACATCCATTATGCTGCATTCAACAGTCTTGAAATGTTTGGCTTTTTCCCCCTGCAGAACCTGATTTTTGATAGTCTTGACAATGTGAGCTTCAGTCTCGTAATAACCTTTTTGCAGGTGATTAGCGTCTGACCTGTCTCGGCTTATCTTGGTATCATATTTCAAGATCGAGGCCAATGTCCTGTAACACAGGTTTAGACCAAGCCTATTATCCTGCCCTTTTAGAACTTCCACAGAATCTGCCGGCCTGTTCTCCGTTTCGCAAGTAGCTTTTTTCTCAAGTTTTGATAAAACTCTAAGAGTTTGAGCGTTACTTTCAAACCCCCCAAACGCTTTCATAGCCCTATCCAAGGCAAGTTCGCCATCATGGCCGAAAGGAGGATGTCCTAGGTCGTGCGCCAGCGCCGCAGTTTCAATGAGTTCGATGCTTAGATTGTTCTCGCGGAAGTAGCAATGACGTTTGTTCAGTCGTCCCGCTATACCTTTGGCTATCTGCGCTACTTCCAAAGAGTGCGTCAAGCGGTTCCGAAAAACATCTGATTCGTGTGTTGGGAAAAGCTGCGTTTTCCCTTGGAGTCGCCGGAAAGAGGAACAGTGGATTACCCGCGCATAATCCCTCCGCCAAGGTGTCCTCGCTTCATGCGTTTGCGCGGCAGCCCGTTCCCGGCTCCTGTCACCGTTTTGGTATAGATCCACCACACCCATTTGTCCCCAAAAAGCAGAACTCGATTCTCGGGGGATTGTTAGCCCGTTTTCTGTTTTTTGGAAAACAGCGGGGGATACTTTTCTTTTCCTTTTTCGGCTATTTGATCCAATCCCTCGAGCTTTTTAGCAGCCGCCTTTTTAGCTTTACTGATGGCACTCTCTTTCTTCGACATCTCTCCTCCCTTTTTACAAGCATTGTAGTCCAGACATAATCTACTGATATCATTCTACGGAAGTATGCTTGAGAGATCAACCTACTATAGCCAACAAAGTATGCGGTGCATCATCTTTTTTTCTCATCCGGCAAGGTGGTAGACTCCGTAAGCGAGACATTGAACAAAACTATGCAGGTCCCTGCTGGGAGCTTTGAATGGAAAAAGACCACCTTGTTTGTATCGGAGTGTCGGCGCCAGGGTGATATGCCAGAAGTGACGGACGCCAACTGTGATGTAGGAATATTACCCGGTACTTTCCGGGTGTTACAGATTCTTGACGCTGACAAGATGTTGCTTTCTCATCTTGATTCTCATGGATTTGCCGACAAAACTATTCTCGTTTATGGGTTAAAGACGGTTAATTCGTTCACCAGAAACCAGAAACCAGAAACCAATACCGAATACGGCTCAATCTCACGGCCGCTCTGAGTTTGTTGAGAACCGAAAGCTTGGACTGCAGAGCTTCAATTGTATGGCGGATGCATGTCAATCTCGCCGTTGCTGACCTTTTGAGAGACTTCCCCGTAATTCCCCACCTTTTCGACGTGTTGGTCAACGAACAACCAGTTCGCCGTATCACCGGAGTGAAACCAGACCGCCGGACCCAGGTTGTTATATTGTCCTAAACGGTCCCCGCTATATCCACCCACTGCTCCCATGAGGGGAGCTATGGAATGATTTCCCGTTATCACCCGTTTGGGCGGCCCGCCATAGGGCAGCGTATAATCTTCCTGAGCGAATCCCCAAAAGGAGATCATATTGTAATTGATGCGGAGAAGGGGGACGTACCATAGCAAGTGCTCGCCAGCGAACGGGATACGACAACAATGCCCCTCTCAGAGGGGCTTTAGCCGCGTTTTTTGGGGGGTGAAAACCGCTTGTAAGCCCTCTGGCCCCTTGGCCCGCAAACGCTTTTTGAGCAATAAGATGCGGTGGGACGTCCCCCCACGGCCCACAGCGGACCACCCGTACCCCGGGTCTCTCTGGGACGATGGAGAGAACCCGGGCTTGTAATTTGCCGGCGCCACGGTACATAATTCATAATTCACCTGGAGCGTACGGTCTGGACGGTGAATCGATATACTGAGGAGAACTTACAATCGACACCAGCGTATCAATTGAGGGACGGAAATTCCTGATCAACGGCCGACTCACCTACAAAGGAGTAAGGGACCGGGGAAGACCCGTTGAGGGCCTGCTGCTTAACTCCCGCATGATTCAGGCTATTTTCGATGACCAATGCGCCGAAACACGCCACCTCTGGCGTTATCCCGACACCGATGAGTGGGATCCGGATCGGAATACGAACGAGTTCTGTGAACAGCTCCCGACCTACCGGTCGTACGGACTTCTGGCGGTCACGGTCGGGTTGCAGGGGGGAGGCTCCATCTATACTCCGGAAATCTACGAGAAATACGAGAATTCCGCGTATACCCCGGACGGACAGTTAAGGGAGCCGTACTTCGACAGGCTCTCCCGGATCCTGGAAGCTTCGGACCGGGCGGGCATGGTGGTGATAGTAAACTACTTCTACGTCATGCATGGCCGCCGCATCCAGGACGAGGCGACGGTCTATGAGATCACTGAAAAGGTCACGGACTGGCTGCTGGAAAGCGGTCATGAAAACGTGCTGGTCGATGTGGCCAACGAGGCGGGGGAGTTATGGGACCGGCCCATTTTCCAGTCGGACGGTATCCATAACCTGATCGAGACCGTTCAGTCTCGCTCGCTGGAGGGACGACGGCTGCTCGCGAGTTCAAGCACACCCGGCGGGGTGATCCCGGACGCGAAGCGGCGCAGCGTCGAAGACTTCTCGCTCCCACACGGTAATGGATGCACACCCGAGGAACTGCGGACCATGCTCCGGAACCTGAAAGATACCCCCGAGTTCAGGGAGCGGCCGCGGCCAATCGTGATAAACGAGGACAGCATCCATCTGGAGAATCTGGCGGCGGCGGTGGATGAGTATGCTTCCTGGGGCTACTTCAGCCAGGGCTACGGCAGCGACTGCAACGGCAGCCACAAATGGAACGAGCGACCCCGTGAGGAGCGCTACGAGGACCTGAGCGGATTCCAAACCGTGCCCGTGAACTGGAGTATCAATACCGAGCGGAAGCGGCGCTTCTTCGATCGAATCAAAAAAATAACCAGCTCCGAGGACTAATGATTGCGCAGGTTCTGCAGATACTGATAGATATTATATTCCCCATCTTCCTGATAATTGGGGTTGGGATGGTACTGGACCGGAAACTGGAACTGGATCAGGATACCCTCTCGGCACTGAACTTCTATGTGTTCGTCCCCGCACTGCTTTTTGTCAAAATAATCGAGTCCGACCTGGCGGTGGGGCAGATGGGGAAGATCGTGCTGTTCACTCTGGGCCACGCTGCGCTGCTTTACGGGGCGGCTCGCCTGATCTTCTCCGCTCCGCCATTCCGCGACTCCCGCACCACGCTTACCCTCGGGGCTCTGTTCTACAACGCCGGCAACTACGGTATCCCCCTGACCCTTCTGGCGTTCGGGGAGAAATTTATGGGACAGCTCGCAGCGGTTTTGATGGTTCAGAATCTGCTGTGCTTCACGGTAGGGGTAGGGCTGCTGGAGAAGGACCTCGACCTCAGTCGGCGGACTCTGGGGCGATTGATCAGAATTCCCGTGATTCCGGCGATCGCTCTGGCGCTCGCAATGCAGGGGCTGGGCGTAAATGTGCCGGAGCAGCTCGCGGAACCACTGACTTACCTGGCGGACGGGCTGGTGCCGGTGGCTCTGCTGACTCTCGGGGTGCAGCTATCGCGCTGCCGCCTCACCAGCAATCTTCCCGAACTGTCCGCGATCAGCGGAGTACGGCTGGTCCTGTCACCGCTCCTGGCCGCCGGGCTGGCGCTTCTGATGGGATTTTCGGGCACTGTGACCTCCTTCCTCATCGTAGTGGCAGGGCTACCGGTCGCGGTTAACGTCTATATCCTTTCAGCGAAATACCGACAGAACCAGGACCTCGCTTCCCAGTTTGTCTTCTGGACCACTCTGGTCAGTGTTGTGACGATTACAATGCTGCTAACCTTCTTTCGGTAAATCCCTGCGCCCGTATATTATTCCGGGGACAGTTTGTAGGTTTTTTGTTTACAGCGGCCGAAGCTGCTATCTTTTCAGGCCCCGGGTGAAAGCTGCAGGGGTATCGGGGTCTACGGGGTCGGACCCGAAACGATGGAGAACAGGGACGGCCAGAGGGCAGCGACGGCGGGCGGTAAAAAAAGGGGGTGCCAGGGCGCAGCATTCCAGAACAACGGTGTTCGTCCCCTACGGTCGATTATTGCGCCAGTATCTCCAAAAATCATTATGGAGCCGCCAGTTCATGACATGCGGGTCATTACTCGTTGTGGAGACGCTGCCGTCCATATAGCCCATATTCGCCTTGAAATCTTCTCCATATCCCATCCACCCTCCGTGCAGGTAAGTATGATAATCATACTTCAAACGCGTGTAATGATATTCTCCCAGGAAAAAACCTGTCTTACTGTTTTTCGCCCAATCAAGACGGTGAAGCCCGGGCGAGTAATAATAGGGCTCACCGTCGCTTTTTGTTTGATATGCCCAGGCGTAACTTCCCCAGTGCGTGTCGTTAGCCACTTCTCCCGTCAGACAAAAATCCCGGTTTCGGGTCCAAAATTTTTCTTTCCGCAACTTCATTTTCATTGACGGGCACCAGAGAACAGCCGTCGTTCCCAAATACCCCCCTTGCCAGAGCAACCCGGCATACACCCAGTTGTTATTGTTCAGCACATGGCTACTGGGATCATGCCTGTCGGGAGTGGGTGTGGGCACGTTGCCATCATAATCGTCCATATATATGTGGGCGGAAAGAAGAACCTGTCGCTGTTGGCCCACGCAGGTCGTAACCCGCGCGGCTTCTCGAGCTGATTCAAGTGCCGGCATGAGCATGGCTGCAAGGATCGCGATGATGGCGACCACAACCAGCAGTTCTATCAAAGTGAAAGCCCTTCCGCTGTGCCGCATCGGTTTTCTTACACAGGCGAAATCGCCCGAGCCCTTTCCCCTCGCCATAGTGCCCGCTTTTGAGGTGGTCCATAGCATGCGCTCTCCTTTTTTGTCGGGGCGGTTGCTACGCCTGTTTCTGCTACCTCCTGTATAATAAATGTTACCATACCGACCAACGGCCGGCAAATATTTTGCAACTTATTTTAACCGGCTGAAACAAGTCTCACCCCTTTTCGCTTTTTTGAGGCAGTAAGTAATCCTTTGTCAGGCTGCAGTTGGGGTATACGAATACACCCGCCTTTGCCCTCCGCGCATATCCGGCGCTGAGGGGGCTTGAAATATGCGGGTTAGCGGTTTGTGATAGCCGGTTTGTGTATTGGGCAGAACGGCGGGGCGCGCTCGGCGATTCTCTGGACGTGAAAGGAGAATGTAGAAAGGGGACCGCAGGAGAGAGCGTTTTATTGAGCATTTTGTTTTGTGGAAGTTTCTGTTTTTGCTGTATCGCCTCTCCACTCTCTCCTTTCTTCTGCTCTACCGATTTCATCTTCGCAAAATGAGATCGGTTGCCCTCCATCGACGTTGCGTCCCGGATATGTGAGGCCGGGGATATTTCTGGAAGTATCCTGTCTCCGGAAAGGTTGGATGCATCCTGGAGCCAGATCTGTGGTGGACCTTCAGCCCACCATTTCTTCGCGCATACTCGGACCCCAGGGCGCCGAGGACTTTCAGCCCTCTGTACCCTGGGCTGTTATCTGCCGGGCCGTTGGCCCTCAGAACCGCCTTTCAGGCAGTCTTGTCTTTGCAATGCGCCATGCGGCGAGTGCCTGTGTAGCCTTCCGGTGAGCCACAAACGCATGTAGCACAGACTCTCCAGCCTGTGGACCGGGTCGTCAGACCCGGATCGTTGTCGTTTTTTCCGCAACGGAATATGCTCCGCGCCGCACA
This sequence comes from Candidatus Brocadiia bacterium, assembly GCA_046538485.1. GTDB lineage: Bacteria > Planctomycetota > Brocadiia > SM23-32 > SM23-32 > JBKHIT01. Next base: position 32,574 of record JBKHIT010000022.1, on the reverse strand, counting down.
ATCGTATCAGCACCGGGTCGTGTATGAACCCCGCCGGCGCCAGCCGGCTCTGGAGTGCGGCGATTTTTCGCCGCTGTGCCGTTGTCTTTTGCCGTTGTCTTCCGTCGTTTTGTGATGGAATGCGTCCGAGGCGCATAAACTTCAGCCCATCATTTCCTGGAGGTTTCCCGCCTTTTCTCCTTCCTCCACTCCAATGGATTTCATTTTGTCCTGTCCCCGGATGCCAATGGGCAGGCTACCCCGACAGGTGGGATGCTGAGTCTGCGAGGGTGCGGGTATAGGGATGCGACGGGCGCGACAGCACGCGGCCGGTGGGACCGGTTTCGACGATTTGACCTTCGCTCAATACCGCTATCCGATCGCTCGATTTTCGCGCCAGAGCAATGTCATGGGTTATGAACAGCATGCTCAAGCCCCGCTCTTCCTGAAGATTGTTAAGCAGTTTAATGATTTTTGCCTGAACACTGGCGTCAAGGAAAGATGTCGGTTCATCGGCGATCAGCACCTCTGGTTCGAGCACCAGGGCTCGGGCGATGACAACCCGCTGGATCTCGCCGCCGCTCAGGTGATGGGGATACCGATGCAGGAAATCTTCGTCGTCGGGCAGTTCCGCATCGCGCAGGGCGGCTTTGACTTTGAGTTTTCGCTCCCCCGGCGAACCTGTTTTCTGCACATCCAGCGGTTCGCGGACCGCCTCGAGGACATTCATCCGATGCGATATGGCTTCTCGGGGGTTCTGGAATATCAACTGCACCCGCTGATGGAAGGCGCGATCTCTGTTCTGGATTTTTTTCTCTTCGAGTTCCAGTTCTCCTCTGTCGGCCTCCAGCAATCCGACCACACACCGGGCCAGCGTCGTTTTCCCCGAACCGCTTTCGCCAACCAGCGCCAGCGTTTCTCCCTCGAACACCGTCAGGTTGATGCCATCGAGAATAAGTTTTCCCCCGTACGATTTCGAGAGATCCTTTACGGTGAGGAATGGGACCACACCTCCCCGGTGGCAGGCGAGGAGTCTTCCGTCGACTTCCTTGAGCGGCGGGGTTTGCTTTCCACAGACATCGATCGCCTGGGTGCAACGTCCGAAGAAAGGGCAACCGCGTTCGATGAAGCGGGAGCGCCCGCGTATGCCCTGGAGGTCTTTGCTGCGGTCCATATCCGGATAGCAACGGATAAGACCGCGAGAGTATGGATGGCGTGGGTCGCTGAAAACGTTTTCTGTCTCGGCAACCTCGACGATGCGTCCTCCGCAAAGGACGGCCACGCGGTCGGCCAGGCTGGCCGCTGCGCCCAGATCGTGCGTGATGACCAACGAGACTTTATCCCGGCATAACTCGGCCACGATTTGATTTACGGCTTTCTTGGACACGGCATCGAGTGAGGACGTCGGTTCGTCCAGAACGATTACTTCCGGGTCGCAAACCATCGCCATGGCGATCAGGGCACGTTGTTTCTCACCCGTGCTGAGCTGATGGGGGTAGGCGTCGAAACGATCGACTGGCAGTCCCGTTCTTTCGAGCATGTTTCGTGCGCGTTCATCGGCTTCTTTGCCCTGGCAGATGCCGTGTTCCAGGAGCGGTTCGCGAACCTGAACCAGCACGTTTTGGACGGGATTGAGTGCGTCATCGGTGTTCTGGAAGACCATGGAGATCTCTGTCCACCGGATACCGCGCAATTTTTCAGGGGAGAGTTCGGTGATATCCATGCCGTCAAGAAGGATTTCGCCTTCCACGCTGACGTTATCGGAACGCTCCTTCAGCAGTCCCATAAGACTCATGCCCAGCGTGGTCTTGCCCGTCCCGGATTCACCCACGACGGCGAGGGTTTCTCCCGGGGAAACGTGCAGATTGATATCCCGCAGAATGGTTGTTCGGTCGTAGGCAACCCGTAAGTTTCTTACATCAAGCATGTTTGAGCCGGGGCTCCAGCAAAGTTTCGAGGCTGTGTCCGAGGAACAGGAAAGCGAGGATGAGGACTGAGAGGCAGATGCCGGGCGGCAGCAACCACCAGCTCCAGGACGGGGTATAGTAAAATCCCAGCGCATTACGAATCATGGTCCCCCAGCTTATGGTGGCCGGATCGGTGATGCCGATGAAAGCCAACCCGGCTTCGAGGAAGATAGCCCTGCGGGCCCTGTGGATAAAAGAGGCCACCAGCAGGGGACTGAGGTCGGGAACGATGTGGCACACAGCGATATGGACGTGTCCCGCGCCGAATGTCCGCGACGCCAGGACGTGGGGTCTTTCTTTCAGAGACAGCGTTTGGGATCTCAGCACGCGCGCTCCTCCGGGCCACAGCAGAAATGAGATAAGCAAGATCATGCCCCACAGGGCGGGTTGAAGGAAAGCGGAGAGCAGAATCAGAAGTATGAGCGAAGGGATGACCAGTAAGGCATCGACGAATCGCATGGTCGTTTGCTCGTAAATACCTCCCGCGAGCGCCGCTGAGATGCCGAAAAGTGCGCTCAAGAAGGTCGAAAATACCCCGACGCCGATGGCGACCAAGATGGACGTGCGGGCTCCGGCCGCAAGGCGGGCGGCGACATCCTGTCCCACTTCGTTCGTTCCGAGCAAATGTTCGGCTGAGGGGGCTTCCAGCACGTTAATACTCTCTACGGTGGGGTCGGGAGTCAGCAGAGGGCCCACGATCCCGATCAGCGCGATCAGGATCAGCAGGTAGGAACCCGCTTTTCCCATACCACTCCGCACGACGGATTGGGCGTATTTAATGTGCACGGCTTACCCTCGGGTCGAGTTTCGAATAGAGCAGGTCCACGAGCAAATTTATCCCCAGAACCAGGACGGCCGTCATCAGAACCGCTCCCTGCAGGACCGGATAGTCGCGGTTCACAAGCGATTGGCGAATGAGGTTGCCCATCCCCGGATACGAAAAGACGATTTCGATGAACAAAGCGCCGGTGATAAGACGGGTGGCGATCATAATACCGCTGGCGGTGATCACGGGAAGGAGTGCGTTTCGGGCGGCGTGATGATAGCGCACCCTGCGATCCGCCAGTCCTTTCGCGCGGGCGGTCAGCACGAATGGTTCGCCAATGGTACTTATCAAAGAATTCCGCGTGAGCAGGAACATGCCGGGCACGTAGACCAGAATCAGTGAGGTCAGGGGGAGAATGAGATGCTTGAGCACGTCCCACAGGAGATTTAACCCGCTGAGACCGGCATAAGGCGTATGGGCTCCCTGCAAAGGGAGGATCTGCAGCAAAGCACCGAAAACAAGCAACAGAATGACCGCGACAAAAAAACTCGGGAACCCGGACAGGGACATGATCGAAACCAGTAGCCCCCGATCGAGATTGCTCCCGTGCCGCCAGCCCGATTCAATCCCCGCCACGATACCAATCCCCCAGGAAATTAAAAACGCCACTCCCACAAGCAGGATCGTCCAGGGAAGAAAGGAAAGAATGACCGATGTCACGGGCGCTTTGAAATAGAAGGAGTAGCCCAGATCGCCGTGCACAAGCCGGTTCAGGTAAGTGGTGAATTGGTTCCAGGGGGGATCATTGAGTCCGTATTGGTCGGCGAGCTGCTCTTCCATCTCGGGATCCATCTGCAGCATCGCTTCTTCCCCGTATATGGCCGTGAGGGGGTCGCCGGGCATCAAACGGGGCAGAGCGAAATTAAGGCACAGGATGATCGCAAAGGCGATGGCATAATTGACCAGATGGGTTTTCATTTTTCCCGGTCTGAGACAAAAAATATTTTATTGAGGGGAATTGGGATCCCAGCAGCCAGCCCGCCGGGCGTATATGCGATGTTCGTTTTTTCATTGTGCGCCCAGTACCAGGTCGGGTGATAGAGGGTGAGGGCGGGCAAATCGCGGGCGTAAAGCTTTTGAATGTCATAGACCAGTTTCTGTCGTTTTGTGCGATCGACCTGACGGAGTTGTTCTTGCAGTTTTTCCACAAGCCGTTTATTCTGCCGGTATCGGGCGCTGTTGAAACTCGTTCCGAGGGTCATTTTATTGAGTATTTCGGGATCGCCTCCGAGTCCGCCGTGGCCGCTCAGGGCAATTTCGAAATGCCATTGTTTCAGCATAGCATCGAGCGTTTTCGCTTCCATACCCCGTATTTCAACCCGGATTCCCACGGATTCCAGTTGACGTTTCATGACTTCGGCGGTTCGGCCGAATTCCTGGCGGCCGGGCGCGACGAGGAGTTCTACCTGAAGAACGTTTCCATCTTTCCGGAAAAATTGGTTCTCGCCGCGTTCATAACCCAGTTGCCGTAACAATTTCTGGGCCTGCGGCGGATCGTATTCGTATTTGGGAGTGTCGGGATTGTGCCAGAATTCGTTGCTGGGAGGGAGCAGACCAGGGCTGCCGGGGATGCCGTGTCCCCGGCGCACGATTTTGGTCAATCTCTTCCGATCGATGGCGTACGCAACCGCACGGCGGAATTTTGCGTGGGAGAAGGGGGCCTTTTTGCGATTGAACATCAATTTTGCTGCCCAGACCGGCGGTTGACTCGCCACGGTGACGCCGTCTTTTTTGAGGTCGTTCACGGTTTCAGGCGGTACGCCGCCCGCGTCGACTTTCCCCGTTCTCAGTGCGGTCGGAGTGATTTCCTCACTGTATTTTACAAATTGGATGCGGTCGAACTTCGGTTTTCCCAGGTAATAATCGTCCCACGCCAGATACAGATAAGTGCCGTGCGACGGACTGTAGTCTGACAGACGGTATGGCCCGCTTCCGATGACCGCTTTTTCGCCGCGGAATTTTTTCGGATCTTCAACGGTTTTCCAGATGTGTTCGGGCAGAATCGGAACGGTCCCGGCAATGTTGGTGGGGAAAGGCGCGTACGGATTTGTGAGCACAATCTCAACGGTGGAATCGTCCGTTGTCCTGACATCGCGGATAAGACCCGATTTCATCCATGGCCACGGATGATTCTGCATGTACTGGAACGTAAAAACGACATCCCGCGCCGTCAGAGGATGGCCGTCGTGCCATTTGAGATCTTTTCGCAGGGAGAAAGTGTAGGTTTTTTGTTTTTCGTCATAGCTCCATTTTTCCGCCAACGCGCCCGTGAGTTCGCCGTCCTTATTCTTCCAGATAAGCGTGTCGAAAATGAAACTCATGCGGATGTATCCCGGGCCGCGCGGATACATCCCGTAGGGGGTTGGATAGCCCCAATCACCCGTTGCGTCCGCAATCGTGTATGTTGTGGTCGATTCCTGCCCGTTGGTTCCATTCCCGTTGCGTTGGCAGGACAGGGAGGCGCTCAGAAGACCGGCTGCCACAAAGAGGCCGAGGACGATTTTCAGCAGGGGGCGAGCATTTTTTGAGGGCATTTGAAATGGCACTTTCGATTTATTCACGGTAGATCCGCATACGGATCGAACGATGCACCGGCCAGCTTATCGGCTAACTCGGCTTTGCCGGAAAACGTCTTCAGCACCTTGATCCATCCCATCTTTTGTTCCGTCTTCATGCCTGCCATCTTCCGCGCGATGCGGATCCGGGAGATGTAGAAAAGAGGATTGTCGTGGCCCCCCGGCGGGGAGAGATTGGAGCGACTGACGCCGAGATCGTTGCAGGCCTTCTCGAAATCAAACGCCAGGACAGAGCCTTCGCAGCTATCGGCGGCGGAATTAATACGAAGGACAATGACAGACGGCTTGAGTTTCTTGTATTCATGTTGTCCCAGAACTTTGTGGCTGGTCTTCATGGTGAACATCGCTTTTTTCCCGGCCGTGCAGTCGAGGGCGGTTTGCAAACCATCAACGGGGCAGGCTGGCGGGGCGCTGACAAGGACATATTTTTCGCCATCGCGCAGGGGGAGCCGTTTTTTAATGTATTGTGCCAGCGCGTATCCGGCATTGACGCCCGGACAGATGTGATTGTGGAGTTCGGCGCTTTTCAGCAGCCCAGTCCGCGGTTCAGCAGACCATACCAGACAGAAAGAGACGACCTGGAAGAGGTTGCCGGAAACAACGCCTTCGCCGGCCGTTTCCCATCCATCCGGAGTGAGAATGTGGTCTGGATTGAGGCCCAATGCCTGGTGCTGAAACTTGCCGTCTGCCCATTTTGAAAATACTGCCTCGTGCGTATCACGACGGTAGAGGGCGAACCACAGCGGAGCGGATTCTGGGGCGTGAACGAACAGCAGCGAGCGTTGTCCGACCGTGCATCCTGTCTCATTGCGCACGATATCGGCGAGGGAAAGCGTGCTTTCCCCGTCCAGGCAGGCGTACCCGGCATTGGTGATGGTCAGCAGATCAGAGTCTCCGCGGCGGGCATTGAGATCCGTCATGGCCCGGGAAAGGGCCATCGCCGCGTTGTTTTGCCAGGGCGACAGCAGCGGGTCGTTTTTTGTGGGGCTTCCGGACCTGGAGGGGACATTGCAAGAGCACAGAACCAGCACGAACGCCAGAATTAGCGCTTTTTTCAGGTATTTCATTTACATTTCCTTCGCTGTTTGAAAATTACAGATCCGAAATGTGAATTCCGGAACCATCGACCAGATAGTGTTTTGCTTCGCAGCATGAGAGGCAGGTCGGTTGTCCTTTTTGCAGGCGGGCCCGTGTTTCCATCACGCGCTCTTGGATGCTCGGAATGTGGCTGGGCGTCGGTTTCGGGGGACAAAAGTCATTCTCCTGTTCAACGGGGTGTCGAACCGTTGGAAAATAGGTGGAGTGCAGTATAAAAATTGAATTTGCCGATTATGGCGTAACGACGAGATTGCTTCGCTTTGCTCTTAATGACACGGAAGACTCTTAAAACGTCATTGCGAGGCGTTCCGCTGCACGGCGAACGATGCCACAACCTTGCTGCTCTAAACAGAAGCTGAGGTATTACAATCCAGTAGTATTACGAATTGCATTATGGTAGCACACGAGGGGTGGTTGTCAAACGTAACGGTTTCGGTATTTAGCCCGGACAGTTTCTGAATGTAAGGCGATAATTATTATAAGGTTTTGTTCACAAATTGGAAGACGTTCAGGCCAATAGTATTCTCCTGTGATCCATGTGCCGACGGGGAAACCCCTGGTGTGCCAAACGGTTCGTACTCAGAGAGAATTCTTTGATAAGCTTATCCCGCAGGGTAGAATATATGCATTGATTTGGTGTTCTGTATCTGGTCTGTAAAATGTTGTCAATATGGTCTAATGAGAATATATCAGAGAAGAAATCGAGATTTTGCGGGAGGGTTTAATATGGAAGAAGGAAAAAGGCATACAGGGCCTGGGTTCACTCTGATCGAGCTTTTGGTTGTCATCGCGATCATTGCCGTTCTGGCGGCGATGCTGATGCCGGCTTTGGAATCAGCACGCGAAGCCGCCAGAATGGCTGCTTGTCTCTCAAATGAGAAACAGATGGGGCTGGCGAATGAGATGTATAAGAATGACAACATGGGGCTGATTATGCCGGCCCGCCACTACGACATGGGCGCTGGAAGTAGTTTCCTGGAATATGCTTATGATATGCGAACGGTCGGCACATCGGCGAGCGATTTTCCCAAGTGCTGGGCGGATTTTATGGTTGATCCCGGGTATGTGACCCCGGGAATTTTCGATTGTATTTCCCACGACGCCACAGGTTTTGTTTCAACACCGGCCAATAAGTATTGCGGACAGTATTCGCACAACGCGATGGAATATGGGATCAACCTGTACCTGCATGGTAGAGGTTCGGGCGGGCTGAATATGGGCCAGTGGGATACTTTGCCTGACGGGACAGATCCTGAGCCATCACACCCCTGGCCGGAGTGTTACGCAAATCCGGTCAATCCAGCTTTGATTAAACACCCCGCTGATGCACTTTTTGTGGCAGATAGCAACGCACCGGAGTGGACGGCCAACTATGTCGCTGAATACAATTGGGCTTCCGGATGGGACGAGTCAACTCTCAGCTGGTGCGGGGATCCGGCGGGAGGCAAATTACCCCCTTATCCCCATGCGCGGCACGGCGGGCGAGAGTCTATCAATATTCTGTTTTTCGATGGGCATGCGGAAAACTGGCGTTTGGACAGTCACCAGGTCGTTGACAATCCTGGAACGGCACCGATCAGGTGGCAGGCAAATACCAGTTCGGAAGAGTACCAGAGATTGTGGTTCGGATTCTAATCCCTGACGTGTTCGTACGCCGAAGACTGACCGCCCACTTTTCGGGCCCAGAGATAGTTGAGAGTTGAAGCCCTGGCATTTTTTGCGTGCGCGGGCTCTGAGCAGTAGGATGTGGGGAGAAGTTGAAGGGAAAAAGGTGTCGAGCATGCCGAGGTTTCTGAAGAGAGGCGGGAAGGAGTTCAATTGGAAATATTGGGTCTGATAGCTTTATTGGTAATGGTTTTTGAGCTGCTTAATATTCTCAGCTACCGGATTCTGAAAGGCCGGATAGTGAGGCGGCAGGACTGGGATCTGAACATCTGTTGTGGAAAGACGGATGGCGGGGGTGTCAACGCGGACATTATCAAGCACGTCGATATGCCCAATTTTGTGAAAGTGGACGATATTTACAATCTGCCTTTCGAGGACGGCGAGTTCGAGACGGTATTGTGTTCCCATACGATGGAACATGTAAATGAACCGGACCGTTTTTATGACGAACTGCAACGCGTGGGCGAGGAGGTGACAGTTGTTATCCCGCCTCTCTGGGACATTTTTGCGGTGGTGAATTTCTGGGAGCACAGGTGGATTTTCCTGACCTTTTCAAAGGAGCACTTTGAACTGCCCGCGCACGTGCGGACGCCTCTCAGCCGGACGTTTGGGCGGTTATTCGGTCAGAAGGTCAAAGGATGACTCGTATTGCCGGCTATCCACGGGGGGGAATTAAGATAGACGGCGGCGTGGCACAAATTACAGCTGGGAAAAGGCCTTAAGTTCTGCATATAATAGCATTGGCAGGGATATACTGCTGACTTGCTGCAAGAAGGTCGTGCAGAATTCCTCGGAAGTTGTGGCTCACAATGACGAAACGCCTGGTTCTATCTGCTCTGCAAAATATGGATTAGATTTGCCCCGTGGTGCCATTCTTTGTGGATCCCTGTATGTAACGATTATTCTTCAGGGAGAAAAATACGCTGATGAAAAATATCCTGTTTGATCGAAGCGTCTTACTCGTTATTGGAGCCGTTCTGGCCGTATGTTTCGCGGGATGCACTTCCACGCCGTCTCGTGATGACACGGCGGAAAAGAGTCCTGGTGAGATGGGAAACGTCCCCCTCAGTGCTACGACGGAAGTCTCAGAACCCGGTCCCATTCACGAAGCGGAACTGGGTCTGTCTGTTCAGCACCGTCTTATCAAGGCGACGGTTTTTCCCGGCCCGAAGGACTCCCGTTGCGTGCTGATTCTCGGTGGGATTCACGGGAGTGAACCCTCCAGCACACAGCTGGTGGACCGGCTTTGCGAGCATCTAAAAGAACACCGCGAGGATTGTGCCGGGAAGACGGTTGTGCTCATCCCCCGCGCTAACCCCGATGGATTGGCGGCAGGCACACGTCATAACGCACGCGGCATTGATCTGAACCGCAATTTTCTGACGCCCAACTTCAAAGCGTCTAGACGCCACGGCAAGGAACCTCTCAGTGAGCCAGAAACACTCGCTCTGGTCGGCGTGATCGGGCAGTACGGGCCGTCCACCGTCGTATCCGTTCATGCGCCTTTGAATTGCATAGACCCTGACGGTGGGGAGGCTTCGACGCTTCTGGCCCATGAGATGGTGGCGGTGAGCCCTTTGCCTTTCAAAGATCTGCCGGCCCATCCCGGCTCGATGGGAAGTTACGTCGGTCCGAAGCTGGGATTAAAAATGATCACCTACGAGCTGGATAAGAAGAAGGCGCCGGCTTCCAATCCCAACGAGTATCTGGACAAACATCTGCCGGCCCTGCTGTTGGCGATTAAGAAAAGATAGCCTGCCCCGGGGGGCGCGCCCGGGTTCAATGGCGCATGTTCTCAACGTATAATCGAACGGTGAAATCTTCGTGCAAAAATCCGGGCTTTCAGGAAATTGCATAGCTCTGATTCTCGATTGGTGGGTTCATGATCTGGATCCATACATCGTGCGGATTTTTGGACGATTTGGCGTTCGGTGGTACGGTGTGGCTTACCTGCTGGGATTGATACTGGGTGTCTGGCTGCTGGACCGATGGCGCCGCGCCGACCGCCTGCCTCTGAAGAAGAACGAGCTGACCGATTTTGCTATAAGTCTTTTCCTGGGGATCATGATCGGCGGGCGGCTGGGTTTCTGTTTCTTCTACGCTCCCCATATGACTTTTACCAATCCGCTTTTTGTGTTTAAAGTCTGGCATGGTGGGATGTCCAGCCATGGGGGGATGGTTGGTTTGGCTGTGGCGTGTGTATGGTTTGCCCGATCCCGGGCGAGGAAACCCCTGGTTCTGGTAGATGCTGTGGGGGCCGTCGCAGCGATCGGAGTGATTGCCGGTCGTATCGCGAATTTTATTAATGGGGAACTGTGGGGACGTCCGACCAAAGTTCCGTGGGCGGTCATCTTTCCCCGGGCGCCGCTGGTGGACGGGGAAATGGTTCCGCGCCACCCCAGCCAGCTCTACGCGGCCGCGCTTGAAGGCGTGCTGGTGTTGACCGTGGCACTGATCGTACATCGTCGCCACCGACGGCCCGGGCTAACGCTCGGGGTAGTGCTTTGTGTCTATTCCCTGGCCCGTTTTATCGATGAATTCTGGCGCGCACCCGCGGATGGAATCCTTTATTTTGGCTGGATGAGCAAGGGCCAGCTGCTCACGATTCCGGTGGTTTTGGTGGGCGCATGGCTGCTGACACACAGCCTTTCTCGCCCGCCGGAGCCCGATGCTTATGGCTTAAACGAAGAATCGTGAGATTTTCTCGTGCCACTGATTACACTTTAAAATATTTTGCATCCGGGTGATGGGCAATGATGGCGCTCGTGGACTGTTCCGGCTCAATTTGATAGTTCTCGTTTAGCGTGCAGCCAATACGTTCGGGCTGCATGAGCCCGAAAAGTTTCGCTTCGTCAGAAAGGTCAGGGCAGGCCGGATAACCGAAACTGTAGCGGGCGCCGCGGTACTTTCCCCTGAGCAGTTTCTGCGGATCGTCGGCGTCCCTATCCGCGATATTTAGTTCTTCTCGAATCCGTTTATGCCAGTATTCAGCAAGGCCTTCGGCCGATTCCACGCTCAGACCATGAAGGTAAAGATACTCCTGGTATTCATCTTTGGCAAATAGTTCGCGGGTGGTATCGGCAACGTGCTGGCCGACCGTTACACAGGTCATCGCGACGATGTCTTTTTCGCCCGATTCAGCCGGTCGGAAGAAATCGCTAAGACACAGATGCCCCTGTTCGGTCTGTCGTGGGAATCGGAAATGTTCCAGCACCTTATCGTCCTTTTGTGGGTCATAAATGAGCAAATCATTGCCATCGCTGTTACACCTGTAGTATCCGTAGACAAGCGCCGGTCGGAGGATGTTTTCTTTATGGCAACGTTCGATCAGTGAATCGAACAGGGGGGCGGCAGTTTCCCGGATGAGTTTCTCATACTCATCACGATCCAGGCCTTTCTTTTTGAATTGCCATTGCCGGCTGTAGAGTGCAACGCGGTTGATGTAAGGCACAAAATCCTCAAGCGGTACATTTTGAACAACTCGCGAGCCGAGGAAGGGCGGTTCGGGGACTAAACCAGGCTTTGAAGACTCAGAAATCGGTTCGGCGCGGAACTCAGGGGCTGTTTTATCAGACGTTTCTTTTTCCTCTGTTCCCCTGGATGTGTTAGCTCTTTGTTTATTTTCAAGGCGCGACGCGATTTCCTGCTCGAGTATATCCGTTCTGCCGCCCACGATGTGGTCCATCAAACGGAGCCCTTCGAAAGCATCTTTTCCGTAATATATTTTGCCTCCGCCTGGCGCATAAATCTCGCGGAGGTAACTTTCGCAGTAATCCTGGCTCAGAGCGGCTCCGCCCACCAGGACGGGCACCGTGATCCCTTGCTGAACGAGATATTTCAGGTTGTCTTCCATGACATTAACGCTTTTGACGAGCAATCCGCTCATACCGATCGCGTTGGCATCGTGTTTTTCACATGCCTGAAGAATGTCATCGATCGGCTGTTTGATGCCGAGATTAACCGTTTTATAACCGTTGTTCGTCAGAATAATGTCAACGAGATTTTTGCCGATATCATGGACATCGCCTTTGACGGTCGCCAGGACGATTGTACCTTTTGTTGAGTCCTCTGTTTTTTCCATATAGGGGTTGAGGTAAGCGAAGGCCATTTTCATGACTTCTGCGGATTGCAGCACGAATGGCAATTGCATCTGGCCGGAGCCGAACAGCTCGCCCACGATTTTCATCCCCGCGAGGAGATGGTTGTTTATGATGTCGAGGGGAGCATATTCCCCCATGGCTTCATCGAGCGTGGCATGAAGATTTTTCTTCTCCCCGTCGATGATATGTTTTTGCAATCGCTCTTCCAACGGCAGCTGGCTGATATCCTGTTTTACGGATATCTCGCCGCCTTCATCCGGGAATTTATCGATGAATATCTGCAATGGGTCGAACGTTTCGGATCCGTCGGCGAGCCCAACGGGCTCTTCGGGCTGACGGGCGTAAATGACATCCAGAGCTGCGTTCCAGAGTTCATCGTCGACTTTGCTGCGGGGGATGATTTTTGAGACGTGGACGATGGCGGAGGTCATGCCGTTTTTTTGAAGTTCGCGCAGAAAAGCGGAGTTAAGGACCTGGCGAGCGGCCGGCTTCAGGCCAAAACTCACGTTGCTTAAACCGCAAGTGATCTGGGAATCCGGGAACTCCTCGGCAATACGCCGGGTGCCTTTAATTGTCTCAAGGGCCGAACGTTTGTCTTTTTCCATCCCGGTGGATACTGGCAGGACAAGCGGGTCGAATATGAGGTCCTCTCTGGCCAGGCCGTATTTTTCGGTGGCGATTTTGAACATCCGCCGGGCGATTTCGATTTTGCGTTCTTCGGTGCGGGCCATCGCTTCTTCGGGATCTTCGTCGATGGTTCCCAGGACAAGGCCGGCGTTGTATCGACGTGCGAGCTGACACATCTTGCCGAAATCCGACTCGCCATTTTCCAGATTGGCCGAGTTGATCAGGCATTTTCCGGCGGCACATCGGAGACCGGCCTCAATGGTCTCCGGTTTGGTGGAATCAAGCATCAGCGGTGTGTCGATCTGACGCGACATCATTCGGATGATCGTTTTCATGTCGCTGGCGTTGTCGCGTCCGGCGTAATCGACATTGATATCGAGCACATGAGATCCCTGCGCAACCTGTTCCCGGGCGAGGGAGACGATTTCGTCCCAATTGTCGTCTTCGAGAAGTCGTTTGAAGTGTCGGGATCCCGAGGCGTTGCAACGTTCGCCGATGTTCAGCAGGGAAGATTCCTGGCGATAGGCGACGGTGGAGAAGAGAGACGTGCAGCCGATCGGCATTCTTTTCTTTTCGTGTGGAGGTACATCTTGGCCCTCAAGGGCATTCACAAGCATACGTAGATGTTCCGGTCTTGTGCCGCAGCACCCCCCTACGATATCGAGACCGAAATCAGCGACAAACTGTGTCATTTTCTCTGCGAAATCTTCGGGTTGTAATGGATAGACCGTTTCCCCTTCGACGAGGGAGGGCAGGCCGGCATTCGGGAGGACACTGATATATCGCGGCCAGTGGTCGGACAGCCACCTCACATGCTCGGCCATGCCTTCTGGGCCAGTCGCGCAATTCATTCCCAGTGAGATGATCGGGAAATTTTGCAGAGCCACGGCGGCGGTGCCGATATCCGTGCCTGTCAGCATGGTTCCGGTTTCCTCGATGGTGACCTGGACCATGATCGGAATGCCGTCATCACCGGGTTCGAGCGCTGGTTGCGTTCCCTGTTCCTCCATGGCATCAAGGATGGCGTTAAGGGCGCATTTGATGCACAGGACATCCTGCTGGGTTTCGAGCAGGATCGCGTCGGGGTGGCCGTCGATCAACCCTCGTGCTTGTTCCAGGTAACTGTCATAGAGATCATCCCAGTTTATTTGACCGAGACTGATGAGTTTGGTGCCCGGGCCCATTGCGCCGACGACGAAACGGGGTTTTTCGAGAGTGCTGTATTCGTCGGCGCTTTTGCGCGCAATCTGAACGGCTTTCCGATTCAATTCGCGGCAACGATTTTCGAGACCGAATTCTGCGAGGACATGTTTCATACCGCCGAACGTATTGGTTTCGCCGGCGTCGGATCCGGCTTCGAAGAAAGACGCGTGGATTTGCTGGACCATATCGGGCCGGCTCAGCACCAGAACCTCCGTGCAATTTTCCTTGTTCCAGAAATCGTCTTCGAGGTTCAGGTCTAATGCCTGGATATTTGTGCCCATGGCGCCGTCGAAAATGATCAGGCGCTGGCCGATCCGATTGATGAATTTTCCGCTCACTGTGAGCCCTCTGGTCTTTTCTGAATTGGTTGCAGGCTATACCGGGGACGTTGACACGAGGAACTGTTTCGCGAGGTGCTTTTTTGCAACGACGAACAGAAACAAAAAGAAGCTGCGCCCCTTTATTTTACTGGCCGTAAGATAAAAAACAGTTATACTGTTGGCACTGATATCATTCAGTCGTTGATCAAATAGCCGGAGTGAGCGCTGTATTACGTTTCGGTGTTTTCGTGGAGCGTGGCTTTATAAGCTTCCACGCATTCTTTGCACGATTGCCCTTCGGCTCCTTCGTCGAGAAACTGCCGGAAATCCTGAAGCCATTCCTGTCCGGTCTCGGGTGATTGATTGAGGAAAGCAAGAAAACATATAAACCGCTGAAGAGCATCTTCGTCAATGGCATGTTCCATGCCGCAGGCGACGGCTTCGGCACGCTCATACTCGATACCGAGGACTTTCTGCAGGAAGTTTTCGATAATCCGATGGCGGAGGACGATTTTCTCGGCCTTTTTTTGGCCTTTCTCTGAAAGCGTTATCGGTTCGTACGGTTCGTAGTTGATGAACCCTTTTGAAGAGAGACTTTGTATCGCGGCCGTTACGGCAGATTTAGCGACTTCGAGGTTCTCTGCGATGTCGCGAACTCTGGCGAATCCCTTTGCAGTTTCGAGCCTGAAAATGGCTTCCAGATAGTCCTCGAGAGTGGAACTGAGTTCTTTTGTCATGAATTATAACCCCTCGGTTGACGTTCATGTTATTGAACAATAGAATAACATGCGAATAGAGTTCATGCAACACAAATAAGTGAGGGTGCGGCTCTTTTTGTCTTCAGTTACCGTTGATTGCTTTTTTTTGCGCTGGTTTTGATGGAGATTCGGAACAATGGGATGTCTTTATTTCCCGCAGTACCGGAAGGGACGCGACGGAGTCGAATTGTTTGAAGGTACATTGCTGGAACATGCCCAGAAACTTGGCGTCGAGATCGCGTCTGAATGCGGAGGGTTGGGCACATGCGGGCGATGTGTGGTTCGCATCGAAAGGGGAGAGGGGGCTCTGAGCGACCGGACGGCGGCCGAACGGGAGTTCAACCTTGGGGAAAACGAGCGTCTTGCCTGCCAGGCTTCGGTGATCGACACTTCGGCCACTGTTCGGGTGTTTATGAAGGATTTTGGCAATTACAGCATTCTTTCGGATTCGATGGAAGACAAAATCGACCTCGATCCCTTTGTCCATCAGGAAGGCCGACGTGTCGTTCACGATGAGTCGGGGGATCTTGGGGCACATCGGGGTGAGATCTACGGGCTTGCCATTGATGTGGGGACGACGACGGTTGTTGTTGAGCTGGTGGATCTGGAGGATGGCCGGCGGTTGGCCACCCTCAGCCGCAAGAATCCGCAGATTGCTTACGGCAACGACGTCATTTCCCGAATCGGGTATACGATGGAGCATGAAGGCGGTTTGAAACAATTGCAAAAAGTGGTTGTCAATGGGATCAACGAGCTGCTGGCCCAGCACGCGGATGAAACCGGAGAATTTCGCGACCGAGTTTACGAAGTGGTGATTGTTGGTAACAGCACCATGCGAGACATCTTTTTCGGGCAGAAGGTTGAGAGTCTCGGGGTCATTCCCTATGAAGCGGGCAATCTCGATCCGCTCCATGCCACCGCCCGCCAGATCGGCCTTCGGGTGAATCCTTCCTGTCAGGTTTATGGGCCGGCTTTGATCGGGGGACACGCCGGGTCCGATGCGCTTGCAGACATTATTGCGGCCGGGATGCATCTTGATGATGCGGTGAATGTGATGATTGATATCGGGACAAACGGTGAGGTCGCGATTGGGAACAGCAAAAAAATGATGACCGCTTCGTGCGCGGCCGGGGGGGCGTACGAAGGAGCTACTGTGAGCTGTGGGACCGGGGCGATAGAAGGCGCGATTAAGAACGTATGGTTGCACAACGGACGCGTCGATTATGAGACCATCGGGAACAAACCTGCAGTGGGCGTGTGCGGTTCGGGTCTGATCGATTTGTTGGCCGAGTTGCTACGCACGGAGACGATGAGCCGAAAAGCGAAGCTGAGAGACGATTTTGAAATTAGCGAGAAAATAAAGCTTACACAGGAAGATATCTACGAATTGATCACAGCCAAAGCCGGGTTGCGGGCTGACCAGGATTTGCTGATGAAGTACTACGGAGTTGATATTTCTGCTGTGCAGAGGATGTATCTTGCGGGTGGATTTGGGAATTTCATCAACGTTGAAAATGCCGCTTTGATCGGATTGTTGCCCGATGCGGCATCCAAAACCGCCAGAATCGGCAATGCTGCGCTGGCCGGAGCCCGGGCAATGCTTTTGTCGAAATCGACCCGAGAAGAATCGGAAGAACTGGCCAGAAGCATCGAACACGCCAAACCCAACGAGAGGGAACCCGATTTTCCCTACATCGTGGCCGAGAACATGTATTTTTGAGCCGAAATTTGCCATAAGAGCGCGAATTGGGGGCAGACTACTGCTCGGTTTTCGGCCCATTTTGAAGCGTGTTTCGGTGCGGAATCGTTTCCTTGACGAGTTGATGGAAGCTGATTAGAATATAAGCGTATTTGGTGGATTCATATCTGGAGTGATTTGACCGGAAGGCGCGAGTTCCTACAAGGAATCTTGATGCCACGGTGTATTAACAGCTCTTACCGGAGCTGGAGCGTAGTAAGGCGGTTGTCCGCTACAGCGGGGCCGCCAAAATGCTGGAACGGAGAAGTATGAAGCTTGCAATTACTGGCAAAGGTGGAACCGGCAAGACAACAATCGCAGTTATACTTGCACGATACCTTACCGATCAGAATGAAGAGGTCGTTCTTATAGACGCTGATCCGGATGCGAATGCGGCTATGGCGCTTGGTCTGGGGGAAGATGGTTCCCCGGAACCGGTCATTGAGTTGGAGGAATTGATCAAAGAGCGCACAGGGGCAGATCAGGGCGCAGGACAGTATTTTTCGCTCAATCCTAAAGTTGATGATATCCCCGAGCGTTTTTCCGTCGAAGCTGACGGTGTGAAACTTTTGCGCATGGGCAGGCTGAAAAAGGGTGGAACCGGTTGTATGTGCCCGGAAAATGCGTTTGTGCGATCTCTGCTGAATCACCTGGTATTTCAGAAACAACAAACGGTTATCCTCGATATGGAAGCCGGGATTGAGCATCTGGGACGGGGCACCGCTCAAGGGGTTGATATGATGTTGGTGGTCGTGACGCCCGGGCGCCGCAGCATACAAACCGCACGTGATATCCATGACCTCGCCGCCGATATTGGAGTGAAAGAGGTTGAGGTCGTGATAAATAAATATAGATCTGACGAACAAGTTGAGCTCATTGAAAAACAACTATCTCCGCTTCCGATAGCGGGGAGGATTTCTTACAACGAGACAATCGCCGCTGCCGATCTGGAAGGCGGGTGCCCTTACACAGGAGACGCTCGCCAGAAGGAATGGGCCCGCGATATTCTGGCGCACATTTCCGCCCCTGCGGTTTGAGAAAGCCAAGAACACGGGGCGGCTTTTTGTGTACGGCCCCCACGCCAGTGTGGTGGTCCTTAACTTCCCAGAACAATCCAGCGATTGCCCTGTATCTACCCTGGTAGCGCGCGCTCTGGCCTCGAAGGCCGAGGGCGAACTTGCCACCCAGGCTGTGATTCTGGTCTTTCAGGGCGGCCTGCGAACGAAACGTCAATTCAACGGATAGTTACCCGGAGGAAACTTATGGCCGACGAAAAGAAAAACAAAAGCGTAGATCCGGCTTCTCAGCAGATGATTGACCACAGTGCCCAGCAGGGCTACGAATTGGCATGGGACCGATACGAAGCTATTCAGCCGCAGTGCGATTTCGGCGAACTCGGGCTCTGCTGCAAGAATTGTGTCCTCGGGCCCTGCCGCATTGACCCGTTCGGTGAAGGCGCCGAATGCGGTGTTTGCGGAGCCACGGCCGATGTCATCGCCGCCCGAAATCTTGTCCGACATACGGCTGTCGGTGCGGCGGCCCACTCTGACCATGGCCGTGACGTGGTCCATACCCTCAGACTGGCCGGACAGGACGAGGATTCGAATTACGAGATTAAGAATCCGGAAAAACTTAAGAAACTTGCCGAGTTTTATGGCCTTGAGACCGAGGACAAGGGGATCGGTGTCATTGCCCAGGAAGTGGCTGAACTCGCTCTGGCGGATTTTGGGCGCCAGGAAGGGGAATTGAGATCCGTCGAAAGAGCGCCGGAGCCGCTCCAAAAGAAATGGAAAGAACAGAGTGTGACTCCCGCGGGCGTGGACGCTGATATCGTCCGGGCGCTGCACGCGACGCACATAGGTGTAGACAGCGATCCCATACATATCGTTAAGACCGGCTTCCGTACCGCGCTTTCCGATGGATGGGGGGGCAGCATGTATGCCACCGACGCCAGTGACGTGCTTTTCGGAGGCCCGGACCCGATCAAAGCAAAGACAAATCTCGGTGTGATCCGCCCTGAAGCTGTAAACGTCATTGTCCACGGTCATGAGCCGACGTTGTCAGAGATGATTGTAGCGGCTGCCTATGATAAGGAGATGCAGCAAAAAGCTTCGGAGGCGGGGGCCGATGGAATCCAGCTCAGCGGAATCTGTTGCACGGCCAATGAAATCTTGATGCGCCACGGTATACCTGTTGCCGGGAATTTTCTGCAGCAAGAACTCGCTCTTTCCACGGGCGCCGTCGATGCGATGATCGTTGATGTTCAATGCATCTTCCCTGCTATCGCCAATTATTCCGATCATGTTGCGACTCGGCTGATTTCAACCTCCAAGAAAGCCGAGTTTGAAGGTTTGGAACATATTGAGTTTGAGGAAGACCGTGCTCTGGAGATCGCAAAAGAAATTATCGAGAAGGCTATCGACGCGTTCAAAGAACGAGACCCGGAAGATGCGGTCGTTCCCGAGCAGAAAGAAGACCTGATTGCGGGTCATACGGTCGAGAGCATCTTTCGCACTCTCGGCGGCTTCTATCGTCCCCTCTATCGTCCGCTGAACCGAGGTATTGCTGACGGACGTCTCCGCGGCGTAGCGGGGGTTGTCGGTTGCAATAACGTGAAGATTATCCACGATTGGGGACATCTGGAGATGGTCAAAGAGCTGATCCGTCATGACGTGCTGGTGGTCCAGACTGGATGCAGCGCGATCGCTTGCGCCAAGGCCGGACTGATGAAACCGGAGGCGGCGGAGAAATATGCCGGAGATGGGCTGAAAGAGATCTGTGCCGCCGTCGGTTGTGCGCCGGTCCTGCACGTGGGTTCGTGCGTCGATAACAGCCGAATTCTTCTGGCATGCGTTGAGATGGTTAACGAAGGCGGTATCGGAGAGGACATCTCTGAACTGCCGGTCGCCGGCGCAGCACCCGAATGGATGAGCGAGAAAGCCATCTCGATCGCCTCATATTTCGCCGCCAGCGGCGTCTTCACGGTCTGTGCGGAACCATTCCCCGTGGTCGGTGCGCCGAAAGTTATGGAATATATTACCGATGGAATGGAGGAGGATTTCGGCGGCAAACTGGCCTTCGAACGGGATCCGATCGAAGCTGCACATCTTATGATCGATCATATCGACAAAAAACGTAAAGCCCTCGGGTTGGACGATATGATGTATGAGCCGCTTGAAATTAGCGAAGCGACTCAGGAAGCCCCGACTCCTGCTGAATGATACCGAAAGGATTTCCGCTATGACTACCGCTACCAGTTCGCGTGCCGTCCGGATCAGAGTGGACAGGTGCGTGGCCTGTAAGAGCTGCGAGCTGGCGTGTGCGAAGGCCCATGCGGGATTCGAGGACATTGCCGAGGCATTGCTCTCGGACGCCCACCTGATCCCTCGTGTCCACGTCATTGATGTTGAGGACCATAACGTGCCCGTCCAGTGCCGGCACTGCGAAAATGCACCGTGTGTTGAGGCCTGCCCGACCGGTGCACTCTATAAAGCCGAAGACGGCCGGGTCCTCACCGATCGCGAAAAATGCATCAGCTGCAAAGCCTGCGTCAGGGTCTGCCCCTACGAGGCCGTTAGCTGGGATGAGGAGGCAGACGTCGCGGTCAAATGCGATGTCTGTGAGGGATTAATTGCCGGGGGCGACGACCCTTACTGCGTGCGGGCCTGTCCGACTTCCGCACTCGTGACCGTTACCGTGGAGGAAGCTCACGCAGGGGAGGAGAGCGAGCAATACGATGCTCTGCTCAGGGATGAATCCCGGACGGAAACTGCCGGGCCCGGCGTCAAATTCGACATCGATTCCAAGGAATGCATCTGCTGTGGACGGTGTGCGAAGAACTGTCCCGTTGACTGCATTGATGGCAAACGGGGTAAACCCCCGGCCCGTGCGAAGCCCGAGGATGAGGAGAAGGGTAAAGTCGGCGAGCCGTTTGTGATAGACCAGGAAGAATGTATTCACTGCGGCACCTGCCACGAGATCTGTCCCGTCGGTGCCGTCAAACGAAGTTAGCACACCGAAAATATGAACGCGACTCATAACCTGTTGTCCAGAAAGAGCAACCAAGCAGGAGGTACTAATGTCTCATAAGATTTTCAGCGCTGTAGCCCGCGGCGCGCATCAGTTTGTTGACCAGGCCGAAGAAGCACTGAGGGGCGCAATCGAAGAGTATGGTGAAGATCAGGAAGTTGGATTTCCCGAGACGGCGTTTCAACTTCCGATGATCCTGGCCCTGACTGGGCGCAAAGTCCAGACCCTGGGCGAGATGAAGCCGGTTCTGGAACACTGCCGGAACGACCTGTTGCACCCGGTCCCGGAGAAAGAAGTGTGGGTTCCCTATCTGGGCCACGGTCTGGATGAAGGTGCTGCGACGATGTTCGCCCAGGAGATTATCTGCGCGATCGATTACCTGAACGGCTGGGAACCGCCGGAAGGCTTCCTCGGCTTTCTCACTGATACAAATCAGCGGGAGGTCGGTATCCAGCTGGTCGATGGCCGGATGCCGGGGTTTGCTGCCATTCTTGGCCCTGCTCCCGATAGTGCAACAGCTGCGATGATTATAGAAGAGTTGCAGAAGCGGAATATTCTGATTTTCCCGTTCGCCAACCGTGACGGCGAGACGATGGTGGAACAGCTGAAAAAAGAGAAGGTCCAGACCGGATGGGATACCTACATCGTTCCCACCGGTCCCGAACCGAAACACGGTATCCATGTGCTGAACTGGGCCGTTCGCAGTGCCCTGACCTTCGGTGGGCTGGAGCCGGGGGAATACAAAAAAATTCTCCAATATTCCCGCGATCGCGTCTTCGCGTTCGGCATCACTTTCGGTGAGATTCCGGACGATTGGTATGCGACCGGCGCCGGGGCTATTCTGATGGGCTACCCGGTGATCAGTGACCATGAAACAACCCCCGAGGTTCTGCCCACGGGTGTGACGACCTACGAAGCTGTCGTCCGGGAAACCGACCACGAGCAACTGGTCCCCACATGTATCGAGACGCGTGGTGTCAAAGTGAAGGTGGAAGAGGTCGACGTGCCCGTCCCGTTTGCGGCCGCTTTTGAAGGCGAACGTGTCAGGCGGGACGACCTGCAGCTTGAATTTGGTGGCAAACATTCCCATTGCGTGGAATACCTCCGCCTCGTTGAAATGGACGAGATCGACGATGGCTCCATCGAGGTTGTCGGTGAGGGCATTGAGGATGTTGAGGAAGGAGGAGCCAAAGACCTGGGCGTCGAGGTCCTTGTGGCCGGGCGTGAGATGCAGGAAGATTTTGAAGGTATCCTCGAGCGCCAGATACATCTCTACGTCAATCATGCCAGCGGCGTGATGCATATGGGCCAGAGAAACATCGCCTGGGTCCGTATTAGCAAAGACGCCTACGACAAAGGATTCCGACTCGAACATATCGGGACGATTATCCACGCGAAACTTCATGATGAGTACGGGCAGATCGTGGATAAAGTGGCCGTGCGACTCATTACTGATCCGGAAAAGCGGGAGGATCTGCTTCAGAGAGCCGAAGAGGCTTTCCACGAGCGTGATGCAAAGGTCGAAGGGATGAAGGACGAGAACGTTGATGTTTACTATTCCTGCACCCTCTGCCAGACTTTTGCGCCGGATCACGTCTGCGTGGTCAGCCCCGAGCGGCTGGGCCTGTGTGGAGCTTACAGCTGGCTTGACTGCAAAGCAGCTCACCAGATCAGCCCCGAAGGCTGCAATCAGCCTATCCCCAAGGGGAAGACAATCGACGAGCAAATGGGCGAATGGGAGAACGTCAACCAGTTCGTTTACGAACACAGCAACCGTAACGTCGAGAGATACTGCCAGTATTCAATCATGAACCATCCGATGACTTCCTGCGGATGTTTCGAGTGCATCGTGGCCATTGTTCCCCATGCAAACGGTTTCCTGGTTGTAAACCGCGAATACGGTGGAGATACGCCGATTGGGATGCCTTTCAGCACTCTGGCCGGTCAGGTTGGCGGTGGGGTTCAGACGCCCGGCTTCCTCGGCGTGGGACGACGCTACATGCTCAGCGACAAGTTCATCAGCTACGAAGGTGGCCTTCGGCGCATCGTCTGGATGCCCAAGGACCTGAAGGAAGATCTTGGCGACGAACTGCGAGAGCAGTGCGAAAGTATCGGACAACCGGATCTCTACGACCAGATCGCTGACGAGACAATTGTTGAGGGCGATCCGCAAGAACTTCTGGAACATTTGCAAAAAGTGAACCATCCCGTGCTTGAAATGGATCCGCTGATGTAGTGGAATCTGTGGTACGGGACCCGACTCAAAAGCCTTTGACACGAACCATTGTGCCTCTATGAAAGAGAGGAATTAGATTTATGGCCTTAACAGGACTGGATATCTTCAAGCTGCTTCCCCAGACCGATTGTGGGGACTGTGGTGTTCCGACTTGCCTGGCTTTTGCGATGAAGGTCGCGAACAAACAGGCTTCGGTTGAGGAATGCCCGCATGTTTCGGACGATGCGATGGAAGAACTCGGCGCGGCCAGTGCGCCTCCGCAAAAATTGGTGACTGTTGGAGCTGGCCCCAAGAAACTGGAAATCGGCAACGAAACCGTGATGTTCCGCCACGAAGAACGGTTCCAGAAACCGTGCGGTGTCGCTATTGTGGTGAAGGATACCGATGATATCGATGCGAAGGCGGAACAGATCGAATCGATCCGATTCGAACGGGTCGGAGAAGAGATCGCGGTCGATGTCGTTACCGTCGAATGCGAAAGTGGGGACGGATCGAAGCTCAAAGATGTGGCTCAGAAGCTCGATGATTCTTTGGGACTTCCGCTCGTGCTGGTGGCCGAGTCCGCGGATCTGCTTGCGGATGCGGCAAATGCGCTCGCCGATAGCAATCCCTTGCTCTGGGAACGAGAAGGCCCGTCCGATCAGTTGATCGAACTGGCTTCTGATGCCGGCCTTCCAGTTGTTGTGGAAGGGGACCTGGAAAAGTGCAATGAAGATACCCAGAAAGCAAAAGACGCCGGCGTGGAAGACATGGTCCTCTGCCCCGGCGAAGTCAGCCCGGCCGAAGCTCTCGAGTTCACAACAAAAGCCAGAAGGGCGGCTTTGAACAAGAGCCACCGTCCCCTCGGCTATCCCGTTCTCTTGCGCGCCTGGAAAGAAGACCCCAATGAGGCGTCGCTGGAAGCCTGTCATTACGTGGCGAAATACGCGGGGATCGTGGTGCTCGAGCCGGATGGTCCCGAATATGTCCTGCCCGTGCTTACGATGCGACAGAGCATCTACATCGATCCGCAGGTTCCGGTTCAGGTTGAACAGTCTCTGCGTGAAGCCAACGAGCCGGATTCGCAGTCTCCGCTGTTGATCACCACAAACTTTTCGCTTACTTACTATAGCGTGCTGAGCGAGGTCGAAGCCAGTCGTGTCGGCGCCTACATCCTTCCGGTCGATACCGAAGGTACGAGCGTGTTGACAGCCTGGGCGGCGGATAAGTTTGGCCCCGAGCAGATCAAAGGTGCGCTGGAAAGCACGGAAGCGCTGGAAAAATTGGATGAAGATCATCGCTGTCCGGTCATTCCCGGGCTCGTGGCCGTTATCAGCGGAGAGCTGCAGGAAGAGATCGGCCAGGATGTCATCGTGGGGCCCAAAGAGGCCACCGGAATTCCCAATTTCCTCAAGAACGAATGGGCTAACCTGCTAAAATAGTATGCCCCGAGTCACCTTCCAGCCCGATGGCGTAGGCGTGGACGTGGAAACCGGCACGAGCCTGCTGGATGCGGCGAGGTCGGCCGGGGTCCGTCTGCGCAACGATTGCGGCGGGCGCGGTACATGTGGACGTTGCCGGATCCGGGTGGAGTCCGGCCAGGTCCATCGTCTTCATTCTCGCTTTGAGCTTGAAGAAGGGGAGGATCTGGCCTGTCGGTGTCTGACGCTCGAATCCGATGTGGCGGTCCGCGTGCCAGATTCGAGCCGTGAGGCCACCGAAGATGTGACGGTTCGTGAGATCGAAGCGCTGCCGGAGAAATTCCCCCCTGACGGAGCGCTGGTCAAAAGAGTCAACCTGTCCCTGTCCCCTCCGAGTCTTGAAGATAATCTGCCCGACGACGAGCGGGTGGTTGCAGCCCTTGAGGAATGGCGTCCGGGTAACTACAGTTTCCCCCCCGAGGTCCTCAAAGATCTCCCCGGACGGCTCCGCCGAGCCGAGTGGGATCCGGAAGTCACACTTGCCATCGGCACCTGCGGCTCGCAGATACTCGATGTCAACCAGCGCACCGATACCCGTCCGGCTATACTCGCGGTCGATGTCGGGACGACCAGTCTGAAAGCGGAGCTCCTGGCTCCCGGCTGCCACTGGAAAGCATCCTGCTACAACAGCCAGCTGATTTACGGCCCCGATGTCATCACGCGGATTATCCACTGTCAGCAAAATGAAGACGGACTCCGAGATATGCAATCGACGGTGGCCGGGGATGTCAATCGGTTGCTCACGGCCCTACTTGAGGCCGCAGGGATGGAAAGGGAACGCGTCTGGGGAGTTGTCGCGACCGGTAACACCACAATGATACATCTGCTTATGGGTATGGAACCCCTGTGGATTCGCCGCGAGCCTTACGTGGGATGCAGCTACCGCGTCCCGCAGATTCTTGCTTCTGAGCTCGGGCTGGATATCAATCCCCGGGGGATGGCCTATTGCCTGCCATCGGTCAGCTCGTTTGTCGGATCAGATGTAACGGCCGGGGTTATGGCTACGGGACTCCATGAAAGCCCGAAGCCTAAAATGCTGATAGATCTCGGCACAAATGGCGAGATCGTGATAGGGTCCCGCGATTTTCTGGCGTGCTGCAGTGCTTCGGCCGGGCCGGCGTTCGAGGGGGAAGCCAGCGCGTCTGGTACCCGCGCAATGCCCGGCGCCATCGAAAGCGTATGGTGGGATGACGGCCTGTGTTGGGAAACAATCGAAGATAGACTGGCCGTCGGGATTTGCGGGACCGGGTATATCGACCTGCTGGCCGAACTGGTGGAACATGGTGTTGTTGACCGTACCGGTCGATTCCGTGAAAATGCATCTTCGTGTCTCCGAAAGCGAGATGATGGCACGCAAGAATGCGTTTTAATCGGCGAGGAGACGGCCATGAAAGACGAGGATATCGTTCTGACCCAGTGCGATATTGACAATCTTGTGCGGGCGAAGGGGGCGATCTACGCCGCGGCCAGTGTGCTGCTCGATAGCCTCGGGATGGAATGGAACGATCTGGAATCGATTATGCTCGCCGGTGCATTCGGTGAAAAGATGGATAAGGGAAATGCCGTACGAATCGGTTTGCTGCCCGATGTGCCTCGCGAGAAAATTGAGTTTGCCGGGAATACATCGCTGGAAGGCGGTATCATGGCGGCTGTGGATGAGGGATGTTTTGCCACGTGCCAGTCTGTGGCCCGTCGAATGACGTATTTTGAACTGTCGACGCACCCGGATTACATGGATCAGTTTGTGGCGGCACGTTTTTTGCCGCATACCGACCCGGCGCGGTTCCCCACCGTTTGCCAGACGGAACCGGCGGGATGAGCTGGTTGGAGCGAGCCGTATGAAACTAAGTTCAACATTACGCGAAGATACTTACTGTTGTCAGGAGGCCAAACATGTCCGTGCCATCTGTTGAAGAAAACTATAGCGGGACGATCAATGAGGTCACGATAGGCGCAACGTCGGATGAAGGAGGTTCCCGCGAGAAGACTGTTACGATCGGCGGTGACACCGGTTTGCCGCTTCTGGGATTCGAAGGGGAATTCCCGAATCCTCCCGCCTTTGCAATGGAGGTGTCCAATCTCGGCGCCGATGATTGGGAGCCCGAAGTTCGCAAACACGTCGAAGATGTGGCCGGCGATGTCGGTGCCTGGGCCGCAAAAGCGGAAGAATGGGGCGCCGATCTGGTCTGCCTGCGCCTTGATGCTGCCCATCCCGATGACGGTGGGCGATCGGCCGATGAGTGTGCTGATGATGTTAAAAAAGTGCTCGATAGCTGCGGTCTTCCCCTCATTGTCTGGGGCGTGGATGTGCCCGAGGTCGACGATGATGTCCTGCCAAAAGTTTCCCAGGCGGCGGCCGGAGAGAACCTGCTGCTGGGTACGGCCAAAGAAGACGATTACCGCACGCTGGGAGCGTCCTGTCTGGCCGATGGGCATAAGGTGATTGCCGAGTCTCCGTGTGATATCAACCTGGCCAAACAGGTCAATATGCTGCTGCAGGATGTCGGTGTTGACCTCAACGATATCGTCATTTATCCCACGACCGGTGCGCTTGGATTCGGTATGATTTACATTTACTCGGTAATGGAACGGGCTCGCAATGCCGCTCTGCAGGGCGATAAACTCATGCAGCAACCAATTGTGCTGAATGTCGGGGCCGAAACCGGACGAGTGAAAGAAGCGAAAACCCCCGAGGAAGAAGAACCGAGCTGGGGTTCGGAGAAAATCCGTGCACCCCTCTGGGAAGCCGCCAGCGTCCTGGGTCTTGCTGAAGCCGGCGGCGAGTTGTTCGTATTGAGGAATCCCGAAGCTATGGAACAGGCCCGAGAAATGCTCGACGAGATGTGGCCCGAAAACGCGGGCGCATGATAATTTCCAGCGAGCGGGTTGATAAGAAATTGAACTCACGGTCAGAAGGAGAACGATTCGATGTTTGTGATTGGCGAACGTATCAACGGAATGTTCAGTGAGGTTAAAGAGGCGATCGAGGGAGATGACAAATCGGTTATCCAGGAAACGGCTACGAAGCAGCTCGGATGCGGCGCCGATGTGCTGGATATTAACGTGGGGACCGCTAAAGGCGATGCCCTCGAAAACATGCTCTGGCTCATA
The DNA here is from genome assembly GCA_046538485.1 of Candidatus Brocadiia bacterium. Classification (GTDB taxonomy): domain Bacteria; phylum Planctomycetota; class Brocadiia; order SM23-32; family SM23-32; genus JBKHIT01. Next base: position 4,881 of record JBKHIT010000022.1, on the reverse strand, counting down.
GAAGCCACCGAAGAGGTCACCGACGCTCCGCTGTGCATCGATACGCCGAAATTTGAGGTGATGGAAAAAGCGGTCAAAGAATGTAACAATCCGACGATCATTAACTCGACAAAAGCGACCGAAGAAGAGCTGGACCGCTACATCCCGCTTGCCGTCGAGACCGATAGCCAACTGGTGGCCCTGACCATTTCTGCCAGCGGCGTCCCGAGTGATGTCGACTCGCGGGTCAGCATGGGGGCGACTATGGTGACAAAAGCCATGGAATACGGTCTGGATATCCCGGATCTGATCATCGACCCGGTCATTATCCCCGTGAACGTTGCGCCAAAACAACCTCAGGTTGTCTGCGATGCGATTCGGCAGCTTAAAGTCTTCAGCGATCCGCCGCCCAAGTTTATCGTCGGCCTCTCGAACGTCAGTCAGAGCTGCAAACTCCGTAGCCTCATCAACCGGACGTTCCTCGTGATGGCTATTGGCGCAGGACTGGACGGAGCGATCATGGACGCGACCGATACGGATTTGATGGAAGCGGGAATTACGGCCGAACTGTTGCTTGAAGAGCAGATTTACTGCGACGACTACATCGACGCATATCTCGGCAATCGTTGATTTGTGGAAGGTTTCGCAGATGGCAAAGCCTGAAAAGAAAAAACGAGAACAGTACGAGTCTGCTTTGCGGAAAAAGAGCCAGTGTCTGAAGGAGACCTTCGATCCTGAACGCTTCGAGCAGCTCGGTGCCGATATGACCGAAGACGGTAATGTCCGACTTAAAGTTCTGAAATGGCATTTTGTGCTTGACCCCGATTCGGTTTCGGTGACCGTCGAAGAAGAGGAGACCGCACCCCGGACTGTGTGGAAGATCCTTTTTCTGGATTATCTTAACAGCCAGACGCCCTCTAAACCGTCGACTTTTGAAGGGTTTACGGATTTTGGGGAAGCGCGCGGCTACCAGAAGGCCTATGACCAGCGGGTCACCCAGCGTCTCACCCACGGCGTGGGCGCCGAGGAAGCGACCCTTCGAGAAGCGGCTGAAGCTTTGGGAGGAGCGATGGGGGAGCAGGATCCCCTGCGCTACCTGTTCCGTTTTTTCCCCAACTTCGAGATGCAGGTTGTCCGCCAGGAGGGGGACGAAGAACTCCCCTCTTGCTGCGAAGTGCTGTTTTCGGATAACGCACTGGACGTCATCAGTATCGAAAGTATGATCGTCGCGGCCGAGAGACTGGTTTCCGTTCTTGAGGGCAAGGGGCCCTGTGGCTAATAGCGGCAGGGCTCAGAGATCATGAAAAAGATCTACGTCGCTGCCACTGAGCAGCATGACGGTAAGACAACCATTTCGGTCGGATTGTACCAGGCAGCGCTGGAACGGGGCCTTTCGGCCTGTTTCATAAAGCCGGTCGGCCAGAGATACATCGAGACCGATGGGGTGGCGGCCGACGAAGATGCGGTCCTGTTCAAAAAGGCTCTGGCCGCTGACGGCGACCTGCAGGAAATCAGTCCCGTTCTGATCCCCAGAGGTTTCACCCGGGACTATATCTTTGACCGTCGCCCGGAGCACATTCGGGGGCAAATATTGGAGGCTTTCGAGGAAGTAGCCACCGGGAAAGATGTTGCCATTATTGAAGGCACCGGTCACGCAGGCGTAGGTTCGGTGATCGATGCGTCGAATGCTGAGGTGGCCAGGCTCCTGGGCGCGGAATGCATCATTGTTAGCGGCGGGGGTATAGGAAGTTGCATCGATGAGATTGCGCTGAACCGGGCGCTCTTCGAGAGACGGGGTGTGAATGTCCTCGGGGCGGTCATAAACAAAGTTTACGAAAGCAAATATGAGAAAGTCAGCCGAGCCGTAAGACAGGGCCTCCAGAATATAGGAATCGATTGCCTCGGCGTGATCCCGTATAAAACCGAGCTGACTTATCCCACAATGGTTCAACTGCGGGACGAACTCGATCTGGAAGTGCTGACTGGAACGGAGCACCTGGATAATAAAGTGCGCGATATTATTGTGGGCGCAATGGAACCGCAGAATATGGTGGGTTACCTGGAAACAGGATGCCTGGTCGTGGTACCAGGCGACCGCGTCGATAATATTGTGACCTGTATTAACGCCCATTTGATGCAAGATAAAGCACCGACGTCTCAGGTGTCAGGACTTTTGCTGACCGGTGGGTTAATCCCGCATTTGAGCATAGTGAATCTAATGTGCCAGGTGGATGTGCCGGTTTTGCTCTCCGAGGAGGATACCGCTACCGCTGCATATCGGGCCCGCCGATTGGTGGCGAAGATTACTCCGCGTGATCGTAGCAAACTGGAACTTGCCCAAAATCTGATTCAAGAACATGTAGCACTGGATAAAATCATAGGTAGTGACGGGACCAGTTAAATCGCGGCTCTTGCCCTCCGAAGCGGAGGATGTAGAACATGGCCAGAATCTTATACGTTGAAGGAAAAAGCTACTGTACGAGCTGCGTCCAGGAAAAACTGGCGCAAAGGGGACACTGTGTCGAAGTTGCGCATTGCGCAGAACGCGCTATGTTGCGGATTAATGACCATGAAGAATACGATGCGCTGGTGCTCGATTTGTATCTGCCGGGTATGGACGGGGCTGAATTCTGCCGATGGGTGGACAGGTGGGCTGAGCTGGAAAAAACACCTAAACTGGCATTCACCTGGGAGGGTCATAATATCCCGACCAACATCAGTGGCGAATTGCCTCGCTGGCTGCCCGTCGATCAGTTGCTTCAGGGAATCAAGGATATTGAAGAACTCACCAGAGAAGTGGAAGATTTTTTGAAAAGCCAGAAAGCCTGACAAACTTCTGCACGACTTATGCGTCCTCCGTCATTTGTGGGATCGGAGTGTCAGGGAGACGGAGCGTCCGTCAAATAAAGCATTTTGTTGGTTTGTATCGCCTTCTGTTCCAATCGGAGTCTGAAAATGCCCCAATTTCCCAACATTGTCTACATTCTTGCTGACGACCAGGGCTATGGCGACGTGGGGTGCTTCAACCCCAACTGCAAAGCCCCCACTCCCGTGCTGGATCAGCTGGCCGACGATGGAATGCGTTTTACCGATTCCCACACCAGTTCGGCCGTCTGCACTCCAACCCGCTACAGCATTATGACCGGTCGGTACAACTGGCGGAGCCGCCTGAAAGCCGGCGTTCTCACCGGAGAAAGCCCGATGCTGCTGGAAGAGGACCGGCCCACGGTTGCGTCTTACCTGCAGGAGCACGGTTACTGGACCGCATGCGTCGGGAAATGGCATCTGGGTTTGGGATGGCAAACAGAGGATGGAGAGCCGTTCGCCGAAAACAGCAACGATTGGGAAGGGGAAGCGCTCAAGAGAATCGATTACACGAAATCGGTCACCGAAGGCCCGAACGACCGGGGATTCAATTACTCCTTTGTGATCCCGAGTTCGCTCGATATCCCACCGTATGTCTACATCGAGAACGGCCAGTGCACCGGAATCCCGAGCGAAGAAAGCAAGATCGGTGTCGATACGCCGTATCTCATGCGACGCGGAATGGCCGTGCCGGGAATGAAAGCCGTTGACGTACTGCCGACATTCACAGAGAAAGTCCTGACAAAGATCGAAGAACGGTCCAGTGACGGGGCCGACCAGCCGTTCTTCATCTACTTCCCGTTGTCAGCTCCGCATACCCCCATCGTCCCAACTTCAGAATACCGGGGACGAACCGATATCGGACTCTATGGCGATTTCGTGACCCAGATCGATGCCGTCGTCGGTGAAGTCCTTGCGTGTCTTGATCAAAACGGGCTGGCCGATGATACGCTGGTGATTTTCACCAGCGACAATGGGGCCTCCCCGGCGGCAAAAATCGGCGAACTGAAGGAAATGGGCCATGACCCGAATTACCCGTGGCGGGGGACGAAAGCGGACATCTATGAAGGCGGTCACCGGACGCCTTTCCTCGCGCGATGGCCCGGTGTTGTGGAACCGGGGTCGGTCTGCGACCGGACGATCTGCACGCCCGATCTTTTTGCGACGGTCGGATCCATCGTCGATGATTCGATCCCGGAGAATGCGGCGGGGGACAGCTACGATCTCATGCCGCTTCTGCGCGGCGAGAATATCGAGGGCAATTTCCGGGAGGCAACAGTGCATCACTCGGTGAGCGGGGAATTCGCAATCCGGAAGGGCAAATGGAAACTTCTGGAAGCCCGCGGCTCGGGAGGCTGGAGTTTTCCGAAGGAAGATGAAGCCGAAGAAATGGGTCTGCCGCCCGTGCAACTCTACGATCTGGAACGCGACCCCGGCGAAACCACAAATCTCGCAAAAGCCCTCCCTCAGAAAGTGGATGAGCTGCGGGAATTGCTGGATAATTACAGAGAACAGCCGCGCTCGGTTTAATTGCTATTTGAAAACGGCTTCAGTTGCGACTGGTTTTGTCCGCCTCAACTACCGCTTCCATTGAGCAGACTGGACTTCAGCACCGCTCTGGCGGGGCTGAAGTTCAGAATGCGGGGGGTGGCCAAAGCACGCATGTAGCACAAGGCTCTCCAGCCTGTACAAGCAATCGTGGGCCGGTGTCAATTTTGTCAGAAGTTCCGGGGACCCAGGTCATTGCAAGGGGCCCGTAAGCCCCGCGCAATCTCGCTGTTTCGCGACGTCATAGCCAGCTGTAAGCTGGAAATCAAAAGTCATGAACCAGTAGTCTCTTTCGTCCCTTATGTCCCTTCATCTCCCACTGATTATGTTGCGATTTGGCAAAAACGGAGGTATTCTTGTATAAGGTGAATTCAGACAGTGTGTTTTTGCTGTTGGGGGTTCTCATGAAGAAGTCACAGGCGTTCACGTTGATTGAGCGTGTGCCCAGTTAAGGCTGGGTAAACTTGTTGGGTGTAAGTCCCAATCGTA
>JBKHIT010000079.1:0-18373 GCA_046538485.1 Candidatus Brocadiia bacterium | reverse complement strand
ACGGCGGCATAATCATGTGAAGATGGCTGATTTTTCCCCAAACGCAGGGAGGGTGTATCAGAAAACATTAATAATAACGTCTATGCCTCTTGCCGAAGGAAAAATAAGGAATTTGCACTCAGCATACTCAGGGACTTTGGGGCAGCACCAGAAAAACCCTGGCCTGCACAAACCCCAAAAAGGGTACAGCGCAAATTCCTCTCATTAAGCGGGGTTGCACCGGGCGCGATAAATGGTAGAATAGCTTGTGGCATAGGTGCCTGCCTTTCCTCTCGGTTTTTGTTTTATGTCTGCGGGATACAGACAAAAAACTGGGGGAAAGGTATCATTTTATTTTCCAGCCCAATTCGCGCAAGCAAAACCCTCCCCCCACCACCTAACCCTCACATAAAAAAAGACTTATAGAACAAACATCAGTCCGACCTTCCCCCAAGAGATCAGGAGTTCTGAGCCTGCATTTTTGCTTTTGTGCTTGACAATCCGCTTAATCCTTCTATAATCCGTTGTCGTATAATGCAAGACGGATTATATCAAGAGCGGAGGAGTATATGTCCATGCCGAATAAAGAACGTGGAACTGTGCGACGGCGTGTGGCGAACGAGCTGCGTCGGCGAATTGCGGATGGGGAGTATGCGCCCGGTGAACAGCTTCCGCGTCGCACCGAACTTCTGGAGGAATTTGATGTCAGTAACACCACCCTGCAGGCCACCTTCGACAGACTGGTGGAGGAAGGGTTCGTCCGGACTGCCGGAAAAGCCGGCACGTTCGTGGAGGATTCTCCCCCGAACCTTTCTCGTTACGCCATAGTCTTTCCGTTTAGCCGGGATCAACTCCGGCAGGGCCAAGGCTGGCTTTCCGTTCTGATGTCACTCCTACCGGACGTTGAAAAAGCGGGAAGCGTGAAAATTGTTCCCTATTTTGAGGTTACGGAACCGGCGGGCGATGAGTGGAATCGCCTGAGAAGCGATTGCGCGGCACACCGTCTGGCCGGCGTGCTGTTCGCATCCAGTCCGCAGGGGCTGGCGCTGCAGATTCTTTTTGATCACCCCGATATGCCTGTGGCCACGTTGACCGAGCCGGTGCGGGACCAGGTCCCGGGCATCACCATGGACGGCGATAGCTATCTTGCTCGTGCGGTGAAGCTGCTGCAGGAAGCCGACAGAGACAGGGTGGCAGTGTTGACGGGCACGAATGATGAGTTGCGCCAGAAGTTAAGGCAACAACTCGATCAGACGGGGATGACGACCCGTGATTACTGGTTTGTTCGAATCAATACATCCACGCCCGAAACCGCCTACGACGTGGCGCATCTTCTCATGCACGAAGGCCAGAGCATTCGGCCTGACGGTCTCATTATCGCGGATGATACGCTGGTGGAACCCGCGTGTGCGGGTTTGATTGCCGCAGGAATTCGTCGCCCGGACCAGATGAGCGTCGTTGCTCACTGTAATTTCCCCGAAACACCACAGGTCCCGATTCCCGTTCGTTTTCTGGGTTACGACAATGTGGAAATGCTGAAGAGGGCCGTCGACGTGCTTGAACGTCAGCGAAAGGGGGAAGAAGTTCCGCTCAGAACCGTCGTTCCCCCGCGCTCAGGCAAGGAAATCAAGGCGCGTAAGCGGGAGGTCCGTCTGCGGGTCGAGAGGGTGTGAACCACTCGTATCAGCCCGAACTGGAATTCCAATGGCAAACGGCACGGAGGCCGCATCGTTCGAACTGTATCGAATACTCATACAACATCTTATCAGTAGGCATTCAGCACACAGGACAACCGATTCATGAACTACGACATCGTCTTGATCACAACGGACCAGCATCGCGTTGATTACACCGGTTTCGGGAAAAATTCACAGATCCCAACGCCGAATATGGATTTTCTCGGCGATGGATGCGTTTTCAACCGGTGCGTGTCCGCCAATCCCGTCTGTGCACCGGCCCGCACAGCCCTGCTCACGGGGAAATACACGCACCAGATCAACATGTTGACCATGGCCGGGGATCTGGATCTGCAACATCCCACCTATGCACGGGCGCTACAAAACGCCGGCTATCACACGTCGCTGGTGGGGAAAACCCATTGGCTGCAGGGATGGCCGTTCGATAAAACGAAAACGCCGCGCGGTCAGGGACACAATCTGGTGGAGAACAACGATCAACTCAAACGTTTCGGTTTCGACCATCTCTGGGATGTGTCGGGTCAGGAACTGGCCTACCGCGATTACTGCTTCTGGTGCCGGCATCTGGAACGGCATGGGATACTGGAAGATTACCGTGACCACCTCGAGACCTTCTCCGATATCGACATGCCCAACGCGGTGATGCCGGAGGTGGTCCCGTGGCCGTTTGAACCCGAGCATCAGGCCGATTCTGTGATTGGACAACAATGCGTGGAGGCGATTGAAAGTGCTCCGGATGATGCTCCCATGTTCCTGCACGCATCGTTCTGCGGCCCGCATAAACCGCTGAACGCCCCGGAGGAGATGCTTGAACGGGCGGATGCGTTGCTTGAATCGGCGGACAATCGCGACATCCCCCGGCTGGACGGCGTGGGAGAGGTTGACGAGGAGTGGCGAAAGCGCTGGGAAGAATGGCGCCGCGGATACGTGGCCAAGGTCGCCGTTATCGATGATCAGGTCGGACGGATCATGGGAGCGCTTCGCGAACGTGGTCGACTGGACAGAACGATCATTCTGTTCACCTCGGATCATGGGGAAATGCTCGGCGACGAGAAGCAGGAAGGCAAAAGCCGACCCCAGTGGCCTTCCAGCCGCGTGCCCACGGCGATCTACCATCCCGATTATCAATCCCGGAAGCGCGTGAGTACGCCGGTGGAAATGACCGACCTGACGGCAACGATTCTGGACGCCGCCGGTCTGAATCCGCAGGATGCCCTGTCGAAGTCCTTCCCGGCGCACAACGATCACGTTCTGTGCCGATCCCTGATGCCGATCATCCGCGGCGAAACGGAAAAGATCCGCGACATGGCCTTTTCCGAACATACGCACTGGCGGATGGTGGAAAGCCAGGACTTCAAATACGTGTATCGTCCGGCGGAATCCCTGAGCGGGGAACCCGAGGAATTTCTGTGTCGGATCGACGAAGAACCGCTCGATGTCAACAATCTTGCCGGTGACCCGGAGTATGCGGAGGTGCTCGAGGCCCATCGCCGCTACATGCACAACGTCATGGATCAGACCCCGCCCGCCCAGCAGCGCTGGGTGCCGTTTCCGGCCCGGGATATCTCCGATGAACTGCCGTGATTGTCCATGCACCCAGAACAGAATCGATGCGTGACTGCTCACTGATAATATTTGCTACCAGATAAAGGAGACCCCCGGCCCCCACGGGTTTATCCCGTGGGTGAAGAAGATTGGTTTTGCTACGGCACATCAGCACATAATTTGACCTGCCCCTGAATATGTGCACAGGGCGAGGATTGAACCTTTTTCATGACCTCCTCTGTGCTCAGGTAACCTCATTCACGCTGGTACGAGACCCCGGGGGTTCTGGTTGAGTGTTTGCTCATTGTAGCTCGCTCAATCTTGTTCACCGGCGACACAAGGTCGCCGGGGCCTCCAGCTTTTCCACTGAATTGGAACATAAGTCCGGTATACAAAAATCACAAAGGTTTTATGACTCCAGGAGTTTATCCAACAATGCCAACAACCACAGAAAACAATTTATCCACGTGGGGCATAACACCCCCCGAACGCATCGGCGATCCCATTCTCGGGCCGCGCCCTGCCAGTCGCTTCCGGTGTCCGCTGGGAGAACGGGAGGTTCAGTGGGAGGGTAAGGATGTCTTCAATCCCGCCGCCGTTGTCCGTGACGGCCGGGTCTACATGCTCTATCGGGCCGAGGATCACGTCGGTGTGCCGGAGGGAACGTCGCGACTGGGTTTGGCCATCAGCAATGATGGCATCCACTTTGAACGGCATGATGACCCCGTGCTCTATCCCGACGACGATTGCATGGCCGCGTATGAGTGGCAGGGCGGATGCGAAGATCCGCGACTGGTGGAGGATGAGAACGGCCGGTATGTTTTGACCTACACGGCGTTTGACGGCAACACGGCGCGGCTCGCGGTGGCGACGTCGGAGGATCTGCGGAACTGGACGAAACACGGATGTGCCTTTGCCGGAGCCGGGATGGAGAACCAGTTCTGCAAGGCCGGCTCGATCGTCTGTCGGGTGGAAGGAGAACGGCTCGTCGCAGCGCGCATCCAGGGGCAATACTGGATGTACTGGCTGCGGCCCGGCACGACGTTCGCCGCCACCAGCACCGACCTGATCAACTGGGAACCGGTTGAGATGTGGGGACGGAGCGACCGCCAGGTCTATGACCGGGACTACCCGATGCATCCGTTCACCGGGGACGAACCTCCTGCGGACCAAAAATCATTGAAACCCGTTATCTCGCCCCGGCGGGGCCGGTTCGATCACGCCCTGGTGGAACCCGGCCCGCCGGCCGTGCTGACCGATGGCGGTATCGTGCTCATCTACGACGCATGGAACCGGATGCCGGGTGGCGATGCCAGCGTGGATGACAACCATTATACGGTCGGCCAGGTTCTGATGGACCCGGAAGATCCGACGGCGGTGCTCGCGCGGAATACCCAACCGATCATGCGTCCACGGGAACCATTCGAGATCCAGGACGCCCAACTCGCCCCGGCCACCTTCGTCTCCAGTCTGATTCGCTTCGGTGACCGGTGGCTTGTGTATTACGGAACCGGGGATCGGTTTATCGCGGTGGCCCGGACGGAGTGGAAGGGAGGTTGGTAGACCATGGGAAGTGAAGAACACGTCATTGACATATCGCGGAATGACAGACGTATTCTTCGTGAACTCGCCAAAAGAGTGGCGGAGATCGGACATGATCCGGTGCAGAACGAAAAGGCCGAACTCTGGCGACGACATAACGATCTGGAAGCCGTACGTCCCATGATTCTGACGCTGCCCCAGGGATCCTGGCGAGAACTGCTCCCCGAAAGCGAGCTGCAAACGAGCGAGGATTGCCCCCTTCGCGGCCTGGAGCGTGATCTCCGCGAGCGGATCTATTACCGCCAGAATATTGACGATGATACGGTCATCGAACCGCGGATCGCCTGTCCCCTGGTTATCAGAAATACGGGTTGGGGTATCGAGACCCGGTGCAGGCAATCGGAGGATCCCACCGGGGCGGACCGTTTTGAAAGCGTCATAGAGGACGCAGGCGATCTGGACAAGATTCAGAAGCCGGAAATCTCCGTGGATCGACAGACCAGCCGGCGGCGCTATGAACAGTACGAGGATTTATTTGGAGATATTCTGGATGTTGAAATGGAGGGCCGCACCGGCATCAAGCTCGCCCCGATGGATGTTTTTGCACGGTGGCGGGGACATGGGCGCGTTTTGATGGATGTGGTGGATAATCCGGATCTGGTCCACCGTGGGCTGGAGAAAATTGTGGATGGGTTCGTGGGGATGATTACCCAGCTGGAACAACAGGACGCTCTGTCCCTGAACAACCGTAATCACAATCCGGCGCAGGGCGGAACCGGATATACGAGCGAGCTGCCTCAGGATGACTTTGACGGTGAGCACGTGCGGCTTTGCGATATGTGGGGTTTTTCCGCGGCGCAGATATTCGCCGACGTCTCGCCCAGGATGCATGAAGAATTCACTCTGCATCACGAAAAGCGGTTTCTCAGTCAATGCGGTCTTAACTCCTACGGTTGTTGTGAACCGCTCCATGACAAGCTCGATATGGTCAAAAAAATACCGCGCATACGTCGTGTGTCCATCAGCCCGTGGGCCGACATCGAACAAAGCGCGGCCGAGCTCCAGGACAAATATATTTACTCCTGGAAACCGAATCCATCGATCATCGCGGGGGAAGGTTGGGATCCGGATCACGCGCGTGAGTACGTCCGCGATTTCCTCCGGCAAACCGAAGGATGCGTGGTGGAAATCATCATGAAAGATACCCACACGTGCCGGAATGAACCGAAGCGCATCCGCGAATGGACGGACATTGTCCGCGAGGAAGTTGATCGATTCATGGACGGAAAGAGATAACGAGACTTTCAGTCAACGGCGATATTACAGGGAAAATACCATGTCTGATTCATCATCAAAGCCGAATGTTCTGTTGATCATGACCGACCAGCAGCGCTGGGACTACATGGGCTGTGCCGGCGCCGATTTTCTCGACACTCCCAATCTGGACCGGTTGGCCCGACGCGGCGTCCACTTTCCGAACTGCTTCACCAATTCCCCCCTCTGCGCCCCGGCCCGTATTGGCCTGGCGACCGGCTTGCATCCCGGGATAACGGGGGCGGATGAGAATGACCGTTTTCTGCCTCCCGATCGGACCACGTACTACCAGCGGCTGCGGGATGTCGGGTACCGGGTGGCCTGCAGCGGGAAATTGGATCTGGCCAAGAGCGACAGCGACAACGGCCCGGATGGCAGGCGGCCCCGGTTGTTCCAGTGGGGATTCACCGATCCGATGGAAAGCGAGGGGAAGGGTCACTCCCTGGGGAAACCCTATCCCCGGGGTTCCTACGGAGCCATGTTGAAAGAAAAAGGCCTGTATCAGAAGTACTACGAGGAGCGACACAGCGATTCATCAATGTGGTACAGCCCGTCCGAACTGCCCGCCGAGACGTTTCTTGATGTTTACCAGGGGCAGCGGGCGGTTGAATGGCTGAGGGATTTTCCTCGGGCTTATCCGTGGCATCTTTTCGTTTCCTTCTCCGGTCCACACGTTCCCCACGATCCACCGCGGGAGTATTTCGACCGGTACGCCGACAGGCCGATGCCGGACCCGATACCGGCTCCCGAGGATGAACGGTCGGACTATTTCCAGCACAACCAGGGCACCGGGCCCTCGGATCCGGCCGCAATCCAGCAGGCCCGGCGGGCCTACTGCGCCTACATCGAGCTGATTGACGAGCAGGTCGGGCAGCTCATGGACGTCCTCGAGGAGCGGGGTGAGCTGGAAGACACCTACATCATGTTCACCTCGGATCATGGAGAAATGCTGGGCGACCTGGAGATGTGGATGAAAAAGCAGCCGTTTGAACCATCCATTCGTGTGCCGCTCATTGCGGCCGGCCCGGAAATACCGGAAGGACGGACATGTGACGCTCTGATCGAGCTGATTGACATCAACCCGACGATCTGTGAACTGGCCGGTTTGTCATCGCTCCCGCATATGCACGCCCTCTCCTTCACGGATTGCCTTTCGGATCCGTCTCAGCCCCACCGAACCAACATCGTTTCGACGCTCCGGCAGTGGCGCTGCATTCGCACCGACCGCTACAAACTGGTGCGTTACTACAACGATGCGGAGGAGATGTATGACCTGAAGGAGGACCCCGCGGAGACTTGTAATTGTCTGAGTCAGATGCAACGGGACAATCCCGCAGTTGTGGATGAATTACGGGAGCGTCTGGAGGAACGACTGAGCCCGAGTCCGTATGCTCACCATCGGACCTGATAACCGGCCCGCGGTCGGTCCTCGGGCGGATTTATCCAAGTGAAGGGTATGACGTATGTCAATAACGGTCCATTGCCACAGGAAAACTTTTGAACCACAGAACGTGAAGGTCAAATTGCCATGAAAACCCCAAATATCATCGTTTACATCGGTCATGACGCTGGCCGGTTCATCGAACCGTACGATGTCGAAACGGTCCACACCCCGAATATGAACCGGGTGGCCGAAGAGGGAGCCGTGTTCGAGAACCATTTCGCCACCGCCCCGCAGTGCAGCCCGTCCCGTGCCAGCATGTTCACCGGACGTTATCCTCACAGCACGGGAGTGCTCGGCCTGACCGGAGGGCCGTTCGGATGGACGCTCAATGATGACGAGCAACATCTTGCCCGATTGCTCGGTGCCGCCGGATACGAGACGGCCCTCATTGGCATCGCCCACGAGGCGCTGGGCGGGAACTGCCCCCCCGAACAGGTGGAGATATGTGGCTTTGACGACGCATCCCGACATGGGCAAAAAGATGCCCTTCAGGCGGGAGATGCATTGTCCGACTGGCTCAACACGCGCAACCGGCCGGACAGCCCATTTTTCGTTGAAATCGGCACGAAGGCCGTTCACAACGCGGACGATTATGAGCCGGAGGAGCAGGATGGCGTCACCATTCCCGAACATCTCAATCCGGGACCGGAGACAAGGCGTCACATGGCCCGGCATCAGGCATGCGTGCGGCACTGGGACCGGGGTCTGGGACGGGTGCTGGAGTTTCTGGACCGGAGAGGCCTCAGCGAGGAGACCATCGTGGTGGTCACCACCGACCACGGTCTGGGAGTGCCACGGGCAAAGACCAGCCTGTATGATCCGGGTTTGGAATCCCTTCTGCTCATGCGCTACCCGCGCGGCATCGAAGGAGGGCAGCGGCACGATTGTCTTTTGAGCAACGTGGATCTGACGCCGACGATGCTGGAGGCGGCGGGGGCAGATGTGCCGGACAATATCCACGGCCGCAGTTTCTGGCCTTTGCTGACGGGCGCGGATCATGCCGAACGAACCGAGATATTCGGGGAGAAAACCTACCACACCGAATACGATCCCATGCGGTGCATACGTACGCAGCGCTACAAGTTCATCTACAATCTTGAACCGATCACGCACGAGCATTTCGGTCGGGGATGCCTGAACAACCGGGATCTGTATCAGGAGAATTTTCACCTCCGTTCGGAGGAACGCCAGAGCTGTTCCACCGGTGCCGAACTGTACGATCTGCAGCAGGACCCGCTGGAGATGGAGAACGTGGCGGAGGATGCGGAATACACGGACGTGCGCCGGGACCTGGAGGCGCGCCTCTACGAATGGATGCGGGATACGAACGATCCCCTGCTGGACGGTCCCGTCGCCGCACCCGCCTTTTACGACCGGATTGAGCAGTTGAAACAGAGTGCATCGAAAACTGATAGCCCCTGATTTCTCCCCGAGAGGAGGTACCAGAATGAAACGGCCGAACATCCTGTTTCTCATGGCCGACGATCACGCTTCCGCCGCATGTGGTTGCTACAACTCGCGTCTGTCCCCATTTATTTGGACTCCGCACATAGCTCCGGAGGACTGGCGTGATGCGATGTACTATCATCACCGGAGGGAGAAACAGCCCGCGGAACGGCCCAGCCATTACGGTATCCGCACACAGAGATACAAGCTTATTTACTATTACGGAATGGTTCGGGCCGGTCTGCGCGACCCGGAGGAGTGCTGGGAACTCTATGACCTCCAGAAAGACCCGTATGAACTCCGGAATCGCTATGGCGATCCGGATTACACCGGGGTTATTCCACACTTGCGTGAGAAGCTGGAAGAGCTGAGGCAAAAATGTGACGACACCAGTGAACCGTTTTCGAGGAGCTCAGAAGAATGAATCCTAATGTCATTGTAGTTTTGTGTGACCAACTTCGCCGTGACGCGCTCAGCATCTATGGTGATCCGAATATTGAGACCCCGAATCTGGACCGGATGGCCGGTGAGGGCGTACGATTCGATAATGCCTGTTCAACCTATCCCGTTTGCGTTCCGTTCCGATTCACCTTGATGACGGGAAAATACGCACACACGCGCATGATACCCGCCATTGAGTGGCGAATGTCTCCCGCCGAACGGACTCTGGCCGATGAATTCAACGAAGCCGGCTACGAAACCATGTACGTGGGTAAATGGCATTTGAGCGGTGGTCAGAACCACATGCCCGGCTACGGTGCTCGCCGGGAGGGTGTGAGGCCCGTTCCCCCACACCTCCAGGGCCGCTGGAAACACTGGCGGGGATTTGAGCTGCGTAACTCGCCCTTCGACACCTATTACTTCGTTGACGACGACCCGACTCCACGGAAGCTCGAGGGATATCAGACCGACGGCCTTTTCGATTTGGGGATGGACCTGATCACCGACAAACACCGTGAAGGACAGCCCTTTGCGTGCGTCATCTCGGTCGAGCCGCCACATCCACCGTTCGAGGCCCCAAAGGAGTTGGAGGAGAAATGGCTGGGAATTGATATCGATTTGCCCCCGAACTTTTTGAACGAAGAACGACCTCAGATGGATCCTGATTCTTCATCACGGGGATCCCTTGATCGCGACAAGATAATTCGACAGCGTCAGCTTTACTATGCGATGGTCGAGAATCTGGACCACAATATGGGGCGGCTTCAGAATTACCTGGCTGAGGAGGGCTTGCAGCGGAACACCATCGTCCTGTTCGCCTCTGACCACGGCGAGATGCTGGGCGCTCATTCTCTGCGGGCCAAACAGTACCCGTTCGAGGAGTCCTGTGGTATTCCCCTCATCGGGGCGGGACCGGGGTTGGAACCGGGGCGGGTGGTTCGCGATCCCGTAGCGACCGAAGATCTGTTCCCAACGATCCTCGGGCTCTGTGGCTTGCAGCCCGGGCACGAGGTTTCGGGCACAGATCTTTCGCCTCTGATGCGCGGGGAAAGACATAACCTCGACCGGCCCGGGGTGATGCTGGAATTTGTTTCAGAAATCCGGCCGCCTGCGCCGTTGCATCAGTGGTGCTACCGCGGTTTTCGTTCGGAGAGGTACAAGTACACCGTTGCCGGAGATCTGACGGGCTTTCAGCCCTGGCAGTTCTTCGATCTGAGGGAGGATCCCTACGAGATGAACAACCTTGTTGATGACCCGGCTTCTCAGGACAAAATCACATGCCATCATCGGTGGCTTTACGACAGAATGGTGGAGACGCGGGATGACGCACCACTTGCTGCGGCGCACCGTTGTCCTGAGCTTAACATTGAACCCCAATCCATTGGTTCAGCAGATTGAAATCCACCGCAAGAACTGGCAAAACCGGTCAGACGACAACGGAGTTGCGCAAGTATTATGTCCCACTCTCAAACGGACAGAGCGTACTTGTTCGTACGCCGTTCCGCAGTTTTTCTTTTTGTTAGCGAGAGACGCGAATGTTCCTGAACTCAAGCGAACCAGTGTATCAGCAGGTTTTCGAGGCTGCAGTGGATACCCTCCGCGACAATGTCGTGGATTTCACCATCGACGAGGAGGCCAAAAGTAAAATCAAACCGCAGAAACGGTGGATCGACAAACCGCCCCACATTCGCGGTCAAACACTCAGGATATGGTCACCGGCCTCCGATGCGTATGATCCCCGTTTTCGGGGCCAGCCCCACAACCGGGACGTCTCCTTCGTGATCTATCACGGTGGGGCGTTTCTGCATCCAGAAATCGCCCGGGAAACACTTCTTTCGTGCCTTTGGTACGTGGACGAGAAAATCTTCATCGCCGATCAATACTGGGATAAAATCGCCTGGACGACGGCGGCGTGGACCTACTACCTGATCACGGGGGACGAGGATTTCCTGGAGCTGGCGTACACCGCGACGCGGAACACCCTGCTGGAGGATGTGGGGCGCATGCGACCATCGTATAACAAGAACCTTAACGTAAAAACACCCGTCGGTGACTTGATCGGATATGAATATAACGAGGAAACCGGTCTCTTCCGGGGCCCGGAAACGTTCGGCGACGGGCGGGCCAAATATCCCCCACCCTACAACGAGGGCTGGGAAAAGGGGATGAACATACTGCGGTACGTGGAGGTCACCGGCAAGGATCGGATCCAGATGCAGTGTATCGGCACGAACTGTCTGTACTACAATGCCCTGCGGATCGCGGCACAGGCGGCCGGAATACTGGGGCGGCCTGAAGAGGAAAAGCAATATTTCGCACAGATGGCGGAGGATCTAAAAACGGCCATCAACGATCAACTCTGGCTGCCGGAGAAAAAACGGTATGCCTATTTTCTCGACGGTGACGGTCAACAGTGCGAGTATTCCAGCACGGTGGGACAGATGCTGGCCATCATCACGGGCGTGGCTGATCGGGAACGGGCCCAGCAAATCATAGAAAACACCTACACCTCGGAGTGGGGTGTGCCATGCACCTGGCCCATGTTCCCGCGTTTCGACCGGGAAAACCTGGAGAAATTGGGCACGGGGAACGGCTCGATCTGGCCCTTTATACAGGGTTTCGCCGGCTGGGCGGGGTCGGTGGCGGATTGCCCCGGTTTTCTGGGGCACATGCTCGCTGGTATCACGAAGATGGTGGCCGAATCCGACGGCACCTTTTACGAGGCCTACCATCTCGTTCACGGCACTCCGTACAAGGGCTATCATGGACCGGTCGATTCCCCACAGAGCCGGTATCGGCCGCCCAAACCCAACCAGAGCTGGTCGGCTTCGGGATATTTGGCGATGATTGTGCACGGTGTCTTCGGTTTACGGCTGGAGGAAGATGGCATAAGGTTTGACCCGGCGGTGCCGTCTGATTTCGCCGGGGCGGAACTGCGGGAAGTCCGTTGCCGGAATATGACACTGGACCTGAAGGTGGACGGAGAAGGAACGGTCATCGAGGAGTTCCGACTGGATGGCGAACGATGTGATCCACATATCTCGTATGATATGAAAGGAAAGCATTCCGTTGAGATCTGCGTGAGCTGACCGACTACGATTGCGATTTCTCAGTTAGAAAAAGGAGACTGAAAAGTGGCACGACCGAACATACTGTACATCATGGCCGATGATCACACTTCGCAGGCGTGGGGATGCTACAACTCCCGGTTGGCTCCCTACATCGACACCCCCAACATCGACAGTATCGCCGAGGACGGTGCGCTTCTGGAGAACTGTTTCTGCACCAACTCGATCTGCGTGCCGAGTCGGGCGACGATTCTCACCGGGCAGCACAGTCATGTGAACGATGTACGCACCCTGCGAGATGAACTCGATCCCGAACGGGACCACGTGGCCAAACATCTTCAGGCCGCCGGTTACAACACCGCGATTCTGGGGAAATGGCATCTGCGGACCGAGCCGCGCGGGTTCGATTACTTCAATGTGCTCCACAATCAGGGCCGCTACCACAACCCCATTCTGTGGGAAAAAGGCCAGGACTGGGAAGGAGATGGCACTGAATATGAGGGGCATTCGACGGACATCATCACGGACGAAACCCTCCAGTGGCTGGAATCTCAGGAGGAATCCGAGGACCCGTTTTTCTGCATGTGCCATTTCAAAGCCACACACGGCCCCTACTACAGTCATGATCGGTATCGCGAGCTTTACGACGACGTGGAGTTTCCGGAGCCGGAGGACATGATGTGGGATGAGAGTCCGAAGGGGAAGGTGTTCGAGGGCTGGCCGCTGGAGATCCACAAACAGCGATGCCTGGACAACCCGGAGGAGTACGCTCCACCCCGTCTCGACGTTGACGGAATGAATGAGGAAGAGGCCCGCCGGGCGACCTACCAGAAGATGGTCCACGATTATATGCGCACGGTGGCCGGGATCGACGACAACATCGGGCGGCTGCTGAATTACCTCCGCGAGGCAGGGCTTGATGAGAATACGATCGTCATCTACACCTCCGACCAGGGCTATTTCCTGGGCGAACACAATCTGTTCGACAAACGGTTCATGCTGGAGGAGTCCCTGCGCATGCCGTTCATCGTGCGCTATCCGGAGGAAATTGAAGCCGGAACGGTGGTGGACGATATCATCACAAATGTGGATTTCGCCGAGCTGTTCCTCGATTACGCCGGCGAAGAGGTTCCGGACGCGATGCAGGGACGGAGTTTTCGATCCAACCTGCGGGGCGAGACACCGGACGACTGGCGCGAGAGCACGTACTACCATTACTGGACACCTTATGCTCCCGAACGCCCCAGTCATTACGGCGTGCGGACGGAGGATCGGAAGCTGATTCACTACTACGGACTGGTGCGTGACGATGGCCGACAGCCGGAAGACTGCTGGGAGTTCTACGATCTGTCGGAGGATCCACACGAACGGCAGAATCGATACGACGATCCCCAATACGCCGGAGAGATATCGGACTTGAAGCAGGAACTCAATCGGCTCCGGAAGGAGTGCGGAGACACGGGGGACCCCACGGAAGTATATCCGCCGCGAGAGGATGACTGACACAGCAATCATGACACATATGTTCACTTTGCGGTGTTTACGCCGAGTATCTAACGTCCACCGTTCAACTTTGAGCGTCGAAGTAAGATGCCAAATGGCCATGAAAGGCGACTGAGGAACTTGATCAAACCAAACAACTTTAAGATATCACACGATGTTGTAACAACCCGTGGGCTGAACAAAATGAGGGCCGGTCAGTGGCGGTCTTTTTCGATCACGATTCGTTTTCAGGACACCCCCATCCACGAGGACGACTCCTTTGTCCTCGGCCTCCCTTTCGGGTTCTCTCTGCCCCAGGTTGATGATCCACAGGGGGAGGGATTCGTCCGGTTGCAGTCCGACACCGATGCCCGGCTGCACGTTTCCATTTATCCTCAACGTGATCGATACATTCAATGCATGGTGACGGATGGGACCATCGAGCCCGGCGATTCCGTCACCTTTCACATCGGAGACCGGTCCCATGGTGGTCCCGGATGCCGCACCTCGCCCCAGTCGTTCAATCGGGTTCATTTTGAGTGCTTCCGGGAGACCGACGGTGACAAACAGGTGGCTGATTTTCCGACACCGTCCGTGCGAAACGGTCGACGAGCTCATTTCTATGTGCATCTCACGCCCACTTACAAATGCGGTGACGAAGTCTGCCTTACAATCGTTGCGGAAGACCGGCATGGCAATCGGTGCGTGAATTACACGGGCGAGCTGAAAGTGATGAATCGCGAGGTGGGCCACAATCTTCCGGCAACCATCCGGATGACACCGGCTGACCATGGCGTGAAGCGCGTTCATTTCTGTCCCGCCGACATACCGTATTTTCGGATCAGCGTGGCCGACGGCCACGAGACGTATTGTTCGACTCCCTGCATTCAGCTGGAGGATGACTTTCCGTATCGGCTGTATTTCGGTGAGATTCATGCCCACACCGAGATGTCAATGGATGCCTGGGGAAGCCTCGATGAGGCTTATCAGTTCGCCCGCGACACCGCCGTCCTCGATTTCGCAGCAACGGCGGATCACCAGGTCATCGTGGGGGGCGAACCCAGCAGCGGACACCCATTCATGTCCCCCCTTTTCCAGACCCGTGATAACCCGGAGCGATGGGCCCGAACCTGCGACGCGGCCCGTCGATACAACGATCCGCACCGTTTCGTCACGTTTCCAGGGGTGGAGCTGAGTCCAATGAGCACCGATGAGGACATCAATTTCTATTTTCTCGAGGGCAACCCCGAGATGATGCAGCCGGTGCAGAACGAGGACGGAACGGACGGTGGTGAAACCTGGGATACGATGAATGAGTACCTGAAGGAGCACGAAGTCATGGCGATTCCACATCATCCTGCCATCTCGTGGCGCATCTGGGATCGGTATCCCGATGGTCTGCATGATTTTTTCAAGCTCGATCAATCGAGCATGCCGGTGATCGAGATGTTCTCCAAACACGGGAACAGCGAGTACTTCGGCAACCGCAAACCCCTGAAAGGGACGAAAAAGGGGCGAACGGTACAGGATATTTTCTCCGCAGGCTACAAATTCGGTCTCATCGGTGGCAGCGATACGCACTATGGGAATCCGGGATCCCGCATGAAGGAACCGGGTCCTTACACCACACTTCAGTATCAGAACGGGCTCGCCGCCGTGTGGGCTCGGGATCTGACCCGGCAGTCGCTCTGGGGCGCCCTTTTCGCCCGTCGCACGTTCACCACCACCGGCCGCAAAACAGTGGTGTTCTTTGAGGTGAACGATGGATTTATGGGGGAGGAGATACAGTCGGACCGGCCGCGACGCATCAATCTGCAGGTGTGGGCCGCGGACCGCATCATCAAAGCAGAAATCCTGAAAAACAACGAATATCTCGTGGGCGACACGGGCAAAAACCCCTGTCAGAACCTCAGCATCGAACATGTCGATGAGACGGTGTCCGATCGCCCGGTGGACTTCTACCAGGCCCGCATTACCGAAAGCGGCGGTGAGATGTCGTGGACGACCCCGGTGTGGGTGCAGAAGGCATGAACGCACCCAACTAAAATCGTAATCTGCGCCTTATCAAGGCGCCCATCACGACTACGATTGTAATGCCATTCAACGAACGTTTTCACCTGACTTAATATACAAGGAGAATGCTATGGGCAACCGTCCCATCACATTGCACCGCGTATCGGATCGACCAGTTCTCACACCCCGCACACACGTTCGCTGGGAACAGAGCGCGGTGTTCAATGCCGCCGCGTGTTACGAGGATGGAGTGTTCCATCTGTTTTATCGAGCCGTCTACCATGAAGGCCAACCGGAAACGCCAGAAAGGGTCTATGACTCCTGCATCGGCCACGCACGGAGTCTCGATGGAATCCACTTCCAGTGCGACGATGAACCCATCCTTCACAACAAAGTCTATATCGATGGCCAAGTGTATGACCCCCAGGATCCGCGCATTTCAAAGATTGGTGATACATACTACCTCGTCTACACCAACTGGAAGAACCATTCGGAGATGATCCCCTCCTGTGCCGTGTCCAAAGATCTGGAGCACTGGGAGGACCGGGGACCGATGATGCTGTATGAGGACTGGGGACACAACAAAAATGCGCTGCTTTTCCCCGAAAAGATCGATGGGCGTTTCGTGGCCTTCCATCGGCCGGAGGACCAGCGTTACAAACATCTTTCCCCCGATGATTTCGTCTACGAGTACTGGACGCGCGGGCCAATGGACGACTATGAGGCACCACCGGGCATTGCCGTTGCGTTCTCGGATGATCTCAAAACCTGGGACGACAATCATCCCGTGCTGTATCCGCGGGAGGGCCAATGGGATTGTAAACGTTCAGGCTCGGCGGCTCCCCCCATCAGAACCGATGCGGGCTGGTTGACGGTCTACCACGGAATCGACGAAGACGATGTGTATCGCCTGGGGCTCATGCTGCTTGATCTGGATGAACCATGGAAAACCGTCAAACGTCAGGACGAACCGATCATCGAACCGGAACTTCCGTGGGAACGTGAGGGTGACGTGCCGGATGTCATTTTCTCCTGTGGTGCCCTGCTGTTCGACACCGAGTTGTGGGTCTATTATGGCGGAGCCGACACGGTGATTGGACTGGCCATCGCCGATGTGGAGAGCTTTCTTGAGTGACTCAAAGCAGTATCAAACGAAAAAGTCCGAAGACGGTGATATGTTCGTGTTGATTGGAACGAGAGACGATCACATGTGGAGGAAGCCGTGGAAACTGGTGATATGAAAGAAGGAAAAGATTTCATCGCAGACCGTGTCAATCGGTGCAGTTCTCACTGTGAAGATGAGTCCGATAAAGAATTGGATACCACCGCATTCCGCAACGTTCACTGGGTTCGCGATCCTCACGACGCGACGCGGGAGACTGGAGTCTGGGCTTTTCGCCGCGAGTTTACGGTTTCCGAGGAGAAAGAGTTCCGAATACACGTCTCCGCTGATGAGCGATACGAGCTGTACCTCAACGGGACCTTTTTGGGCCGCGGTCCCGAGCGTGGTACGCCGGACGCCTGGCCTGTTGAATCGTATGATATGCGCGTTCAACCGGGCCGTCACATGATGGTGGTGATCGTATGGAGGCTGGGAGATACACTGGCGCCCATGGCCCAGATGGGATCCGGCGCCGGTTGGCCAAGCGGCTATGGTGTATTATGCTCTCAGGACCGTAGTGGCCAATCAGAAACCTACCGGCACAGGGCACGGTAGGGTATAAACTGACGCATTTGACTGAATACTTACTTCAATTCTGTACGCTTTATCGGGGTGCTTTATCGGGGTCGGACCAACCGAAGTCGTTGCGAGGGCTTGGAATAGGACAAAAACACCCCCTATATATGGCTTAGACTGGGCATTTTGTGGGGGAAATGGGGATTCTAAGCAGTCTGATGGGTGTGGAATTGATGGATGGGACTGGCCGGACTACAATGATGTGCTCTGTTGTGGATAAATCCCATATGCTTATGTCAGCCCGCTGCGTGTCGCTGAGAGGAGGAGGTAGCCCGTTGCCCCGAGCGAACAGACATTTTTTACCCGATTGCATCTGGCATCTGACCCATCGGTGTCATGAGCGTGAATTTCTTTTGAAGATGATGATCCTGCCTGATGCGGGAGGAGCGGAAGCCCACGCGTCGGGGCCACATGGCCCTTTGGGCCTCTCCGGACATAAATTAGATCCTGTGATCGGGGAATAGGCATGATTTTGCTTAGAAGCACTATTTTGGGGTCAAAAACCCCGATCTAAGCTCTATATGCGGTCCTTTATTGTCGGAAGGTGAGTTCACATAAGGACTTGTGTTGGTCCGACCCGGATACGGCGGGGTCCGACCCGGATACGGCGGGTAACTATTCGGTAAAGTGCGTGGCCTTGCAACCAGCTTTCTGGTTTCGGGGG
>JBKHIT010000139.1:0-4084 GCA_046538485.1 Candidatus Brocadiia bacterium | reverse complement strand
TTAACGCCTCTATCTCCTCAAACGTCACAGTGTCCGATCCCGCTCCTATCTCAAAGCGCACCGGCGTGGCGTAGCGGGCGTTGGCGAACAGGTAGTCCGGCGCCCGGGTTATCTCCACCCCCACCACCGTCACCTGCACTCTGTCCTCGAGGGCCGGATCCGTGCCGTCGTAGCTCAGGGTTATCTCACCGGCCCGGCCGGGCTCCAGGCCCTCCACATACACTGTGGCCTCACTGTCACTGCCCAGCAGCGTTTCAAGCTCTTCCCGCGCCTCTTCGCCCGACAGATCCCACTCGGCCGCCAATACCCCGCGGAGACGCCGAGACGCAGAGCATGAAAGGCTACAGCGAAACGACTGAACGACTGACGGCAAAGCGGTGGCGCCACCGCAGTCCAAAAAAACGAACAGAAAATAGCCGCACGCCGAATTCACCAGCTCCAATCCGTTATCAGTTCAACAGCAATCAATAACCGTTTCTCCGTTCACCCAAAATTCTAATCTCAAAACTGAAAACTGCTTTACTCCTCCAGCTGTTCCACCTCCAGCGTCTTCCCCGCATCCGATTTTTTCACGGTGATTTTGCCGATGACGGTGGGATCGTCGACGTCGTAGGCCACATAGTAACTCCGTGGTGGTGCCAGCATTGTGAGCGTCTCCGGTTCGTCGCCCTCTGCAGGTCCGCTCCAGCCCGCATCTCTGTCGAACTCAGCTCCGCCCACCGAAAGTTTCGAATCCCGATGCAGCAAAAGCCCCATGGCGATACAGTCCTCCGGCACTTTCTTACGGGGGACCTTCAATTTAAAAGTGATGATATCCTTCGGATCGACGATTACGTCGGCGTCTTTTGGAAACACAACCTTTTTCTTGGTGACCTTCCCTTTGTAATAGAGAAAGAAGGTGACATCCGGCTTGACTAACACGTCCACCGACGCCTCCCCGCCCAGCTCATACACCCCGAGCTCGCCTTTGCCATCCTTTGAGAGCCGGGTGAAAAGACTGTACCCTTTTGAGGGATCATAGAGCGAGACTCCAAGCCGCCCCATACCAGCGGCGTCGCGAACGTGTATCTTTACCTGCGTTTTCGGGTCACTGTAATCGCCCGGTCGGCCCCACCCCTCTATCCTTTTGCTCACATTCACCGTAAAAACAGCCACTTTGCCACGCGCCACTTTCTCAGGCATTTGAATCAAAGCAGAACCGTAGAGATCCGGCGTCGCGCTCCTCGAGTAATAACCGGGATAAAGAAATTCTACGTAATAGGTCTGTCCAAACACGAGTGAATCGTACTCGCCGCTCCTGGGGTCGTCGGAAAGGAAAAAACGGCTGGCGTGGGCACCAGCATTTTCTTCGAGGCCGGCAATACTCGTCACATGCATTGCTTGGAAATGTTCTTTTTCTCGCGGGGGGTGACTCCGTCCGTCCCAGACCGGATATGTAATAACCCACTGGACCGGATGCGGCACCCAGTCACCGTCCGCATCGCGCTTGCGGAACCGAATTTCCACTTTCGGTATGTCAAGGGGGGCTCCAAAATGGCCCTGAACGTACGTTTTTGTCTGTCGATCGTAAAGATAATGGTAAGGACACTCATTCTGTTGGAGCATTTCTATGCAACTATCCTCTATCTTTCCGCGCGCCCCTTTCAGGCCGACATACCGCTTTGCCAGTTGCTGCTTACTCGTTTGTGAAACTTCAATCGCGGGCGCTTCTGCCAGCTCAGAATATTTGGTAGCCCTGCGATCAGACACCGATGTTGGGACATGGGTTTCCGCGCCATTCAACTCGCTTTGGTCTCGTCCTGGATGTTCTTGTTCGTAACGTTTTGCAGTATGAATCCAGAACCCGATGGCGACAAAAACAACTGCAACGACGATAATTACCCATAATTTTTTGCCCATCTTTGCTCCTTAAAACATTAGGCTTGATTCACTGGTTGCTTCCCCGCTCATACACGTTCACCTGAACCTCTTCCGCCCCCAGCACTTCCTTCAAATACTCCGCCGTGGCGCTGCAACGGTGAGTACCTTTTCCCCACTTCTTTGTATCCTGAGCTATCAGCTGAGACTGGCTGGTGATATCCATCCACACAGTCAACTGCTCACCGACCCCGATGTCTTCTGACAACTCGATCGTCATGTTGGTCGGTTCCTTCTTACCACCATTGCTCTTTGAGTCTTGGAGATTTCCAACAGTTTTCGCTTTTCTTCTACCATCAACTTCACCCGTATGATCCTCATGCGGATCTCCTGTAACATCATGGGCCATGTAGAAGGCCTGGATTTTCGCAAGACATGTCGCGTTATGGCCTCCTTCATTTTTATCGGCGCTGGCCGCCACGGCAGCATGCACACCCGCTTGCGCAGGGCCGCTCAACAGCAACAGATATTCCTGACCACTGAAAGCTATTGCAGCGTTGGCAAGCGCGAATCCGACGTCTACCCAGGGCATGACACTCCCCACCTCGTCTTTATTCGTATCGGTAGTGGGTTTGTATTTCCCATTAGCGATCATCATGTTCACCCGGGCATCTTCTTTGGTCAGATCCATCGCACGCTCAGGAACCTTCCGGGGCCGTGGATTGTCCCAGGGCCTCGCAACAGGATCGCTATCTCTCAGACAGGGCGGGATTTTGCCGCCGTAAGAGGCAACCGCATATCCGCCGAACCTCATCCCGAAGTTCTTGCTGACGTATTCGCCCCGGTAATCATCGAAGCCACGCTGTTCCATGTACGTTGAACTTCGAAACGTGTTTTTCCCGTTGGTTCGAATCTTTTTCGATTCAAAATCGCAGTGTTTGAAACTCCAGTAACGTTTGTTACTGACCCAACCCATCTTAAGTTCCGTGTCTTCATAGTACACTTTTCTTTGTCTTGTCGCAGGAAACGCATCAAATTCACCTGATGTCTTGCTCGCTTTGGCATTCCAATAAGGAGTTCCGAAAGTGCCCGTCACCAAATGAAGAGGGTAGCCATGTTCGCCCTCCGGGTCGGGCACCCTAAATTTCCGCTGCAGCGTCGCATCCCGAACGCCGCTTTGGCCATCCCACCAGTACAGGAACCCGCAAAGTCTATCATCAGCGTCCAGACCAGCGCGCCACCATCCCTTAAACGGTTCCCAGTGCGCCAGCTCTGTGCACATCGTATCGTCCGAGCTTTTACTTTCCTTTTGGTGCTGTCCCGGTACAAAATAAGTTCCCCCGATTGTTGTTTTGAACTGCTCCCCGGAGAAACCAGAACCACGCATATCCCATGCAGCAATAACCTTATCGCCAAAAAGACGAACTCTTGGGCCTTCATCTTTCCAGTGACCTTCTTCTTGATCATCTCGCGGATCGGGCGGATTGGGCGCAGGATCTGACTCGCTCTCCAGTAGCACGGTTTGGTTTAGACCCACCGTCATCTCAAAATGCGCCCATTTTGTCGTGTGTTTGTCATCACCATCTTTGGCGATCTCTCCTATAGCCCGAAATCTGCTACTGGGAACGTAGACCTCATAGCAATTCTTCTGACCTGAATCCCCATCACCAAGTATCTTGAGCTCTTTCTCAGCGTCCGGATACACCCGGCAGATGCGGCCCGTGGGATCATCAGTGGTCGGGGCCAGATTGTTCGTCGTGAAACGCAGGTGCTCCTCCTGGCTTCCGTCGCCGTCGGCGGCGTAGAAACGCACCTTCACCGAACCGTTCTGGATTAACGGCTCTATCTCCTCAAACGTCACAGTGTCCGATCCCGCTCCTATCTCAAACCGCACCGGCGTGGCGTAGCGGGCGTTGGCGAACAGGTAGTCCGGCGCCCGGGTTATCTCCACCCCCACCACCGTCACCTGCACTCTGTCCTCGAGGGCCGGATCCGTGCCGTCGTAGCTCAGGGTTATCTCACCGGCCCGGCCGGGCTCCAGGCCCTCCACATACACTGTGGCCTCACTGTCACTGCCCAGCAGCGTTTCAAGCTCTTCCCGCGCCTCTTCGCCCGACAGATCCCACTCGGCCGCCAATACCCCGCGGAGACGCCGAGACGCAGAGCATGAAAGGCTACAGCGAAACGACTGAACGACTGACGGCAAAGCGGTGGCGCCACCGCAGTC